>CAMDDW010000068.1:0-11065 GCA_945893185.1 Akkermansia muciniphila | reverse complement strand
ACCGTGACTCGCTTGAGAAGATCCGCTTCGGCGGGCAAATTGGTGCTACGCACCGCAAATCTTGAACACGGGCCGTAAAAATAAATCAGTCAAAACGCAAACGAGCCCGCTTCACAAACAACTATTCAGATGCAGATGAATCAGCCCTGCATTCCCCATCATGTCATGCAATCCCCACGCTTTGGCTTGCTTGCCTCCAACCGCATGCGTCTCAGAACCAGAATTACCCGAATGCCACGCTATAACTTCCAACTCCCCGGGCCGAGCTCCAGCAGTCCCAGCTCGCGCCGCATACTCCCACTCGGCCTCCGTCGGTAACCGCCACTCCCATCCAACAGGCAACACTCCCTCTTCTCTCTGCTTCACCGTCAACTTCCGGCAGTACTCCACCGCATCGCTCCAACTGACCTGCTCAACAGGTCGATCAGCTCCCTTGAAATTCGACGGATTACTCCCCATCACCATAACCAAGGAATGCCACGATTGCCCCTCGGTGGTTTCCAGAGCTATCAACTTAATGCGAGCCGGATCCGCACAACGCCAGACTGGATGCCTTCGGGCAAAAACACTGGCCGAACCGTAAGGGCTTCGTCCACCGTAACCGAGAGATTGGCCGGGCCCGGCAAGTGGTTTGCAGTCGATTCGACGAGCGCGAAATCAGGCCCCAGTTGATTCACCGCCAACCGTTCACCGCCCACGTCCAAATGCATCCGGACCCGAGTAGAAACCTGCCCCGGCGAGGATCTTATGAGTGAAGTAGCCGACATCGGGGAAAGAGTTGCCGCATACTGCCGGCGACGGCAACTGGAACGTCTCGGCCCATTGGGCTCGGGCATGCATGGCAATGTGTTCCGGGCTGGTTCGGCGGCTGCTGCAGGTGAGGTGGCTCTCAAGGTCCACCTGCGCCGTGGGCCGTTTGAACTGGAATTAGAAACCTATCTCCGGCTGCAGGATGAAAACATCGCACAGGTGCTTGGCTTCAACGTCCCGCAATTACTGGATTACGATGCCGAATTGCTGGTGCTGGAAATGACGGTCGTCCAGCAACCCTTCGTCCTGGATTTCGCGGAGGTGCGGCTCGATTTTCCTTTAGAGTTTCCGGATGACGTATGGGCGAGCTGGCAGGAGGAGAAGCAGGAGCAATTTGGTGAACGCTGGCCCATTGTGAAGCGGGTGCTCGGGGAATTTGAGGCTCTGGATATCTACCTGCTCGACGTGTCGCCCCGAAACATCGCTTTCCGAGACTAGTTGGCAGCTCTCGGGGATGATTCGGTTCGTGGAGGTTCCGCGAGCCTTTGAAGATTCGCCTCCCCCATGCGACCCAGAGGTGAAGAAAAGGTTCGGGACCCACCCGAAGCCCCGACCAACGGATAAGGTTTGAAGGCACCTCCCTCCGAATGCAGTGGCGTAACTGGATGGTCTTCTCCGGGGGACACCAGCGAAGGTCACTGTTGCCCCCGATCCTGAGGAATGGGACTTTGAGAAAGCATCCGAACGTTTTGGCCGGGTTGGGCTGGTCCGAACAAACATTCGTTATGAAGTCAAAGGCTCCACCCAGATTCATAAACGTCGATCTGGACATCGTCTCCAGAGCGAAGCTGGGTGCCATCGAAGCATCTGTCAGCCAAACGGCCTATTCCCTCTACTCAGGACCGATTCGCAAAGGCATCTTCCTTCTCCGGCTGGAATGCAATTCGGACCTCAAGGATGCCGACACGGCGACAATCAAGCTCTATGCGGCCATAGAGGCCCTGGGTGGCAACGAGAGGCGACTCTGGGAACGGGCTCTGAAGCGGACATTCGACGTGGGATACGAAATCATCCCGGGTTGTCGTGCGGTCCATGTCTCACTTCGACCCGAGACTCTCAAGCACGTCACCGCACTCGGAGCTACCGTCGCCTTTACGTGCTATCTCGGTGACGATAGCCATCCGGGCGTTCCAATGAACGGCAGACAACCGATTCACTCGATCCTCCAAGCCGACACGATTGCGTTCCACCTCACCGACTGGAATGCGGACGCAGCGTTTATCGTCGCGCTGCACCTCTACCCGGAACGATTCACGCCAGAAGAGATTGAGGCAGGTGTGGGAATGCTTCTCAGCCATGTGCCAAGTCACGTCATCGCCGCAGCGCGTCTCGCTGGACATCCCGTGGAGGACTCGTTGCGAGAAAACGACACCGGCCCCTGAACCACGGTTGCGATTCCGGCTGGGAAAACCCAAGGAAACGGGGCTGATCCGGGCCGCTTCGTAGGACACTCGTAGGACAGTGGCCTGGAAAACTGCGAATTTGCTGAGCAAAAAGATGGAGCGGGTGAAGGGAATCGAACCCTCGTTTCTGTAGGAACAGCCAAAATCATCGAAAATGGGCGCAAAATGCGCGATTTGTCAGCCACCAGGGGGCCATCCCTGGTTGAACCATGTGGTCATCGTCTGGAAGTGTTGGCGCACCGGCATTATGGACTCGTCCGACTGGGAAACCTGTTGCCGAGATATAGAATCAATTCTTTCTCTTCCTGCCGTCCGGGAAGAGTGGTTTCGCGTCCAAGGGTTCTATCCGCTCCAGTTTCAAGAAAACATGGCTCGCCTCTGCCTTCGAGTTGGTAAAGCGGAGGCTCGTAAGTAAATCTGCCTAAAAAGAAACGGTTATTTTATCGCTCAGTCGTTGAAGGAGCTTCCTGAAGGAACGTTTCTTTGAACAATTCTGCAAAGGAGTCATCTCCTAGGTAGAGCCAGATTGAACCGAAGCGACCCGCCCACCGGTCGCGGTTCAATCCGTGCGAATGGGGCCCAGGGGATGGGTCAGCATTCTCTATTCCAGTAAATCCCGATAGTGCGGAAGAAACCCAAACTCGGGAGACGGCGAGGATGGGTTTGCCGTGGAGCTTAAGCCAGTCGTCGCTGAGCTGCCGCAGCACGAGGCCAAGGACGCGAGAGGCCAAGTTGGGCAGCTTTTCGCGCTCGGGTAAGACAAGGAAGCGGGAATTATTGGCGACAAGCCCGAGCCGGCGGGCGCGTTGGCGCGGGGACCAGCCAATCCAGCGATCTCGTGCCTTGAGGTACAAGGCGACGTACTGCCCATCAAGTTCGGCCACGTAACGAAGCGAGGGGCCGTAAAGCGCGCATCGGCCAAAGCAGTGGTCGGCCTCGAGCAGGCGGTCGAACTCCCCGCGCTCATGGGGATCGATCAGACGGACTATGACTCGCTTGAGAAGATCCGCTTCGGCGGGCAAATTGGTACTAGGCACGGCAAATCGTGAACACGGGCCACAAAAACAAATCAGTCAAAATGCAAACAAGCCCACTTCACAAACAACTATTCAGATGCCGATGAATCAACCCTAGTTCAACGCCGTGTTTTCGGGACCGATGGGAATCGCCCGTGAGGATCTTGGACTTGAGGCCCAGTGCATGTGAGGTGACGAGGTGGCGGGCCGCTCCGTCTGGGAAGCGGCAGATAACGAGTTCGTCACCTCCACGGACCGCCGTTTTCCCAGACGGCATTCAAGCGCTCGCCCCGGCTTGCTGCAGAGACCGGAGCTTCAAGGAACCGCCGGATGTCAGGCACCACCGACCCCAAGGCGGCGGCAACCGATTCGAGTTTGGTCCGCCGCACGAACGCATTCCACTGCGTTTGTTTTCCCCGGTTTTCACTAAAATCCGAGGTGAGGGCCAGCGGCAGGGTGGTCCCCAGTGCCGTATTGCGGCGCTTGAACGTGGCCTGGATTGCCGCGGAGAGGTTGGCGCCGTCGAAGTTGAACTGCCGGGATAGCGCCCAGATGTCGTAGAAGTCCTTCATTCGGCTATTGGCCATCCCGAGCTTGACCATCGCCTCGAACTTCTCGGCCACGACGGATTCTCTGGGATACATGGCCATGCGGGGCGCGGGTAAGTCGAGCAGAGTGGGGAAGTCTCCTTGGACTGCCCCGGGTGTCACCACGTCGCCGAAGCCGATGTCGACTTGAATCGGAATCCTGGCATTGCCTAACCGAGCCAGCAGGGTCACCCGAACGCCGTGGTAAAGGCTGTCTTCCCGGATGTCCTCGGCCTGCACGTTATCGGCCTCAAAAACCAGTCCATCCGGAGCGACCGGCAGTTGGCACGACTCTCGGAAGACCTCCCTCAACCTTTCCACCGATGCGGATTGGAGGGCCAACAAATCCAGGTCCTTCGTGGCGCGGTACTGTGCACCGGTCCAGACCAGGAAGAGCATGGCGCCCTTCAGGACGAAGTTGGCGGAGTATTGGGACACACTCAGCCGGTACATCAGGCGCTCTGCACCGTAGCGCATGAGCACGAACTGAAAGTCCTCGGCGCCAGATCTGGTCCGCTTGAGCAGTCGGTCGTAGACGGAAGCGGCCAAGTTGTGGATGGGCTTTTCCTTCACGTCAGCATCTCCAGGTAGGGCCGCATCACGTTCGTCATACGGTTGGTTGCGGCAAACCGGTCTAGTTCAACCATAGTAACCTTGCGCTTGCGCCACGCGTCCCTCAGCGCTTCAAGGGCGATGTCCAAGCCCACCTTGTTTCGGAACTTGAAGCAATCGGCTACGGTTTTTGCCGGATTGGTGATCCTCACGGTGACACCTTCGACACTGTGCTCCTCGACTCCTTCGACGAGCGACTGGGCCGAAAAACGGACGATCTTGGCGGGAAGATCTGTGGTAACCAGCGGGCGTGAGCGCTGGTCGATCGCCAACCAGACGACCGAGGGCAATTGGGTGCCGATGTCATGGTAAGCAAGAGCACTCAACAAGCACACCACGCCCCGGGGAATCCGTTTGCTGACCATCGCGAGACTGTGGTGCAGCGTGGGCTCGTGTCCCGTGACGGCGTAAACGCCTCGGGCTGGTTGGACGAGTTCACCGCGGTGGAGCAACCGCCGGAGGTAGATGACCGGGATGCCATATTGGTTCAGGTCTTTCGGACGAACCAGCCCCAAGCGCTTCACCAAATCCAAGGTTTGGTCGGTTTCAGTCATGGTGAACACATGTTACTAAACGGATGTAGATATCAACAAGTTAATCCTAAATATTACATTTTGCATAACGGGTCAATGACCCGATTCGAAGGATCTGAGGACCGTCGGCAGGTTCCGGACATCGCTCAAATTGCTTGGGCTTTCGATTGCTGAAACCACCATGTTCCAGAATCGTCCCCGGGAGGGTTCGATCATCCATGGTATGGCAGGTACTGGAGCAGCGAAGTCTGCCGACCGGTCTGGTTCGCGCGGTCTCTAAGGTGCAGACGGTGGCCGACAAGAGCTTGAAACCAGTTGGATCCAGAGTCAGGTGGATCATTTGGGCGCTGGGCGTATTTAGCCGATCGCGTGGTTCTCTCAAACTCCGCTGCAGACCCCGTGTTTTAACAGTTTCAATCCCGTGTTCTCTCCGGCCTGTGGGGGGCGGGAGGCGATGGATACCTCTGGACGCAAAAAAGCTATGGGCAGCAAAAAACCGGCTTTGTGGCCGGTTTTTCAACGCTGGGGAAAATGGCGGGAGTGGCGGGACTCGAACCCGTAACCTCTGCCGTGACAGGGCAGCGCTCTAACCAATTGAGCTACACCCCCGCGTTGGGGAGCGGAAAGTGCTTTCTATCGCCCTATTTCGTCAACGCTTTTGTCTCAGATTCTCTAAAAACTTTTCGGATAAGAGCCGCCGATATTCCGAACAACGGCCCATGGACAGACTCCGAATCCACGGAAAGACTGGCTGGAACATGCCCTTCCTGCCCTGCACACCGTGGCTTTGCTGCGCTTTTATGCTCATCGCATCAACCGCCCTGAAGGCCGCTGATCCGAAGGAAACAACTTCGTCCCCCTCGACCCCAACGATTCCTTCTGCCGCCACCGCTGCGAAGGGCGATCCGGCCGCTTCGCCCTGGCCTGGCGACCGCGTGGACCTGTGGCACGGATTCGTACGACACCGCTTTGCCGTGGACGGCGCAACCGCGTGGGTGGTCGAGCCACGCCAGGCGGCACCCGGAAAACCGTGGACCTGGTGCCTGGAATTCCCCTACGCGTTCACGGACCGGACCGGTGTCCTGCGACTGCTGGAACACGGGTTCCACCACGTTCACCTCGAGGTCGGCAACACCTTTGGTTCACCGCGTGCGCTGGAACAGTTTGATGCCTTCTACCAAGTGCTCCAGCGTGGCGGTCTCGGACCCAAGGCTGCCCTGGTGGGCATCAGCCGCGGCGGTCTCTACGCCTACCGCTGGGCAGCCAAGAACCCGGAACGCGTGGCGTGCATTTATGGCGACGCGCCCGTGTGCGATTTCAAGAGTTGGCCCGGCGGCAAGGGGACCGGCAAGGGCAGCACCGGCGACTGGACCCAATTGCAGCGCTACTACGGCTTTGCCACCGAAGCAGAGGCGCTGGCCTTTAGCGGCAACCCGGTGGACCGACTCGCCCCGCTGGCCAAGGCCAAGGTCCGACTCATCCATGTGGTCGGCGACACCGACGATGTGGTGCCGGTGGCCGAAAACACAGGCCTGATCGAATCGCGATACCAAGCCCTAGGTGGGCAAATCCAAGTCATCCACAAGCCGGGCGTGGGCCACCACCCCCACGGGCTCGACGATCCAGCCCCGGTGGTAACGTTCATTCGCGAGAGCTTCCGAGACAGGAAACCCTGAAGGTCCGGATCTCGGGCTTTCTGGCGTCCTGCGGCATCGGATGATGAGCCCGAGCCGGAGGAAGCCCCGAGGTCCAATCTCTCTCAGCCAGACGGGTTCAGTACAACACGGTGACGTGACCGTCGGCCTCCCGCCACGCCGCAACGGAGCCCCACACGGGAACCCCTGGCAGTCGTTGCACAGGCGAGTCTTGGGACGCATCGGCTCCCACGGTGCGCCAGGCCAAATCGCCGCCGCGCTGCCAGGCCGTTCCCTCGGTCCAGGCCACGACCAACGAGCCCGATCCTTCGAGTGGCACCACGACCGGATGGTTGGCCTTGCGACCCGATTCCGACAGAGCACGGACCGAATCCGTCACCCCCATCCGACCCAACCGGATGCGTCCCTCAGACAACCACACCGCCAGAGATCGACCGCCGAACCAACTCAAACGGGCCGTGGACATGGGGCATTGATTCAAATCCCAGCTATCCAGGGCTCGCCGTTGGAAGTCCAACGAACCGGCACCCGCGCTCAGCAACTGCATGCCCCGCTGCGACTTTCCGGCCGCCCCACGGACGAATACCCAACCCGATCCATCCGGCCCGATCCCCGCATCCAGACCGCAGCAGGCGCAAACGCCCATGCCGGGCGGATCGATGCGGCGCGGGGCATCAAAGGTGCGCCCCTCGTCGCGCGAAATGCTCAAGAAAACCGCTCGATGAGTTTCGTCATCGCCTCCGGCTGGAGGGGTCGGCAACGCAGCATGCCACACCACCCAAACGGTGCCCTTGCCGTCGGCGGCCACCGCCGCTCCGCCGTCCAGGTGGCGGGTGGTTCCACCCAAGGCACGCTGGGTCTCGAATCCCTCACCCGATGGCTTCGATCGGGAATACAGGAGCGGTGCGGAGCCCGCGGCGGTGGCGGGCACCTTCGATGAACCATTCCAGACCACGTGAAGGATTCCCGAACCACCCAAGGCCAATCGAGGTCCACGCACCGAGCCGAGGGCCACCGCGGAACCCGCCTCGGAATTAACGGTCTGAGGTCGCGACCACTCACCACGTCCAGCACCACGTTTAGGTTCACGGCTCACACAATGGATGTCCGCGGCCTTGGGGTCGCCACTCAGATAAATCAGGCGCACCCGACCCTGAGCATCTACGAGCGCATCGGGTTGAAGCCCACCCTCCGGGACCCTCTCTGGGCGGACGTCCACCGCCAACGCATCCACCGATGGCAACACAACCGCCCACAGCAGGCCGATCAAGGACACGATTCCTGCCTTCGTTCTCAGCCCGTTCTGGATCATGCATTGAATCCACCGTCAGTTGACGCCCGGTGTCCAGCCCTCAATGCGGCCGAAATCCTCTGAAACCCTGCTATCTCCAACACCATCCCGAAGCAGGGCGTCCTGCATTTCACGACCAACCCAGAACCGCCCAGAACTAACAGTTGCCCTGCCATGAGTGGATTCTTAAGGTCCCTGCATAGGCTGCGCGGGTAGCTCAATTGGATAGAGCGTTGGTCTCCGAAGCCGAAGGTTGTGGGTTCGACCCCCGCCCCGCGCACCAGCTTCAAATTCGGTTTCCCGAAGAGTCTCCCCCGGTTCTTCTCGCACCCACGAATTCATCGGCGAAATCGGCCGGCATGGGCGGTGTCGCCCCCGACTGAGTGCATACAAAATCTGCGACTCGATGGGCGATGCAGAGAATGTCTTCAGGAGCCTTCCCCGACAGCAGTCCCAGAGCGAGGGCTGCCGTGTAACTGTCGCCCGCACCCACGGTGTCGGCCACCTTCAGGTCCGAACCGGGCCAACTCCAAGTGCGGCCGGCCGTCCACAAGAGGCTACCGCGAGCCCCTCGCGTCAGGGCCACGGCCCGCAAATCGAATCGCTGGGCCAACCGTTCGAGCAATCCCTGGTCGTCGTCACCCGGCCAACCGAGCAGGTCCGCGAGGATGGGCAACTCCTCGTCATTCAACTTCAGCACAGTGGCCAATGCCAAGGACTCGATGATCACCTCCCGCGACCAAAACCGTTGGCGAAGGTTGATGTCAAAGATGCGCAGGGCGTCGGCCCGAGTCGCCTGCAGCACACGCCGGATGGACTCGCGGGCCACCGGGTGGCGCTGGGCCAAAGTCCCGAAGCACACCGCATCGGCCCCGGCCGCAGCTCGCAGCCCCTCGGGACCGGCCTCCAGGAAGTCCCAGGCGACGTCGAGGTGGATGGTGTAGGCGGGCTTCCCCGACGGATCGAGGGCCACGCTCACAGTGCCGGTGGGCGCGACTGGATCGACGGCGATCCCGGAGGTCGAGAGACCCAGGGTGTTCAAGCGCTCGAGGAGATCCCGACCCAGATCGTCACGGCCCACGCGCGAAACCACGAGGGACTCGGCCCCCAACGCATGCGCATGGTAGGCGAAGTTGGCGGGCGCTCCGCCCAATTGACGCCCACCCGGCAAGAGGTCCCAAAGAACTTCCCCGAGGCCGATGCAAAAGTAGCGGCGGGATCCGAAGTTCATGGCCGCGTCGGGCTTGCCGGGAACGCCGGACGGGCCGGAGAAGCCGGAGGTGCCGGAGTCGTGCTTTTTCGCACAGCCCAGGCGGATTGGAGTTCATGAACCTCGAGGTTCTTGAAAGCGACCGTGCCTCCCTGAACTTGCAGCGAAAGCGAACGGTCCTCGGGCTTCGGCTGGACGGGCATGGGAACGTAACAAAGCCCACGGCTGGCGAAGACCTCCAGGCCGGTGCGGTCGCAGTAAATGATTAGATCCAGGCTGCCGTCGTGCAGCGGCGCCGGCGCGCGATGTTGAGCCACCACTAGTTCTTGCTGCTTCACGTCGTAAACCACAGGCACCCCGCGAATGCTGAACGCGACGTGGGTCGCTTGTCCGGGCTTCAGAACGGCGCGGACCTCCAGCAATTCCCCCTGCACCTTCGCCAGCGGATTCTTTGCGTCCGGAGCCAATGACAACGAACCCAGGCGATGGGATTGGGCCCGCAGCGCCTCCAGTTCGCGCACCGGCGTGAAGGTCAGTCGTGGCCCGTCCGCCGTGGTCAGCAACCGAAGCTCCAGCGGCACGGTCATGGACTGGTTAAAGGTCATGCCCTTGGTAGCCGTCTGAAACCAACCCATTTGAATGCGACGCCCATCGGCACCCGGAATATCGCTGAAGGTCTGGGGTGCATAGAAACCCTTGCCTCGCTGACCGGCCAAATTGCTCTGCTCGGGCACGAAGCGGGCGCCATCGAAGGTACCCACGGCATAAGCACTGTTGGCGGCGAGCAGCACCCACTTCCGGCGGGTCGGATCTCCGTCCACGGGCAACTCGAAGAAGTCGGGGCATTCGAAGAGATAGGGTTTGCCGGGGGCATCGCCCTCGACGATTTGGGCCAGGCTCCACTCGCGCAAATTGGGCGAGTTGAAGAAGTGGATGGTGTGCTTTTTCTGCCACTCCACGTAGAGCACCATCACCCATTTCCGGGACGGCTCATGCCACATCACCTTGGGGTCGCGATTGCCTCCGGTGATTTCCTTCAGAACCGGGTTGCCCGCAAACTTGGTGAACTTGCGGCCGTCGGTGCTGTAGGCGATGCACTGCACCGCGGGATTCCCGGCGGCGGTGTAAATGAGCACGAGCGGCGGTTTACCATCCTTGCCGAAGCCGCTGGTGTTCTTCCAGTCCACCACGGCGCTGCCGCTGAACATCGGTCCCATGTCGTCGGGCAGGAGCTTGTCTCCGAGCTCGTCCCAGTGGACGAGATCGCGACTGACGGCATGACCCCAGTGCATGTTGCCCCAATCCCAACCGTACGGATTGTGCTGGAAGAACAAGTGGTACTCGCCGTTGTAGAAGACCATGCCGTTCGGATCGTTGTTCCAACCGCGCTTTGGCGAAAAATGGAACTGCCCGCGCAACGGCTCGCGGTACATCGATCCCTCATCCTTGAAACCGTCACCCTGTTCGATCGCCGACAACGCCGTGGAATCGGCCGGCAATGCGTCCACACGGAGGGTGACGGTCTTTCCCCGCCAGGCCGACACGTCCATGGGCGCCCACCAATCGGCCGCGCCATCGGCCAACTCGATGTCATTCCGAACGACGGGCTTCCCGTCCACCATCAAGGTCACCACGCGCTTCGGGGCCCCGTTGCGAATGGGCAGGTGCAAATAACGAGCCGTCACCGGGATGGATTGCTCAACGTTCTTCTGCAGGCCTTTCGGTCGGGCGTCGGTTTGCCGGAGGTGATCGACATTAAGATGTCCCCAGCCGCCCTTGGCCCCGTCGACAATGCGAATGGAGGCCGTCTGACCGGCCAACTCGGAGACGTCCCACGAGTCAGGAGCCAACGCCTCGCTGCCGCCACTGCGGTCATTCGGGCCCGTCGCCGAACGGACCACCTGGCCATCCACCAGCAATTGCAGGGCGAGCTTCTGCTCGTTATGGC
>CAMDDW010000067.1:0-11089 GCA_945893185.1 Akkermansia muciniphila | reverse complement strand
CACCTCACGGCCGGGGTGGCCATCGGCTCAAGGGACTTCGTCAATCAGATCTTCGCAAACCACCGCTCCCACTTCGGCCCAAAACGCTTCGAGGGAGCGCGTCCCATCCGCGGCGTCCCTCTGCCTCATCTCAAAACCCTCCGCGACCTTCGTGTTAATGCCATCGGGTGAATGGAATTTGGGTTGGAGCCTGGGAGAACTCTGCAGGTTGAACTTCGACGCTGCTTCAAATGAGGACTTGAGGTAAACTAGCCCGCGTGAGTGATCTCTTTGCTCGGCAGCGTGAAATGGTTCGGCAGTATCCTGAAAACGAATTGGCTCGATTCAGTTTGGGGCGAGCGCTGTTTGATGCCGGTGACTTTGCTGAAGCACGTGAACATTTGGAGATCGCTCTCCGCCGTAAACCCGATTGGATGGTGGTCCAAATTCTTCTAGGTAAGTGCGATCTAGCCCAAGGATCTACGGAAGCTGCACGATCTGCCTTCGAACGGGCCTTGCAACTGGCCCGCCAACAGCATCATGAGGGGCCCGAGGCCGAGTTAATGGACCTTCTTTCGGGGTTGAATCCAGATGAGACCCATCTAGGCTCAGCAAATCTCCCCCAATAATATCGTGAGAATAATTCCCCCCCGCTCGCAGCAGTCTGCTGGCTTTACATTGATTGAACTGCTTGTAGTCATCGCCATCATTGCGATCTTGGCTGGCATGCTTTTGCCGGCGCTAGCCAAGGCACGCCAAAAAGCCACGGGCATCGCCTGCATCAACAACGAGAAACAGTTGATGGTGGCTTCGATGCTCTATGTCGTTGAAAACCGAGATTTTTTCCCTCCGAATGGTGCCGGAGATCCAACGGTGAATCTCATAAATCCTCCTGCCAACTACGTTCCCAAGTACTGGGTCGAGGGGCGCGATGGCAATAATCTGGTCGATTCATCGGCTTCAAGTCTCATCAATCCGCGGGTTTCGCTTTTGGCAACTTATCTGCCGGCCTTGGGATCATTCAAGTGCCCCGGTGATCGTTACACCGAGATCGTTAATGGTCGCAAGGCGGGCAATCCTCGCACCTACGGTCAGAATCCTTGGGTCAATTGGGCCGATGATGTTCCTTATCCGTCCAGCGCCCTCGGAGACGATAGAACCTACCGCAATTTTCGAAAGACTACAGACCTGCTGTCCGCCTCGGATGTTTTTGTTCATGGAGAAATTCATCCTAAAGGAATTTGCCGCCCGTTCTTCGGAGTTAACATGGCGACTGCCTCAGGCGGAGCGTATCACGTGCCGGGCAATTACCACGGGCGCAGTTCCAATTTCTCCTTCGCCGACGGTCATGCAGAATCTCACCGATGGGTCAGCGGTACGTTTAATAATCCAAGTTCGAATGTGGATCACCACAGCGTCCACGCAGGCGGGTACCCGGGAACCGCTAGTCGGCCCGATTTGACCTGGCTTGGCGAACACACCACGGTTCGACGTTGAGGTGACTGTTTGCTTTTGGATCAGGAATGAAACCGATTGCCGATTGCCGGCTCTACACCTTCGTCGATACCGCCTACCTGAACGGGCGTGATCCCGTAGCCGTGGCGGCAGCTCTTTGTGACGGCGGATCAGACCTGATCCAACTGCGGGCCAAAGGACTTCCTGCATCGGAGGTTCTTCGTCTGGCTCAAGCACTGGCACCCGTGCTGCGCGATGCCCGTGTCGGTCTGGTGATCAACGACCATCCTGAGGTTGCCTTGGAAGTTGGGGCTCCGTGGGTTCATCTGGGACAGGAAGATTTCTTTGACGCGGGCTACCAACACGTTGGCGAACTCTCCAGCAAGAAGGCCGGATGCCAGATTGGTTTGTCCACCCACGCGCCGGATCAATGCGCCCGTGCCGTCGCTGCAGGGGCTGACTATGTGGCGATCGGCCCCGTATTTGCCACCGGCACCAAGCCGAGCGCTCGCCCTGTGACGGTCGATTACGTTCAGTGGGCCTGTGAGAATGTTTCGATCCCGTGGTTTGCCATTGGCGGTATCAATCTTGAAACCGTCGATACTGTGGTTAGGGCTGGAGCCCGATCCATCTGTGTGGTGAGTGCCATTCTCAACGCGAGCGATGTCGCGGCGGCTTGCCGGGAATTTCGCAAGCGATTGCCGGCCTGAAACGTTGGCGACTGGGCAGGGGATGGGGCAGGGGCTGCCTTGACCCCAGCCTTGGGTGCTTAGACTGAACGATTTCAGTGGGTTCGCTTGTGCTAGCTGCGCCTTCTTCCGCAAGCGCTTCGTTGGTCGCTGGGTACGGGACTCAGACCTACTACCACTCGTTCACGCAGTGTCTTGCGAAAGAATCTCCCTCGCCATCACTCCTATCCCCATTGGATCTTTCTGGATCAGGAGTTGCGCCGGGCCGCGGTGCCGAGGTTGGCGATTTCTGCTCCCCTCGCTTGCGGGCCTGGTTCATCGTGTCACTCATGAACCTGTTTGATCTTTCCGGAGAGGTGGCGGTGGTAATCGGTGCGACCGGAGCCCTGGGTGGGGCCATGGCTCATGCCCTAGGCAAGGCGGGAGCGGCGGTGGCTGTTGTGGGGCGTAATGCCGAGCGCGGACAGGCCTGCGTGGAATCGCTGAAGCAGCAGGGGACTCGGGCCGCTTTCTTCACCGCCGATGCCATGTGCCGCGATGATCTTCGCCGCGTGGAAGCTGAGGTGGAACGTCAGTTGGGGGTGCCATCAGTCTTGGTCAATGCCGCCGGGGGTAATGATCCTAAGGCCACTGTGACGGCAGACCTTCCGTTCGAAGCGATTGGCTTGGATGCTTGGAGGGGTAATTTTGATCTCAATTTGGTGGGCGGAGTCTTGTTGCCTTGCCAGACATTCGGTCCGGGATTCTGTGCTCGTCGCCGCGGTACGGTGATTAATGTCGCCAGTGTTTCAGCTCATATTCCGCTGTCTCGTGTGGTTAGTTATTCAGCGGCCAAGGCGGCCGTTCTGAGTCTCTCCCAGTTTTTAGCACGCGAATGGGCCCCAAGCGGGGTGCGGGTCAACTCCATCACTCCGGGTTTCTTTCCGACCGAGCAGAATCGTCGCCTTCTTTTCAACGAGGACGGCAGTCCCACCGCTCGTGCTCAGGCGATCCTCAATCACACACCGATGGCTCGCTTCGGGGCTGCCCAAGAGTTGGGTGGAGCGGTGGTGTTTTTGGCGAGTTCGCGGGCAGCGGGTTTTGTTACCGGAACAGACTTGC
Source organism: Akkermansia muciniphila (assembly GCA_945893185.1). Taxonomy (GTDB): domain Bacteria; phylum Verrucomicrobiota; class Verrucomicrobiia; order Limisphaerales; family UBA9464; genus SXXZ01. The sequence continues at coordinate 7,865 of CAMDDW010000067.1, read as the reverse complement.
GCGTGGATGGTGGATTCTTAAGCCAGACGCTGTGAATTCCCCAGATTCATCCACTCGGTCCACCTCCATTCGGCGGTGGATTCAAGGACGGTGGGAAGACCCCTCAGCCGATCTCGTCGCAGCCGAGGAACCTCTAGAAATCCGGGTGGAGACCCGCAGCGTGAGCGTAACTCTGAGAACACCAGGCCATGATGACGAATTAGCGGTCGGCTTCTTAGTGAGTGAGGGGTTGCTCCGCGCTCCTTCAGATCTCAAAGGAATCCGTCCCTATCCGCGCAACGAAACCGGGAACGTGGTGGATGTTTTCTTGAATGATTCGGTGACTTGCGACTTTGCATCGCTGACTCGGCACGTCTTTGCCTCCTCCAGTTGTGGGCTCTGCGGCACGGCGAGCATCGAGGCCCTCCGGCGACAGTTTCCTTCGGTCACAGAACAGTTTCAGATGGACCCTGAGGTGTTACTGTCACTGCCTCGACAACTGCGTTTGGCGCAAGCGGGGTTCTCAGTCTCCGGAGGGTTGCATGCGGCGGCGCTCTTTAGCCCGAGCGGCCAGTTGTGGGTGGTTCGTGAAGATGTTGGCCGGCACAACGCCGTGGACAAGGTGATCGGTCGACGGTTTCTGGATGGAGCCTTCCCAGCAGGGCCCTCGGTACTGATGGTCAGTGGTCGCGTTTCCTTTGAAATTGTCCAGAAGGCCCTGGCAGCAGGCATCGCCATGATTGCCGCCGTCTCGGCTCCTACCAGCTTGGCGGTCCAATTTGCCAACGAGTCAGGACAGACCTTGGTGGGTTTCTTGCGTGAGGGTCGCTTCAACGTTTACGCCGGTTCCCAACGCGTCGGCACAGCGTCCGACGCGGCCGTTCAATAAAACACTCTTGTCTGCCCAGCCTTTGGTCTATCGTGCCAGCATGCGCAAGCGCCGGGAGGCACGTGAACGAGCGGTGCAGTTTCTCTTTCAGCACGACCTGAATCCACCTGAGGATTTGGGATCGGCTCTCAACCAATTCTGGGATGCCCAGAGGATGAGCGATTTTCTTGAATCGCACGGTCCCACGTGGGGCGAACAGGTTCACTTGCCGCCCCCGAGTGTCGAGGAGAGCGCCACGAGACTCTTTGCTGAACGTCTGGTTCGGGGGGTGTTGGAACATCGGGAACAACTGGATGATATCATCCGCAAGCACGCTAAGAATTGGGACCTCCACCGAATGGCGGCCGTCGATCGCAATGTTATGCGTCTGGCCATTCACGAAATGCTCCACCGCGACGACATTCCACCTGTGGTGAGCATTAATGAGGCGGTCGATGTAGCGAAGAAGTTCTCGACGGCCGACAGTGGCAAGTTCGTCAATGGCATCCTCGACAAGGTAAAAGCGGACCTGCTCCGGCCAGCGCGAACGGCCAAGAAAACCTTAGTCTAGGCCTCCCCAGTGAAACTCGCCGACCTGCACCTTCACACCCATTTCTCCGATGGGACCTACTCGCCGGAAGAATTGGCAGCGCACGCGCGGGCACAAGGCTTGGATGCGGTGGCCCTCACTGATCACGATAGTGTGGAGGGGTGTGAGCGGATGGAAACGGCCTGTACGAAAGAAGGCATCGAGTTCATTCCCGGAGCCGAATTGACCGCCGAAGTGACCGGTCAAGAGGTTCACATTTTGGGGTACTGGATGGATCTTTCGTCCAAGCGGCTTCGGGTGGAGTTGCAACATTTTCAGGGAGTCCGTCAGCAACGAGTGCGCGAGATGGTTACCCAACTCAATGACAACGGTGTCAGCCTCAGCGTGTCGCTGGTGTTGTCTTTGGCTCAGTGCGAGGCTCCAGGGCGTCTGCACGTCGCGCGCGCCCTCGTGCAACAGGGGTTCGCTCGTGATCATGATCAGGCTTTCGACAAGTTCCTGAAGCGGGGACGCCCGGGTTTTGTGCCCAAGGCCCGCATGAATGCCCAGGATGCCGTCGGGTTGATTCAGGAGGCCGGCGGAGTGGCCGTGCTGGCTCACCCGGGGCTGTATCGCAACGACAGTCTGATCGGGAAGCTCAAGGACGCCGGTATCGACGGTTTGGAGTGCTGGCATACCCGCCATTCTCCGGAGGTCAGTGAAAACTATTCCCGCAAGGCGGCCGATCTCGATTTGGTCGCCACAGGAGGTAGCGATTGTCACGGCATGGCCAAAGGGCAACCCCTCATCGGCCGGGTAAAGCTGCCCTATCCTCAGGTCGAAGCGTTGCGTGCCCGGCGTTCTCGAAGAGTTTCGTAGCCAATACAGACCGACCCCATGGGATTTTTCGACAAACTTAAATCTGCCTTCACCAAGACCGCCACATCGTTGGCTCACGAGATCCAGCGGATTGTTACCCGATCTCCGAAGTTGACGGCGCAGAGTATCGAAGAACTCGAAGCGGCCTTATTGGCGGCCGACCTTGGTCTGCCCATGACCCAGCAAATCTTGGCTGCGGTGCGTTTGGCCTTCGAGACTCAGGGCAAGTCCGGTTTGGACTTCGTCGACATCGCTATCGCTGAGGTTGAGCGGAGTTTGGGAGGCATGGATCCGGCACTAACAGCCCGGCCGGACGGCGTGACGGTGGTCTCGATGGTGGGCGTGAATGGAACCGGGAAAACGACTACTTGTGCCAAGTTGGCCAAGCGTATGGCCGAGCGCGGAGAGCCAGCTATCCTCGCCGCCTGCGACACCTTTCGCGCTGCCGCTATTGAGCAGCTCCAATTGTGGGGAAGCCGATTGGAAATCCCCGTTATCGCCGGTGCCTATCAGGCAGATCCCGCGGCTGTGGCCCACGACGCCATAGTGGCTGCACAGGCCCGTAATGCCCGTTGGCTCTTTATCGACACGGCCGGTCGGTTGCACACCAAGCACAACCTGATGCAAGAGTTGCAAAAAGTGCATCGAGTGGTCGACCGCAAGCTCCCCGGGGCACCGCACGAGGTGCTACTGGTGCTAGATGGTTCCACTGGCATGAATGCAATGGTCCAGGCTCGGGAATTTCATAGGTTGGTGACGTTGACAGGCCTAGTCATCACCAAGCTGGATGGCACCAGCAAGGGGGGCGCGGTTGTGGCCATTCAGCGGGAGTTGGGCATTCCGGTGAAGTTCATCGGAGTCGGCGAACAGGCCGCCGACCTTCAGGCTTTCAATGCCCGGGAGTTCGCCGAGGCTTTATTTTCGGCCAAGGGCTGATCTCTTTCTGAGACGGATCCATGACTCCCGACGAGCAATTCATGGATCAGGCCCTGAGGTTGGCCAAACGGGCTTATGGTCAGACATCGCCGAACCCAATGGTGGGAGCCGTCTTAGTTCAGGATGGCAAGGTGATTGGCCGCGGATGGCATCATCGGGCGGGTGCACCGCATGCGGAGATTGAAGCCTTAGCCGATGCGGCTCGTCGCCATCGGTCGGTGTCTGGCGCAACGGTCTATGTCACCCTGGAGCCCTGCTGTACTCACGGGCGCACGCCTCCCTGCACCGAGGCGTTGATTAGGGCAGGGGTTACGCGGGTGGTGGTCGCCGCAGTGGACCCCAACCCTCGCCATGCCGGCCACGGTTTGGTGCTGCTGCGGGAAGCGGGGATCACGGTGGATTCTGGCGTGCTGGAGGCCGAATCCAACCGGCTCAACGAAGCGTTCAACCACTGGATAGTGCACCGGATTCCCTGGGTGACGGCCAAGTCGGCCATGACTCTGGACGGCAAGATCGCCACCGCTTCGGGAGAATCAAAGTGGATCACCGGTCCGAAATCGCGAGCTCATGCCCAGCGTTTGCGCCTGGGTGCCGACGCTGTCTTGGTCGGCGTTGAGACGGTTCTGGCAGACGATCCTAGTCTGACTGTGCGGACTCAGCCGGGGTTTCGCCGACCGGCGTGGCATCCCGTGAAGCTGCGGATCATTCTCGATACACGGGCTCGAACCCCCCTGGGGTGTCGCCTGGTCTCCGATGACGGAAGGGCCAGCGCTCTTATCGTGGTGAGCGAGTTAGCCGATCCGGCAAAGATCGCAGCGTTGCAGGCTCGGGTGACGGTGCTGCGTGCACCGGAGCGGGAGGGACGCATCGATTTGCAATGGCTTCTGCCGAAGTTGGGGCGAATGGGCATCCTGCACCTGCTGGTGGAGGGCGGAGGAACGGTGTTGGCCTCGTTTTTTGAAGCCGGCCTCGTGCATCGGATCGCGTTTTTCTATGCGCCGCGGATCCTGGGCGGAGAGGAATCTCGCCGGTCGGTCGCTGGACAAGGGTTTCGCTCATTGGCAGAAGCTCCGAGCCTCACCGACGTGGACTCACGCCGTTTTGGTGAGGATTTGTTCATCACAGCGCGCGTGGTTCGGGCGACATCGGGCTGAGTCTGGAGGATTCCGTTGGACGACGGGCGCTTGCGCCGCAGAGTGTTGCCTCAGGGCGAGCCATGGGTGTCGGTGACCTTGAGTTCTTTTCGGCGGGAAGATCCGCCCGATAACCGCTGGCCTACTGAATCGTTCCGGATAAGAAAAAGACATGTTCACTGGATTGGTCGAAGAGATGGGAACCGTGCGTCGGATAGAACCGAGGGATGCTTCCGTTCGTCTGTGGGTGGATGCCCGGGTGACGGCTAAGGGGGCCCGCTTGGGAGACAGCATTGCCGTGAATGGGTGCTGCCTCACTGTGGTGGCGCGACGAGCAATTCGTGCCGGAGGGAGCAAGGCCGCGGGTGCCGGGGCCTGCCTCGCCTTTGATCTCCTACAGGAAACCTGGGACCGCACAAACTTGTCGGCAGTGAAGCCCGGCTCGGCGGTGAACCTCGAGCGATCTCTGGTCGCCGGAGACCGTCTCGGCGGACACTTTGTCACCGGGCACATCGATGGCACCGGGAAAATCCGCACCTGGGAGCGTCGCGGCCGGGATTACATTCTCGAAATCACAGCGCCCGCGGCCATTGCCCGCTACATCGTCTTCAAGGGGTCTGTGGCTGTGGACGGAATCAGCCTCACCGTGGCCGACCTGTTTCGGGGCGGATTTCGCATCTGGATCATCCCGCACACCTATGAGGTGACCGCACTGAGGGAGAGGCTGGTGGGCGATGTGGTTAATTTGGAGGCGGACATGCTCGGCAAGTATGTGGAGCGCTTTGTCCGTGCGCGAAAATGAAAAGCATCCTGCGTCCACGGGCGTTGCGACGCGGTGACGTCGTGGGTTTGGTGGCCCCGGCCGGAGCCCTGTGGCGGCCTGAGCAAGTGGAAGGCTGTGTCCGCTACCTCGAGGGGCGGGGGTACCGCGTTGAAGTTGGGGCCCACGCTCTGGGGCACGATGGCGCTTTCTCGGGTACTGATGAAGAGCGGTTGTCCGATCTCAACGGAATGCTCCGTGATCCGCGCGTTCGGGCGATCATGGCCCTGCGGGGGGGCTATGGTTCTCCGCGCCTGCTCGATCAAATCGACTATTCGGCCGTCCGGCGGGATCCCAAGATTGTCGTGGGCTACAGCGACATCACCGCCTTGCAACTGGCACTGTTTCGCAAGACCGGTTTGGTGAGTTTTTCTGGGCCCCTCGGTGCGGTGGAGTTTGCTAGTACTCCGGAACCGGAGACTGAGGAGAGCTTCTGGCGATTGGTGACCTCGCGGCGTACCCGCGGGCGACTTCCGCTGCCCGAAAATCATCCCCTGCAGACACGTCAGGTTGGGGTCGGCGAAGGCCCCTTATTGGGAGGTTGTCTGTCGTTGGTGGTGGCTTTATTGGGGACGCCATTTTCACCAAACTATTCCGGCGCGGTATTGGCCTTGGAGGATGTGCATGAGCAGTTTCACCGGGTGGATCGCATGCTAACCCAATTGCGATTGGCCGGTATCATGGGTCGGGCCAGTGGGCTCTTGCTCGGGCAATTCACGCACACCTCTGCGGCCGATCCGGCTCACCCTTTCCATGATTTGGAGGCGGTGTGGCAATCGGTGCTGAGGGGAATCCCCGGACCCGTTCTGGCTCAGTTTCCCTATGGCCATGTACCGCGAAAGGTCACGCTGCCTTGGGGAATTCCGGTGCGCGTGGATGGCAAGAAGCAGACAGTGTCCCTGCTTGAGGCAGCGGTGGTTTAGCGGATTGCGACTTTGGGTGCGATCGAATCGTCGCCATCGGAGCAGGGCAGTGGTGCATGAAAAAAGCGCGACCCTCTTACGAAGGCCGCGCTTTTGAAGTTTCTGTTGGGAAACGCTGTTGGACTTAGTAGTCCATTCCGCCGCCGCCGTGGTGAGGATCACCCGACGGCTTTTCCTTCTTTTCCGGGATGTCGGTGATCACGGCTTCGGTCGTGAGCAACAGGCCCGCGATGGAGGCTGCGTTCTGCAGGGCCGAACGGGTCACCTTCTTCGGGTCGACGACGCCGGCCTTGACCAGGTCTTCGTACTCGCCGGTGGCGACGTTGTAGCCGTCATTGCCCTTACGGCGCTTGACTTCCTGAACGATCAGGCCGCCTTCGACACCGGCGTTGCGGGCCAGCTCGCGAAGAGGGGCCTCGATGGCGCGGCGAACGATGTCCACGCCGATCTGCTCGTCGACAATGCTCAGCTTGAGAGCCTCGATTGCCGGGAGGGTGCGGATGAGAGCCACGCCGCCGCCAGCGACGATGCCTTCTTCGACGGCTGCACGGGTCGCGTGGAGGGCGTCCTCGACGCGAGCCTTCTTTTCCTTCATCTCGGTCTCGGTCGCAGCACCGACGTGGATGACGGCCACGCCGCCAGCCAGCTTGGCGAGGCGCTCCTGGAGTTTTTCGCGGTCGTAGTCGCTGGTGGTCTCTTCGATCTGACGGCGGATCTGGTTAACCCGGCCCTGGATCTCGGAGTTCTTGCCATGACCTTCGATGATCGTGGTGTTTTCTTTCTCGACCAACACGCTCTTGGCGCGGCCCAAGTCGGCCAGTTCGAGACTGTCCAGCTTGATGCCGAGGTCTTCGGTGATCAAACGACCACCGGTGAGGATGGCGATGTCTTCCATCATGGCTTTGCGGCGGTCACCGAAGCCTGGAGCCTTGACGGCGCAGACGTTGATGGTGCCACGGAGCTTGTTCACCACGAGGGTGGCCAGGGCTTCGCCTTCGACCTCTTCGGAGATGATCAACAGGGGCTTGCCGGTCTTGGCCACCTTCTCGAGGATCGGGAGCAGGTCCTTGAGGGAGCTGATCTTCTTCTCATAGAGGAGGACATAGGCGTCGTCCTGCTTGACCTCGAGGGTTTCGGCGTTGGTGACGAAGTAGGGAGAGAGGTAGCCCTTGTCGAACTGCATTCCCTCGACCACGTCGAGGGTGGTCTCGATGGACTTGGCTTCTTCGACGGTGATGGTGCCGTCTTTGCCGACCTTGTCCATGGCCTCGGCGATGATGTCGCCGATGGCGGTGTCCCAGTTGGCGGAGACAGTGGCGACCTGCTTGATCTCCTCCTTGTCCTTCACCTTCTTGGCGATCTTGGCCAGGTGCTCCGTGGCGGCGTCGACTGCCTTCTGGATGCCGCGCTGCAACGAGATCGGGTTGGCACCGGCGGTCACGTGCTTGAGACCTTCGCGGTAGATGGCTTCGGCCAACACCGTGGCGGTGGTGGTGCCGTCACCAGCGATGTCGCTGGTCTTGCTGGCGACCTCGCGGACCAGCTGGGCGCCAATGTTCTGGTAGGGGTTCGCGAGTTCGATCTCCTTGGCGACGGTTACGCCGTCCTTGGTGATCGTCGGGGACCCGAACTTTTTGTCGATGACCACGTTACGGCCCTTGGGACCGAGGGTGGCCTTGACCGCCTTGGCCAAGATCTCGACGCCCTTCAGGATTTCCTGACGGGCTGCTTCGTCAAACAGAAGTTGTTTTGCTGCCATGTTCTAGAGTGTGTTGTGAATGTTGTAGTTGAGAGTGGG
>CAMDDW010000066.1:0-11632 GCA_945893185.1 Akkermansia muciniphila | reverse complement strand
TCCAGAATCGTTGCCTGACCCCGTTCCCTCTATCTCAATCGCGCACTGACTCGGACAAATCGAGCGGTTGCAGAGCCATCCACCGCGGTTCCCAACCGGGCCACGACCCGAGTCGACCCATCCGACTGCGCAGCCCGCGACACCTCGCTGACCTCGCCACCGGCATCGATCCAAGTGTGCAGATCGGTTGAAAGCTCTAGGCGATAAGCCAACTCTGTCGCCGCAGTCCGAATGCGGTACGCAAGAATCATCCCTTGGGTTCCGACGCCCGAAATGACCTCCAAAGGCTGAGGTCCACGGCTCTCGGGCTGGAGCACGAACGCATAAACCGTGAAATTGTCTATGCCGTCGCCGTCCGCATCTGCCCCCGGTAAGATGCGTTCTGGGGTGAAGCCGCGCCTGAACGTGGCGGCCGCCCAAGCCTCGTAGCCCGCAACGGGGAGCCCATTGGTAAGACCCGGCGTTGGCCCTTCGATCCAACGCCATGGACCGGTCCCCTCAGGAAATCGACCCCAACTAATACCGGGCCGGCTCGGCCCCAGGTCGACCCAATCCACAAATGCCCGCAGCGTCCCGTCGCGATCGGCTTGAACCAAGAAGACGTCGTCCCCCGACCGATCCAGAGCGAAGGGCACGCGCGCCGCCGCGTTGGCTGGATTGTTAAACTCCTTCTCTCCGAGCACGAACCGCGCTCTGGAACCCAGCACTGTCGCCGGAAAAAGGTACTTCCGGTAATCGGCCGAAGAATCGCTCAGGTACCAACCAGTGATGTCAACGACGTCCTCGCTGGTGTTGATCAACTCGATGAAATCCACTCCCCCGATCGCAGGAGCCGCCAAAACTTCGTTCAAGACCACTCGACGGTTCTGAAGCCCTCCGGCTGAGCCGGGAGAACCGTGAAACTCCGCGCTGGCCCGCCACCTCTTAGGATCTCCCAACCACGCACTCCTCGCACCCACTGAAGACGGTGCACTCACCGAGTCGAGCAGCTCGAGGCTGCTGCCGCCTCCGTCCGCCCGGTTGGGCCATCCTCCGTCGGTACCGTAGACACAAGTAAAGGCGGTGGCCCCGTCGGCCGCGAGCACATCAATCCGTTCGCCAGCATTCGACAACGTCCCGATCCAAGGGCCTAGCACCCGGACACCGGCACGGTAGTAGGGCGAGGTCGCCACCCCATACCGGGCATTGAAGGCAACCAGGTCTTTTGCCAGCACCAACCGCTCTCCCGCGCCCAGGAGCGTGGCTTTCGGAAAGCGATAAAATACAGCGTTCGTTACCACCACGTCCGAAAGATCGACCGTCGCCGACGATGTGTTGAGGAACTCTAGGAACTCCGTGTCTGCCACCTCACGCGGATGGTACTGAATTTCGGACAGTATTAAGTTGGCTGAGGAGGCTTCGGGCATGCCTTCAGGAACCAAGTAGGACTCCACAATCGCCGACCAATCCGTCCCCGTGTAGACGCGTGCTCTCAGCAACATCGGACGATCAATCGCCACTGGCTGAGTCAGAACCCCGGCCGCGATGCCACCTCCAGAAACGCGCGGATCGGATCCATCGATAGTGAAATAAACCTTCCCGACGGGGCTTGTAAACCCGACCCGTTGACCGGCGGGAACCGAACCCGGGCTCGCAGAAAGGATCGGTGGATCCGCAGGCCACCATCCACTTCGCTTGCGGATCTGTTGGATGAGGCGAGCCGTGCGAGCCGGGAAAAACGTTTCACGAAGATAGCGCCACTCGTTCGCCCACTCCTGATCACGATCCCAAGGCAACGCGGCAATGCTGCTCGAAGGCTGCCAGCGAGCCGTTTCAGCCACGATCGGCAACCGAAGCTCCTCCATCCAGCTATTGTAGGCCGCGCTGGCCCGGGCAGGAGTCAGTACCCCGTCACCAAAACAATGTCGGTAGAGCCGGTCGCGAAAAAGCACTCGGAAATCCGACTGCCGCATCAGCGCGGCAAAGATGCCGTCAGGAACGTCTTGATCGGTGCAATCGGCGGCCACGTCTTGCAACGAAATATCAGAATCCTGCTGAAAGAATTTCCAGCCACCGCGATCGGCCAAGCGGGGTCCGGCAGCAGCCCAGTTATGCTGAGCCGACCAATCCCAGTCATTCCCGGCATAAAAACTGAGCACCATGGAGTCACAAAGATTTGTGATATCGATCCAGCGCTTCGCCTGAGAATAATTATTGAGGCTGGATTTGAGACTGCTCCAGGCCACACGCCAGTGATCGCCGCGACCGTGGTCGCTACCGGTCGTCGCACCGCCGGAAAAATGAAAATCCTCACGCGGCCCGGGATAGTAACTAGCCATGAAATCCTCATCCGGATGTTCATGGATGTGATAAATGCCATGGTAGGATCCGTTGAGGAAAAGGTGTACCTGGCGTCCATGCTTTCCGGGCTGACCCATGGCTAACTGCATCTCGTCAATCCAAGGATTTCTTGCCAACTGCGCATCTCCGCTGCGGGTCACCGAAGGGCTCCCATAGGGCACCGGTGGGTTCTCCTTCGTACCCAGCCAGTAGAACGTGTCGTGGGAATGACTTCTCAAACGCAGTTCGTTGAACTCAGTCGCCGCCCCGGCCGAAAACCTCGATCCCCGGGCAAACACGGGATAGCGCAACTTGGCCGGTCCGTACTTGGTCCGAAATCGTGCCGACATACTCAGTTTTGGAGAACCCAGACTCGTCGTTCCGGTCGCCGCCACACCGCAATCAATTTGGAAGCCTGGCTCGCGATTCTCCGGATCCAGCAACTCGACCGATGCCAGCCGCTCGGTCGTGGAGGGCCCAGTGCCCATAACTACCGAAACCGCGGGCAATGCCAAAAAGGCATCGTCGAGCAATGGCCCATAAGTCGCATGCTTCGTAATACTCGGTAGCAATCGTGTTTGACCCACGATCCCATCGGTCGCCGGACCAGTAATCCCGTTAACAAAGAGGTACGTTCGCGTTCCCACCGGTGAATACGCCGCTGCGGAATGGACCGCAATTGCACGAACGACTCGGGTTCCCCGCACGATCCCGGAGGTATTCGGTGTCACGGTAATCGGCCTCTCGTAGAGACTGCCCGTAGAAGCCGTCGGGGCTGTACCGTCTAGCGTGTACCGGATGACCGACCCGGGTAAGGCCGCCGTCAGTTCCACAGTAAAAGTCTCTTTGAAGAACCCATGATCGCGGCTAAAGCCGATCGTATTCTCTCCGCCACCGGTCCTCGCACCATTGGCCGCCCCCGGCGTCGGAACCTTGAAATAGCCGAGGCCACCGTCGACTCCCTGACCATAGGAGACACCGGGGAACTGCCGTGGGAATTTTAGTTCACTCGCTAGAACCGAAAACCCCGGCCTAAACAATCCCACCCACTCCCCCTCTGAGGAAATGGAGAAGGTTGTGTGCAGTAGTTTTGAACCGGCCGGTGAAGTTCCAAGGCCATCGGCCAGAATCACGAGAAACTCCCCCGGTGCCAGTGTCGTCGGAGGAAACTTCCATTGGCCCGGGTCCTTCTGATCGTTCGACAACGCCCAACCCGAAAGATCCACGTACTGCGGAAGATCGTTATGGATCTCAATCCATTCTCGCAGAACTGAACCCTCATCGGGCACCCCGCCAATCTCGTTGGCCAGGATCTCCGTGATCCGGACACTCGACGGCTTTACGGATAGCTCAAAGGCCTGCTCAACCCAGCGTCCTGTGTTGTCTGTCGCCCGCAGTCGAAACCTCGCTGACGGTTGTCCTGCAGGCAGAGTGTTCATCAACTGGACATCGCCTGCTACGATCCCGAAGAGGGCGTTGTCCACGTCTCCGACGCCCTTGGCTAAGACCACCGAGTGGGTATCGAACAAATCGACATCCTCGACCACAACCCGTGCCACCCGAGAACCAAGCCGCACCGACGCAGACACCGAGGTCGCATCTAACCGAAGCCCGCTCGGTGCATGCGGTTCGGTGAGCTTGATCCTCATCGATTTTTCCAGGAACCGCTTTGCATCGGCCGAATCGGTGGCGCGCACCCGGATGGAAAAAAGCGATCCGGGCGGAAGTTTTGAAAAATCGAAAAGCCCAGGGAGAACCGCTCTACCGGAAATCACGAACTTGGCATTGTCTGCATCGCCCTCGCCGGCGGCCCACGTGAGGTCGTGCGTTGCGTTGGGTTTGCCGTCTACAACACGCAACTGGCCGATCCGCTCGGGCTGCGGGAGTGAGAACTCCGCGGGTTCTAGCAAGATGTCCTGTGGTGCTGGAGGCACGGTGATCCGTTCCAGGGTCAGCGCTTGCCAGATAGGGTTCCGGTCACCCCCGTCCACTGTTCCAAATAAATTCCCCATCTCAATGACGAGGACCCCTGAAGCGGCTGTGATTTCGCAGGTGTAGAGCGTCGCTCGATCGGGAAAATACGCCTGACCTGGGGCGACTCCTAAGGATGTAATCTCGTCAACGGCCTCGCTGCCACCGACCCGAATATCCCAGCGACGGTTCTCTGGACTGTTCCCTGAAATAAGAATTTGCAGCTTGTACTGCTCACCCGCCACGACCGTGAGACTCGCTCGTAAACGCTCACCGGATCCCACCGCGGCCCACCGAATGTCGCTGAAAATCTCCTCAAGTTGGTCGTCATCCACGCTCCCACCAAACTCCGGCTTCGTTTGCCAGGACGTCACTTGCTGAGGCCCCACCAGCGTAGCACCCACGATCTTTTGGGTGTCTGGGAGAAAAGTGATTCCTCGAACTTTCCTGGGACCGTCGTCCGCACTGAAATTAATCGCGTAAAGAATCTCCCCCTCCAGATCCAGATCCTTAGCGCCCCGAATTTGCGTCACCGCCCCCATCTTGACTGTCGTCGCCGCGTGCAGCGTCAGCACCCCGCTCGCGAACCACAAAAAACCAGCTAGCCCTAAGAATTGGAACATATTTGGTAGAAATTCGCTTTCAACGGGGAAGCTGGAATGATCGGTGCTTTTTGAGGGAAACTGCGAGCAAATTGCTTGTAACGCTCCGCCCGCAATCCTGGCTCCCAAGAACCCCATAACGCCAAAGCGAGTTGAGTTTGGCGCGGAAACTGCTGCTATATCTTGGGGATTTAAGCGTTTTTTAGCAATAACGGTATGCTGAAAATTGTCCATTAAATACTATAGCGAAATTATTCTATGGTACTGAACACTAACATTCAAGCTCTAAAAACTTCCAGTTTCTTATCAGTTAATACAGCAAATCTCGCTAAATCACTCTCAAGATTATCATCAGGGTCAAAGATTGTTACACCTTCAGATGATGCCGCAGGTTTAGCTGTTAGCACCCGTTTGGCTAGCCAAATAGCTCGAAACGAAGTCGCTTACAGCAATGTTACTAATGCTATTTCTTTTACACAGACCCAAGAAGGACTGTTAGCAACGATGGACAAAGCGCTCAGGCGAATGGCAGATTTGAGCATATTTTCTCAAGACTCTACGAAGAGCCCTTCAGATCTTGGATTGTATAGTAAAGAATTTGGCGAGCTTCAGGAATTTGTTGCAAAATCCATCGAGCAAAAGTTTAATGGAATTAATTTATTCTCAAGCGAATCTCTTAGTCTCGCTGTCAATGAAGATGGTTCAACATATAAAATAGGCGCAGTTAATTTAACTGATATTAAATATCAGAACGTGCTGAATAAGCCTGAGATTTTCACTTCACCATCAACCATGGCTGTCGCAACAGATTCTGGCTTAAAAACTATTACTCTGACTGTTAGCGCAGATGACTATAAAAAAGCTCTAAAGAGTGACTCGTTGACACTTAGTAATCTAGGTTTGACTCATGGCGTTTTAGGACCCATTTCAGGAGGCGGTGGCCTGATTTCCAATGACTCTGCAAGGCTGCAATTAATGAATGGTACATACACAATTAAAAGCACAGCCATTAGTACTACAAGCCCCATTTATTCAGTCACTCTAGATGCAAGTGGTTTACCTAGCTCAATATACGGTTCTAGTGTAAGTCTTAGTGTCAATCTTGTTTCAGGTACAAACGCTGAATTTAAAACTGGTTTTGATATTACCACTCCTGAAAGAGCGCAATCAGCCTTGACTAGAGTTAAATTGGCGATTGACTCAATTGCTCAAACACGGGCTTCCCTAGGTGCTGTTCAGAGCCGTTTGACGATGACTAACGAACAACTTAGGACAACCAATGAGAATCTATCTGCGGCAACATCTAGAATCACAGATGCCGATGTCGCTGATGAGTCTACATCCTACGCTAAGTTGCAAATATTAATTCAATCGGGCACCGCTATGTTAGCACAAGCGAATAAAATGCCTCAATACGCATTGCAGTTGATTCAGTAATAGGCGTTTTTTTAAAAGGCCTCTTTAGCCACCAGCAACGCCGCTACCGCGTTTAAACCACCGATAGCAACTTTCGACCCTCCATTCGGTCTCCAACGGTTCGCTGAAGTTCCTGCCGCGGCGTCTCCCAACCGAGTCTAATCAAGCCAAGGGCGGATTGGAATCAAGCGGTGCTCCTGGGAGTACACGGCAACAGCAGCGACCGCCTTCAGTCGCGGAGTTGCAGGGAAGAGCGACCCGAAGCCGACGGCCACCGCTACTGCAGGCCCGCCCCCATATTAATGCCGCCCGGACCCAATGTGTTGTCGGTGGGGAAACAGAATCGTTTCTTTTTCTCGGCTGCGATGCTCTGCGCCTGATTCATCCGCTCCACATGTCCGTCGGACATGACGTAATGCCCCCGTTTGTTGTGCCGAATGGTCAGGGTGTGACTGCCAAAAGTGGGCCTGGCCTGACCCGAGTAGTCGTCTTTGGCCATCACGGCCTCCATCAGAAACATGGTCTCAGCCGGAGTCTTGAACGTGCTCGTTTCCTCCTCGTGGCACAGGCCGCAGTTCATCGCGTAACTGTAGTCGCGCGTCCCCTTGCGACCGGCGGGTCCTCTCAGGGGGGGCACGGTGATCTTCTTGTTTGAAGCCAAATCCCGTTGGTCGGTGGGGCACAAGTACACCTGCTTGGCACCGACGTACGGAAAGAGCTTTCCGGTGGTGAGATCACCCGCCTTGACGCAAAGCCAATTACGGAAGGAAGGCATGTGACCGCGATTGTCTGGCGTGTACAACTGGGCAGCCAACCCCATCTGACGGCCATTCGAGAAGCACACCACACCTCGAGCCGATTCTTGGCTTCGAGCCATGGCTGGCAGGAGAAGGCCGGCGAGAACGGCGATGATCGCGATCACGACCAGCAACTCGATCAAGGTGAAGGCACCGTCGCGCTCCCGGGAGGAATTGGACTCAGGGCTGGTTATCACAGACGTGGGGTATAGTTGTTTGCTATCCATCCGAGGCTAGTTCCACAAGCAGGATTGAACGGCGCAGCCTCGAAAACTCGGGAACCACCATCACCACCGCCAAGCGGGTTAACGCCAACCGTTCCTCTCGGGCCCTCCGCAATCAAAGGCCCAGCTGGGCCCTGAAGATTCCCAGCACGACCGAAAGAAGAATGACAGCACCACTGGGCCACCGGCCCCAGCGCATCAAACCGAAGGCCACCACTAGGATGATTAAGGCAGGCCCATCCACCCGGCCTTCGACGGTGCCCAGAGCCGACACTCCTAAACCCCAGGCCAGGTGAAGGATCATGCCCACCACACCGGCCGAAACGACGCCCATCCACCGCTCCCAGTGCTTCAAGCCCTGCAAGCGCTCCACCCACGGAGCTCCGAGAAAAATCCAAAGGAAGCTCGGGAAAAAGGTGGTCCATGACGTGAGACCAGCGCCCAGGATTCCGGACATCCAGGGAGACAAGGGGCCCGGCTGGTGCCAGGCACCCAAAAACCCGATGAATTGCAGGACGATGATCAACGGACCCGGCGTACTTTCTGCGAGGGCCATTCCCGCCATCATTTCAGAGCTGGAAACCCAATGGAACTGCTCGACCGCTTGCTGCGCCACGTAGGGCAGAACGGCGTAGGCTCCACCGAAAGTTATCACCGAGGCTCCACTAAAAAACACCCCTCCCTCACCAGCACATGCTCGGCTCCCAACCAGGCCGCCACCAAGCCCACCGGCAGCCACCACAAAACCATGCAAACCAGGAAAACTCGAACCGAGCGCTTCCAGTCCGTCCGTGGTGTCGCCGAAGGGGCACTGGGGCGCTCCGCTCCGTCGGGCCGCGAAGCAACCGGCACAGCCGGCCGAATCCCTTGCCATAGAAGGCTGATCACAAACGCCATCAAGAGCAGGAGGGGGAACGGTAGACCCCAGCGGATTCCAAGCCAGGTTCCCAGGGCCATCAACCAGAGTTTGGGGGTTCGCAGCCACCGAGTTGACAAGCGGATCAGGGCGACACCAATGAGCGCCACCACCGCCGGCTGAAGACCTCGTAGCGCGGCGCTCACCCAGGGAACCGCACCCCAGAGGGCATATCCCCAACTCAGGACCAACAGCAAGATCGCCGCCGGCAAGACAAACAAGGTACCAGCCACAATCCCGCCCCGGGTCCCGTGCAACCACCAACCGAGATAGGTCGCCAATTGTTGAGCCTCCGGGCCTGGCAGCAGGATACAGAACTGCAGCGCATGATGGAATCGGCTCTCATCAACCCAGCGCCTCTTTGCCACCAACTCCTCGTGCATTAGGGAGATTTGCCCGGCGGGTCCGCCGAAACTGAGGCAGCCAATTTTCAACCAAAGACGACAGGCTTCCCGAAAGGTCGGGCGCTGAAGCGGCACGACCGTTGGATTCATTCGACGCGCCCCGGTTCCCGGACTCCGGTGCCAATTCGCTGGAGTCGCTTGTCCCCGAGTTCGACCCGCGCCGCCTCGGCCAAGGCCATCAATCGGTCTCGGACTTCTGGATGCTGGGCAATCACGTTGACGCGCTCTGCGGGATCGCGCTTGAGGTGGTACAATTCTAGGCCGACCGGCCGCTGCTGATACCGACCCGCCATCCCGTTGGTTCCACCGGGTTTGCCGGCCAGCGTTTGAGAGGTGTGCGGGAAGAAGAGTT
This sequence comes from Akkermansia muciniphila, assembly GCA_945893185.1. Classification (GTDB taxonomy): domain Bacteria; phylum Verrucomicrobiota; class Verrucomicrobiia; order Limisphaerales; family UBA9464; genus SXXZ01. The sequence continues at coordinate 2,631 of CAMDDW010000066.1, read as the reverse complement.
TCCAATCGCCACTGCGTACGGCCAATAAGTCTCCCTGATTGTAGTAAATGAAGTAGGCCGAGTGAGGATTGGTGGCTCCACGATCTCCTCGCAAAATGGGCCAGACATCGAGTCCATCGATCTTACGAGGCGGCAACGAAGCCCCGGCTAAGCGCGCCAAGGTCGGCAGCACATCAATGGTCATTAGGGGAGTGTCACTCGTGCGTCCCTGAGGAATATGACCGGGCCATTGCATCACGCAGGGCACCCGAATTCCGCCTTCGAAACTGGTCCCCTTCCCCTCACGGAATGGCCCTGCACTGCCGGCGTGCTCGCCATAGCTCAGCCAAGGGCCGTTGTCGGAGGTGAAAATGAGGAGCGTCTCCTTTTCCACACCTCTTTGCTTTAGAGCTTTGAGAACTTCCCCGACGGACCAGTCGATTTCTTCAATCACGTCCCCATAAAGCCCCTGCCGAGAACGGCCTGAGAAACGCGATCCAGCAAAGAGAGGGACATGCGGCATGGAATGCGCCAGATACAGAAAGAATGGGCCCGCGGCATTGCGCTCAATGAACGAGACCGCCCGGTCCGTGTAGCGTCGGGTCAACTGGGATTGATCGGGAGTTTCCTCGATCACCCGATCCCCATCGATCAGCGGTAATGGCGGGTAAGCCCCCTTGGCGGCATTGGCGTTCTGGGGCCACATATCGTTGGAATACGGCAGACCGAAATACTCATCGAATCCCTGTCGGGTCGGCAGCAGCTCCGTCGGACGACCCAAATGCCATTTGCCGACGATGGCGGTGGCGTATCCGCGAGGTTTAAGCACCTCGGCAAGGGTCCTCTCTTCGGGATGCAGTCCGATTTTCTGATTGGGTCCCAGCGCTCCGTGGATGCCGAGACGGTTGGGATAACATCCGGTCAGGAGGGCAGCCCGCGAAGCCGAGCAAACGGCCTGTGCTACATAGAATGAGGTAAAACGGGTTCCACGCCGGGCGATGCTGTCGATGTTCGGTGTGCGGATCTTCTTTGCCCCGAAGCACCCCAGGTCGCCCCACCCCAAATCGTCGCAGTAAATAAGGACCACGTTGGGGGGGCGTTGTTCCTTCGCCAGCCCCGTCGTTGCCCAAGCACAGACCGCGATCCAGAACAGGAGCCAGAATCGGGAAATCATGCAGAGATCTTTCCGAAACCTCATCGGCATGGAAAGCGCCAATAGAAAGAGCTCTTTGTTCCCAACGGTTCCCATCGACGGACCGGCCTTTTATGGCAATTGTGCTCTTTCAGCACCGACGCATGAAGCCGACCCCCATCGAACTCCTGGCCACAGTCCTGTTTTGTCTGGCGGTCCTTCACACGTTTTCTGTCAAACGGTTCGCCACCTGGGCGCACCTTCAGCCCAAGGGTTCGGTTCAAGAAACAGTGCTCCATTTCCTCGCAGAAACGGAGGTGGTGTTCGGACTTTGGGCCGCGGTGCTGTTCTTCGGCATCGCCCTCCTCAGCCAGTCGATGCAGCAGGCGGTCCATCACATCGACAGTCTCAACTTCACTGAGCCCAAATTCGTGTTTGTCGTGATGGTGATGGCCGCGACCCGACCGATCGTGACGTTGGCAGAATCACTCATCTTGATGCTGGCCCGACTGATTCCACTGCGCGAGGGGTTGTCGTTTTATATCGCCGCACTTTCCTTCGGCACGCTCCTGGGTTCCTTCATCACAGAACCGGCGGCCATGACGCTGTTGGCCATCCTGCTCAAACACCGTTATTTCGATCGCGGCATCCGTCCCAAACTCGCCTACGCCACCCTCGGCCTGTTGTTCGTCAACATTTCCATCGGTGGCACGTTGACCCACTTCGCAGCACCGCCGGTGCTCATGGTGGCGTCGAAGTGGAACTGGGATACGGCTTATCTCTTCACCCACTTTGGATGGAGGGCGGCTGCGGCCTGTCTGACGTCCACGTTGATGGTGAGCTGGATCTTCCGCAAAGAGTTGAGTCAGGTGCCCGTCCAAAATCGACGGGAAGACCGAATCCCGATCTGGCTCACCCTAACCCATCTGGCCTCGCTGGGAAGTGTGGTCGCCTTCGCCCACCACCCGGATGTTTTCTTCGGCGTCTTCATAATCTTTCTGGGAGTAGTCTACGCGACACTGCCTCATCAAGATGGGCTGAAGTTCCGTGAGGGCCTGATGGTGGGATTCTTCCTCGCTGGCTTAGTCACGCTCGGTTCCCTGCAATCCTGGTGGCTCAAGCCGCTAATTACGGGAATGGACGGCGTGACACTTTATTTCGGTGCCACCGCACTAACAGCCATCACGGACAATGCGGCCCTCACCTACCTCGGTTCTCTGGTGAAAGGCATTAGCGATTCACTGAAATACGCTCTCGTCGCCGGTGCGGTGACGGGCGGCGGGTTGACGGTGATCGCCAACGCACCCAATCCCGCCGGAGCCGGCATCCTCCAGAATTCCAAGGCGTTCAAGGAAACCGGCATCAGTCCGGTGGGTCTCCTGCTCGGAGCCCTGCCGCCGACCGTAGTGGCGATCGTGTTCTTCTGGTTCGTCGGGCAACCCTGAACTCATCTTCAGCGGAGGGTAGTGCCGAATTGACCTCGCGAGTTGCGGGCGGACGGCTCGGAGATCCGTCCCTAC
>CAMDDW010000065.1:0-12048 GCA_945893185.1 Akkermansia muciniphila | reverse complement strand
CCTAGCCAAACGCACCAGTCCCGCCACAAGCGGGTGACTCACCGACTGGAGAGCCGGATGCGGGAAATCCGCCCGTCCGGTTCGGAGGGAGGGGTGGCCGACAACGGCCATCCCTACCCCTATCGACTTGCCGCTACCGGCCTTCGCGGCTCCTAGGCCCCGCTGCCACCTCCCCGGTAGGGCTCGAGTCTCTCGGGCCATCCCCACCTCGCCCGGCAGCCCAGGGAACGGACGGTGAGACACCGTCCCTATCGACTTGCCGCTACCGGCCTTCGCGGCCCCTAGGCCCCGCTGCCTCCTCCCCGATAGGGCTCGAGTCTCTCGGGCCATCCCTACCTCGTCCGGCAGAGCCCAGGGAACGGACGGTGAACACCGTCCCTACCGACGACGTGGCGCTTTCGGAGAAATCGCCCTACCTCGGAGGTGCTCGGGTAAGGTTGGGTTCCTTTCTCCTTCCTCGTTCCTTTTTTCTTCTTCTTCCTTCTGAGCCGATCAACCCACCCACCGTCGGTGTTGGGCAAAGGCCGGGCGCAGCGACCGAGCTAGTTCTTCCTGCAATTGCTGGAGTCCTTGATAGACCGCAACATTGGCGGCTTTAGGAACCGTGGTTTCGTTGGCGATCACGGATACAAAACGATCGGTGATCTCAGAGATCCCAACATTCTCCCCCTTCTCCCGCCGCCAACACCAGAGGGCCTGAAGCGCCGCTCCATAGGCAGCCCCCTCGGCGACTTTGAGAGTGACCACCTCGGCATTAAACACATCGGCCATAATCTGTCGCCACAGTTTGGACTTGGCCCCGCCGCCGGTCGCACGAACTTGTTGAGCGGTAACTCCCAGTGTTGCGAGTCGACGCAGACCATAGTTCATACCCAGAGTCACACCCTCCATGGCCGCGCGGGCATAGTGCGCCGAGGTGAAGGTCTTCGGACGAACCCCGAAAAACACCCCGGTGCCGTCCGGGATGTTGGGGGTTCGCTCTCCTTCGAGGTACGGCAGAAGCATCAAACCGTCGGAACCCGCCGGAGCCTTGGCCGCCAATTTTTCGAACTGGGCATGATCCAGATTCGCCTCGGATCGAACCATCTCCGTGGCCACCGTGACATTCATGGTGCAAAGCAACGGCAGCCACCGGTTGGTCGAATCGCAAAAGGCCGCGATCTCACCGGCCGGGTCAATTACGGGCTTCTCGGCACAGGCATAAATCGTGCCGCTGGTGCCGAAACTGGCTGTGATGACGCCCTCGCGGGTGTTTCCCGTGCCAATGGCCCCCATCATGTTGTCACCACCGCCGGCGCTGACCACGACCCCAGGATCGAGTCCTAGAGTCTTGGCCGTCTTGGCCGACAAGTGACCGGCCGGGCGATCACTGGGTGAAAGCGCGGGCAGCTTGCCTTCTAACTCGGGATCGATGGCACGAATCACCGCAGACGACCAGCGACGTCGGCGGACATCCATGAGGGCCGTGCCCGAGGCGTCGCCGTACTCCATGAACTTGTCGCCGGTGAGCCAGAAATTGAGGTAGTCGTGAGGCAGTAGAACCGTGGCCAATCGGGCAAAGTTCTCAGGCTCATGCCGCTTCAGCCAAAGGATCTTAGGAGCGGTGAACCCTGGCAGAACGGCATTGCCGAGGGCTTGATGAGTTTTCTTGGTCCCACCCATCGCGGCTGTGATCTCCGCGCACTCTGGAGCCGTCACTGTGTCGCACCATAGCTTGGCTGGGCGGATCACTCGGTCCTGCGCGTCGAGCGCCACAAATCCGTGTTGTTGGCCACTGACACCGATGGCTACGACTTCCGTCGCCTGGGCCTTGGCTGACTTCAGGGCCGCCTGGATGGCACGGGTCGTGGCCCGCACCCATTGGGCGGGGTTCTGTTCCTTGGCTCCGGCCGGGAGACCGGACAGGAGACTGTGGGGGGCCGAGCCCTCTCCCAGGACGCGGCCGGAGACCGCGTCGACAATGAGTGCCTTGGTGGATTGCGTGCCGGAATCGATGCCGATGAGGAGCGAGCGTTGAGCCATAGGAAGGTGGGCTTATCGTGAAATCAGCCCACCTCGCTGTCGAGCCTTGGCCATTGCCTCACTTCAGGCGGGCGCTCAATGCATGTGCAGCGGGGACATAAAGTACAACCGCCCCTCCGGCAACCGCGACTGAAGGGGCAAGCCTAAGTCTACCTTGACCGATCCAGAGCGGGCTTGCCCCAGCAGCGAGAGGAAACCGGGGAAGCGGAAGTGGGGCTGGTAGGTAATCAGTTTGGCGCCATCCAGACGGGCCAACTGAAGTGCGCGATCTAGGGCCACCTCGAAATTTCCCAACTCATCGACCAAGCCCAGATTCAGGGCCTGTTGACCGGACAGGATCCGGCCATCGGCGAACTCGGTCCAATTGGGGGCTAGTTTGCGACCCTCGGTGACCCCGTCCTTCAAGTTCAACGCGGCCGAGTGGTTGCGACCGGTGCGGATGATGTCTTTAAACTTAGCAAAGCTCTCATCGATCATTCCCTGAAGGATGGCGCGTTCTTCGGGCAGAACCTCTTCGGGCAGTTTTTCTCCACTCATCATGTCCTTGAGCTTGCCGCTCTTGGTGATGTCCGGCCGTACACCCACCTTGTCCATCAGGCCGCGGTAATTATAGCTGTGGAAGATCACACCGATGCTTCCGGTCATGGTCAACTCATTGGCCACAATCCAACGGCAGGGGGCGCTCACATAATAACCACCCGAGGCTGCCAGCGAACCCATGGAAGCGACGACGGGGATGTCGTGTTCTTTCTGAAACTTCTCAAGCAGCAGGTAGATCTCGTCGCTGGCCAACACTTCACCACCCGGCGAATCCACCTTCAGAATAACAGCGGACACCCCCTCGACCGCCGCCCGCTCCAACTGGTCACTCACCAACTCCACCATTGAAGAACCGATGTCCGAAAGGACCTCGCCGCTAATGACCCCTTCTAGGCTAATCACCGCCACCTTGTCTTCAAAGGGGGAGTCACGCACCAACACCTCCTGCAATTCGGCCGCACCCGGCGACTGGGTCGAACGATGATGGGTCCAATTGCGATCCGACTTGCCTACACTGGTCAACCCGAGGGCCAGCAGAGCAAAAACCAGCATCACCGAAACACCCACGGCCACCCACTTCCAGGCGCCACCCCTAGGCCGTTCCGTCCGTCCGTTGCCATGGACTGCCGGCTGCGGAGGGCAAGACGTTTGAACCGGTGGCGTTGGAAGGACCGGGGGAACCTGCAAGGGAACCGTGTTGGCGACCGGAGGAACTGCTCCGGCTTCAGCCCCCGAAGACGACGACTCAGACGAATCCATGAATGGTGGAAGCTAAATTCCATCGACCGATCCTGCAAGGTCATCAGAACGCTCATCAGAGCGGAGCCTTTGGGCAACGCAATGCCCCGAGGCCTGGGTAACCATTGGTTTGGATGAGCGGGAAGGGTAAGAAAAAGCCCCAGGGAAATTCCTACGGACGAGGACTCTCGGGATGAGGGCTTTCAATCACCGGGTCCACAGGCTTGGCGGCACCTCGACGACGGCGAGCCTCGTTCCAACGCTGCCGCTGATCCGGGCTCAAAAGCCTCTCAATCTCGCTTCGAGCGGTCTCGATCTCACCTCGGGCGCGCGGAGCCACCGGAGCCCATAAGTCTCGAAGGCGAGCCTGAGCACTCTTCAAGAGGACCCCGATCTGCTCCCGTTGCTTGCCCGTCAAATCCAACTCCCGAGTCCAACGGGCCATCGCTTCCAGTTGGGCATTTCCTGGAGCCTTGACGATCGTCCCTGCAGACCGATTGGAAGATCCGGCGGCTTGTGAGGTCAACGGGCTCGGAATCGCCGGACTGGTTACGACCAGACTGGTTACTTTTGGACTGGGACTGGTTACTACTGGACTTGGGATTACCTCCCGACGGGGACGTTCGCGGAGCTTCCGACCAACCAAACCTGTGCTCACCCCGCCCGTGAGGACTCCAGCGGCAAAGATCACCAAGGCTGCGAGAACAATCCGCGTGGTGTTCACCAAGATTCTCCCTCTTCGAGATCCTCAATAAGGACCGAGGCAATTTCGTCACCGGCCCCATGGATTGCTTCAGCCACGGAACCCAACTCCCGCACCGCGCGGGGTCGTTCCTCTTCAACGAAAAGAATCATCGCAACCAGACAGACTGCGGCTGCAAAACCGGTGGTGGAGAACGCCGCTTTCCAAAAAACCGAAGCCCACCGCCGCAAGGATTCATTGGGCTCAACCCGATGGATAGCCGCCAGAACACGGGCCTCGAAACCCGGTGGAACTCCCTGCTCAACCTTCTCGATGCGGGCCGCACGGACCAGTGTCTGATAGAGGATATTGCGATTCATCGACGGTAACTCCTAGGCAGACGCTTCAGACATGGGGTTCGGTTACCTTAAAAGGACTTCCGAAATCCGCCAACTGAGGAAACCCATCCAAATCACAAAACGCCACCGGGCGAAAAACGCACTAAGACCCATTCCCGTGACCTAAAACCTCACAGTAACTCCTCAGACCCAGAGGTCCCTCGGCATGCCTGGCGGAGAAATCCAGAACCCTACCACTAAAGAAAGGTGTCCGTCTGCAGTCGGGACAAGACTCGCTTCATTTCGGCACGAGCCCGAAAAGCCCGCACCTTGACCAAGGTCTGCGACCAGCCCGTAGTCATGGAAATCTCCTTCACGGATCGGTCTTCCAATTCGAGCAGGGTCAGAACCAATCGATGCGCTGGACTCAGTTGCTCAAAGACCTTTCGCACCAAGGATCGAGCTGCCTCCGCGTGATGATCCCCTTGATCAGGACTCGCGGCGTGACGGTCGAGCCACTCGTTTTCCTCGGCTGAAAGGTCACTAAGACTGTCTTCGCGCTGACGTCGTTGACTGCGCAATGCATCCAAGCAGGCGCGCGTGGCCATGCGCATCAACCAATGCTCGAACGGGGCCTCACCTCGCCAAGAATCCAATCGGGAGAAGGCCTTCACCAAGACGTCTTGAACCAAATCGGCAACGTCTTCTTCCCGACGCAAATAGCGACGCGCCAAAGCAAACAACCGGGTTTGGTGACGGGTAACCAGCACTCCAAATCTTTCAGTTTCGCCCGCCAGCACCCTGCGAATGATCTCTGTATCGGAGAAGGCTTCCGGAGCCAGGGTCGGTTCGGATTTAGACTTAGACTCGGATTCAGATTCGGACTTGCGCTCGGATTTGAGCTCAGCTTGGGACTTAAACTCGGACTTAAACTCGGACTTGAACTCCGACTTGGAAGTCCAAGCCTGCTCCCCAAACCTCAGATGGATGGCAACATTCACGCGGAGAGTTTCGTTCGGAGGTCTCCCGATCGGATCATCGTAAAACCACGCTGGCCCGAGCTTACCCAATTGAGCCTGCAAGGATTATGCCAATACTAAGGGTTTTGGGGATTTCAGCCGGAACCACTCTTGGATACGGCAGTGAGTCTGCGGTGCGGAGCCCTGCAAAACTCCGGCGTGAGAAGAGTTTCCATGGAAAACAAAGCCTCATGACGCCTGAAAAAGGTCATTTTTGTTTAACCCCACCTAGAGTCGGCCAAGGCCGCACTGGATTATTCCAATGGCCAGTCGGGAGCCTGACTGAAACCAACTCTCTCCCGGCTTTCGAACACCCCATCCTTTCTTCCAATCGATTCACCCAAACTCTGGGTACTATTCCCCACCCAAAAAGAACTTGGGCCCATTGCCCCAAGGCTCCATCCATTATTCGCAAGCCATGCCGGCAGCCCCATGCGCCCTACGCCAAAACCAACGGTGACCCAAGGAAGCTCGTAGGAGGATCGAAGAGTTGTCGCCTGGCAGGCACACCACCTACGGTCGGAGATGCAGTTGACCGACCGATGGGTATTGATCACCGGTGCTTCGAGCGGATTCGGGGCCGCGGCCGCCGAAGCATTTGCCCGGGCGGGTTGCCGACTGGTCCTGGGGGCTCGTCGTCAGGACCGCTTGGCCCAAGTGGCCTCGGCCTGCCGCACGCTCGGAGTTTTGGCTGAGTTCCACGAACTCGATGTGGCCTCCACGGGCTCAGTGACTGCGTTCACCCAATGGATGCAAACCCTCACAACGCAGGTGGATGTGCTCATCAACAACGCCGGCGGGGCCCATGGGTTAGACACCGTAGCGACCGGGCGCGATGAAGACTGGGAGGCCATGGTCCAGTCCAATTTTTTGGGGCTAGCACGAGTCACCCGCGCAGTTCTTCCAATGATCCCGCACCACCAGGGATCGAGCATCCTCAACATCGGATCCATCGCGGGCCACCAGGCCTATGAGGGCGGATCCATTTACTGCGGAGTGAAGGCTGCCGAGCGCAGCATCACCCAGGCCCTGCGCCTGGAGCTCAATGGCACGGGGATCCGCGTCAGCTCACTCGATCCAGGCATGGCCCTCACCGAATTTTCCGACGTCCGCTTTCGCGGGGATACCGTCCGGGCTGGGCAGGTTTATCGGGGCGTGGAACCCCTCGTAGCACAGGACATCGCAGAAACGCTCGTCTGGATGGCTTCGCGACCTGCGCACGTCAACATCGACGAGATCATCATCAAGCCCACCGATCAGGCGGCCATCCACAAGGTTCACCGCCGCGCCACGGTCTGAGCACTTGCTGCTTCGGCATTCTCTGCCTCAGGGCCAGACAAAGCCCGGATACTTGGTGCGGATTTGGGCACGCAGCTTGGGGTAGGATGCTTCCCGCCAACGCGGAAAATCCGAGACCACTTCCAGTCGCTTGCCGTCCGGAGCTTGCAGAGCCAAACGAACCGGGATGGCGTCTTCACCGACCATCGGGTGCGCCTTGAGTTGGAAGCATTCGGTCAACTTGACTTGGGCTTCCGGACCCGAGATCTCGTCGGCCTCAGCCTCGGGATCCGGCTCCACATAGGTGAGTTTGAGTCGACGGCCTTCCAGCCAAGGCAGGTACACAGGCATAAGTTCGTCCAGCCAGGCGATTTGTTCGGGGGCCAGATGGGCACGAAACGCTTCTTTGAGCGAAGCTGTTTGAGCCTGCTTCACCAGAGTTAACCCCCGAAAGGCGCGATCCAATGCAGCCACGAGCGCAGCGCCGTCGAAGGCTGGAAATTCCAACTGCGGCAAGGCCCGAGCTATTAGATTCACCCGGGCTATGAACTGCTTGAGTTCGTGATCAAGTTGAGGGAGATCAAATCCACCACGGGCGAAGGCCTCCGCCAAACAGCGTCCGGACAGCTCGGGATCGGACTCCCGTTGGTGCTCCGTAGCCACCACCAGGTCCAAGAAGCAAATGCGCCGCACGGGCGAAACCCGCTTGTGAAGCCGGTCAAACACATGCTCTACCGAGGTATGAAAGTGCTGCGGAAAAAGCTCGCGCAACCACTCCGACTTCACGGCCGTGGCCAATCCCAGGAGGGTGAGAACACCCCCGCTGCGACCGGACACTTCTCGAATGCTGCCCACGACCATCAACTCTGCCTGCTGCACCACCGACTCGCGAATCAGACTGCCGGTGCGCCCTTCGGTGAGGAGACAGTCCAGCGATCCGGAGTCCTTCCGAACGCACACTTGGTCTACGAATCCGGCACAGAGGGACTTGAGCAACCCCTCATCCCCCGCCTCAGCCGGGGCCGCCCCGGAATCGCGAGTCATCATCTTCTCGCGCTCGGCAATGCGCACCAGTTGCTGGAAGGTGTCCTCCACCTGCCGGGCTGTTTGGGCGTGGATGCCATGCCGGCGACAGGCCTCCAGTGAGAAGTGTGCGTTGCGGGCATACTGATGCGCCCGAAGCAGCGTGTGGAAGTCGCTCTGAGTGCTGCCCTCGAACAACTCCCGGGCATCGGCCGAAGAAGGGTCCTCCCGATTAACCCGCATGAGCAGGTCGCGACCGCTGACCAACGCGGCGCAAAGACAGGCCGCTGGCACACAACCGCGGCGCGAGGCCTCGACCAGTAAGCGAGCGAAGCGCGGGTGCATCGGCAGGCGGAGCATTTGACGCCCCACCGGCGTGAGGTCGGAGCCGGAGCTCTCTGCTCCGTGCCCCTCTTCCAGCGCCCCCAAGATGTGCAGCAATCGCTCGGCCCGAAGGACCGCCGCCTTGTCGGGTGCGTCTAACCAATCGAAGGTGGCTGCCTGACGCACACCCAACGAATGGAGGAGCAGAACCACCTCGGCCAGATCTGCTCGCTGGATTTCCGGGGTGTTGCGGGCGGGGCGATTGCGATGCCCGCTTTCGGTCCACAACCGCCAGCACGTACCCGGCGCGGTGCGCCCGGCCCGCCCTGCCCTCTGGTCGGCCGAGGCCCGACTAATTTCTTCGACCATCAGCGTCTGGATCCCTCGTTCGGCATCGTAGCGAGCCATCCGCGCCAAACCACCATCGACCACGTGACGGATCCCGTCGATGGTCACCGAAGTTTCCGCCACATTGGTAGAGACCACGATCTTGCGCAGCGGACTGGGTTGGAACGCCCGATCCTGATCGTCGGGGCCCAGTTCGCCGTGAAGCGGGATCAGCGATACCCGCTCACCCAGGCGGGCGGCGGCCAAGGCCCCCAAAGCAGCCTGAATCTCGCCCTTGCCGGGCATGAACACCAAAATGTCCCCCTCCCAGCCGGCCTCGACAATCCGCTCCACCTTGTCAGCGGCCAATTCGTGGACCGGACGACTGTCGCCGTAGTCGAGCCACTGCATTTCCACCGGAAATGTCCGCCCTTCCGAAACCAAGATTGGGGCTGAAGCCGGAGCAATCCCGCCCGGAGGCAAATCGCCGCCCTCCTGTCCCGTCACGGGGGCGGGCACCGAAACCGAGGCCGCCAAATACCGAGCCACCGGTTCAGCCTCCAGCGTAGCGGACATCACCACCAGACGTAGGTCCGGCCTCTCGGTAGCCTGAAGTCGCTTGGCCAGCGCCAACGCCACATCGCTCAGTAAATTGCGCTCGTGGAACTCATCGAAGATCAGCACACCGATCTGGCTGAGCCGCGGATCATCCTGAATCCATCGCAAAAGGATTCCCTCGGTAACAAAGGCAATTCGGGTCGCGTCGCCGATCCGGTCCTCGAACCGCACCTGGTAACCCACCTCCGCACCGAGCCGAACTTGCCGTTCCCAAGCCACCCGAGTGGCCACAGTTCGTGCCGCTACCCTCCGCGGCTGCAGTACAACGATTTGCTGACCCTCCGGAACAAGGCCTGCATCCAGGATCATCTGAGGCACCTGGGTGGTCTTGCCCGATCCCGTGGCGGCGACCAGCACAAGTTGGTTACCCTCGGTGAGCGTGCGGATCAGGTCGGCATGGAGCCGCCAGATGGGAAGACCGTTGTCAGGCACGGCGGGTCAGCGTTTTGCGATGAAAACGAAATAGATCATGACGGCCTCCATGAGAACCGACACACACAGAAGCATCCCTGAAGGCATGAACTTGCCGGTCTTCCGCAAACGCATAAAGAACACCGCCTGAAGCACGATGAGGACCCCGACGGCCACCGTTCCTGGCAATTGACCCAGGGCCACCAGCGCCAACGGAATCGCCGAGCCCATCGATGCGATGAGGGAAGCCTTGGACTTAGCCTTCAGGAACCCCATAAGCCCGCCGGCGACCAGGAGGGCGATGAAGATCCACAATAGAATGACAGCCATCGGATGCATGGGCCGGAGGGAATACGTCGAACAGGCCGTTGAGGCGATCACCAATCTGAGGTCTGTCGGGTCATCGATCGGGACGGATGCATGTCTTTACCGCCCGATTTCCCTGGGCCATGGAACGAAAGAGTTCAGGCAACTCGTCCAACGAAGCCTCGCCATCGACAAAGTCCCCCACCCGAATCACGCCTCGCTCGATCAAATCCAGAGCGGCGCGGATGGATCGGGGTGTATGGTGAAAGCTGGCCAGCAGCGTGAGGTTGGAATAGTGCAATAAACCAGTGTCGAGCGTGACCGAAGTACCAGCCGGACAACCGCCAAAGAAATTCACCCGCCCGCCCTTGCGCACCAACCGGGTCGCCGCTTCCCAGGCCGCAGGCTTGCCCACCGCCTCAAAGACCGCATCGAACGCAGTGAACGGCTCCGCGGCCCGGATCGCCGCCTCTAAATCCTCGCGTCCCTCCATGTCCACCACGCTCGAAGCCCCGAGCCGCCGCGCCAGGGCTAGGCGAGCCTCACCGCGACCAGCCACCGCCACGACACACCCGGCCTCCACAGCCAGAGCGATAGCAAATAACCCAATGGGACCCGCACCCATCACCAGCACCCGTTCCTGAGACTTCAATTGAAGATCCTGAACCCCTTGAACCACGCACGCCAAGGGTTCGGTCAGTGCCGCGGCCTCGAAGAGAGTCCCTGGACGCAACCTCATTAAATTCTTCGCCACGATCCGGGCCGGCAAAACGATCGACTCCGCATACGCGCCATTAAGAAAGAGGAGGTCATCGCAAAGATTCTCCTGACCATCCGCACAGCGCCCACACTGGCCACAAGGAGCTGAATTAGCGCAAACCACCCGATCACCCACAAACCAACCCACAGCCCCTGGCGCGACCTCGACAATTGTCCCAGCCAATTCATGACCAAAGACGCACGGCGGCGTCAGCATCCGGGCGTGGTAGCCGCGGCGGTACACTTTCAAATCCGTACCACAAGTCAGAGCGGCCCCGATCCGAACCCGAACCTCACCGGCCAAAAGGACCCCTTCCTCGAGTGATTCCACCCGAATCTCCTCCCGCCCGTACAGCACCGCAGCCTTCATACCCCAACGTTCCCCGCCCCGCCCCCCACCGACCAGCAAGAAACAAGTAAGAGAGCCACCCATGCCACGAAACGAGGCAGACGCAGAACCATCGATTCAGGAACCCAAGAATTCTCGGCAAAGAAAACGATTCAGAGAAAACTGCGAAGAGAGGAAATCACCGTCTGGAGGACAAGAACGGATAGCGGGTGTCTCAGCGAACCGAATCCGAAGCACCACCAATTTTGGAATACTTAACAAATCTGAAGCGCTGAACCTCCGGTAAGAGAAGGTGATTCGGAACGTTGAGGATTTGGAGGAAGCCTCGGAGATTTAAAACGTCGAAGGTTTTAAATGTCGGGAATTTAAAACTCGGGAATTTAAACTTCGGGAATGTGGAGCGTTGGCTTTGCCCCGGCCTTCGGGCTGAAGTGGTGGAGCCGAGGAGATTCGAACTCCTGACCCCCACAATGCCATTGTGGTGCTCTACCAACTGAGCTACGACCCCACTGGCCCGAAAGCGGGGCGTACTTTAGGAAGTTCACCTGAACTGTCAAAGTACTTTTACGAAATACTTTCAAAATCCCGACAACCCAGCTCCCCCAGAAATCCCCCAACGAGACCTCTTTCCCTCTTCCCAGCTCCCAATATCCACGCCAAACAGCCGAAAATTCAGATCCAGCAACCTCACTCTGAACCGGAAGAATTCTCATCTGTTACCCAAGAACCTCCGAGGTAGGGCGATTTCCCCGAAAGCGCTAGGCCCGCAGACACGGACCACCGCAGAGATCAGTCCGCCGCAGACACGTACCGCTCGGAGATCGGTCCCTACCTAGGAGGTCCTCGGACTACATCCGGGGGGTAAAAAAAACATCAACGCCCCCAACCCCTTGCAGCCTGTCCCCGAAAACCACCCTTGCAGCCTGTCCCCAAATCACCGAGCGCCCAAGCAGCAGCGGGACCGTGCCGGAGCGAGCATTGAAGGCGATCAAACCCACCCCTCGCGCGCAGCGCGAAAGCAATCCCTTCCTCAGCCTTCTAAGCGAGCGCAGGCACGGTCCCGCGGCGCCCCACCCACGCACGCACGCACGCACACACGCCAACCCCAACGGAGCCCCACATCACTCACCGATCCGAGGACATCACCCGAACACCCTCAACCAGACGCTCCAAACGCCGGCCATACTCCACAAAATTGGCCTTCAACGCCGCATCGGACGGAGGCACCGCCACGCCACTGGTATCATGGAACACCGCGACCATGTGAGGCTCGATGCTCAAGGCCCCGGAATAACCGCGCCGACAGGCATCCTC
>CAMDDW010000064.1:0-12383 GCA_945893185.1 Akkermansia muciniphila | reverse complement strand
CCCGATCCGTCCACGATCAGCGACTTGTAGCGCCCAGAGAACAAGTGGCCGAAGAGCTTGTGCCGCCGGTTGAAGCGACTCGTGTAAGTGCCGAGCAACCATTTCATCCCGGCGACCAGATTGGGCTGCGGTGTCTCGACCACCTAATGAAAATGATTCGGCATGAGGACATAGGCGTGAACCTGCCAGCCCGTCTTGGAGCAAACCTCGCCCAGCGTCTCGACGAAGCGCTGGCGATCCGCATCATCCATGGAGATCAGTTCGCGCCGGTCACCGCGATTCATGACGGAATAAATCGCGCCAGCCTACTCGACTCTCAACTTGCGGACCAAACCGGGGGGGTGGCTTTGGCCGCTTTACATATTAATATCAAGAACTGACCCCTTTTTGGATTCAAGTGGACGTAATCGCCCACGCTCTTGAGATAACCGCTGCCCGATCCGTCCACGATCAGCGACTTGTAGCGCCCGGAGAACAAGTGGCCGAAGACCTTGTGACGCCGGTTGAAGCGACTCGTGTAAGTGCCCTGCAACCATTTCATCCCGGCGACCAGATTGGGCTGTGGCGTCTCGACCACCCAATGGAAATGATTCGGCATGAGGACATAGGCGTGAACCTGCCAGCCCGTCTTGGAGCAAACCTCGCCCAGCGTCTCGACGAAGCGCTGGCGATCCGCATCATCCATGGAGATCAGTTCGCGCCGGTCACCGCGATTCATGACGTGATAAATCGCGCCAGTATACTCGACTCTCAGCTTGCGGGCTAGGCCGGGGGGTGGCTTTGGCCGCTTTATGTATCAATATCAAGAACTGACCCTTTTTTTGATCGTGCAGTGCGCCCGCTCGGCGCTCATGAAGCGCGGGCGCGCTGCGGCGATCCTGGACGAAGTTCAGACTGCGGTGAAACGCTGGCCGGAGTTCGCTGCTGCGGCGGGAGTACCCGATGAGTGGCGGGACAAGATCCAGAAGACCCACCGGCTGACGTTCCCGAAAGCGTGAGCTTCGAGCGCCGGGGCTTCACTGGACCGAAGACTGGTGCGTGCATTCCTACCAGCACTCGCATCGAATGATTGGTGGCAGGCGCGTTGCGGCGGCACAGGAGCCGAAATGCTCTGAGCGATCTGCTGGCGAAATACGGCACCGGACCTCGGCGGTAGATTATTTTTACTATAGGTAGACTAACGGTAAACTATAGGATTACTCTTAGCTCGTGACTCATCTTGAATTTGCTTATGCCGCGCCCAGTCGCGCCACTTTGCCCGCTTCGGTGACGAAGGCCCTCCCCAGCCCAGAGTGGCACGTCACATCCTGCAAGCTTGATGCCATCGAGCAACTCACCACTCCGCCTGACTTCATGTGGGTTGATTTCGGCAAGGCTCCCAAGCTGAATCTTGCCTTTGCCCAAAGCGTGCTTACGCACTTGGCCGGCTTGCAGGAGTCCAAGCGGAAACATCCTTTCTTCTTCTTCTCCGGCAGTGCGCTGCCTGTGGCCGTGCACGAGGCCTTGGTAGAGCGTATTTATGCTACTTTCAACGACCCGTCGAATGTCGTCGCTGATCTCGTCGGCCAGCCCGACCTGAGCGCCGCGGTTGCCAAGTTCCGTGCCCAGCGCAAGTTCCGCGCTGCGCGGATCCAACCCGCCATCAAGCCTGTCGCTCCGGTCGTCCGCGTGCCCAACGCCGACCTCCGCTCCGTGCGCGGCCGCCTCTCAATCAAGCCTATTGCTCAGGTTTTCGGTATGGATGTCATCGAGATCGGTCGCCTCATCGGTCGCAACAACAAGGCTGCGCTCAGCAAGACCCCCGACGCCGATTCGCTCCAAGAGCTGCTTCAGCCCTTTTCCGACATCGCGTTGCTTCGCGCCCCCGACTTCGGCGACGAGCAATTCAGAAAGTGGCTCAACGCACCCAATGAGGACATGCGCAACCGTGCGCCCATCGTGTGGATTCGCGAAGGCCGTGTGCTGGATGTCGCTGGCTTCGTTTACGGCATCCTTTCTGGCCAACCTACCTGAATGACGCCTGATTTCTCCAAGCTTCTTCAGGCGCTTCCGGTTTGCCCCCCGATCACGGCCAAGCTAAGGCGCTTCGTTTCCAAGGATGCGTTCTTCAGCCGCAGCCCGCCAAATTTCCTCCACACCACCGGCTATGCCTATCGGGTGAACACCGCCGCCTCGCTCGCCCTTTACGGCGCGGAGGATGCCTCCACCGCAGGAGCGGAATGGGAGCGGCATGCCAATAAATCTCCGCGCCTGCTCACCCAAGTTCTCTACTTCATCGACTTGAGTGTTCCGGTCATTGACCTCGGGGATTTCGACGTCCTTGCCGCACTCCAACTCACCGAGGCCGATTTGCGGGCCCCATGGGAGTTCGAGCCTGGTCCCACCAAGCTCCAACGTTTCGGCGATGCGGTAGCCCGACAGCAAAGATTCGGTGCCGTCCGTTTCCCATCCGACGCCGCACGCACGCGAGGATTTAAAGGCTTCAACTTCGTCCTGTTCCCCTCTGCAATCGTCGCGCCCATGTCCGTCGTCATCCGCGATGACCCGGGCGTCGAGATCCAGCGTTGGCCCTCTCCCTAAACCCCCACCGTCTCTCTTCAAGGTAAACGCGCGGTGGACTCCATGGTTTAGAATCCGGCCTGAAACTAAGTGACCGGGGACGCATGCAATCCAAAGCTCTTGGCGGCGCCGCAATTCTTCGGAATACAGATCAGGGAACGATTACCCGATCAGACTCAGCTGCTTTTACCGGCTCAATGACGCGAACGGAAGTCGATGGTCACCTTGGATGCCGATTCGCGAAGGCTTCACTGCGACTGAATTTTCAGTGTCACCGGTTCGCGGAGCATCAACCGCAGCATTCCAAGGCATTGGGCCCTTGCGGGCGACTGGACCGTGACCATGACCCTCACCCGATGAGTTCGCGAATGGGTTGGCCGTGGTCGATGTCGAGGCGCTTGCGGCCGGGGATTTCGAGGCGGCGGGAGTCGAGGCCGAGTTGGTGCAGGATGGTGGCGTGGATATCGGTGACGTAGTGCCGATTCTCGGTGGCGTGGAAGCCGATCTCGTCGGTGGCCCCGTGCACGATGCCTTGCCGTAATCCGCCGCCGGCCATCCAGACGCTGAAGCCGAAGATGTGGTGGTCGCGGCCGTCGGAACCCTGCGTGCCGGGGGTGCGGCCGAACTCGGTGGCGAAGACCACCAGCGTCTCGTCGAGCAGGCCCCGGCGATGCAAGTCGGCGAGCAGGCCGCCGATGGGTTGGTCTACGGCCCTCGCCAGTCCTTCGTGGTTGGCCTTGAGGCCCGAGTGCGCATCCCAGGCTCCAGCCCCGCCGCCGCCGTGCTGAATTTGGATGAACCGCACGCCCCGCTCGACCATTCGGCGGGCGGCGAGCAGTTGACGGCCAAACTCGCGGCAGTGCGGTAGGTCCAGACCGTAGAGCGCCTGCGTCTCTGGCGTTTCCTTGGAGAAATCGACCACCTCCGGCACCGACGACTGCATGCGGTAGGCCAGTTCGTAGGAGGCGATCCGCGCGGCCATGGCTGGATCGTCCGGGTACTCGATGCCCCGCAGTTCGTTGAGCCGGCGGATGAGGTCTATGCCGCCGCGTTGGCCTGCTCCGACCAAGGCGTGCTCGGCCCGGGCGAAGTCGAGCGGGCGGTCTGGATCGATCCGCAGCGGCACGGCGTCGTGGGCGGGTCCGAGGTAGTGGCCGTCGCGCTGGTTCCAGTACTCCCGCGTGCCCATCGAGACGAACTGCGGGAGGTTCTCATTGAGCGAACCCAGCCCGTAATGCACCCAGGCGCCGAGGTTGGGGAAGTCGCCGTCGTTCTGGTGACGGCCCGAGTGGAACTGCGTTTGCGCGCCGTGGTTGCTGTCGGTGGTCCACAGCGAGCGCACGAGCGCCAACCGGTCGGCGTGCGCTGCGATATGTGGAAACCAGTCGCTGATTTCCATGCCGCTCTGCCCGTGCTTGCGAAAGCCCACCTGGAGCGGGAAGAGGGTGTTTCGCTGGTTGCCGTTGGCGTCGGGCACCACCAGCCGCTCGAGGGCCAGCTTCTTAGGATCTTGCACCGAGGCAAACGGGGTCTCGGCGATGGTCTTGCCGGCGTACTTCGTGAGCATGGGCTTCGGGTCGAAGCTCTCCATGTGGCTGACCCCGCCGTTCATGAAGAGCCAGATCACGTTCTTGGCCTTCGGCGTAAAATGCGGGCGACCGTCGGGGGGAGTCCACAGGGCCGAACTGGCGGCTCTGGCTTCTCGCTGGAGGAGTGTGCCCAAGGCTAGACCGGTGAAGCCCATGCCGAGGTCGGCCAGGAAGGCCCGGCGGGGGCGCAGCGGCGTCTGCCCATCGGTAGGGTCGAGTGGGCGCGAAGCCCCGACCGACGGAGCGGAAGTCATGGTCGGGATGGACGGGATGATTGGCTTAGAGTTCATCGGAGCGTCACGAAATCACCATGGTTGACCAGCGACCACACGAGTCGGGCCCGGGCTTGGGTTTGGGTCTCGGCCTTCAGAGCCTCTGCGGCCGGTGTGCCTGCTCTGCCGCCCGAATCTGCGGAAGTGCCGGCGAAGGGGCCACGCAACGCCTCGAGGGATGCCCGGAGTTCGGCGGGGCTCGGCTCGAACCCGAGGAGCTGCTCGAAGGCGTGGCGAACGAAGGCCTCGTCGCTCGAGTTCGGGGCGGTGGCCGTCAGGTTTCGCGCGATGTCCGGGGCGCAGTCGCCGACCATTCGGCCATTGAGCAAGGCCAGCGCTTGCTGGGGTACGATGCTGGTCTCGCGCCGGTAGCACTCCTTGACCAGGGCCTCGTCGAAGGTGGTGAGGAAGAGGTTTCGGTCGTTGTTGGAATGGTGAAAATACAGGCTCCGTCGGCGGGATTGCGCCTGATCCGACGAACCGACCGTAGGCCCACCGTGCGTCGTATCGAGACGTCCCGCGTGGGCCAGCAGTGCATCCCGGATGACCTGCGATTCGAGGCGGATGGGTGTCCGTCGCCACCAATGGCGATTGTCCGGATCGCGCGCCAGTTCCGCACCGGCACCGGCCAGCGTGGAGTCCATCCGGTAGGCGGCCGAGGTGACGATGAGCCGGTGGAGGTGCTTGAGGCTCCAATTGTGATCCACCAGTTCGCAGGCCAGCCAGTCGATGAGGTCGGTGTGCTCCGGAGTGCCGCCCTTGCGGCCTAAATCAAAGAGAGCCGGGGCCAGGGCCGCACCAAAATGCCTGCTCCACACCTGGTTGACCGCGACGCGAGCAGTGAGCGGATTGGCCGGGTCGGTGATCCAGCGGGCTAGGGCCATGCGGCGGCCGGTGCTGTGATGCGCAGCCGGCACGGTGGGGTCATCCTTGGTGGAGTCGAGGAATCGAGTGGGAACCCAGGCCGTTCCGGGGAACGGCGAGAAGGTGTCCGACGAGGCGGGTTCCTGAGCGGCCTCTTTTTCGAGTGCGATGAGTCGCTCGGTTTGCGTCGCCAACTCCTTGGCCAGGGCGTCCTTCTTGCCGGCCTCGGCGGTGGCCAACTTCTGCTCGGTCTCGGCCAGGGTGAGTCGATGGCGGGCGAGCTTCTCGCGGCGCTCGGCCTTCACGGCGGCGCGTCGGGCCTCGTCGGTCGCATTGGTTGCGTTGGCTGCGGAGGCCGAAGTCGGGCCGTTATTCCACGAGGCACGCTGGGCCTCGGTGCGCCGGAAGACACTCTCGAACCGGGCCTCGGCCACGGCGACCTTCGTTGCAGCAACTTTTTGCGCCTGAAATTCATTGGTCGCAGGAGTGCTTGCGCCAGTCGTCGTTTTCTTTGAAGCCCGGGCAGCCTCGGAGCGGGCCACTTCGTTGCGCACCGTCTCCAGTTCCTTTCGGGCCGCGCTCACTTGCGTCTCGAGCACCCAGGGCCGCCGCTCGGGCTGCCAAGCGGTCGGTGGCAGTTCGACGGGCCGGATGTCCGGCATCCGCAGCCCGAGCAGTGCCGGCACGCCGGGCGCAATCACGCGCGCGCGATCCGGTTGAGTCTCCTGACCCCGGATAAACAGATAGGTCGGCGTCTCAGGATCCCGATCATAGGCCCTCGGAATGGCATCGCGGGCCAGATCAGCCTCGCCCGGCACCAGGTCCATCCGCACTTGATAGGGCTCGAAAAAAGCCCGCATCCGGTAGTAGTCGGTCTGGGGCAGGGGATCGTACTTGTGGTCGTGGCATTTGGCGCAATTGAGCGTCAGCCCTAAGAACGCCTTGCCGACATGTTCCACGGTCTCGTCGAGCCATTGGTTGCGGTTGAAGAGGAAGTAGTTCCGCGCGAGGAAACCGGTGGCCCGTAGCGGCCCGAGGTCGTCGGGATGCGATTCGTCGGCGGCGAGCATGAGGCGGATCATCTCGTCGTAGGGCAGGTCGGCATTGAGCGACTCGACGATCCAGTCGCGCCAGTGCCACAGGTGACGGGCGCTGTTGCGGTGCTGATCGCCCAGGCCCCAGGGGTCGCTGTAGCGCCACACATCCATCCAATGACGGGCCCAGCGTTGGCCGTGGCGAGGGTCTTCCAGCAGGCGATCTACGGTGCGCCTGTAGCCCTCTTCGGACCCGTCGGCCAGAGCCTGCCGCATCTCGGCCTCAGTGGGCGGCAACCCGATGAGGTCGAGGTACAGGCGACGGATTTGGAGGCGTCGTGGGGCCTCCGGTCGCGGTGGCAACTCGGCCGCTTCAAGTCCCTTCGCCAGGAAAGCATCGATGGGGTTCCGCACCCAGTCGGCTTGCTTCACCGTGGGTACCGACGGCCGTTGGCGGGGGCGGAAGGCCCAGTGGTTGCGCGGGTCGGGCTCCGGGAGTTCGCCCGCGGGGGCGCTTGCGCCCTCGGTGATCCAACGAGTCAGGAGCGTGATTTGCTCGGAGCTGAACGGATGACCCTCGTGCTCAGGGGGCATGCGTTCGTTGACGTCGGCGCTCGACGTCCGTTGGACCATCGCCGATTGCTCTGCCTTCCCGACCACCAGCACCGGCCCATTCTTCCCGCCCCGCAGCATCCCCGCCACCGTGTCGAGCCGCAGGCCAGCCTTCTGCTGCAGGGCCCCGTGGCAGGACACGCACCGTTCGCGCAGTAGGGGTTTCAGCACGGCTTCATAATCGCCCGCCTGCAAGCCGGTGGAGGCAATAAGGCCCCCACCGAGAGCCAGTAGGCCTCCCAGAACGAATCGAAGCCATGGGATGTGGGGGTGAAAAACCATGTGTGAGCGAGTGAGCAGGACCGTCTGCAACTGACGAACAGGCCAATCTACGAATTGGGAGCCGAATCGGGTGTTGGAACCACGATACAATCGCCCAGAGGTCCAAGGCCAGAGGTCTCTCAAGTTCGGTAAAAGGCGCCCGAGATGCGGTGTCGCTCAGATCGTCCATTTCTGCGGATCTCCAAGCCTTCGTTCTATCGGTGACAATGACCCTGGCTTAGACCCATTCCACGGCCTTCCATCGGACCAAAATCAGACCAATCGCTTCTGTCGAGCGTTCTTGGATTCCGTCTGCCGATCCGCTAAGTTTTTGAACTTATGTCCGAATTGCAGGAAGATTCCCCGTTGGATCGACTCTGGAAGGAGTACGCCCGGACCTTCCGACAGTTCGACGATCTGACCTTGGCCCGATGGTGTTCCCAGACCTTGGGGCAGCTTCACGGGCAAGTGTGGCGACTGTCGCATCCGTTGGTGGGCGCTTACCGATTGGGATCCCAGTTGGCCCACGATCGCCAGATCTGGCTCAAGCGTCTGGTCAGTATTCCCGCCGGCTACATCGAGTCACCCTGTTGCCGGGCTCCGCTGCTGCCGCTCTTCACCCGCGATGTTATCGCCAATGGATTGCGGTGCCACCATTGCGGCGAGACGTGCGTGCCGTTCGAGGATGTTTCCGACGCACTCCGACCTCGGTTCGAGCGCTGGGCCGAGCAATATGAGGAGGTCCATCAGGTCGCCCACTGGGATGACAAACAGCGGCGCAAATCCAAGGACTATGACGCCGCCTTCGAAGATGCCGCGCAAGATGCTGAGAAGCTCCTCATCGAGGCAGCCACCGAATTGATGCCGCCGCTTTTGGAGTCGTACGCGGCCGTGATTTGGGAAGATCAGGATGAGTGCTTGGAAGTGCGTCCGGAGGATGTGGTCTTGTGAAGGAGGGCTCGGAGAGTTCCCCTCCTCCCACCGCATCGCGGATGCCTCGATGGCTTCGGATCGGCCTCAAGATCGTCTTGGGAGGGGTAGCGGTTTTGGTCACCTTGCTGTTGGTGGGTTTGCTGAGTTTCGACTGGATCGTCAAGCGGACCATCCAATCGCGCGTTAACGCCAGTGGAGTGGCCGAGGTAGAGATCGGAAGCCTCAACATTGGACTGTTCCGTTCCCACCTAGAAGTGCGCGACCTTAAGGTCTTTGGTCAGTCCCAGTTCGGGGGTATGCAGTTGCTTGATTTGCCGGAACTGCGTGTGGAGTACGATCGGGAAGCCTTCAAGCGTCAGGAACTGAAGTTTCGCTTGGTGCGCATCCGAATTAATGAGCTGACCCTAATGGACGGCTTCGCTGGCGGGCAGACCAACATGTTCCAGCGCCTGCAGGGCTATTCGGAACTGGTCGTCGCGTACACCAATCGTATCGGTGAACTCACCAACCGCATAGACCTCAACCGCGCCCAGCAGGTGGGCAATGCGACCTTTCGCGGGATTGACCGACTTGAGTTGACCTTGGGGCGCGTCCGATTTGTGGACGTCAAGGATCCCCTGTCGGAAAAGGTGGCAGCCCTGAACATCAACCGACGGGTAATGACCAACATCGCCGACCTGCCGGGTTTGGCGCCGTTGGCGATGGAGCTTTTGGTGCGAACAACCCTCGGTGCCAAACCGGTCAACCGATAGAACCGCAGAGAGCAGCGGTGATAGAAATCCTTTCACCCACCCGCGCTCAACGGTTCAACGGATTCAATGGTTGTCCTCTGGCTTGCATTCGAGGTGCCCCAACGGGGCAGAGGGTGGTACTGCGGGCTGATATGCTGCCATTCCCTAGGGAATCTAAGGGTTGCGCTGAAAGCTGCGGTCTGGAGAGACGGTTCAGAGGACGGTGCCGAGAGACGGCCCAGAGAGACGGTCTGGAGGGGCCGAGACCCACTCCAAGAACGCGTTGCGAGCCCTATTTCGAGCTCGGCCCTAGGCTACCACATCAAGACCGTGAGCTTCTTCGGGCCATGAGCCCCGAGAACCAGAATCCGCTCGATATCGCCAGTCCGGCTCGGGCCGGTCACCAGAGAGATCATGGAGGGCCAGTGGGTCCCGTGGAGTTGTTCTATCCGTTGGAAAGCATCCGTCAGGTCACCGAGCAATTGATCCTTTCGGGCCAATACCACGTGGTGCGGCGGCAATACGCTCAGAGCCCGACCTCCCGAAGTGCGGCTGTTGACCACCAGAGAGCCGGTTTGGGCCACCAGCACATCACAGGTCGTGATGCCAACATCGCAGACCTCCAGATCATCGGGGACATAGCCGCCATCGGTGAACAAGGTGGGACGCGCCAGCGCGGTGGTGGCCGCGTCGGTCAACGGTGAATGGTGAGAGGCCACGCGGGCCCAACCTTCGGAGTCGGCGATTTGTCGCAATTGCGCGTGTGCCTCAGACTCCGACTCCACACACCGGAAGTCGGTCTTCAATTCGGCCGAGGCCGCTGCAAATCGAGTGAGATGCTCTTGGGGGGTAGAACCACCCGGCGGCAACCAAGCCCGGGCCACTTGGACCGGACGCCCCTGAAACGCAAAAACAGGTGCAGGAGCCGTGTCGCGGCCATGCCCGCCGTGGCCGTGCGATCCCGGTTTGGGTGCAGGAACCTTAAGGGCCTCGCGAATGCGGGCTAGGATGCGTTCTTGGGCGTTCATCGGCGATTCCTCCACCATTCCTTAAAGCTCTCCGGGGCCACGGGCGGCAGATCTCGAGTGCGGGTCCAGGATTTTACGGGATCCAACGGGGTTCCCTGCAGGCGCAGGCGCAAGGGTTCCACGATACGCGCAACTTCTTGGCCAAACTGGTAGAGGGCCGGGGTGTTGACCGCGAAGGCATGGGCTCGCCAAGCCAGTCGCTCGATCCAGGAAGGGGCGTCACCGACGGCATTGCGGCGGTTCTTTAGCAGGTGGTGGTGCAGGTCTATTTTTACCGGGCAGGCCTCGGTGCAGGCCCCGCAGAGCGAGGAGGCATTGCTGAGGTGCTTCCATTCTTGCAGTCCGCGGAGGTGCGGCGTGATCACGCTGCCGACGGGCCCGCTGTAGGTGGTGCCGTAGGTGTGCCCTCCGACATTGCGGAAGATGGGGCACACATTCAGGCAGGCCCCGCAGCGGATGCAGTGCAGGGCGTCGCGCTGTTCGGGATCGGCCAGTAATTCGGTGCGGCGGTTGTCGAGCAACACGACGTGCCACTCGATGGGGCCGTCGGATTCGCCGGGTTGCCGAGGTCCACCATAAAGCGTGTTATAGCCGGTGACCGTCTGGCCAGACCCGGCCGTGGCCAGGAGCGGCAGGAACAGCGCGAGATCTTCGAGCTTGGGCAGAATCTTCTCAATGCCCAGCAGGGTGATCATGATCCGGGGCAGGGCTGATGTGAGGCGGGCGTTCCCCTCGTTTTCGGTGATGGATACCATGCCGGTTTCGGCGATGGCAAAATTGGCCCCAGTGATACCCACATCGGCCTGGATGTACTTCTTACGCAGGGCCCGTCGGGCGATCATGGTCAACTCTTCGGGTTCCCGCGTCGGGGCACTGCCCAGTTCGCGTTCGAAGAGGTCGCTGATTTCATCCCGGGTCAGGTGCATGGCCGGGAAGACGATGTGGTAAGGCGGTTCTTTGCGGAGTTGGACGATGAATTCGCCCAGATCGGATTCCACCACTTCGAAGCCGTCTTTCTCGAGGGCTTCGTTGAGGTGAATTTCCTCGGCGGTCATAGCCTTGGACTTCACCACGCACTTGGCCTTCGCATCCTTGATGATGCCTCGGATGGTGTCGCGGGCTTCCGGACCGGTGGGGCACCAATGCACCTTCGTACCCCGGGCCTCGATCTTCGAGGCGAACTCGGTGAGGTAGGTGTCGAGGTGGTTGATGGCGTCCCACTTGGTTTCTGCCGCCGACTGACGGGCCGCCGACCAATCGTTGAAGGCCGACTTCTTGCGGTCTCGGGCCACCTCGTACTTGCGCAGGGCGGTTTGGATGAGGCCGCGGTGGCGCAGGTTGCGGGTGATGGTCCCGGCGGCCTCGAGGAACTGTTGGGCGGCGTTGCTCATTGCGAGTCCAGGATTTGGGCCAGGTGGAGGGTCTTCAGCGTCTTGCCTTGGCGGCTGAGCAAACCTTGCAGGTGCATGAGGCAACTGGAGTCGCTGGAGACGATGTACTCGGCTCCGGTGTCTGCGGCACTGGCACACTTCACTTCACCCATGGCCGTGGAAATCATTGGGAATTTGGCGGCGAAGGTGCCTCCGAAGCCGCAGCACGTCTCGGCATCGCCCATTTCGATCAGTTCGAGGTCGCGGACTTTTTCGAGGAGTTTTCGAGGGCCTGATTTGATGCCTAATTCGCGCAGGCCGTGGCAGCCATCGTGAAAGGTGACTTTGCTCGGAAAACGAGCACCGAGGTCGGTGACGCCCAGCTTGCTCACCAGAAAATCGGAGAATTCCCAAGTGTGTTCTGAGAGTCGCTGAGCGGCGGCTTCTTCCGGCCGACCGGCGTAGAGTTGGGGATAGAAAACCTTGAGCATCGCACCGCACGAACCAGAAGCGATGACCACGGCTTCGGCATCTCGAAGGTGATGGAGGGTTTTGTCCGCGACGATCCGGGCTTCATCCCAGTAGCCGGAGTTGAAGGCGGGTTGGCCGCAGCAGGCGACCGCTTCGGGGCAGGTGACCCGGTGTCCCAGCCGTTCGAGGATGCGAACCATGTGCATGCCGACCTGCGGAAAGCAGCTATCGACGAAGCAGGGGATGAAGAGCGTGACGTTCATTCGTGGATTCCGGACAGGAGACGCAGGTTCAAAAAGTCATGGGGCTGCTCAACGGGAGACGAGCAGATCATGGGTGGGACCGTCTGGCGTGAGACCCTGGTGTCTGAGGAGCCTAGATAGTTCCATTCCGGCTGAGCCAAAAAGGCTGGGTCGAAAAGTGTGCCCCCACGGGTGTTCATCTGCAAACGGTGGACCAGACTCGCATGGGGTCAATGGGAATGGGGGTCGGGTCTGCGGAATGGGACGCGGACGAAAAAGGCTTCATCCTAGGGCCGGCAGGCTGGCGGCGGCGATGGCTTGGCCGTGGCGCTTGTCTTTTTCATCGGGCATGTGGAAGCGCACCTGGGCCGCCAGGGTTGGAAATTCGGCCGCCAACACCGACTGGGCCTCGCGCAA
>CAMDDW010000063.1:0-14199 GCA_945893185.1 Akkermansia muciniphila | reverse complement strand
TTGTCGGTCCACCACGCGGGACATGCAGTGGTAGAAGCCGCTGGAGGCATCTGGATGGGCCTTGAGGCGTCGTGTTCTCATGAAGCGTCTACCTCATGATTCGTTGCCTCTGGACGAGTTCTTTCGAAAAAAGAGCCTGTCCCTTAAATGGTTCTTAAATGGTTTTTGTTTTGACGGCAGGGACAGGCTGTTTGTCTATGGGACCACCGATGAGACTTACGCGCCGATCCGCTATGACCACTGCAGCCTCGTTGGCTGCTACCTCCCTCTCTCAGCGTCTCGGGGCCGCTGATGCGGTTAGTGGTCTGCGGGGACGTATTCATCACTCCGTGTGCAAATGGTGCTACCCCAAGGTCTCTCTCGAGGAGTTGGCCATTGCCGGCAAGGCCATGGGACTCCAGTCCATCGAGTTGCTCGGCCCAGGTGAATGGGAGACAGTCAAGAAACACGGGCTGACCTGCGCAATCACCAGCAACCCGGTGAAGAATGGTCTTGGCGGTATTACCAAGGGTTTCAATCGGTTGGAGCATCACGACACCTTGGTGGCCGCCTATGAGGAATTGATCCCGCTGGCCGCCAAGGCAGGTCTGAAGAATGTGATTTGCTTCTCAGGCAATCGGGGTGGAATGGACGATGCATCTGGGCTCAAGAATTGTGCCACCGGGTTGAAGCGGTTGATGGGGGTCTGTGAGCAAAATCAGGTGACGCTGGTGATGGAACTTTTGAACTCGCGCGTCGATCATGCGGATTACATGTGCGACAAGTCGGCCTGGGGTGTGGGTCTTTGCAAGGAGATCGGATCCGAGTCGTTCAAGCTCCTCTACGATATCTATCACATGCAGATCATGGAGGGGGATGTGATTGCCACGATCCGTAAGCAAAACGCATATTTCGCGCATTATCACACGGGTGGTGTTCCAGGGCGTCATGAGATCGATGAGACGCAGGAGCTGAATTATCCCGCTATCCTCAAAGCCATCGCTGACACAGGCTATAAGGGTTTTGTCGCTCAGGAATTCATACCGGCCCGTCCTGATGCACTGGGATCACTGAGGCAGGCGGTCCGTTTGTGCGATGTCTGAGTCAGGCCAAGGCCTGATTCGAGAAATCGACGCTCTTTGGAGTTTGAAGCGGGGGTTGCCGGGGTTGGTTCAACGCCACTGGCACAACCCGTGATCAATATAAACTGTTCGGCAAGTCCGGGTTTTTAATTCTTGGGACTGCTAGTTTATCGCTAACACATCTGAAACCCGACGACGGACGGCATCGTTTTTAGGAAGTGATGCACGACAAACTTCCCACCTGACCGCAGGCAACCCGATCAGAGCAGGTGGCCCATACGGTCTCGTTTGGTTTTGAGGTAGCGCTCGTTGTCCGGATTGGGCACCACCCGAATGGGGAGTTGCTCGATGATCTCTAACCCATGCCCTTGCAGACCCACCACCTTCTTGGGGTTATTGGTCAAGAGGCGGATTTTCTTCACTCCCAGATCCGACAGCATCTGTGCCCCCAAGCCGTAGTCTCTGAGGTCCATCGGAAAACCGAGCCGCAAATTGGCTTCTACGGTGTCTAAACCTTGCTCTTGTAGCTTGTAGGCTTTGATTTTGGCGCCAAGCCCTATGCCTCGACCCTCTTGCCTCATGTAGAGAATTACCCCGCGACCTTCCTTCTCGATTCGCTCCATAGCCGCGTGCAATTGGGGGCCGCAGTCGCATCGGCGTGAACCGAAAACGTCTCCGGTCAGGCATTCGCTGTGCACCCGGACCATGACCCCTTTTTTGCCGGAAACTTCACCTTTCACCAGAGCCAAGTGTTCGGCTCCATCTACTTTGGACGAGTACAGGTGCAGCGTGAAATCACCGTAGTCGGTGGGCATGCGGATCGATTCCACTCGATCGATCAGTCTTTCGGAGTTCCGGCGGAATTGGATCAGCGATTCGATGGTGCAGATCTTGAGTTTATGTTTCTTGGCGAAACGCAGCAGTTGTGGCAGACGGGCCATCGAGCCGTCATCATTCATGATTTCACAGATCACTCCTGCTGGGCGCAGACCTGATAGAGTGGCTAGATCAACGGCCGCCTCAGTATGTCCGGCTCGGCGCAGGACCCCTCCAGCCTTGGATCGCAAGGGGAAGACATGCCCCGGTTGGACGAGATCTGCGGGTGTGGCCGTTGGGTCCACCATGACTTGAATCGTCTTGGCTCGGTCGGCAGCGCTGATGCCGGTGCTGATGCCTTTGGCAGCATCGACGCTGACCTGGAAGTCGGTCTTATAAGCGTCGCGGTTCTGAACAACCATCTGTTCTATGCCCAGTTGCTTGAGTCGCTCGCCAACAGTCGGAACGCAGATTAGTCCTCGGCCATGTTTGGCCATGAAGTTAATCGCATTCGGGGTCACTTTTTCGGCAGCCAATACGAGATCACCCTCGTTTTCACGATCCTCGTCATCCACGACAACCACCATTTTGCCCAGGCGGATATCGCTGAGGACGGAGGGGATGTCGTGAAATGGGCCGGTCTTCTTCATGTCAGGCGATCAGTCACGGATGGGGGCGTGGCTTTGGGTGGTAGGGGGCTTGAGAAACCTGAGATCAGAGTTACTCGAGTCCTAGCAAGCGGCGTCCTTCGGCGGTGATCATGCTTTGGTGCCAGGGTGGGTCCCAGACGATCTCAACCGATGCGTCTTCAACACTAGGCAGGGTGAGGATCTTTTGTTGGGCGTCACCGGCGATGGTGGCTCCCATACCACACCCAGGAGCTGTGAGGGTCATCTTCACGAAGATCTTTTTGGTGCCGCTAGGGAGAAGCTCGATCCCCATGTCATAGACTAGCCCGAGATCGACAATGTTGACCGGAATTTCGGGATCGTAACAGCTGCGCAGGGCTTCCCAGACCAATTTCTCGTCCGTGTCACCGGTGACGGGTGCGGTCGGTGCCTCGGCTGAGGGAGTGATTCCCAAAGCGTCTGCATCTTTGGGCCCGATGCGGAACAGGCCGCCCATGGCGTGGACGGTGTAGGACCCACCGAGGGTCTGGGTGATGTCTACCTCGGTTCCCGCTGGAAGGGTGACGACATTGCCCGCAGGTATTTGGATCGCGTCGCAATCGCGGGAGAGAACGACGGTGCTAACGGAATTCATGGCGGGTGCAAACTAGCGCGGAGTCCGCGAAAGAGAAGTCAAAGGTCGATAAGGGACAGGCTCGTATTCAGCGCCTCCGTGGGGTGGTAGGCTCCTGTTGCCTTCTGTTGCCTTCTTTCTGTTGCCCGGGCGTAAGGCGCGGTGTTTTGCGGTTGGTTGATGTCCGTGAGCTCGGGGAATCGGGATTGGATTGGGGACAGGCTCTTGTTTTGGGGCGAATGTTTGTAAAAAAGTTGTCGCCGAGGCTTTCAAGATTCAGGTCCCCAACTCGGTTGCGGCAGAGGTTCAGTTTCGATGAGTTTGATCCGGGGAATCCGATTCAAATGGAGGTGCAAGATAGAAAACTTTTGACAGATTGGGTCCCGCCGCGGATTAACTACCCCTGCTGCAGGTAACTGCGGCGCTCATCCAGAGTGGCAGAGGGGACGGCCCGATGAAGCCACGGCAACCGGTGGAGCTGACGTGCTCGACGGCCAGGTGCCAAATCCGGTCGGAACTACAAAGTTCCGGCGAAGATGAGAAGCGTCGGCTCCTTAGGAGACCCCTTCTCGCTTTGCGGAAGGGGTTTTTGTTTCCCACCGCGTCGGTTTTTTGGATGTGCGCTGATCGGTTGCCGCGGCGGTTATTTTTCTTATGAGCCAGAGCAACGGATTCATGAAGGCACTGAAGTGCCGGGAGTGCGGTCGAGAATACCCCCTGGGGGCCACACATGTTTGCGAGTTCGATTTTGGACCGCTGGAAGTGGCTTATGATTACGAGCGCATTCGCCAGAGTCTCACTCGGGACAAGATCTGCTCGCGTCCCCAGAACATGTGGCGGTATCGGGAACTTCTCCCGATTGCCGGCGAGCCGACGGTCGGAGCCAAGGTGGGGTACACCCCACTAATCAAGGCAGATCGTCTGGCTGCTCGGCTGGGAATCCGCGAATTGTGGATTAAGAACGATGCGGTCAATTATCCGACGCTGTCCTTCAAAGACCGCGTTGTGAGCGTTGCCCTGAGCCGCTCAGTGGAACTCGGATTCAAGACGGTCGCCTGCGCGTCCACGGGCAATTTGGCCAATTCGGTGGCGGCCAATGCCGCGGCCGCGGGCCTCCATTGCTACGTTTTCATTCCCTCGGACCTCGAGCAGGGCAAGGTCGTCAATTCTCTGGTCTACGGGGCGAATGTCGTCGCGATCCGGGGTCATTATGACGAGGTGAACCGGTTGTGTGCAGAGATCGCCGGCAAGTACGGATGGGCGTTTGTGAACGTCAATATGAGGCCCTATTACGCGGAGGGTTCCAAGAGCATGGGCTTCGAGATTCAGGAGCAGTTAGGGTGGCAGATTCCAGAACACACGGTGGTCTGCATGGCTTCCGGTTCCTTGCTGACCAAGATCCATAAGAGCTATCAGGAGTTTTCTAAGTTGGGATTGGTCCAGGGCCATGGGTGGAAAATTCACGGAGCCCAAGCCACGGGTTGCTCTCCGATCACCACCGCGCAGAAAGCTGGGTTGGATTTCTTCAAGCCGGTGAAGCCCAATACCATTGCCAAGTCGTTGGCGATCGGGACTCCCGCCGACGGTTTCTACGCTCTGAAGGTCATGAAAGAGACTGGTGGCCACAGTGATGATGTTTCAGATGACGAAATTCGTGATGGCATCCGGATGCTCGCAGAAACAGAGGGAATCTTCGCAGAGACAGCGGGCGGTGTAACCGTGGGAGTGGCTAAGAAGCTCATCGCTCAAGGCAAGATTCCGTCCGATTCTAGCGCAGTGCTGTGCATCACTGGCAACGGCCTCAAGACGCTGGAAGCCATGCTTGGCCATTGCGGTGAGTCGCGGGTTATCAAGCCCAGCCTCCGGGAATTTGAGGCGCTGTTGGCCTCAGATCAGGCCGAGGCGGCGAGTTAACGCGGATCGGGCGGCTATCGGGAGTCTTTGATGATCCAAGGCCATGGTTGAAGTTCTGATCCCGCCTCAACTCCGCCGACTGTGTGATGGCGAAGAGGCTGTCGAAGTCGGGCCCGGAACCCTTGGCGAGGTGCTCCTGCAATTGCAGGAGCGCTTCAATGGAGTCTATGATCGGTTATGCCAGCCCGACGGCACGGTCCGTGGGTCGGTTCTGGTTCTCGTCAACGACGAGGATGTTCGGTTTCTTCGGGAACTTCAGACGCCGGTGCGCTCCGGGGATTCGGTGCGTCTAATACCCGCCTTTGCTGGCGGTTGAGGGGGCGTAGATCCCATTCAGAGATCGGCCGTAGCTACGTAAAGATCCGTCGTAGGTTCGCCCGAAGTTCTCCAAGATTTGCTGCCTGACTTACAGTGTCAGCTCCGTTCTGGAACCCACGGAAAGTTGCCGGTTTCAAAACCACGGTTTTGCCATGTTCTTGGAGGGGTTTTCTTCCGGATTGAGCAGCCGCGTTTCTTCCTTCTTCGAATGGCACCCGAAGGCGTTCAAGGCTCAATAGACTGAATCAGGATCCACTTGGGCAATGAACAAGAAGAGGGCGGATTGATGAGGCGTTGAACTTTTAGAGACGGTGGTTTTCAAACTGACAGGTTTTGTCGGTTTTCACGCCGTCGCTGACACTACATGTCCTGAAGATACAGGTGGCGGTTCCGCCAAAGGTAGGTGGCGCCGCTGTAAAGGGTTAGGGTCACCGCAACCCACTGAGTGGCCTGTGCAAAGGTGACAATCCAGGGCCGACCCAGCGCGGGCCAAGCGAAGAGGGCTTCGCCGACGGATCCCCATTGCGGGTAACTCATGACCAAGAGAGTGGCCAAGATGGTGGTGATTTGGGATACCGTCTTGTGCTTGCCCAGTCGCTCGGCTGCTAGAACGACGTTCTTGGAGGCCGCCAGCAGGCGCAGTCCGGTGATGGCCAGTTCTCGGCCGACAATCACCGCCACCATCCACGCTTCGATTTGTCTTAGTTCGATGAAGGCGATGAAGGCAGAACAGGTGAGGATCTTGTCCGCCAACGGGTCCATCAGCGTTCCGAAGGCAGTGATCAACTTGCGCTCACGAGCAATTTTTCCATCCAAGAAGTCGGTGAGACTCGCTAGGCCGAAGAGGACCAATGCCCACGAACGATTTTCTGGAAACGGAACAAATGCCGCCACCCAAAACAAGCCCGTCAGCGCGAAACGGGAGACAGTCAATTGGTTGGGAAGATTCATCAGCCGATTTAGTGCGTCGTGAGGTGCTGAAACTTAGTGAGTGGTTTTCGATACCGACAAGCCGCGGATGGTTTTCAGGAGGATGTCCATTTCCGATTCGGACCCGATCGTGATCCGCAGAAACGATTCTAGATCGGAAGAGGCGAACCACCGGACCAGGATTTTTTTCCGGCGAAGGTCTTCCAGCCATTGGCGCGCCGGCGGACCCGGTGGGCGGGTCAAGATGAAGTTTGTCTGCGAGGGTAGAACTGTCCAACCCAAACCGGTCAAAGCTTGTGCCACCCGACTCCGAGATTCAGTGAGACGTCGGAAGTTTCGCTGGTAGTAGGTAAGGTTTTTCAGCGTGGCGGATGCAGCGATTTGGGCGAGACCATTCACATTGTAGCTGTCTCGAATTCGGTGGAGCGCGGAGATCAATTCTGGATGACCGATCCAGTAGCCAATCCGTTGGAAGCACAACGAATAGGCCTTTGAGAAGGTTCTAGAAATGATCACATGGGGATACTTGAGACACAGCTCCAAGGCGTTCTCGTCTGCGAAGTCCGCGTAAGCCTCGTCCAGAACCACTACCCCTTTCATGGCGCTGCAAAGCACCTCTAGTTCGCTGGTGGAATATCCGCGACCACTGGGTGCATTTGGGGTAGTAATGAAGGTTAGCGCGGCCTGAAAATCCCAGCGTTTGCCGCGACGCAGTTGGGGAACCGAGGGAAGTCCGAAATCTGCCAATAACGGCACGGGATATGGGGTGGCGCCGTGCGTTTCAGCCAGCACGGGGTAAAGCGAATAGCTGGGCCAAAAATATTGAACACGGCTTTTGGTTGGCTCGCTCGATGCGGAATCCCCGCTGGCAGCTGGCTCCACGAAGGCACGGACACCCAGGGCTAGCAATTCGTCCGAGCCGTTTCCGATGATGATCTGATCGGGCGAGCACTGGTGCAGGGCGGCCAGTTGTTCCCGGAGCAATTGGGCCGAGGGGTTGGGGTACAACCTCATTCGGCCGTCAATCGCCGCCCGCATTGCCGATAAAACCTTGGGTGACGGCGGGTAGGGGTTCTCGTTGGTATTGAGTTTGATCAACCCTTTCACCTTGGGTTGTTCACCCGGCACATAGGCATGCAGCTTGCGAACCAAGGGGCGAACCAACTTGGCTGGCGATCCGTTGCGATAGGAATGTTTCGACACAGCGATTTGGACCGGAACAGCTGAGCGGCAGCAACCGGCTTAGGGACAGGCTCTTAGCATTCGATCCCGTTCTGCCAAAGGACAATTTCTCAGGATCCGGCACAATGGGTCGGTTTGGATGGGATTTCATCGCTCAAGGGACAGGCTACAGCGGCCATGCAAGGGACAGGTTACAGCCGACGGGAACGGTAGTGTGGGATTCGATGGGGTGGTCCTAATCCCAAATGGGGGCCAGACGGAGTCCAGAGTTCAGGGACAGGCTCCTGAGGTTCTAATCCCAAATGGGGGCCAGACGGAGTCCAAAGTTCAGGGACAGGCTCCTGAGGTTTTCGCAGAGGAGCGGCCCAAGGGACAGGCTATAGCGAACGGGAACGGTGGTGTGGGATTCGATGGGGTGGCCCTAATTCCAAATGGGGGCCAGACGGAGTCCAAAGTTCAGGGACAGGCTCGTGAGGTTTCCAAATGGGGGCCAGACGGAGTCCAGAGTTCAGGGACAGGCTCCTGAGGTTTTCGTGAGGAAGAGGAGGATGGGGGCAAGGTCGCACTTGCCTGGATGAGGGGCAGACGTAGCTTTGCGCTCCCCGCTCTGGCGGGATTCTCTAATCCATGAGCCTTGTGTCGCTGTCTCAGCATCCTGATTCGTTCGCCCACCGCCATATCGGCCCTCGCCCTCAGGAGTGGGATGCCATGGCTCAGGTTTGCGGTCACGCTTCGTTGGATGCTTTGGTGGCGGCCGCAGTCCCCGCACTGATTCGTAGGAATGACTCAATGAGTCTTCCTCAGCCTTTGGGGGAAACCGCCGCCCTGGCTCGGTTGCGGTCCATCGCCGCCAAAAACCAAGTCTACAAGTCCTACATTGGACTGGGCTACCACGACACGATCACGCCGCCGGTGATCCAGCGAAACATTCTGGAGAATCCGGGTTGGTACACGCAGTACACTCCTTACCAGGCGGAGATCTCACAGGGCCGTTTGGAGGGATTGCTGAACTTCCAGACCATGGTGTGTGATCTGACGGGGTTGGACATCTCCAACGCTTCGCTTTTGGATGAAGCTACTGCCTGCGCTGAGGCGATGACCTTGTGCCGTCGTGTCAAAGAGGCGGATGCCGATCGCAACACGTTCTGGATCGCTTCGGACTGCCATCCGCAAAACATCGACCTGGTGCGGACACGGGCCGAGGCGTTGGGCTTGCAGGTGGTGGTGGGCGATTGGAGGCAAGCATCGCTCGGGCCCGAGGTGTTCGGTGTCTTAATTCAGTACCCAGGGAGTTCGGGCGAGGTGGGAGATTATTCTCAATTGGTCCGGGAAGCCCACGAGGCAGGGGCTTTGGTGGTATTCGCTGCAGACCTGCTTGCATTGACGTTGTTGAAAACTCCGGGCGAATGGGGCGCCGATGTTGCCGTCGGTAGCACTCAGCGTTTTGGTGTCCCGCTGGGTTTTGGTGGTCCGCATGCGGCCTATTTTGCGACTCGGGATGCGTTCAAGCGATCCATGCCGGGGCGCTTGGTGGGCGTTTCCAAGGACTCCCGTGGACGCCCCGCCTTGCGGTTGTCGCTCGGGACCCGTGAACAACATATCCGACGCGAGAAGGCGACCTCGAACATTTGCACGGCTCAGGCACTCCTGGCCAACATGGCCATGGCCTACGCGGCCTACCATGGGCCCGAAGGGTTGATAGCCATTGCCCGCCGGGTTCATGGCCTGACGGGACTGCTGGCGGCGGGTCTCCAGCGGTTGGGGTTGCGACTGGCCGCAGACACCTTCTTTGACACGCTCACAGTGCTGGTGCCCGATGCGACAGTTGTGCACAAGGCCGCCGAGGTGCTCCACATTAACCTTCGACGTCTGGATGCGCAGCGCATTGGAGTCTCGTTGGATGAAACCACCGGTTTGGAGGAGGTGCTGCAAATTCTCAGGGCCTTTCACCGGGGTGAAGTGTTGCCCTTCGCCCTGGAGGACTTGTCAGCGTGCGCTCCGGGGCTGCCGCAACGTTCCAGCACCTTCCTGACCCATTCGGTCTTCCAGAAGCATCGCAGCGAGACCGAGATGCTCCGGTATCTTCGGCGTCTGGAATCCAAGGACCTGTCGCTCTGTCATAGCATGATCCCTCTCGGTTCCTGCACCATGAAGCTGAATGCGTCTGCGGAGATGTTCCCAGTGAGTTGGCCGGAGTTTGGTGCCATTCATCCATTTGCGCCTTTGTCGCAAACCCGCGGTTACCAGCAGTTGTTCGAAGAACTGGAAGCTTGGCTGGCTTCGTGCACTGGATTTGCTGGGGTTTCGCTTCAACCGAATTCTGGTTCTCAGGGCGAATATGCCGGATTGCTCATCATCCGTGCTTGGCACCGCAGTCGGGGAGAAGGGCGCCGGAATGTATGCATCATCCCGACCAGCGCTCATGGAACCAATCCCGCTTCAGCGGTGATGGCAGGAATGACGGTGGTTCCGGTAGCGTGCGATCTCGAGGGCAATATCGATGTCGGTGATCTCCGGCAGAAGATCGATCAGCATAGGGGCGAACTGGCCGCTCTGATGATTACCTATCCCAGCACTCATGGCGTGTTCGAGGTGGCGGTGAAGGATATTTGCCAATGGGTCCATGAGGCCGGTGGCCAAGTCTACATGGATGGAGCAAACATGAATGCTCAGGTCGGTCTGACCTCTCCGGGGACGCTCGGGGCCGATGTTTGTCACCTGAACTTGCACAAGACATTTTGCATTCCGCACGGAGGAGGAGGTCCCGGCGTAGGACCCGTTTGTGTGGCTGCACATCTCGTGGACTTTTTGCCCGGCCACGCTGTGGTGAACTTGGGTGGCGAAGATCCGATCGGTGCGGTCAGTGCGGCCCCATGGGGTAGTGCATCGATTTGCGTCATTTCGTGGATGTACATTCAGATGATGGGTGCTAAGGGGCTGACTGAAGCCACTCAGGTAGCCATTCTGAACGCAAATTACATCGCCCAGCGGCTGCAGCCCTATTTCCCAACGTTGTACCGGGCCAATGGGTGCGTTGCCCATGAGTGCATCCTGGACTTGCGCCAGTTCAAGAAGGTCACCGCCGAAGACGTGGCTAAGCGATTAATGGACTACGGGTTGCATGCGCCCACCTTGAGTTGGCCAGTGGCGGGAACGCTGATGGTCGAACCAACCGAGTCGGAGCCGCGGGCCGAATTGGATCGGTTCTGCGAGGCCATGATCGAAGTCCACGCTGAAATCCTGGAGGTGGAATCGGGTCAGGTGGATGCTAAGGACAATTTGCTCAAGAATGCGCCTCATACGGCGGATCAGATCGCTGCCGAGGCTTGGGATCATCCCTACACCCGTGAACGAGCGGCGTTCCCGGTGGACGGTCTGAAGGATTTCAAGTTCTGGCCCGCGTCGGGTCGGGTCGATAATGTGTTTGGTGACCGAAATCTCGTCTGCTCCTGCGTCGGGATGGAGGCCTACGTCGCACCCGCTTCAGAGCCGCGAGGCTGAATTCTCTAGGACTACTTATCATCGGTTGATGGAAAAGACCGCCTTCGGGCGGTCTTTTTGCGATGACATCGGAAATCTGCAAGGAGCCCTCGGGTTTCTTGGTCTAGCGGAGGGAATTAGGCCGAGTTAGCCTGGTGGGCAGATTCTGGATGAGCGGGGTTTCAGATGGGTCTGTGGACCAACCTTTGAATGGACCCATTAGGTCTTGCGAGGTCTTGCGGAGATCGCCGGATCCCGAGAAGGGGGGCTTTAAGAATTAGCAATTCGAGGACGGACAAATTCGGGGACAAGAGATGGTGCGCGATACAGGGTTCGAACCTGTGACCCCTACCGTGTCAAGGTAATGCTCTACCACTGAGCTAACCGCGCAACGCCCGAGGAGCGAAGAACTTAGTTTTCGTACGGGTTAGTACAAGGTTTTTGTTATCCCTTTTGATGGCGCACGGCGAGCGCTTGTTCGCTCCAACTTTGAAGAGATGCGTTTTCGGGGACGTTTACGGATCCCTATAGACCATTAACTGGCGCCAGATTCCGTTTTCCCCAAGTGGTGAGGACCTTTAGCCTTCTGCGGCATGAGCGCCTATTCGACCCGGTATTACGAGGGACTGAAGGAGGATTCCGCAGTTTCGGCGCGGGAGGTTGTCCCGTTGCTGCTAGGTCTGGTCCCAGCCAAGACGGTGGTTGATGTGGGATGCGGGTCCGGAACCTGGGCGCAGGCCTATGCCCAGGCGGGTTGCGAGGTTCTTGGCATCGACGGTGATATCGTGCAGGTCGACCAACTCCTGATTCCGGGCGATCGATTCCTCAGGAAAGATTTGTCGCAGCCGCTGCGCCTAGATCGGCGCTTCGACCTCGTCAACTGCCTTGAAGTAGCCGAGCACCTCGACGGATCGCGTGCGGACACTTTTGTGGCTGATCTATGTGCGCTGGGGGACGCGGTGGCCTTCAGTGCTGCGATCCCGGGGCAAGGGGGGACCCACCATGTGAACGAGCAATTCCAAAGCTATTGGATCGAGCGTTTCCGTTCACAGGGTTTTGTCCCCCTGGACTGCTTACGTCATCAAATTTGGGGCAATGACCGAGTGGCCTGGTGGTATGTTCAGAACTTGTTCCTGTTTGTCCGCGAAAGCCGTTTGGCCGATTACCCGAAGGCTTATGAGGCTGCCCGACCCTGGCCGCAGGATCTGGTCCACCCGAGAGCCTATGTCACCGCGACCGTCCCTTCTCAGATGTCGCCGCGGATGCTCAAGGAGGTGTTTGTCGCACTGCCCTATTTTCCGGGGAAGATTTTCAAACATCTGCGGAAGTAGGTGATGGATGCTGGGCCTGTTTCGGTGGGTGCGACCTCGAAGCTCCCGTGGCTCGGGTCCACTATCTCGAACGGCTCGAGGCAGAGACGATTGTTGGATTAACCGCTCAGGGTTTCACAGAGAGTCGGCGGTCGATTTCTTTTAGTGTGAATCGCACCGAGATAATGTAGGGCGATTTGCCTTTCTCCCAGTGACCGTAGGTGGTGGCCAACACGGTGCCATCGCTCAGCACCTCCACACCCGGATAGGCGCAATCCCAGGCATGTTGGTTGTCTCCGAGTCGGATCCGGTACTGACCCTCACGGCCACTGAGAAGGTCCGAGAACTCGCCCACCCAGGCGATCCAATCCCCGGCTGTGGGGGATCCCTTGGCCGTGTCCCGGAAAGAGATCACCAGTCGACCATCGCGCGCATACTTTGCGGTGTGTCGGTCACCGGTGAGGCTCAGCGGCAACTCCTTCGGGTCGCTCCAAGTCGCACCCTCATCGGTAGAAACGATAAAGTGGGAATTCAGTTTTCGACGATTCTCACGCAACAACAGCACCAAGGTGCGCCCGTCCTGGGAGCGGACCGCGCCGGGTTCGCAGAGGTGGATTGCAGAATCGGACCAGAGAACCCGCGGTTGGGACCAGGTCAGACCACCGTCTTCTGAGCGGACTTGATACAGTCGAAAAATGGACGGATTGGCGGGCTGAGCCCCCTTGGAGATGTATCGCCCATCGTCGTGGAACCACGCCAGATAGTGGCCCGGTTTGTTCCGCACGGGTTCCAACGAACCCATCACAACGATGCCTCCCCAATCACCCACGGCCTTCAAAGGCGACCAGGAGGATCCATCGTCCTCCGAGACGGAGAGGCGAGCCGGCCAGAGTCCGGACCAGACGATCAAGCGACGGTGCCCTTGCGCATCGATCACTCGGTGGATGGTGGGCGTTTCGAGCGAAGTGGCCCAGTTGTCTGGAACGGGTTGCCTCGGGCTCCACGTCAAACCGCCATCGGTGCTCCGCTTGAGCTGAATGGCCCCCTTGCCGTGACCCTTGGGGTACACGCAGAGGACCGTGTGACCATCCTCCAAAAGCACCGTGGTGGGGTGTCCAAGGTATTGTCCTTCTTCGCGGTCCACGAGGGTTTGTCGCGTCGCGTCGGATGACAGATCCACCAGAGGAATCTCGCCGCGGACGCTGAGGCCTAGGGACAGGCTCCAAAGCAGGGCGGACAGCACAGAGAAGCCATGTCGAACGAGCCTAGGGATCATATTCGAAATTAAATACCGCCAGTCTTTCGTCGCCAAGGACCATTCTCAGAGGGCGCTAGGCAGCCTGTCCCTAAGTGCGTTCGACGATGGATTCGTTGAGGCTCAGAGCTGGGATTGGTTCACGCGGAGGCGCGGAGGGCGCGGAGATGTTTTTTGGAATTCAGGTCCACTGACGTAACCGGAAATAGATTTGGGGCTGCTCCCTCCGCGTTCTCCGCGCCTCCGCGTGAGTCTCGGTCCCTGTCTCCGGCAACTGTTTAAATATAACGCTTCAGCCTTACGGGCTAATCAGGCGGTAGAATCCGCTTTCTTCGGGGACTTCAATGATCAGGGTGCTGAAGCCGTTGACAGTGCGAATGGGGTCGCCGGCGTTGGTCCACGTGGAGAGGTTGGTCGAGCTTTGCAGCCGGTAGGTTTTTGTTCCCAAGGTGAAGCGCACAATACGCAGGGCTGGGGCTAAGATCACCGTGCCATCCGCAGCCTCGGTGGGACGAAGCGGATTGTAACCGGATCGGAGTTCCTGGCCATCGGGCAATCCGTCGCCATCGGTGTCGGCGGCTTCGGGGGAAGTGCCGATGACCAATTCGTAGCGGTCGTCCAGGCCGTCACCGTCGGTGTCGCGGGGTTGAAGGGCTGCCACGGTGTGGAATCCGCCGGCCGAGAATAGCAG
>CAMDDW010000062.1:0-15190 GCA_945893185.1 Akkermansia muciniphila | reverse complement strand
GTTTGACTGCTTTGGGACGACAGGTTCGCTTTAGGTTGTTCCCCACCCCGCCTCTCGGCGACGCAGTTACCTTCAGCTACACGGTGCCATGCCAGCACCGTACTCGGTCTTTCACCGGTTAGTCGTTTCAGTTTCATGTTCACACATGCCGTGCCCCGTTGGGGCACTCCGAAAACCCACTCAACTACCCCACGTGGCACAACGCAGGCGGCAAAGCGGGACCTTGGCCGTAGCGCGCCTTGGAGGCGAACACCACACACCTCGCGCGCAGCGCGAAAGCCCATCCTTCCCAGAGCCTACTCAGCGCGCGGAGGCCAAGGTCCCGCGGAGCCCGCACCCGAGACGCACCATTCGAAGGCCTGTCCTACCGCGGCTGTAGCGCGCCTTGGAGGCGAACACCTCACCCACTCGCGCGCAGCACGAAAACCCATCCTTCCCAGAGCCTTTTGAGCCGGGACGATTGAGTTGGATCGGTTGTGCTGGCTGCAGCTTCTTCCGCAATCACTTCGTTGTTCGCTCGTTACGGACCTCAATTGGTCCGCGCCTCGCTCTCGCCTTGTCTTGCGAAAGAATCCGCCACGCCATCCCTTCCCTCCCATCTCAATCGTCCCGGCCGAGCGCGCGGAGGCCATGGTCCCGCGGAGCTCGCACCCGAGACGCACCATTCGAAGGCCTGTCCTACAGAGCTATGCGGCGTTCCTTCAGAACGCATCGGTTTGGTGTATCGCATACCCAGGGTTTCACCCTGGGCTGGTATGCTATGCCCCGTTGGGGCACTCCGGAGACCCGCTCAACCAGCCCACGTGGCACAACGCAGGCGGCAAAGCGGGACCTTGGCCGTAGCGCGCCTTGGAGGCGAACACCACACCCACTCGCGCGCAGCGCGAAAGCCGATCCTTCCCAGAGCCTACTCAGCGCGCGGAGGCCATGGTCCCGCGGAGCCCGCACCCCAGACGAACCATTCGAAGGCCTGGCCGACAGAGCGATGGGGCGTTCCTTCAGAACGCAGCGGGATAGAGGCTGGTCAAGGGAGATGGAGCGGTTCAATCTATCCATTAATGATCCCCCGTACTCCGTCGTGGGCCAATGCGTGGCGGCATGCCACCGGCCGGTGGGCCGCTTGGGTTTACCTCGCGGTCGCCCTCTGCCACTGCAGCGCCCAGGCCGAATCTATCACTCTGCACACACGCTGGCGCACGGGATCTACCAACCTCTCGGCGGCCACCCCTCACGATGGCACCGTGACCTGGGATGCCGCCCGAACCGCCGTGGTGGTGTGCGATATGTGGGACCAGCACCAGTGCCCCGATGCCACCGAGCGCGTGGGCGAGATGGCCCCGGCCATGAACGAGGTACTGCTGGCCGCACGGGCCAAGGGCATGCTCATCCTCCATTGCCCGAGCGATACGCTGAAGTTCTATCAGGATCACCCGGGCCGGAAACTCGCCCAATCGGCACCGCCGGTGAAGACCGCCATTCCCCTGCAAGGCTGGTGCTCGCGAGTCAGTGACTTAGAAGCCCCTCTACCCATCGATGATTCCGACGGCGGCTGCGATGGATGCCCAGAATGCCCCGGCTACGGAGCCTGGACGCGCCAGCATCCGGCGCTAGAGATCCGCGACGGCGATGCCATCACCGATTCGGCCGAGGCCTTCTATCTCATGCGCCAGCGGGGCATCACCAACGTCATCATCATGGGAGTGCATATTAATATGTGCGTTCTCGGCCGACCCTTCGCCATCCGCCAAATGGTCCAACAGGGCCAGAATGTGGTGCTGATGCGCGACATGACCGACTCCATGTACAACCACCGCAAGGCCCCCTATGTGTCGCACTTTCGGGGCACCGAACTGGTGGTCGAGCACATCGAGCGCTTCTGGTGCCCGAGCATCACGCGGGCCGACTTCACCGGAAAGGCGCCCTTTCGCTTCGCAGGCAATGTGCAGAAGAAAATCGTTCTGCTCATTGGCGAGAACGAATACCAGACGTGGGAAACCCTGCCGGCCTTCGCCGCGGCCGAACTGTCGGGCCGGGGCTATGAGGTCAGCACCGTGATGGCCCCGCCCGTCGAGGGAGACCCCAATTTTGCCGACATCGAGCGCCTGCGCGACGCGGACCTCGTGGTGGTGAGCACCCGACGCCGGACGCCGCCCCAGCGACTCATCGACTTGCTCAAGGCGCATGTGGCCGCGGGCAAGCCAGTCGTGGCCCTTCGAACGGCCAGTCACGGATTCGATGCCACACCCAAAGCACCCGGATATGCCGCTTGGCCCACGTTCGATATCGACGTGCTGGGCATGAAATACGGCGGGCACTACAACAACAAACCCCCTCAAAGCCCACGCACGCTCATCGAAGGGATTGCCAACCAAACTGGGCACAGTGTCATGACGGGTGTCACGTCCGCGCGGCAAGTCACCACCTCGCACCTTTACAAGCAGTCACAGCCCGCCGACACCGTCGTTCCCCTCATGCAAGGTCGAGTGGAGGGGCAAACCATTCTAGAGCCCGTGGCGTGGATTAATACCGCGCACCAACGGAGAGTTTTTTCTACCTCGCTCGGCAACCCGGATGACTTCGAGACGGCCTCCTTTCGCCGACTGCTGCTGAACGGAATCCTCTGGTGCCTGCGAGACCCCGTGCCGCCGGCTGAGGCTCCGATCTCCGGCAAGCCTGTGGTCCTGGTACCCAAAGAGACCTCGGCAATCCCGCCCTCAAAACCGACCACTCCCTC
This sequence comes from Akkermansia muciniphila, assembly GCA_945893185.1. Taxonomy (GTDB): domain Bacteria; phylum Verrucomicrobiota; class Verrucomicrobiia; order Limisphaerales; family UBA9464; genus SXXZ01. The sequence goes on along the minus strand of CAMDDW010000062.1, from coordinate 12,456 downwards.
CGGCACGTCCACTCCCACCTCCACCAACACCGCTGCTAAACCGGTGGCAACCCCGGCCCCCGCAGCGCCGGATTTGCCTCAAGAAGCCACTGCTAATCCTCTCAGCCCAGAAGCTTCGATGTCGCGGTTTCGAGTGGCCGACGACCTGGAATGGGAACAGTTGCTCACCGAGCCCCAAATCGCCCAGCCCGTGTTCCTGAATTTCGACGAGCGCGGACGGATGTGGGTGGTGGAGTACCGCCAGTATCCCTCGCCCGCGGGGCTGACGCGCATTAGTCACGACAGTGTGTGGCGCTCGGTCTATGACAAAGTACCGCCGCCGCCGCCCAAACATTTTCCGGGCAAGGATCGTATTAGCATTCATGAAGACACCGACGGCGACGGGCGCTTGGACCGTCATTCGGTATTTGTCGATGGGCTCAACATTGTCAGCGCGGTCGAGCACGGCCGCGGCGGAGTCTGGGTGCTCAATCCCCCCTACTTGCTCTTCTACCGCGACGCCAACCAAGACGATAGGCCCGACGGCGATCCGGAGGTCCGGCTCTCGGGCTTCGGTCTAGAAGACACACATAGTGTCGCCAATTCGCTGCGCTGGGGTCCGGACGGATGGCTTTATGGAGCCCAGGGCAGCACGGTGACCGCCAACATCTGGGTCCACGGCGTCGACGGTAAACCCCTCAATGCCAAAGCCTTCTATTCACAGGGCCAAAACATTTGGCGCTATCATCCTGAGCGCCGCGTGTACGAGGTGTTCTCTGAAGGCGGCGGCAATGCCTTCGGCTGCGAGATCGACAACCGCGGGCGAATCTTCTCCGGCCACAATGGTGGAGACACCCGGGGCTTCCACTACCAGCAGGGAGCCTATTTGCAAAAGGGCTTCGAGAAACACGGACCGCTCTCCAACCCTTATGCCTTCGGGTACTTCCCGGCGATGGCCCACGACCGCATCCCTCGGTTCACCCACAATTTTCTCATCTATGACCACGGTGCTTTGCCGTCTCGATACAACGGTCAGCTCTTCGGCGTGGAACCGCTCCAAGGGCGGATCGTTCTGAGCGAATTCCTGCCCGAAAAATCCACCTTCAAAACCCATGATCTCGGGCATCCGGTCACTAGCGACGACCGGTGGTTCCGGCCGGTGGACATCAAAGTCGGCCCCGATGGAGCCATCTACGTCTGCGACTGGTACGACCAGCAGGTGAATCACTTCCGCAACCATGAAGGCAAGATGGATGCGGCCAACGGACGGGTCTACCGGCTGAAGGCGCGAGGTGCGTCTGCCATGCGGATCAACAATATGGGCAAGGCCAGCTCCGCGGATCTCGTCGAAGCACTCAAGCACCCGAACCGCTGGACTCGCCAAACAGCGCTGCGGGTCTTGGCGGATCGGAACGATGCGGGGCTAATCCCCGGCCTGACCCAGACGCTCTTCCAAAGTCGTGGCCAACTCGCCCTCGAGACGCTCTGGGCTTTGAACCTCAGCGGGGGTTGGAATGAGGCCCTGGTTCAACGCGCGCTGAACCATCCGGAAGGTGCCGTGCGGGAATGGGCCGTTCGCCTGACAGGAGACCTTCGTTCTGTCTCCGAGGCAGTGGCCGGAACCTTGAGCCGCATGGCCCTTCAAGAACCCGATCTTGGTGTGCGCAATCAATTGGCGTGCACGGCTCGACGACTGCCGGCCTCCGCAGGCTTGCCCATTGTCCTCGCCTTGGCCGGCCGGTCCGAAGACGACATCGACCCGCGACAACCGCTGCTCTTATGGTGGGCCCTCGAGACCGCTGCCGAAAAGGATCCCACCGCAGTGCTGAGCTTGTGGCAGAACGAGGCCTTCTGGCGGCAGCCGTTGGTCGAACACCACCTCATCGAACGGATGTCGCGCCGATGGGCTCAGGCAGGAACCCAGCGCGACCTCTTGAACTGCGCCCGGCTCTTCGAACTCTCACCGAGTCGGGCCCACAGCCATCGCTTGGCCTCCGGCATGGAACAGGCGGCCAAGGGGCGAGCGTTGTCGGGCTTACCCGAGGCGCTGCGCCGGGCCATGGCTCGCCATGGGGTCGGGTCGGCCGCCTTTGCGCTGCGTCAGGGCGACCCGGCCGCCATCGCCGAAGCGCTGAAAACCGTCGACGACGAGACGGCCCCGCGGGCGGAGCGAATGGATTTCTTGGCGGTGCTGGCCGAAGTGCGGGTCGCCGGGGCCGTGCCGGCCCTGAGCAAGGCGTGTCGCGGAATCGTGAAAGACGATGCACTGCGACAGGCCGCCTTGACCGCGTTGGCGGCCTATGATGATCCGTCCATCGCCCCGGTGGTTTTAAGTGTGTATCCCGCCCTGGGCCCGTTGTCGCTGCCCACAGCTCAAGCCCTCTTGGCCAGCCGACCGGCTTGGTCACAGGCCTATGTCCAGGCCATCGCCCGAAAGTCCTCCGGCTGGGCAGCACCGCCGATCCCGCCCCTGAGTGTTCCGGCGAGCATCGTCCGCAAAATCAAACAGCACCGGAACGACGCATTGCAGGCACTAGCCGAAGTCGTTTGGCCGCAAACCGGCAAGTCCACGAGTGCCGAACTCGAGGGCCAGATCCGCGAGCGGGCCGCCTGGATCCGTGAGAGCGCCGGAGACCCGTATGCAGGGCGATCCCTCTTCCAGACGAGTTGCAGTGGCTGCCACCGTCTCTTTGCGCAAGGCGGCGAGGTAGGGCCCGACCTGACGGTGCACGACCGCACCGACATCGAGTCGTTGCTGCTAGCGATCCTAAATCCGAGTGCCGAGATCCGAGAAGGGTATGAGAACCATACGGTCGAGACCCGAGATGGCCGTTCGCTCGCGGGATTCTTGGTGGAGCAGAATCCGCAATCGATCGTACTGCGGGGCTTGGACAATCAGAACGTGGTGCTGGCCCGCAGCGAAATTGCCGAACTGAACCCAGCGGGATTGTCGCTAATGCCCGAGGGCCTGCTCGACGGTTGGAAACCGCAGCAAGTGCGCGATCTCTTCGCCTATCTCCGGAGCACCCAACCGTTGGTGGGTGAACCGCCTCAGACCAAGAAAATCCAACCGTGAGACTTTAACGCTTTGAGCCACTAAACCCACCACCACCCAGACCAAACCCCATGAACCCTACGCCCTGTTCCCGACGACCGGTCGAAACCGGATTCACGCTCATCGAGCTGCTGGTAGTCATCGCCATCATTGCGATCCTCGCCGGCATGTTATTGCCCGCGCTGGCCAAAGCTAAATCGAAGGCCAATGGCAGCTATTGCCTCAACAACCTGCGTCAGATCGGATTCGGTGTAGCGATGTATTCGGGCGACAATGGCGAGCGGTTTCCCCGATCCAAGAATTGGGGCAAGGTCTGGGGTAACTCCTTCCAAATCGGCGACAAGTATCACTACGAACTGCTAGAGCCGTATGTGGGCAAGAACAGCGGCACCAACCGAGGAAGCGCGGTGGTCACGGTTCAAAGCAAAAACACCCCGCCCTCACCCAGCACTTACGCCTGCCCAGTGGGTCTGCGCGGCAAGGATCCCGCTTTGAGCGGCGACAACTACCGCAACTGGCTGCGCGACAACGATTGGATCACCTATCCGTGGAACCACATCTTCCTGAAAAAAGATCAGTCTAGCTATGACGTCGATCGCCCGGTGAGCGGGCGCATGACCTCCTCGGTGGCCTCGACTTCGACCGCGGTTCTACTTTGGGAGATGCCCTACTGGACACCCGCCTACGCACCGCACAATGGGTCCATCCAATTAGTCTTCGCCGATTCCCACGCCGCCCCGGAGAAGCGCAATCCCAAGGAGCAAGACTGGTGGGCCTATCACAGCCGCCGCGGGTGGGACGACAACGACCCGACCGGCATCGCGTTTAGGAACCAGTAATCCCTTGGCCGGTGCAGATGCCGTCGCGGCCACATCGCCTCGATCTATCCGACGCGCATCGGTGAACCCACTTCCGTGTCATTGTGAGAGCCATTTAGCCCGAATGACCTAGCCCCTTTGGGGGCAGCAGCGGGACCGAGCCAGAGCCATCATTGGAGGCACTCAACCGACGCCCTCGCGCAGCGCGCAAGCCCCATCCTCTCCAGAGCTTTCCTGCGCGCAGGATCGGTCTCGCGGAGCCCCATAAAACCGCAGCGGAGCGGGATCGGACCGGAGCGAGCATTGGAAGCGATCAACCGACGCCCTCGCGCACAGCGCGAAAACCCCATCCTCCCCCGAGTTTCCCTGCGAGCGCAGGACCGGTCCCGCGGAGCCTCCACCCGCCCACGCACCCAAAAATCTCTCCTTATGGAGCCTATCTCCAATGATTAAAAATAAGCGAGAGTGGCCCCTTTTGTGTAAATGTGCGGGACCGACCCCGGCGGGATTAGCGGGGAGGTGGGCCGCCGAAGCCGGGGGGCGGGGGGAGGACGGCCGAGAGTCCGTCGACGATTTGATCTTCGTTGACCGAGCCCTTCTGGGCCTTGTCCCACTGGGTCCACCAACGCTCGGCCATGGTGGTCCATTCGCGGGCAGTGATCTTGCCGTCGTGATCGGCATCGGCCGCTTCCATCACGGGCTGAGCAATGAACATACCCGGACCAAAACCTCCCGGGCCGCCAGCGCCACGATCTGTGCCACCACCCGGACGCCCTGGGCCACCACGGCCTTCTGGGCCTCCTGGGCCGCCACGGCCTTCTGGGCCTCCTAGGCCGCCACGGCCTTCTGGTCCTCCTGGGCCGCCACGGCCTCCTGGGCCTCCTAGGCCACCACGACCGCCGGGGCCGCCGGGCATACCGAGTTCCATTCCGGGTGAGGTTCCTGCCAACTGGGCCGCGACCGACTGGTGGCGTAGCAACACAAAACCCTTGATGGGCTTGGGCGGATCGCCAAAGGGATTCATACCGGGACCTCCACGGCCAGGACCGCCGGGACCGCCGGGACCACCGGGACCGCCGGGACCACCGGGACCTCCAGGACCACCGGGACCTCCGGGGCCGCCGGGACCTCCGGGTCGACCATTTTCTCCTGGCCTTCCGTTACCTCTCGGGCCACCGGGGCCGCCTCCGCCGAAGGGGTTGCCGGCCACAGCCTTGCCCGAAACCACCTGGTTGAAGCGCTCCAGTTTTTGCGGCGATTCCTCCGCCACGCTCGGGCGCAGCAGCGCACCCACCTCATCCACCTGACGAGTCAGGCGCTCCGGTTGGAAGATCGTGCCCTGGAACTCCTTCATGCGGGCCAGGTAGGCATCTTTGAAAGCCGGCACCGCGAAGACTCGCTCGAAAAAACGGTTCTGGCCGGACCAGGGCTTCTGGACACTGAGTTGTTCGCGCTGCTCTTGGCTGCCCTGCATGGGGAAGTTGCCGAAGGAATGGTCGAGGTCCCACGGCACGAACTGGAACCGATCGGTCTTCGGATGCAGGTACATCACATAATTTTGACCGAGGGTGAGAATGGAATCGAGGGTGCTGAGCCACACGGTCACCGCCATGAAACGACCGAAGGCCTCGACGTCGAGGAACTCTGGGGCTCGACGAGCGAAGTCGGTGTCGCTGGCCTGGGTGACGAGTCGGGCGAAGTCGATGACCCGTTGCTTTTGTTTTGCCGTCAGCTCGGACTTGGCGTCGTAGATTTGCTGATAGGCCTTCCAATCGTCTCCCAGGTGTTGAAACAAGGTCGGTGTCACCGGCTTGAAAATGGCACCTTTCTTGGTGCCGAAATGCCCGTCCGCCCAACGGTTGTCGGGATTTTCGACGATGGAATACAGACCAAGATAGTCGTTGGTGTGAGCTCCCGATGCCGTAACCCGGACCCGCGCATAAGTGGTGCGCGGCGCTGGAACTCCAGCATCGCGATACAGGGCGTACGACAACGGTTCATTCATCCACGAGGCGTCGGTGACATTGTTGTGGAGGTTGATCTTGGCCACGCCGGCAAACTGCTGGTTGGAGACGAACTCGTTAAGGTCGAGCTTGAGTGATTTTTTGTCGCTCATGCGGGAACCCATATAGGTGCCGTTACCTTTATAACGCACGGCGACATTGGTCAGTCGAGTGCCAGCGATCTCTAAATCAGCGTGGACATATTCGAAAACGAGACCCGCAGCACCACTGAGACCATTACGTCCGCCTTCTTTGGCTAAGAGCATCGGACCAAAACCACCGCCGCCGCCGCCCGGGCGACCGCCGGGGCCAGGACGGCCGGAGCCACCGGCATTCATCGACAGAGCCTGATTGAAGCCCTCGCGCAGGGCATCGGTATCCAGATGACCCTTCTTTTCCTTGTCCCATTCCGAAGACCAGCGGCCAAAGGCTCCCAAGAACTCTCCCCGAGTCACGGAGGCGTCTTGGTTGGCATCTAGGGCCTTCAACCACACCGGTGCCATAAAACGGTTTAGGTTGAAGCCGCCTCGACCCCCAAAGGGCCCTTCACCGCCTCCCTTGGGCTCGAGCGCTTGCCACTGCCCAGCTGGAAATTCGAGGCGGACATCCCAGACCTTTTGCAGTGAAAACAACTCGTGGGGAGAAGTGGGGTTCCCAGCCAGGGCAGAAACACCCGCTGAAATCAGACCGACGAGCAGAAGGGAGGCACGGCTATTCATGAATGAACGTAGAGACCTCTGTGTGACATTCTGGTTACGCGTCCCAAAGTTGTCAGCGGGACCGGGCCGAAGCGAGCATTGGAGGCGATCACCCAAACCCCTCGCGCGCAGCGCGAAAGCGACCCCTCCCCCGAGCCTCCCTGCGAGCGCAGGACCGGTCCCGCGGAGCCACCACCCGCCCACGCACCTAAAAACCTCTCCCCGTGGAGCCTCTTTCCAATGAGTAAAAATAATTAAGAGTGGCCCCTTTTGTGTAAATAGGTGGGACCGACCCCGCGACGAGGCGCAGCGGGACCGGTCCTGCGCTGGCTTACCCCGGACGCATCCGCGGCCCTAAGATCCCTCGGGATTGCGCCAGGGCCCGTCCGTGGGTCAGCCTACGAAACCACCGCACCATGCCCACCTTCCTCCCTTCTCGCCGTTCTCTCTGGGTGCTGTTTCTGGGGCTTCTCCTCAGCTCACGGTGCGTCGCCCAGGGCGAGCCCAATTTTGACGTGGCCGCAGAAGCCCTCCGTCAGGTGGCTCGACACTCCGGGGTCTTCCACGCACCGCCCGTGCTCATGCCCACCCGCAAACTGCCGGACGGTCCGCTGTTGGGGAATGGCGATCTGGGCGTGGCCATCGGCACCGTCACCGAACGACGGCGCTACCACGGATTGGGGGAGGACGGAGGCGCCAAGGTGACCACCCGCTCCACGACGACGACCAATAGCCCGGAACGCCACCGCTTCTGGATCGCCAAGAATGATTTCTGGAAGACCAAGTCGATCTACCCCAATGCCCACCCCTGCCCGATCGCGGCGATCGACCTCAACATTCCTGCATTGTTCAACGGGACCTACCACGCCGAACAACGACTAGAGACCGCCGAGGTCCTCCACACCTTACGCACCACTCAACGGGTCGAAGATCCACCGCCCTTCACCCGGGCTGGAGCCACCCTCCGGATGCGCTCGTGGGTCGCGGCGACCGAAAACCTGCTGGTCATCGAGTTGTCCGTCGATGGACAAGCGTCCGATACCAATCCCTTCGGTCCTACCGACCTGATCGGCATCGACGCCACGCTCGCCCCCATCACCGGCAATGAGGCGGAGACCGCTTCAGGAAATTTGCCGGATGGCTACTGGTCGGTCCGGAAGTTCGTCTCCACCGAACGCTCCATTGCGCTCGAACAGAAACCCCTGCGCAAGACCAGCGAGGCGGCGGTTGCCATGCGGTTGTTCCATCACCGCAAACCGGGACTTCCGTGGAGCCGGGGCGATGGCTGGTCGGCCGATCGGTTCGTGCTTTCGCCCGCTCAACCCATCGTGCTAGTTGCCGCCGTTGTCACGGATGAGGAATCAGCCCATCCGCTCGATGAGGCCAAGAAGCGGATCGCTGCCCTCACCCCGGAACGCCTCGAGACCCTCCGCTCGGAACATCGTCAGTGGTGGCGGAATTTCTGGTCGCAGTCCTTTGTGGAAATCGGCGACCCACTGCTCGAGCGGTACTACTACGGTTCGCTTTACCTGATGGCTGCTTGCAGTCGAAATCCGAAGTTTCCGCCGTCGCTCTTCGGCAACTGGACGACCACCGACGGTCCCGCGTGGCAGGCCGATTATCATCTGAACTACAACCATCAGGCTCCGTGGTGGGGCGTGTTCGCCTCCAACCATCCCGAATTGGCCGAGCCCTACGATGCGCCCATTCTCGACTACCTGCCGACCGCGCGGACCAACGCTCAAGAACTCCTGAAAGTGCGTGGAGTGTACTACGACGTCGGCGTGGGACCCCGAGGCCTAGAGACATCCTTCATGCCCGATGGTCATGGTATTCCTGGTGAAGGCCGCCGGATGTTCCTCGGCCAAAAGAGCAATGCCGCCTTCGCCGCGGTGAACATGTTCCTGCGCTTTTATCACACCTACGACCGGGACTATGCGCAGAAAGTTTATCCCTTCCTGCGCGAAACGGCCCTGTTCTGGGAAGACTACCTTCACCTAGACAAGGGCCGTTACGTGATTCGCAACGATGCCTCCGGCGAGGTCGGCGACGGCGGGAGTGACCGCAACAACTGCCTGTCCCTAGGACTCGTGCGAATGCTCTTTCAAGGGATGCTGGATGTGAGCACGGAGTTGGAAACCGATGCCGACCGGCGCGACCGATGGCGGGATATTCTCGGGCGGCTCAGCGACTTCCCCACGGTGGAGGTCGATGGCATCCGACGCATCCGGGGAGCCGAGGCCGGGCCTGCCGCGAATCGGATCGGGCCGTCGCGCAACAATACCCGCCTCGAATGGATGGGCATGGTCTGGCCCACGGGAGTCCTAGGCCTGGGTTCAGATCCTGCAATGCTGCGCCTGCTGCAAGAAGACGCCCGGGGCTGGGCTGAGAGCGAATGGATCGGACACTTCAACGGATTTAGCATCACCTTTCCGGGAGCCGCTCGAGTGGGGCATGATCCAGAGGATCTCCTGCGCAAATTGCGCCGCCAAGTCACCGAGTTCGGGCTTCCCAACCTCATGATCTTTGGCGGAGGCGGTGGCATCGAGAACTGCTCGGGCGTGCCCGCCACGATCAATGAAATGCTTCTCCAATCGCACGATAGAGTCTTGAGGCTGTTCCCGGTCTGGCCGCGAGATCGGGCTGCTCGGTTTGGAAACTTGCGGGCCCGAGGCGCGTTTCTGGTGAGCAGCCAATTCAGAGAAGGACGAGTTCAGTCCGTCCAAATCCGCAGCGAGCGGGGGCGCGAATGCGTCATCCAAAACCCTTGGCCCGGTCAGCCCTGGGGAGTGCTGCGGAAGGGTCAATCCTTGGAAGCGCTCCCTGCAGACCGGGCCAGCCTCGCGACCCGACCCGGTGAAATCCTCGAGCTAAAACCTCTCTGACCCTAAACCACCGACTCCGTGGGCCGACCGACGATTGCCTGCCTCTGCCTCCGGCTCGGCCTGAACAATTCCGACCTATTCTGCGCGGCCACCCACTGAACACAGCCTTTCACGACCTCAGCGCTTCGGACATGAGCGACAAAATCCAAAGCTCACCGCTCCGCCGCGGGGAGTTGCAGGAGTATGAAAGACAGGGCCCTTTTACTTCAATCAAAGCCAGAACGACTGATCCAACTGACTCGTTGGCTCAGGTGCGGCCTCGCCGGTGTCTTGAAGTCATGGCACCGAATCCTGTTTTGCCCGAAGCAAGTGCTGCAGGGTTTTTACATCAAAGAGAATTGGAAAAATTTCAATCTTCTGACAAGTTACCGAAACTTCGTCGGTCTGGCGATGAACTCGACTGACCTGCGGGAAAACCGAAAACAGTCTGCGACTCATGTCTGATAACGTCATCATCCGTAGCTTTAAACATGTCAGAACATCCGTGGCACAATGGGTGGATTCCGACTTTATCCCCGGCGGTGCTCTGGCTTTGAAGGAAAAGCCCGAACAGGTCGAATGGGTTCGCACTCTTCCGTTCCTCATCCTGCACCTAGGCTGCCTGGGTGTCATCTGGACCGGTTGGAGTTGGACGGCCGTCCGTACGGCAATTTCGCTCTACTTCGTCCGGATGTTCTCCGTCACCGGTTTCTTCCACCGGTATTTCTCGCACCGCACCTTCAGCACCTCCCGCTTCATGCAGTTTATTTTTGCGGTGTTGTGCGGAACCTGCGTCCAACGCGGGGCGTTGTGGTGGGCCGCGTCGCACCGCCACCATCACCAGCACTCCGATGAGCCCGATGACAAGCACTCGGTGCGGCAAAAGGGTTTCCTCTGGGCCCACATTGGCTGGATCACCTGCTCCAAGAATTTCCCGACCGATTACAGTCGCATCAAAGATTTATCCAAGTTCCCAGAACTGGTGTTTCTAAATCGCTACGACCTGCTGGTCCCTGTGCTCTTCGCCCTTTCCCTGACTGGCATCGGCTCACTGCTCCATCACTTCGCGCCCTCACTGGGGGTGACAGCCGGCCAATTGTTGGTGTGGGGCTTCTTTATTAGTACCACTGCCCTTTTCCACGGCACAGCCTGCATTAATTCGCTGGCGCATGTGTTTGGATCCCGCCGCTACAAGACAGACGACGACAGCAAGAACAGCCTCATCCTCGCACTCATCACCCTCGGAGAGGGCTGGCACAACAACCACCACCAGCACATGACCTGTGTGCGACAGGGTTTCTTCTGGTGGGAGGTGGATATCACCTACTACACGCTGAAAATGATGTCGTGGACCGGCCTGATCTGGGATCTACGACCGGTTCCGAAATCGGTCTACTCGGAATTGGAACTCAAAAGCCAAACCTGAACGCAAGCGCTGACCAAGATAGAAGCTTCTGACCGAGGTATACGCTTCTAGGAGATAGGCATTAGGAGGCGCTCACTCAGATCTCTATCCAGCCTCCGCACCAAGCATTGAAAAAGCCGACCTCCGAGCCTTTGACGGGGTCGGCTTTATTCGTTTCGTGACAGGGAGATAAGCAAGACTCCCTAAAATGCTGCCTACACAAAGCCGAGCTACTTTCGGAGCAGAGGGGCACTGGCTCGACGCATCTCGCGTTCGTCCTCGCGCTTGCGGATATCCTGACGCTTATCGTACTCGACCTTGCCCTTGCAAATTGCCAGCAATAGCTTCACTCGATCGCCCTTCCAGTAGAGAGACAAAGGCACTAGCGAGTTGCCTTTCACATTGGCCAACTCCGCCAACTTCCGGATCTCGGGCTTATTGAGCAAGAGCTTGCGGGGTGCCTTTGGAGCGTGGACCTCATGGGTCGCAAAGACGTACTCCTCGATATGAGCGTTGTGCAGCCACACTTGGCCGCGCTCCACCTTCGCGAAGGCGTCGGCGATCTGAACCTTGCCAGCCCGCACCGACTTCACCTCAGAGCCTCGCAGAACCAACCCAGCCTCGTAGGTATCGAGGATGTGGTAATCCCGCCGGGCTTTAGAGTTGGTGACGATTTCGGACATAAGGGCCGGACTTCGAGCAAAACGCCGGAGAAGAGTTTCTCCGGCGCGACCGTGAGCTCAGGGGGAAATCGGTTCCGATTACATCGGCTCCGAAACAGCAACCTCTCTTAAGCTGCCACCGTCTTGCGGCGGCGCTTGGGAGCCGGCTTTCCGACCACGACTCCAGCGGCCTCGGAAGACTCTTCCTGAGTGGATTCGAAGGTAATCTTTCCCTCAATAATCTCGAGCAACGCGATATCCGCGATACCGGCACCCACCGGAGGTTCTACGAGAGGACGGCACAAGCCGCCGCCGCCCGAGGTGAGCTGGCGAACCCGGCGAGACATGAGATTCACCAGAGTGCTGGGATTCCCGACGATTTCGAGGGCTTTCTTGGTCAGTTCGGAGTTCATCGCGTCAACAGTTGAACCCATAGGATAGAACAGGAATCGGCCGCGGCAACAGCTTTATCCGGAGGGTCAGACGATGAAACAATGAAGAGAACCTCAGGAGCCTACCAAGCGAATGAAGAGCGGGGCGACCGCCTGAAAGCCCTTTTCCGAAAACAACTCCCAACTCTGATTCAGACATCACCCCCGCGCTCCCCCGGCAGCCCCATGCACCACACAGCGGCAGCAGCGGGACCGCACCGGAACGAGCATTGAAGGCAAACACCCAAAATCCCCTCGCGCGCCGCGCGAAAACCTCGTCCTCCCTTGCCGCCTTCCTGCGAGTGCAGGCGCAATCCCGCGGAGCCAGCCCCGGAGGCACCCACCCCGTGCGCCAGCCTTAACAAGTCTCCCAAAGGTTATATGTTGGAATGGCCCCTTTTGTGTAAATAGGTGGGACTGATAGGCATTAAGTGCCTCGCGCCCAGGGCCCCCTCTCGGTAAGGCGTCGTCGTCGGAAATCAAAGACAACGACAACAACCTAAACCGAAAGGAGACCGATGAGGAAAGTGATGGCCGGAAT
>CAMDDW010000061.1:0-15754 GCA_945893185.1 Akkermansia muciniphila | reverse complement strand
GGTGGCCCGACCCGATCCCATCCCGAACTCGGCCGTCAAACACCGCATTGCCGATGGTAGTGCTTGTATAGCTTGCGCGAGAGTAGGTAGCCGCCGAACCTTTCCTAAGCCGGACTCCTCTAGAGTCCGGCTTTTTATCTCAACTTGTTGAGGTTTTTAGGATCCTTAAGTTGGTGTAAGCCAATTAAGTTTAGGCTTATTGAGGTTAGTCTAATTGAGGTTAGTCTAATTGGATCAGTTCTTTAAATAACACATTTTAACGCGGTCACCGGTCAGGTGCTGCGATTACATTTTATGGTGGCCATAAAGCGGTGGCCCGACCCGATCCCATCCCGAACTCGGCCGTCAAACACCGCATTGCCGATGGTAGTGCTTGTATAGCTTGCGCGAGAGTAGGTAGCCGCCAAACCTTTAAAAGCCGGACTTCAAAAGAGTCCGGCTTTTTGCTGTCTTGGTTCAAACTTTCATCAAAGAAGCTCAGATATGAGGAGAGTTCATTGGTTCCTCGACGTTTCCAGGGGCGTGACCTTTAGGATCGGATGTCTCCGAACGCCAGTGGCTCCCGGGAGTTCCCATTGCCTCGAAGCCCTGTGTCGGTGACGGTGACGTTGTGAAAACCGATGAAATCCGCCGGTTTGAAAACCACCGTTCCCAGAAACTCAACGGATCATCGATTCGGCCTCACCTTGTCGGTTGCCCGAGGGAATTCTTATCAAGTCGGGTGGGTCCCGGACGCATTCGGCCTCATCTGGAAGAAGGAAGAAACGCTGGGGCTCATCCGCAAAGACAACGGATGCGAGGATGCGGCAAAATCGCGGATTTCAAACCGGCAACTTTCCGTGGATTTCGCAACGTTGCTGAGAATCCGGGAGAAGCCCTCTCCTAGAACATGGCAAAACCATGGTTTTCAAACCGGCAATTGTCGTGAATTTCAGAGCCGCGTTGACAGTCCGGATTCAGGCTATTTTCTGACGGCTTTCGGTGCTTTGATCGGGCGACCGTAGGCGTCCACTTCAATATCTACCGGAACCTGAATGGTACGGCCATCTGAAGTGATCTCTTGATGCCACTGGCGCACCACTCTCCGAGTGTTTTTGAACGGGATTTGGGCGGCAGCAGCTGTTCCTTCTGCGACTCCCACCACTGCTCCAACCGCATTTCCCCCCACGGCACCCACCGTTGCACCGACCGCTTGTCCCACAGCTGGACCAGGTTGGCGAGGGTCGGTGATTCCCGGCAGATTGGGATCCGATGCGCAACCGATTAAAGTAGCGAGAATTAAACCCGTTCCCAGGGGCCGGAGGATGGAGTGAGGAGTCATGCAGCGTGTCAATGAGCGAAGGTTAGGGGATTCTATGGCCGGCGCAATCTCGCCGGACAAGGGACAGGCTTCTTTCCGATGGGATACACGGATATTGCAGCCATGCTTTTTGTGGGTTGCTGGAGCGATTCTAAAAAAGAGCTCGTTTTTATGAAGAAATTGCCTTAATCCAACAACTCAGAGCTTGTGGGGATGCAGGCGTAACCCATCGGTTCCAGGCGATTTCTGTCGGCAGTTCTCCGTTGATATGAAACAATTGCATTGGATATTTTCTGTTGGGGTCTGGACAATTTCATTTCTGGGGCTCGGGCTCGCGTTGGTGGGCCAAGAATCTGCGCCGATATTAGGTGCTCGAAAGGCGGCGCTGCTGGTCGACAACCGAGCGGGTGAGGAATTCAAGAAGTTGGCTGCTCAACTGGAGGATCAATTGTCGAGTCGTGCAGCCAGTCCGGGGCTGGTTTTTATTGGTCGGCAGTTGGTCACCGACGCGATCGCCAAGGAAGGTGCCGGAGCCCAGTTGGATGCGTTGCTCTCCGAGCGGACATCTGCTCTGCGATTGGCTCAGTCGCTGGGCGCTGATTGGATTGTTCTAGCTTCGTTGTCTTCGGTCACACGGGAGGAACGCACCTTCAACGACGGAACTCTCCAATTGACCAGCCACAATCATGTGTTGCGGATCTCTTACAAGATTGCCGAAGCGGCGGAGGGTGGAGTCCTGGCCGGTGACAGCATTCGGGTTTCCCGAAACATTCGAGGCACTCAAACTGCAGGCGTCGAATCCTCGGAAATCTTCAACCAACTCGTGGACGACGCCGTCATTCGCTTACTCCAAGTGTTCCCGGATAAGGTCCTTCAGGTGGCTAAGACGGGGGCGACGAAGCCTTCACAGATCGAGATCAGCATCTCCGCAGTTCCGGTGGACCTCACCCAGAACCCATTGCAGCTCCCAGACTTGCGGGTAGGGAATGATGGTTCGATCACCAAAGGAAGTTCTGGATCGGTGGATGTGCTTTTAGGTGACGTCAGCATCGAGATGGATGGAGTGCTTGTCGGAACGACCCCGGCGACGCTGCGATTGGCTCCAGGCTTCCACAAATTGCGGCTCACACGGCCGGGCTTTGGTGCCGTGGAGCAAACCATTAACCCCGTGACTGGTCTCAAGCTGCGGCCGGCACTGCAAATGAGTGAGGTGGGCTATGCTCGTTGGAGGGACACTGTCGCGTTCCTTCAGGCCATCGAGGTGAATCGAAAGTTGACCGATTCTCAGGTCAAGGCTGTGGAAGGCTTTGCTAAGATGCTGGAACAAAGCGGTTACCGGGTGGATGTCCGGGAGGACAACAAAATCCAGATCAACGGCAAGTCTCTGTACGATGGGGCCATCCTGCAAAATCGGAGCCGTAACTGACAGCATTCCTAGCGAACCCTTTTTCTGACGATGAATTCTTTGTTCCGACTCCTGCTATTGCTCGGTTGGTGTGCCGCCACATCCAGTGCCTTTGCCCAGCGTGAAACCATAGCTGTCGCCGCGGTCAAGGTGACCCCGGCTGTCTCGACGAAGCTTTCCAACGCTCGGAAAACCCTGTCTGCGGAGCAAATGTCGCAATCGTTGATGGAGCAGTTCAACAACAGTATCCAGGCGACGCGCAAGTTTCAGGTTGTGGTCCGCAGCGATCTCAAGGACCTCATCACGGATGATGACAAGGCCCGCGCTTTGAATCCTGATAAGCAAAAGGGCTTCAATTTGGCAGAAACCAAGTACCTGACGGTGCTGACGGTGGACGATTACGACGACCAAACCCAGCGCCTGGACCAGAAGCTCAGCAATACGACGCTCACCAAGCGGACGATCCGTTTGTCGCTGATCACCAAGATCTATGAGACGGCTTCGGGCAAGCTGCTGGAGTCTACCTCCAAATCCATCAGTGCGACCGAGGCTCAGCAGACCTTTAACGAAGCGAGCACCGATGCCGAGATCACCGATGCCTTGATCCGAACCGTGGTGAAAGATTCGGCCGATTGGGCGGCGACGCGGGTCGTGGATGTGATCTTTCCGGTAAAGATCATCACCAAGAATGACAAATCCGTGACCGTGAACCGAGGCGAGGGATCCGGTATGATGGTCGACCAAGTGTGGCGTGTCTTTGCTGTCGGGAAGGAATTGATCGATCCCGATACCAAGGAGGTCCTCGGCAAAGAAGAGGTGGAGATTGGCAAGGTTCGCGTCACCGACGTGCTACCGAAGTTCTCAAAGGCTTCCATCGTGGAGGATCGCGGTATTGCCGAGGGAGCTCTCCTGAGGAAGTGACTCCGGAATGCTGGATTGCCGCTTCCGCCTCATCCCATTGAACCCAGCAATCAATTAATTTCATGTTTTCTCTCCAAGCAGGCCGGATGGCTTTGGTTGTGTTGTCTGCGGTGCTTCTATTGACCGGTTGCCAGACCTACCAACAGAAGACCTCCGAGACCAAGGGTCTTTGGAACAGTGGTCACCTCGAAGCGGCTGGCGCCGATTACACACGCAAGGCCGACAAGGCCCAGGGAGGTAAGGACGCACTGGTGTATCGCTTGGAGCAGGCGATGGCGCTGAGGGCGGCCGGCAAGATCACCGAGAGTCAGGCTGCATTCCAGCAGGCCGACGAGCAGATCCTTCGCTTCGATGAAAAGGCAAAGACGAGTGTCTCGCGCGAGGCCGGCGCTTTATTTTCGAACCAGGCGAACTTGCCCTATACCGGACGCGACTATGACAAGGTGCTCGTTAGCACTTACAAGGCGTTGAACTTTCTTCAGTTGGGTCAGCCAGAAATGGCGCGGCCAGAGCTCTTTCGCGCCTACCAACGGCAGCAGGATGCCGTGGACAACAATCGCAAACGCATCGAGCGCGATCAGAAGGAAATCCAGTCGGCAAAGTCCGAAAAGTCGGGCGAATATCAGAGCGTCCAAAAAGCCCAGTCGGATCCCTTGGTCAGTGGTGAGATGAAGAAGAGGTACGCTACGCTGGATCAACTCAAGGCCTACGCCGACTACGCGAATCCGTTCCCGGTGTATCTCGATGGTCTTTATTTTCTGTCGTTGTCCACGGGCGCCAGCGACTTGGAACGCGCCCGGAAGTCGTTCGAGCGGGTTCAGGGAATGTCTGGCGCCAACAAGTACATCCACGCCGATTTGGCCTTGGCCGAGAAGGCGGCCAATGGCTCCTCCTTGCCGCCGCGGACCTTCGTGATTTTTGAGACGGGCAGTGCACCGCACCGGGATCAGTTCCGCATCGACATCCCGCTCCTCATCGTCGGGGCCAACCGGGTGCCTTACGTCGGGGTCGCGTTACCCACGTTGGAGTTCAATCCCAACTACATTGCGCCGCTGACCGTTTCTTCGTCGACTGGCACCGAATCCACCGTGCTGCTTGCCAGCATGGACAGCGTGATTGGGCAGGCGTTTCGTAACGAATTGCCGACCATCGTGACCAAGACGCTCATGTCCACCACCATCAAGGCCACGGCGGCCTATTTCGTAAACAAGACTGCGGAGGAGCAGGGAGGTTCGGTGGCGGGGTTGGTGTCGATGCTGGCAACGGCCGCCACTCAGGCAGCCGTCAATATTTCTGATACCCGTACTTGGACGACACTCCCCAAGGAGTACCAGTTTTGTTCGTTTCCCACCCCGGCCGACGGCAAACTTCGAGTCTCCGCTCCGAACACCCAGCAGGCGGAAGTTGCTGTCGATCCAAAATCCACTAACCTGATCCTCGTTCGCTCTGTGAGTCCGCTGTCACCTCTCGTGGTCACGGCGATCCGCCTCAAATGAACTCCAATACTGTCCGAGTCCTCGCCACCGCCGCCTTGATGGCCCTCCTGGGTGCCGGTTGTCAGACCGTCAATACCACCGAGACAGCCCAACCGGCCTTCCAGCGCAACTTGGTGTCGGAAAAACGGGTGATCACCGATGCCTCCCTGGCCCGAAAGGTTCAGATCCTGGGGGTGAATGTCTCCGATGGCCCCGGGGGATTTCTGAAGGTGCAGGCCGAGGTGCAGAACACCACTCGCCGGTACCAACGGTTCGCCTACAAATGGGAGTGGTTCGACAAGGACGGCAATTTGGTCGAAGGCCCTTCGTCGGTGTCCATCATTCGCCAGGTCGAAGGCAAAGAATCTCTGTTCATTAACGGGGTGGCCCCGAATCCCTCGGTCCGGGATTACCGCCTGAAGTTGTACGAAAACGCCCGATAACTCAATTTTCATCCGTTTCAACCCTTCTGTCCGTCCATGAATAGCCCTCTTGTTTCCACCGCCCTCGTTGTCGCCACGGCCGCACTCTTGGGAGGATGCGCTTCCAGTCAGGCCACCTATGTGGATCCGGCCAGCACCCGAACCCTCAGCAATGTGGGTGAGATCAATGTCCAAGATTGGAACATGGCTGCTGAGTCCATGATCAATTCGTTGATCGCCAAGCACATCAACTCCGGAAGTGTGAAGGGCAGCGGACCCGATGGTCGGGCTGTTCTAGCCATCAGTCGCATCGTCAATAACACGAGCATCCAAGTTGATACGGACATGCTGGTGAAAAAGATCCGAGTGGCGCTGCTGGGGACCGGCAAGGTCGTCGTCGACATCACCGCAGGCCTAGGTGGCCCCGAAGACCCTCTTGCGGCGGAAGCCAAGCGCGAACAGCAATTCCTCGGTACCCAGAAGGTGTCAGGTCGTCCGGATTACACGCTGTCGGGTAAGATCATCGAGAACCGTACTCGTCAGGGCAATCAGCGCGAGTCGACCTATGTATTCCAGATGGCCTTGGCGACCCGAGATGGATTGGCGGTCTGGGAAGACGAGAAGACGATCACCAAGCAGGGCAAGCGCGCTCCGGTCAGTTGGTGATCGGCTGAACTCGGAGAAGCGCCGAGAAGCGGAGTTTCAGCCGCGTGCCAAGAGAAGCTTGAGCACGCGGCGGCCAGCCAAGTAAGCAAGTCCCTTAGGGCTTGGTGGCGATCAGGCCGCTTCGGGCGGCTCCGCCGGGGAGTTCCTGACAATCGGTGAACCCGGTGACTTGCAGCCAGTTTTCCATTTCACCCACGCCGTAGCAGCGGCCTTGCGTGGCGTGCATGAGCATTACCGAGTATTCCGCGACGTGAAGCGGGCCGGATTTGTCACGATTGAGGAAGGCGTCGTGGATGAGCAGTTGCCCTCCGGAGGGCAAGGCTTCGAACGATCGAGCTAGGAGTTCTCGGACGATGGGGATGTCCCAGTCGTGCAGCACATTGGAGTAGAGGTGGAGATCGTGTCCACGGGGCAACGGTTGGGAGAGCATGTCACCCGCGACCACCTGAACGCGGTCGCTGAACCCGCGGGCCTCGATGGCTTGAGCACAGATCGCATCCACCGGGGGCTTTTCTAGGACGGTGGCTTTGAGTTCCGGGAAATGGGCGCAGAGCGAGCAAGCATAAATGCCCGATCCACCGGCGATATCCAACAGAGAACGGGATTGCTGGATGGGTAGGTGTTCGGCGAGGGCTCGAGCCAGAAAGACGCCCCGACAGTCCATGGCCTGGGTGAATTGGCGCGCGAAATCGGGCTTCTCCATGGCCGTGTGCCAGTCGGGTTGGGCCGATTGGCTGCCCCAGTTGGCCGGTTTGTCTGTTTGCAGGACTCGCAGGAGATCCTTCACCACGGGGCGATCTACCAGAGACTCGTAGTAGGGACCGAGGAACCACGGGGACGAGGAAACCAGATGCTCCCGAGCAGTCTCGGTCACCGCATAGCGATTTCCACACGACTCGATGAGCCCCATGGCACGGAAGAGTGTGATTAACACGTCGGCAGGCCGCGGGTGGAGTTGGTGCCGAGAGCAGAGTCCTTCCAAGTTGGTGGGCTCCGCGGCCAGTGCTGTGAAAAAGTCCATTCGGACCAGTGCGAGAATGAGCAAGTCCTCGGCGTACAGGCCGTCCCGATAGCGGTAGAGGGCCGTGGGATCGGTGGCGGATGCAGCGGTCAAGGAATGGCGCATGAGTCTTGGCAGGTCAGAGTGAGTGGAAGGGAGCGCTGTTGCTGATGAGGGATGCTTCTCCATCGGGGATATTCTTCAGAACGGCACGTCGCCGTCGTCGATGGGATCGGGATCGGGGTCGGGATCTCGGAATGGGTCGTGGTCTTGAGATCGGTCGGGACTGCTGCGTTGGCCTCGTGCAGACAGAGGTGCGACCGGGGCGTGGATCTTCCATTCCTCGACGAGAGTCTCCGGAAATTCACCCAGAAACCGGGACGCCGGTTGGAAGGCCTCGCCGGCTCCCGCCATGAATCGGAGCAGGGGGCGGCAGAGGTAGAGTTCGTCCTTGGCCCGTGTCAGCGCGACGTAGAAGAGCCGACGTTCCTCTTCCTCGCCGTCGGCAGTCTCTGCCGAGCGTCCGCTCGGAAACAAACCGTCGCAGAGCATGATGATGAATACGGCCCGGAACTCGAGGCCCTTGGCCTGATGGACTGTCGAGAGCTTGAGTCGATCTTCGTCGTCTCCGTCCCGTTGCTTGTTTTGCTCGGCTTCGATGTTGGACTGCAGAGCCAATTCCGAAAGGAAGAGACTGGTGTCTTCGAAGGAGTCGGCGTAGGCCGCAAGCTGGGCGAGGTCTTCCAGTCGGTTGCGGGCGTTTTCGTAAGTCTTGCGAAGGTAGTCCTCGTAGTCGGCCTCCAGCACCCATCGGATGAGGCGACCGGGTTGCCTTCGACGCTCCGAACTCTCGCATTGGGCAATGGTGGCGGTGAACTGAGCCCAGGCCACCGCGGCTTTCTTGGGAACGGCGCGGCTAATTGCGCTGAGTTCGGGTGCGATGGGCCGAACTGCTGGTAGTGCACCGTCGTTGTCCGACACCTCGAACTCTGGCGTGGATTCCGACGTCGGAAGAAACCGGGCACTGAAGGCGTTCCAGAGGGTGTTTGCACTTTTCCCGCCGACACCGGGAAGCATCTGGGCCAGGCGTTTGAAGGCCAGTTCGTCGGAGGGGTTGACGATGAGCTTGAGGTAGGCCGCCACGTCCTTGATGTGGGCCTGTTCGAAGAAGCGAATGCCGCTGGTAATGACGAAGGGAATATTGCGGCGGGTCAGCTCCATTTGCAGTTCCAGCGCATGGAAGTGCGAGCGGTACAAGACGCAGACCTCTGACAGGGGAATTCCTTCGTCGCGCAATTCTAGGGCGCGTTGAGCAATGAAGGCAGCCTGTTCCCTGGCATCCGTCGAGACGATGAGGGCTGGCTTTTGACCTGATGGCCGATGGGCCTGGAGGGCCTTGGGGAATTGGCGCAAGTTGGCGGCGATGGCAGCGTTGGCCAGGGCGAGAATTTCCGGCGTGCTGCGGTAGTTGGTCTCGATCTTAAAAACCTTCGCTCCAGCATGGCGCTCGGGAAATTTCAGGATGTTGGCGAAATTAGCACCCCGCCAGGAGTAGATGCTCTGGGCGTCGTCTCCAACGGCCATGAGGTTTCGGTTCCGCAAGGTCAGGCAGTCGAGCAGCGTGGCCTGGAGGATGTTGGTGTCCTGGTACTCGTCCACCAGGACGAACTGAAAGCGTCGCTGGTAGGTCTCGGCGATGTCGGGGAAGTCTTGCAGGAGTCGCAGCCAGAGCACCAAAAGGTCATCAAAGTCCATGAGCCCAGCCTTGCGCTTGCGCTCGGCGTACTTGCGTTGGACGAGCCGGATGGAATCCATCACCCCGGCAAACGGGCCTTCTTCACCGCCGGTCACTTCCTCCAAGGTTTGACCGGTATTGACCTGCATGGAGAAAAGGTCCGACAGCGCCTCGGCCTTAGGAAAGCGGACGGCTTTCACGTCGATGGCCGCGTCGGTGATGCACGCGTTGAGCAGATCCTTGGCGTCCTCGCGGTCCGCGATGGTGAAGTCGCGACGGTAGCCGAGTTGGTCAGCGTGCAAGCGCAGGATGCGGACCCCGATCGAATGGAAGGTGCCGCCCCAAAGATCTACCACACTGCCGCCCAGCAGGTCCCCGACCCGTTCCATCATTTCGCGGGCTGACTTGTTGGTGAAGGTCAGGAGGAGAATGCGGTTGGCGGGGATGCCGTGCTCGATGAGCCAAGCGACGCGGTAGGTCAGGGTGCGCGTCTTGCCGGCACCCGCACCGGCGAGGACCAGGCAGGGCCCCGGGGCCGCGGTGACCGCCTCATACTGTTGGGTATTGAGTTCCTGCGCGTAGTCGATCCGCAGGTTGGCCGGCGGTCGGAAGGGGTTCAGTTGGTACTCACGCGCCACCCCTTGATGAAAGGGGCACACCGTCAAAATCCCAATCCGGAAATGACCGGGATTCAGTCCAATCGCTCGGGCTGCGGATAAGGCCCCATTCGGGAGATACCGGGTTCGGACGGGTTGCGACGCCGCTCGTTCAGTTGGGTCAGAAACTCAGGGAATGCTTCCGGCAGACGGGACCCTTTCAGATAGGCTTCTGCACCTTCCTTGTGCCCGCGAGCCCGGAGTGTGGCGTAGACGTGCAATTCGAACTGAAGCCCAAATTGCGCTGCGGCCTCCATATCTCCCAACGACTGAAGCACGGCGATGAGTGCCTCGGCCGTGGAGAATTGGTCCAGGCGTTCCTGAGATCGCAGCCAGTATCGACTCGCTCCGGTTTGGCTGAGGCGAACTAGGCGACCCCAACCTTGGACGGCCCGCAGCATCTCGCCCGCTTGACCCCAGTTGCCGTCCAACAGAAGAACCTGCGGAGCGGGTTGGTCGGCAGGGCGAGGGAGCAAGTTCTCAACCGGTTCGCCTTCCGGGTGCAGGATCCAGAGTTCGCGGTCGGGACGCGCGATGGCTTCGAGCGTCGGGGGATCGACGCGCTGATAAACATGCGTGCGCGAACCCTGAAGGGTGCGGGCCACCAGCTTGCCGGTGCTGGTGGGGCGCCAGTTCTCGCGGCGATGGATCAAGACGTCGACGGCCACTGGGCTCACGACGGGACGCAGCGCGGCGCAGAGGCACCAGCGAGGAGGCAGGCAACACCCATCGCATCGTATTGTGCCTGCGAGGATCACGCTGCGGGCCATTGTGGGACAGGATGCTTGGGAGGAGGGAAGTAGGGAAAAAGAAACCGCCGGACCTCCTAGATGGAGAACCGGCGGTTTATCGAGCGGAGACCTCTCGATCAGTAGGAGGCCTGAGCGCCCTTGATCTGGCGCTTCTGCATCCAGGGCATCATCGCGCGGAGCTTGGCACCGGTCTTCTCGATCGGGTGCTTCTCGCCGGCGGCGAGCAGGGCGTTGTACTTCTTGTAGCCACTCTTGTACTCGGCGACCCAGTCCTTGGCGAACTTGCCGGACTGAATGTCCTTGAGTGCGGCCTTCATGCGCTTCTTGACCGAAGCGTCGATGATCTTCGGGCCGACGCTCACGTCGCCCCACTTGGCTGTCTCGGAGATCGAGAAACGCATGCCGGCGATGCCCGCCTCGTTCATGAGGTCTACGATGAGCTTCAGCTCATGGAGGCACTCGAAGTAAGCCATCTCGGGCGAATAACCCGCTTCGACGAGCACTTCGAATCCGGCCTGGACGAGGGCGCTAGCGCCGCCGCAGAGGACGGTCTGCTCACCGAACAAGTCGGTCTCGGTTTCTTCCTTGAAGGTAGTCTCGATGACGCCGGCGCGGGTGCCGCCGATGCCTTTGGCCCAGGCCAAAGCGATCTTCTTCGCGTTGCGGCCGGGGTTCTGGTAGATGGCGATCAGGCTGGGGACGCCCTTGCCCTCGGTGTATTGACGGCGAACGATGTGGCCGGGGCCCTTCGGGGCGACGAGGATCACGTTGATGTCCTTCGGGGGGACCACGGTCTTAAAATGGATCGCGAAGCCGTGGCTGAAGAGCAGCGTCTTGCCCGGGGTCAGGTTGGGAGCGATGTCCTTCTCGTAGGCGGCCGCCTGCTTGGTGTCCGGCAGCGCGATCATGATAATTTCGGCGCGCTTGACTGCCTCGGCGCTGGCGAGCACTTCGAAGCCCTTTTCCCGGGCTACTTTGATCGACTTAGATCCCTCGTAGAGACCGATGATGACGTTGCATCCGGACTCCTTGAGGTTGAGCGCGTGGGCGTGGCCTTGGGAGCCGAAGCCGAGCACAGCGAGGGTTTTGCCTTTGAAGACGCTCAGGTCGGCGTCCTTGTCGGTGTACACTTTAGCCATAAATACGAGATCGAAACGCCGATCATGGGCATATTTCGCGCGGAGACAAGAAGTTCAGTGCGCCGAATAGCCGTTCGAGGCAGGTTTTTGATGGATTCGAACGGTTTTGGATCACTCTCGGTCGATGGCGACAGCCCGGGACCTGGTCAGCGTCGGCCGTCGTACCAGAGGTGGCAGGCCTGCTTGTTGGTGAGAGTGGCCTTCGGTCGTAGGACGGCTGAGAGGATCAGGCGGCCAATTTCGCGCGGTGTGTAGAGCTTGAGCTTCCGGGCCGAGGTGAGCAGCGGCGTCTTGGAGAGAATAACAATACGACGATTCGAGGCGCGGGCCAGGGGCCTCAGGCGGTGTGTGAAATCGATTTCTTCGGCGGCATAAAATTGCCCACTGAATCCGCCGATTTGCCGGAAGGCGGCCGCCTCGACGAAGATAAAAGAACCGGCCATGAGACCTCGAAGCCGACTGACTGTGTTCCAGAATGCCGTACCAATGCGCCCCCGAAGCTCGTCGCTGTCCATGCGCACGGTGGCTCCCCCAGCCAGAACCCGGCCCGATTGAATCGCTTCGATCATGGCATTGAAGAGTTCGATGGAAGGCTGCGAGTCGGCATCGATGAACAGTAGCCAGTCGCCGGTCGCCACCGAGGCTCCCGCATTGCGGGCGCGGGCGATCATGTTGACGGGCTCAAAGACGACCCGCGCTCCGTGCTCCCGGGCAATGTGCGCGGTGGCATCCGTGGAGTTGTTGTCGCAGACGATCACCTCGGAGGTCCATTGCACCCGATCAAAGGCTCGCCGGGCTGCATGAACAGCGGCCAGCGAGGTCGGCAAGAGGCGCGCTTCGTTGAAAGCTGGCAAAATGATCGAAATCGTCACGACGAGGGAAGACAAGCTGAGGAGTCTGTTGCCGCTGCAAGTTGGGGTGTGTGGTTCTCTTGGTTCTCGAGTTCCCATCCGGGGCCGGTTTCCGTGTCCAGCGGTGTGGATTGCCCGCGTGCCAACCGGCGTTCGGCTAGAAAACCAATCATGGCCGCGTTGTCGGTGCAGAACGCCGGCTCCGCGATGCGTAGTTCGAGACGCCGCTTTTGGGCAGCCTGTTGCAAATCCCGGCGCAACCCCCGATTGCAGGCGACCCCCCCGCTGGCGGTGATGCAACGGACGCCGATCTTGGTGGCGGCGGCGACGAGTTTGGTGGTGAGAGTGTCCACGATCGCTGCGCGGATTCCGGCGCACAGGTCGCGGAGGTCTTGGGGAGAATCGGCCAGGCCGGGATTCTTCTCGAGGAAGACTCGAACGCTGGTCTTGAGACCGCTGAAACTAAACAGGTGATTGGGTTCGTGGCGCAGCGGTCGCGGGAACTCAAAGCGATCGGCCCGGCCTTCTTCGGCCAAGCGGTCCAGCACCGGCCCCCCGGGGTAGGGGAGACCCAAGAGTTTGGCCGCCTTGTCAAAACACTCACCGGCCGCATCGTCGAGGGTGCCACCGAGGATCACCTGATCGAGTTCGGAGCGGACATGAACCAGCAGGGTGTGTCCGCCCGATGCGATGAGTGAGACATGAGGCGGGATCGCGGCGCCATGAAACTGGGCCGGTTTGCCAGAGATCCATGGGGAGTACAGATGGGCTTCGTGGTGGTGGATGCCAATCACGGGCAACCCGCGTGCCGTGGCCAAAGATTGGGCGGCCGTCCATCCGGCCATCAGGGCCGCGGGCAGTCCGGGCCCTCGGGTGGCGGCCACGGCGGTGAGGTCGGCCATGGAAATCCCTGCGGTTTCCAAGGCCTGACGGACAACAGGGATTAGGTTGCGGAGGTGTTCTCGGGTGGCCAGTTCTGGAACCACCCCGCCGTAATCGGAGTGAAGGCGGACCTGGGAGGCCACGATGTTGGACAGCAGCCGCCCGTTCTGGACCACGGCGGCACTGGTTTCGTCACAGGACGATTCGATGGCGAGAACCATTTTTGGAGGCAATCATTCCGGCCATCCCCACCGGGATGCCAATTCCGGATCACGGGGCGGCGGGTGCGACAGGCTTGGAATTTGGGGTAGTTGCCTCGGCTCGCGGGGACTTGCCGCCCGAGCGTTTAGCCAAGAGCCGGACTCCCTTGAGCAAGTCCATGGCCCGCTCGAGTTGAGGATCGGCGTCGGCCAATACCAAATCACGCAGGCGGGCCTGCTGGGCCACGGGGTACAGACGCAGGGTGTCATCGATGCTATTGGTGCCACCGGGCATACGCCGGAGTTGGATGGCCGCTTCGTCTTCGTCGGTGATGGGGACGACGATGTTGGGTGAGATACCCCGCTCGTGGATCACCTTGTGGCTCGGGGTGTAATACTTGGCGGTCGTGAGACGCAGGGCGGAACCATCGTTGAGGGGCAGAATGTTCTGCACAGACCCCTTGCCGAAGGATTGCTCGCCGATGACCACGGCCCGCTCCAGGTCCTGGAGGCAGCCAGCCACGATCTCGGAGGCGCTGGCGCTGCCGCCATTGATGAGCAGAACCAAGGGATATGAACGGACCTTGCCCTTGCCTGAAGCCTTACGCTGCTGATCCGCCGCACGGTTGCGTCCCTCGGTCGAGACAATGGGCTTGCCCTTGGGTAGGAATTTTTCTGAGACAGCCACGGCTTGATCTAGCAGTCCGCCCGGGTTGCCACGCAGGTCAATAACGAGGCCTTCGAGCCCGTGCTTTTCCATGGCCACTAGTGCCGTTTCCAATTCTTCGTCGGTCTTTTCGGCGAACTGGGTGATGCGCACATACCCCAAGTGGTCGGCGCTCACCGGGAATTCCCGGTGGTTGTTCTGGTCTTTCACCGTGTAGACACGGATGTCTTCGCGGGTCAGTGAGATCTCTTTGGGTTCCGAGAGCGAGGGGCGGATGATTAACAGGGTGACCTTAGATTTGGGTTCGCCCCGTAGGATCTTCACGGCATCGCCCATGACGAGTCGGTCGGTGGGCTTCCCGTTGATTTTTAGGATTTGGTCTCCAGGAAGAATACCCGCCTCGAAAGCCGGGGTGTCTTCCATAGGGGCGATCACGGTGAGCATCCCCTCCTTCACGTGGACCTGCAAACCCACTCCTCCGTAGGTCCCCTCGGTGTCTTCCTTAAGTTCGTTGAACTTGGACAACGTCATGAATTCGCTGTGCGGATCGAGGGTGGAAAGCATCCCTTTCATCGCGCCATGAATGAGATCCTTGTAGGTCAAGGTTTCTCCATCGACGTAATCTTTGCGGACCCGCTCCAGAACTCGGGTGAAAAGTTCGAGTTGCTGATAGGGGTCATCTCGTTCGTCCGCCGCGCTGAGTTGGAAGAGCTTAGCCCCGAGGCCGACATAGGCCACGAGGGCGGCGATGAAGAAGGGATAGATCAGACGTTTGTTCATCTCGGCGAATCCGACGCGTTGCTACGCGCCACCAACCTAGATTCGTCCTCCAAAAAAGGAAGAGGCCTGTTGGTTTTGTTCACAGGGGTGTTGCTTGCAATGGCAAGATCTGTTGCGAGGTTTGTAATAGATGCTGATGGTGGGAATCGATTTGGCCTGGGGCGAACGCAACCGGGATGGAATCTGTTTAATTGAGGCCGACGGACAAACGGCCTCGGTGTTGGAGTCGCGTTGGACCCTTGGGGACGCCGCCTTGTCGAGCTGGTTGCGTGAACGGGTGGGGGAGCAGCCCTGTGTGATGGCCGTAGATGCTCCGCTGGTTTGTCCCAATCGGAGCGGATCCCGGCCCGTGGACCGTTTAACCCATCGACTCTTCGGGCGAGAGCACGCCGGGTGTCACCCCTCCAATGCTCGTCTTTGCGCCCGACCTCTGCGGATTGCCAGGGCGCTAGAGTCGGAAGGTTTTTCGCTGGGCTGGGATTTGACGGCCTCGCGATTGGCCATGGAAGTCTATCCCCATCCGGCCATGATCCGATGGTTCGGGCTGCCGCGGATTCTCAAATACAAGCGTGGTACGGTGGCCGAACGCCGGCGGGAGTTTCGCCGCTATCAGTCGCTCTTGAGCAGTTGTCTCCAGTTCCGGTTCCCCGAATTGCACCTAGAAATCGTGGGCGAAGAACTGCTCGGAGCTGTCTATTCCAAGGAAGCGGAGGATCGGATCGATGCTCTGTTCTGCGCCCTGATCGCCTACCACCATTGGCGGCACCAAGGGCAGCAAACCCAGATCATTGGCGAGGCAAGCAGCGGGTTTTTGGTGCTGCCGCAGTGATTTGAAATTGAGAGCACCCGCGGCCTCGGCCGAGTGGAATCAGTGTGGCGATGGCGAGGGATGGTGTGTATCTC
>CAMDDW010000060.1:0-15944 GCA_945893185.1 Akkermansia muciniphila | reverse complement strand
GTGGCATTCGGACCTCGGCAGAGCCGTGAGCACCTTTGCTGTCGGTCAAGGAGCGCCGCTGGCCTTGGTGGCTCTGAGTGAGGACGAGTTTTTGGCTGCGTTCCCGGATGGCCTCAGCCGTATCCAGACTGCACGCCCTTGGTTCCTTCGGCAGACCTTGGCGGGGACACCCCTGGCTCCCGCCTTTGCTGACCGTGTCAATGCTCTGGCCTTCAGTCCTGATGGCACCCTGTTGGCGACCGGTGGCGGTGAGCCCTCGAGGTCCGGCGAAGTCAAATTGTGGAAGCTGCCCGATGGCTCGGTCGCTCAGGATCTGGGAAGCCTGCACAGCGATGCGGTGACTTCATTGGCGTTCTCACCGCGCGGTGACCGCTTGGCCAGCGCCGGGGCCGATCGATTCGCCAGGATCACCGTGCTGACGACCAATAAGCCCCGCTTCAATCTGGAGGGACACACTCACCATGTCATTGGAGTGGCTTGGGCTCCCGACAGCAGCGTCTTGGCGACCGCTGGAGCCGAGGGCACGGTCAAGTTGTGGAATCCTCGCACGGGTGAACGTCGCAAGAATATCGAGGGCTTTGGCAAAGAGGTGACCGGACTTCAGGTAGCCGGTCAGGCCTTGCGATTTGTGGCTGTGAGTGGTTCGGGCAAGGGTCGCGTGTTCAAGGCCGATGGTGAGACGCTTCGAGACCTAGCCGCTGTGCCTGAGTACCTCCAGGCTCTCTCGGTGAGTCGCAATGGACGGTGGGTCGTGGGTACCGATGATCGCGGAATTGTTCGTGTCTGGGATGCCGAGACGGGTCAACTGCGACAGAGTTGGGAGCCGTGAGCCGCGGACTGGGTGAGACTTGTTTGCCTTACCTCGTCTGTGTTCGTTCAGCTTCCTTTGACCCGGCGCATCGGATCTGCATCCTTGGCCGCAATTCTCCATGTACCTTGCCGAACTCACTTCGCCGCAGTTAGCGGCCTTGCCGCGCGAGACACCGATTGTCTTTCCCATTGCCGCGCTCGAGCAGCACGGCGGGCATTTGCCGGTGCTCACCGACACCCAACTCGTGGGCGAGGTCGTGCGTCGGACCGAGTTGGCGCTGTCTCAACAGGTCGTGTTCGCTCCGGTGCTCTGGCTTGGTAATTCGGATCATCACCTCGATTTTCCGGGGACTCTTTCGGCACCGCCTCGTCCGTATTTAGACCTGCTCATAGGCCTTGCAGAGAATGGACTGAGGCATGGATTCAAGCGGGTGATCTTCCTCAACGGCCACGGGGGTAATGATGTCCCGGGCCGTCAGGCGGTCTTTGAATTGCGCCAACGTCACCGGGACACGGAGGGTTTGCTGCTGCTCATGGCAACTTACTGGAGCCTGGGTGGAAGGCCCTTTGAGCGGTCCGTGGCCGGGGGATGGGTGCAGCAGGAAATGGGACATGCCTGTGAGTGGGAGACCTCGATGATGCTGCGATTGGACCCCGCCAAGGTGGGGGCCTTCGGCTCGCTCGATCCGGTGGATGCGACCCCTCCTTTCCACCCAGCCCATCGGGGTTGGGTCACCCGCGAACGGACCTCCACTGGCCACATTGGTCAGCCCGCGGCCGCGTCACCCGAAAAAGGTGAGGTGCTCTTTGAAGTCTTCTCCGCCGATGTGGTCCGCTTGCTAGAGCGGGTCCGCCGGTGGGACGGAGTCTCCTGGTCGGAAGCCTGAGGTGCCATGACCGCCCTTCCTCCATCGGGTTCGCGCGGGGCCGTCTGGAAGTGGTCGGTGTGCGGCATGTTGTTGCTGGCTTCGGCCATCAATTACATGGACCGGCAGACGTTGTCTGGGCTGTCGGTGCGAATTACTCAGGAGTTTGCCATGACCAAGACCCAGTATGGTCAGGTCGAGGCGGTCTTCGGTTATTCCTTCGCCGCGGGATCTCTGGTTTTCGGGTGGATGGCCGACCGCTTTGCAGTGCACCGCGTTTATGCCGCCGTATTGGCGCTCTGGTCGCTGGTCGGGATGAGCACGGGTTGGGCTCAGAATCACCAGGACCTGCTATTTTTTCGCGGTCTGCTGGGTTTTTTCGAGGCCGGGCATTGGCCCTGCGCGGTGCGTATTACCCGTTCGCTGCTCGATGAGCGACAGCGCGCGCTGGGCAATGGCCTGCTCCAAAGTGGCGCGACTGTTGGGGCGATCCTCACCCCCTTGGTATTACCGATGTTGCTCGGAGTCGGATCTGCCGACGGTGCGGGTGCTTGGCGTCCTCCGTTTTTTTTGTTGGGTGCGGTTGGGCTGCTGTGGCTGATCCCATGGTTTGCCTTGGTGCGTTCCGGTGATTTGCGTTCCGGGGCAGAATCATTTGAGGCGTCAGGATTCTCGGCCACGCCTTTTCTGAAAGTGCTCTTCAGCGGTCGGATGTTGGCGATCATCGGGGTGGTGGCCTGCATTAACACGACCTGGCAAGTGCTGCGGGCTTGGTTGCCGATGTTCTTGCAGAAGGGTAGGGGCTATTCTGAGACCGAAGCCCTTCACTTCAACTCGGCCTTCTTCGCGGCGGCCGATGTGGGGTGCCTGGGGGCCGGTGCCCTTGCGGTGGCCTTGGCCCGTCGAGGTCGGACGCCCTCGGGCGCGCGGTTTCTGGTGTTTGCCGCCTGCGCCCTCTTGTGCTGTGGGACCGTTGCGGTGCCTTGGTTGGGGCGAGGGCCTTGGCTGATGGTCGTGTTGTTGGCCATCGCCGCGGGGTCGCTCGGTGTGTTTCCGCTCTACCACACCTTCACCCAGGATCTTTCCGAACACCATCAAGGCAAGATCACCGGCGCGGCAGGAGTCGCGGCCTGGATCCTTCCGGCCCAAGCCCAAATGCTTTTCGGTATTTCTGCCGACCGCCTCGGAACGATGGATCCGGGTCTGGTGGCAGCCGGGCTCCTGCCCATTCTGGCTCTGCCTCCGCTCTGGTACCTCCACCGACTCAAGACACGAACCCTCCCATGAACGCTACCGTCTCCCGCAGACAGTTTTTCGCCACCGTCGGTGCCGCCGCCGGAACGACCGTCCTGGCACCCGCGGTCTGGGCATCGAAGGTTCCGAGGCCTGCTCGCAAGAGGATCGCCTTGATTGCAACGGAGGTTCGCTTGCACTCCCATGCCCAGCATTTCATCGATCGGCTCCTCTTGGGCTATGTCTGGGAGGGAGGTTGGCGGAAACCGGAGGTGGATTTGGTGTCGTTGTACGTCGACCAGTTTCCGGAAAAAGATCTGGCCCGCGGGACGGCAGCCCGTCATGGCGTTCCCATCTTTTCGAGCATCGCCGAGGCGCTGACGTTGGGAACCGGTCGGTTGGCCGTGGATGGCGTGGTGATTATCGGTGAGCACGGTCAGTATCCCAAAACCGACCTGGGTCAGACGCTCTATCCTCGCTACCGGTTCTTCAAGGAGGTGGTCCGGGTGTTCGAGGCTTCGGGCCGCAGCGTGCCCGTGTTCAACGACAAGCACCTCTCTACCAATTGGCGTGAATGCGTAGAAATGGTGGAGGACGCACGCCGCCTTAAGTTCCCGTTTCAGGCCGGTTCTTCGCTACCGGTTACCAAACGGATGCCGCCCACGGAAATGCCCTTGGGCACTCCGCTGTCGGAAAGCCTTTGTGCCGCCTACGGGGGGGCCGATAGCTACGACATCCATGGCTTAGAAACTGCACAATGCATGTCGGAGCGGCGCAAGGGAGGTGAAGTGGGGATTCGTCGAGTCCACGGGCTCCGGGGACGGGCCTTTTGGGAGGCATTGAGTCGCAGGGATTCCACCCGGCGTCTCTTGGAGGCAGCGTTAGTCCGCAGCCACAACCTGCCAGTTCGGGACGGCTATCCTTCAGCTCCAGTGAGTCTGGACTGGGCTCGGGAGGTTTTCCCAGAGGCCTGGGGTTACTTCATTGATCACCGCGATGGGTTCCGGACCACCTTGGCAATGCTCGCTATCCGCGACTTTAACTATGCGGGTTTGAATGCCAAGACAGGCCAAATCACCTCGTGCCAGATGTACTTGCCGATGCCCACCCACGGGTCGTCCACGGCCGACTTCTTCAATCCGCAAATCCGCCATATCGAACGGATGGTCGTGGAGCGTCGCCAACCTTATCCGTTGGAGCGCACCTTGCTCACCTCAGGAATGACCTTGGCGGGGGTAGAATCCCTGCATCGGGGCCAACCCGTCGAGACCCCAGAGATGGCCGTCCGCTACCGGGTTGGGGACGAATCCTTTTTCTGGAGAGATTGAGCCGTAGAGATAGGTCCCGCCCCGGGTTTTGTTGAGGAATTCACCGGATGGAACGGACCGGCGATCATCACTGTTCCAAGAGTGACTCCAACTGTGGTGGATGTTACGCATTCGTTACCGCGTGATTGAATTTGCACGGAAGCTGCTAATTCCGAGCTCAGCCGGAACGATCCAACGGAATCGTTCCCGCCAAGCCCTGTTCAATCGTTGTTTGTCACAGGGCTCAAAACGGGTATGCGGCTGCAATTTTGGTATTAAATCATGAACTGGAAGTTTCGAACGGGTGCGACCCTGGGTCGCTGGGTGTTGATGGCTATTCTGGGCTTGCTGCCGGTTCACGGCGGCACCCTCCTGAGAGAGGTGTTCAGCGACATTCCGGGTGTGACACTCGATGCGCTGACCAACAACCCCGCCTATCCCAACAAGCCGACTTCCACCAACATCATCACGGATTTTTTCGAGGCTCCGACCGACGTGGCCGAGAATTATGGTCAACGGTTGCGGGGCATCTTCACGGCTCCCCTGAGCGGTAAGTACACCTTCTGGATTGCTGCCGACGACTACGCCGGACTGTTCCTCAGTACCGACGCCGGTCCGGATAAGGCCCGTTGGATCGCCGGGGTCTTGGGTTGGACCCCTCCACGCCAGTGGGACAGCCTGCCCGAGCAGAAAAGTGCCCCGATCACCTTGGTTGCGGGTGCTCGCTATTACATTGAAGCCCTCCAGAAAGAAGGCGGCGGAGGGGATAATTTGGCGGTTCGATGGGTGCGCCCAGACGGAGTGGACGAGGGGCCCATTCCTCTCGACCACTTTGTCGCCTGGGGCCTGAAGCCCGAGGCGCCGCGGATTTCCCAACAACCCGTGGCACTCACGGTCGATGAACGTGGTTCGGCCACCTTCACCGTGGCGTACGACAACCCCGGTGGGGCCGAAGTGTTCTGGAAGCGGAGCGGCACCCTCATCCCCAATGCCACTGGCACGAGTTACACGTTGGATCCGGTGCGTTGGGCGGATAATGACGCTTCATTCCAAGCCTTCCTGACCAATGCTTTAGGCTCTACCCAGTCCGTCGTGGTGACCTTGACGGTAACCCCCGACACGGTCGCTCCGGAGGTTCGCCGAGTGTACAACGTGGGGCTGACCAATGTGGTCATCGAGTTCAGCGAAGCCGTGGTGATTCCTGCGGGGGCGGTGAGTGATTCCTTTCGAATCGATGGAGGGGTGAGCGTTCAATCAGCGGCGTTAGGAACCAATCCGACGCTGCTCGTCCTGCAGGTGAGCGGGCTTGTGGAATCCACCCGATATCGGCTCACCATCAACGGGATTCGTGACCAGTCGGCGCGCGCCAATGCGTTAAAT
This sequence comes from Akkermansia muciniphila, assembly GCA_945893185.1. Taxonomy (GTDB): domain Bacteria; phylum Verrucomicrobiota; class Verrucomicrobiia; order Limisphaerales; family UBA9464; genus SXXZ01. Next base: position 10,348 of record CAMDDW010000060.1, on the reverse strand, counting down.
TCCAACACCGAGCGTGAGTTTTTTACCACTGAACTGTTTCCGGTGAATCTGGGTGGCAACGACGCCCGAGCCACGCTGGTTCAATGGGTTGCCCGAGGTGGTTTTGATGTTTCGGCCCGCGGTGGCGACATTAGTGGCACGACCGACTCGGCCGGATTTGCCGCACAGTCGCTGACCGGCAACTTCGACCTTCGGGTTCGCGTGGACGGGCTCACCGTCACCGATCCTTACATGACGGCCGGATTGGTCATCCGCTCCAGTGTGGACGCCAATGCGACCTTCGCCGGCGCCTTTGCCGGATCGCCGTCCGTGGGTTGCTTCTTTCGCAATCGCCCTTCTAGCGGCGCCAATGCCCCAATGACCGCACCTCGGGGTGGGTATCCGGTGAATTACCCGCAGACATGGCTGCGACTGCGCCGCGCTGGGACGTCTCTCGCCGGATTTGGTTCCTTCGACGGTACGAACTGGACCGCGCTGGGGTCCGCGTCTATTTCCATGCCCAGCTCGGTGCAGGTGGGTCTGACCGTGGGCGGACGCGATACCAATGCCGTGGCGGTGGTGCGATTCCGCGACTACGGCACCGTGTCCGAAGCCAACGAGGTGACGTATCTGCCTCAACGGGAAGGGTTAGGACTTTCCAGTCGGCGGACCCGGATCGTCTTCAGCGAGATCCAATACCATCCGCAGACGCTTCCGGGGAGCCCTGGGTTGGAGTTCGTCGAGCTTTACAATGCGGGGGATGTGTTTGAAGACCTTTCCCGCTGGAAGATCGAAGGGACCGTCCGCTTCCAGTTTCCGGAAGGATTCCGCCTGGGGGCTGGTCAGTTCGTGGTCGTGGCCAAAGATCCGGCCGCTTTGATGGAACGTCATGGGATTCGGGATGTTCTGGGCCCCTATTCGGGCAGTTTCAATGAATCGGGAGGGCCGCTCGAGTTGCGGGATGAAATGGGCGCTCAAAAGTTGGCGGCCGATTTCGGAACCCGCGATCCCTGGCCCGCCGCCGCCGATGGTTCGGGGCACTCTCTGGTCTTGGCCAACCCCAGCTATGGCGAGGCCGATCCGCGCGCGTGGGCGATCAGCGCCGTCCGCGGTGGGAATCCAGGCCAGATGGACGCTCAGCCGCCGGTGGATCCCGCTTCAAAAGTGGTGATCAATGAAGTGCTGGCCCATACCGACCTGCCTCAACTCGACACGGTGGAGCTTTACAATGGCAGCAGCCAACCGGCGGACCTGTCGGGCTGTGTGTTGACCGATGATATCCGTACCAACCGATTCCGGATTCCGGCCGGTACGGTGCTGGTGCCGGGAGGATTTCTGGTGCTGGACGAGAAGGTTCTCGGTTTTCGGTTGAGCGCCGCGGGCGAGAGCGTTTGGTTGATGAGTTCTAATGGAGTGCGGGTCCTCGACGTTGTTCGCTTTGGGGCTCAGGAAAATGGCGTGGCTTCGGGTCGCACTCCTGACGGGGCTTCGGGTTGGAGACGATTGGAATCCTTCACTCCCGGAAAGGCCAATGCGTCGCGCCGGATCGAGGACCTGGTGCTCAATGAGATCATGTACCATCCCATCTCGGACGATGATGCCGATGAGTATGTCGAAGTGCACAATCGATCTTCCCAACCGGTGGATTTGGCCGGTTGGCGTTTGGAGCAGGGGGTTTCCTTTACCTTTCCTGCGGGAGCTTCGATTCCGGGCGGGGGGTATGTGGTTGTGGGTCGGAATGTGGAACGCCTCCGAGCCAACCACACTTCACTGACCGCAGCCAATTCCTTCGGCAACTGGTCGGGTTCGCTGCGGAATTCCGGAGAGCGTTTGTCCCTTTCCAAGCCGGACGAAATTCTCAGCACTAACTCGGTGGGGCAGGTGTCCAGCGACACGATTCATATCGAAGTTTCCACGGTGGATTATCGGGATGCTGGGCGCTGGGGCCAATGGTCTGGCGGCGGCGGTTCCTCTATGGAATTGGTGGATCCCCGGGCCGACCCTCTCCGGGCTTCCAGTTGGGCGGATTCGGATGAGACCGCCAAGGGCGAGTGGCAGCAGTTCACCCTGACCGACACCCTCCGCTTCAGCACCCAGCCTGCCACGCGTTTGCAGTTGGGACTGTTGGGGGCGGGGGAATGTCTTTTGGATCAGTTGGAAGTTCTCAATGCTGCCGGAACCCTCATCGTTACCAATGGTGGATTCGAGGTGGGCTCAGGCACCGCCGCCAATGGGTGGTCGTTCTTGGGGCATCACCGCCGCTCACGAATCGAATCGACCGGAGCCTTTGATGGAAGTCGTGTTTTGCACGTTATCGCGCCGGGCGATTTGGACGCAGGTCGGAACTGCATCCGCGCTCCGATATCCGGGGGGCTAAATGATGGGGCTCGAATGACCTTGCGGGTGCGCGCCCGATGGCAGGCAGGGTGGCCGGAGGTGCTGTTCCGGACCCGCGGTGGCGGATTCGAAATGACCGCTCGACTGCAAGTGCCCCGCAATCTGGGCACACCGGGATTGCCCAATAGCCGCAAGGTGAACAATGCCGGTCCCTCCATCGATCTGGTTCGTCACACGCCGGCAGTCCCCGCAGCCGGGCAACCCGTGGTCGTCACGGCACGGGTCTCCGATCCGGACGGGCTGAGTTCGGTGAGTTTGCGTTTCCGCACCGTCGAGACGGCCGCGTTCTCTTCGGTGGCCATGCGCGACGATGGTGCGGGTAGCGACGCTCTTGCGGGCGATGGCATTTGGTCGGGCACGCTGAATGGCAGGGGCTCGGGTGAGTTGGTGCAGTTCATCGTCGAGGCCTTTGACAATGCTACTTCCACGGCCTCGAGCATTTTCCCGTCAGGAACGGTGTACGCCGGGCTGCCTGCGGTCAGCGGAGCCAATATCCGCTGGGGTGATCCAGTGCCTACGGGCACGTTCAACCATGTTCACGCGTGGCTGACTACCTCCCAGAACACTTGGCTCAGCAACGGTCAGGATTCGTCGCTGGTGGGTGGTCTCGACAACACCTTCCGCGATTGCACCCTCGTTCATGGCAACTTGCGCGTGATTTACAATGCCGGTATCCGCCGCAAGGGAAGTCCCTTCACTGGACAGGCCGATTACGCCCTGACAGTCCCCGGTGACGACCTGCTGTTGGGAACCCGGGACCGTGTCTACGGACTGACGGGCAATGGCGGCGAAGAAGCGACCCGGATGCGCAACCAAATCGCCAACTGGATCGCCCGCAAGATGGGAGTGCCCTACTTGAACACCGCTTACATGCGGTTCTACCGCAACGGATCTCCGTACGGCAGCGTGTCTGAGGATTTGGAGCAGCCCTCCAATGAATACGCTGAGTCTTGGTATCCGGACGGCGGTTCGGGCGACTTGCGCAAGGTGGCCTACGCTTTCGAATTTGATGATTCCGGTGGGTTTTCCCCGACGGGAGCCGATCTGGGTATCTACCGGAATCCCAATGGCCAGTACAATCTCTCGAAGTACCGCTACCACTGGCAGGGTCGGCCGACTGGCTCCACCGCCAACGACTTCACCAATTTCTTCGCGATGGTCACCGCGGCCAACGATCGCACCGCGAACTTTGTCCCGAACTTGCTCAATATCGCCGACATCAATCAGTGGATGCGCAGCTTCGCCCTTGATGGGTGCTTGGGGAATTGGGACACGTGGGGAACGGGCAATGGGCAGAACAAGTACATTTATTTTCAGCCAGGAGGTCGCTGGCGAATTCTGCCCTGGGACATGGACTGGGTTCTGGGAGCGGGAGACTCGACCACTCGACGTCTCTTTGGAGGCAACGATGGCGCAGTCAACGTGATGTTTGATACGCCGATTTTCCAGCGCATGGCCTGGCGGGCCTATCAAGAGGCCGTCTCGGGTCCCTTAACTGCCGCCCAATACCAACCGCAGTTCACCGCTCGGAGTGCCGCGCTGTCTTTCAACGGGGTGACGGGCATTTCCTCGCCCACCATCATTGGTAGTTATTTGAACGGACGTCGGACCTATCTCAACACCCAGATCACGGCCTCTGACGCCAAGGTCTTTGCCATTACCACCAGTGGCGGGAACAATTTTACGTCGACGACTCCGGTGGCGATCATTGATGGGACAGCCCCATTCGCGACCGCAGCCATTGAGGTCAACGGCACTCCCATGCCGCTGGAGTGGACCTCCCCTCAGGTCTTCCGCATTCGGGTGCCGCTGGTGGGTGTTACCAATGTACTGAATTTGGTCGCGGTCCGGGCCGATGGCACGCCGCTGCCGGGGATGACCAAAACGGTGACGGTTCGATACAACGGAGTGATTCAGCAGGTGGCCGATTATGTGGGAATTAACGAGATTCACTACAATCCGCTGGAGCCGGGTGCGTCCTTTGTTGAGATCTTCAATCGATCGCTTTCCACGTCGTTCAATCTCTCGGGAGGCCGCCTCAATGGGGTGGGTTACACCTTCCCGGAGGGTTCCGTCATTCCCCCGGCCACCTATTGGGTCTTGGTTCGCGATCGGACGGCGTTTGTCCTCGCCTATGGTACTGGGGTTCGAGTCTTCGATGAATTTGCCGGTTCGTTGGACAACGGAGGGGAACGTTTGTCGTTGGTCCGTGGGGCGGGCACCAATGAGGTGGTGGTGAGCGAGGTTCGCTACGACAACTCCCTGCCATGGCCGGCGCTGGCCGACGGTCTGGGCTCGTCGCTTCAGCGCATCGACGCATCCCAATCTTCTTGGAGGGTGGGCAATTGGATGGCCGCCGAGACCAATGCCGTTAATCGAGTGACGCCGGGCAAGATCAATGCGAGCCAGGGTGGCTTGGCGAGTTTGCCGCCCGTGTGGATGAATGAAGTGCTGCCGGCCAACACCATGGGTCCTCGGGACAACGCAGGCGACCGGGATCCGTATGTTGAAATTTACAACACGGGTGCCTCAGCCCTCGACTTGGGAGGCCTTTACCTGACGGACAACTGGACCAATCGACTCAAGTGGTCTTTCCCTGTGGGTTCGGTGGTTCCGGCCCGAGGATTCTTGACGGTCTGGTGCGATGGTGAGGAAGGCGAGTCGGCTTCAGGGGTGATTCACAGCTCGTTCCGATTGAGCCCGACCAATGGCGTGGTGGCTCTAGTTCGCGATGAAGGCGGAGCCTCCGGGACCACCGTCTTGGATTACCTCACCTGGCGTTCGTTGCCTGCCGATCGATCCTTGGGTCTGGTGCCCGATGGGGTCGCACGCAGCGCGCAGAGCTTGTTCTATCCCACACCCGGGGCCACCAACGACGCCTCATTCCCGGATTTCCGGGTCATCATCAACGAGTTCATGGCCCAGAACACTCGCACCGTACAAGATCCGGCGGACGGGGATTACGACGATTGGATCGAGCTCTACAATGGAGGCACCAACACGGTGGACCTCAGCGGCTTTTATTTGACCGACCGGTTGACGAACTCCGTCTCGGCCATGTTTCGGATTCCTACGGGTTATCCCATTCCGGCCGGTGGTTTTCTGCGGATCTGGGCGGACAACGAAACGGGTCAGAACAAATCCGGCACGGCAGACCTTCATGTGAATTTCTCGCTGTCGCGAGAAGGCGAGCAAGTGGGGTTGTTCGACCCACGGGGTGTCTTGGTCGATGAGATGATGTTTGGAGCCCAGACCAATGACGTTTCTCTGGGACGATTCCCCGATGGAGGACCGGTACCGTTGTACTCGATGGAAGTGCCCACGCCGGGATCGGCCAATGTCCTAGCGGGAGGAAACCGCCCCCCGGTTTTCGCTCCGATGAACCTCCTGAGTTCGCCAGAGCAAGTTTCAATCGCATTCACCGTGAACGCGGTCGATTCGGATGCGGGGCAGACCGTGACCTACGCGTTGGGTGCCGATGCTCCTCCGGGTGCGGTGATGGATTCGACAACGGGCCGCTTTCAATGGTTGCCCTCTGAGAGTGATGGTCCGGGGGTATACAGTTTCGTGGTTCGCGCGGTGGACAATGGGTCTCCGGTTCGGGCGGGCTTGCTGCGGATCCAGATCAACGTCACCGAGGTGAACCTCGCGCCGAACCCGCCCACGGAGGTGACCTTGGAAGTGAAGGAAGGGGTCGAGTTCCTCACTCAATTGGAGGCGACAGATCCGGACCGCCCCGCGCAAATACTGACCTTTGAGGCGGAAGGAATCCTGCCCGCAGGCCTAACACTGTCTTCCAAGGGGCAAATCACCTGGACGCCCGATGAAAGCCTTGGCGGCACGATTCAAACGGTGGCCTATCGAATTCGGGACGATGGAGTGCCCTCGCGTTCGGTTTCCGGGGTGCTCCAGATCCGTGTCTTGGAAATCAACAACCCGCCGATCTTTGATTGGGTAACCTCCCAGAAGTTGGTCGAGGGGACTCCGTGGAGCCTGGCCTTGAAAGCCTCGGATCCCGAGGGCTTGCCTGTGCGGTTCCAAATCGATGGTCCTGCACCGGATGGGTTCGTGCTCAATCCTCAGACGGGTGCCGTCCAGTGGACGCCGACCGAGGCACAGGGCCCAGCGAGTGTGGTAGTGCTGGTACGGGCGGTGGACGGTTCGTCCGACGCGCTTTCAGTGGTGCGCGAGTTGCTGTTGGAAGTGGCTGAAGTCAATCAGCCCCCGGTACTGGCACCCATCGCCCCGTTGGCTGTGGACGAGGGGCTCAGTGTGAGCGTCGTGGTTTCGGCAACGGATCCCGATCAGCCGGCACAGAACCTTCGATTCTCCCTCGAACCTGGGGCTCCTGCCGGAGTAACCATCGATCCGATCAGCGGTTTGTTTCAGTGGACCCCGGATGACGACGCTGGGGCTTCCATCCAGACGATCTCTGTTCGTGTGACCGATGACGGTCCGGGCAACCTCAGTGACACCCAACGCTTTGAGATCACCGTTCGTCCGCGATTCCAGGTGGTTTTTTCGGAGATCCTGCGGCGGTCTTCGCCAGTCGGTGCCGAGTTCATTGAACTCTTCAACCGTTCTTCGAAAACCGCGTGGGATTTGTCTGGCCTGCGTCTGAGCGGAAGCAATTTGAGTTTTGCTTTCCCGAGCGGCAGTACCATGGCTCCGGGAGCCCGGGCGTTGGTTGTTCGCAGTCCGACGGGAATGTCGAATGTGTTCGGCGTGATCCCGAGAATCCTCGGCGAGTGGACCGGCAGCCTCGGGGCGGTCGCCGACTCGTTGCGACTCGTTCAACCCACCACCGGTGGAACGCCGGAAACGGTGTTGGACCGAGTGGATTATGACGGTGTGGCTCCATGGCCCAGTGGCACACTGGGCACCAACCAGTCACTGCAGCTCATCGATGCGCGTCAGGATCGCAACCGTGCGGGTAACTGGACGGTGGCGACCACGTTCCAGGGAAGCCGCACGGTGCTGGGTTTCACGGACACGTGGAAGTACTTCCAGGACGGAGCCCCAGCAGGCGGCACCAACTGGGTGACGCCTGCGTTCAATGAGGCCGCCTGGACTAGTGGTGGCGGGCTCCTGTATGTGGAGTCGGCCGCTCTGGCGACCAACAAAACCACGGCGCTGACCTTGGGGCAGTCTGCTTATTACTTCCGTCGGAAGGTCACGATCCCGACCCTTACGGCGGGCGTGTCGGTTCGATTCCGGGTGATGCTGGATGATGGCTATGTGCTTTGGGTGAATGGACGGAAAGCGCATTTCCTCGGCATGAACGATGTCGTGGTGACCCATGCTACGTTCGCCAACCGCACCGTCGGCGATGCGGCCATTGAGGGCCCGTTCACTCTGCCCGCCGAGTTTCTCATCCCCGGCGAGAACACCTTCGCGGTCGAGGTACATCAGGCCAACCTCTCCAGCTCGGACATCGTGTTTGGGTTGGAGATGACGTTGGAAGGTGGCGTATCTCTGTCAGCCACCCCGGGTGCGGCCAACACAGTCTCCGCGGTCTTGCCCGAGTTTCCGACGCTGCGCATCAACGAGGTGTTGCCGCGCTCTGTGCTGGGTCTTCGAGACTTGAGTGGTACGGCCGAGCCGTGGTTGGAGTTGATTAACACGGGCGATGCACCGGTGTCTCTGGAGGGGCTTTTCCTGACGGACATGCTCGCCGGATCCATCCCTTGGGGCTTCCCTCCTGCGACCTCGATTCCGCCGGGTGGATTCCGCGTCGTCTTTGTCGATGGCGACACGCTGCAGAACACGACCACCGAATGGCACACCTCCTTCCGATTGCCGTCCACGGCGGGAACTCCGTTCCAGATCCTGCTGGGTCGCACTGTCGGAGGTGTTCCACAGGCCGTGGATGTCTTCCGGGGCACGGTGGATGCTGCCAACGACCGTTCCTGGGCGCTGCAAATTGACGGCGATCCGGCGACAGGTTCGTTGGGGACCCCGACTCCGGGAGCGGCCAATCGGGCGGTATCGGCTCCACGCCTGGAGCTCTCGGGGTTCTTGGCGGATGGCACTCTAAAACTTGTGTTGCGTGGGTCTTTGGGGCGTCGCTATCGCTTGGAGCGAGGCGGAGTTCTGGGGACGTGGAGCCCCATCCAGGAAGTGAGTGTCGGTGCCGACAGCACGCTGCTGAGCGATCCGGGGTCTGAAGACAGCGCGAGTCGCTTCTACCGAGTCGTGGACATCACTTCGCCATGAGCGCCTCTTACCATAAATTGCATTCTCAATCATGGGTTTGAGGAGTCTGTGTGAATCTCTAATATCATGCGCTTTCAACGAGCCGGTGGATGGGTTTGCTGGTGGGTCTGGTTCGTGGCGGCTTTGGCCGTATCGGGCTCCGACCGCGGATCCCCCACGCTAATTTCCGAGGCGATCTTTGCGCCGGAGGCCCGGCATAATCATGCATCCTGTGTGGTCGAGGCTCCCGACGGAACGTTGTTGGTGGCGTGGTTCAACGGGTCCGGGGAGCGTCAGGCCGATGATGTGAAGCTTCAGGCCTCACGTCGTCGGCCGGGATCTCGTTCTTGGGAACCCCGCATCACCCTCTGGGACACACCGGGATTCCCGGACTGCAATCCTTCGCTCCATGTGGATGCGCAGGGTCGCTTGTGGCTCTTCCATGCCGTGATTCTGGCCAACACCTGGGAATCAACCTTGTTGCAGGCGCGGGTGAGTTCCCGGTGGCGGACTCGCGGACCGGTGCGTTGGGATGGCATGGAGCCGGTCTTGTTGGCCCCGGGCGAAGAATTTCTCAAAGTCCTGAATGCCCATCTGCCCCGGTTGCAACAGGAGCGCTCACGACCGGACCTGACTTCCAAGCAACGCCAAGAAGTGGCGGAATTCATTGAAGGAATCCACCTAGGCGCCACCAATCGGCTCTATCGCCGACTGGGTTGGATGCCGCGGGCTCACCTCACCACCGTCGGTGGGCGTTGGATGTTGCCCCTGTACCATGATGGTTACTCCGTTTCGATGGTGGCTCTCTCGGACGATCAGGGCCGAACCTGGCGGCCGTCCGCGCCCATCGTGGGATTGGGGAATGTTCAGCCCAGTCTGACCGTTCGCCGGGATGGTTCGGTGGTGGCCTGGATGCGGGACAATGGTCCGCCACCCCACCGACTACTCCGCGCCGAATCGCGAGACCGAGGTGAAACCTGGACGCCGGCGGTTGACTCGGAGATCCCCAATCCGGGATCCGGTGCTGAAGTGTGTGTGTTGCGGTCTGGTGAATGGATCTTTATCGGGAACGACGTGGAAAATGGCCGTCATTCATTGGCAGTTTGGATGAGCGGAGACGAAGGGGAGACGTGGGCCTTCCGTAGACGGTTGGCCGAGGCGCAAGCGGGGCAAGGGTCGTTTTCCTACCCGTCCCTCCTCGAGGCGCGCGATGGATGGTTTCACGCGACCTGGAGCGAGGCGATCGGCGGTCGGGAAACCATCCGTCATGCGCGCTTCAATCGGGCTTGGATCCGGTCCGCTGGGTTGGATCCGTAGGGATTGGGTCTGCCGGAGTTGGAAAACACAGTCTTGGATAAGGGATTGTTGCCTCCTCCGGTTCGCTCTTGTGTTTGCAGCCTTGATCTCAATGATCTAGGGCACCTTATGAGCCTGCAGATTCAGCCCAAGCCAGAAGAGCAACAGCCCTCAGCGGACCTGACATTGTCCGTCCTGACCTGGTTGGAGGAGAACAAGAAGACTCTGGCCATCGGATTTGTTGTGGTTTCCGTCGCGGCAGTGACTTTGATCATCCAGAAGAACGTGCATGCCTCTGCCGAGGCCGAAGCCAATCAGGCGCTCTTGGCGACTTTGAGTGCCGCCGGAAAGAATGGCGGACCGACCGCGGCCGACTTGTTCAAGGTCGCTTCCCAGCATTCTGGAACGGCCGCCGCCGAGCGTTCAGAATTCTTGGCCGCCACCAAGCTGTTCGAAGACGGCAAGTATGCCGAGGCTCAGA
>CAMDDW010000059.1:0-16151 GCA_945893185.1 Akkermansia muciniphila | reverse complement strand
TTCGTTGGAGTTCGTCATGGTGGAGAGAAAAGGGAAATTAGCCGACGTACTTCATGTCGCGCGGTTCCTGCGCGGAGTGCGGGTGATTGGAACCGGAGTACACTTTGAGCTTGGTCAGCAACTGGTCACCCAAGCGGTTCTTCGGGAGCATACCCTTGACGGCGTGCATCACGAGGCGCTCGGGATGGGCGGCACGAACTTGGGCCACGGAGCGATATTTTTCGCCACCCTTCCAACCGGAGTAGGACATGAACAGCTTGTCCGACTCTTTTGTCCCACTCAGGACAACCTTCTCGGCGTTGATGACGACCACAAAGTCACCGGCATCGAGGTGGGGGGTGAACACGGGCTTGTCCTTGCCGCGCAGGGCATCAGCAACTTGGACAGCGAGGCGGCCAAGGATGGCGCCGTTGGCGTCGATCACACGCCACGCACGGCGCTGCACGTCGACTTTGGGCAGATAGGTCTTCATCAAGTATCCGAAAAGGAGGGCGGTTTCTATCAAATGATCACACCACGTCAATCATTGAATTGGTTTTTGATTCTCGGCGGCTCTGGATTTTCACTCCGACAAGCACTCCGATCACCCTGAGAACTCCGCTGTGAACAGCTGTCAAGAAAGGTTCTTTGCAGCTTCTTCGACGGTTCTTTCTCCGACCCAAAGATCGACTCCCCAGAGAGTGCCTAGGGAAAGTCTAAATGGCAAATGAATGGAGCGTGGGCTTGACCCTAGGGGTCGGTGTGATTGCATCGCGGCGCAATGAACAAGTTTCTGACCGTCTCCGCCCTGTTGATCGGCCTCGCGAGCTTCACCGGTTGCTACCGGACCCAAGAAGGTCGAGTGAAGGTCGGTATGCCTTTCGCTTTGGATTACATCGAAAGCCGCTATGAGCGACCGGCCTCCCAGTTGTTTGAGGCGGCTAAGGCCACGTTGGTATTCAACGGCACTCTGACTTCCGAGGATGTTGTCCGTAAAACCCTCTCGGCCAAAATCGAGAACCGCACCCTGTGGATCCGAGTCGAGGAGTTGGAGCCCAATGCGAGCCGCATTTTTGTGCAGGCTCGGCAGTCCAACGGCAAGGCTGACATTCTCTTGGCCAGCGAGCTCGATAAGCAAATCGCGCTGCGCCTCCGTTAATTGCGGTGGTCGTGGTTGCAAGGCCGCGGGCCATTCCCGATCGTCGTCATGACTCCGGCCTTGTCGTCCCCGCAACTGCGGTCTCCTAAACGCCTGCTCGCAGGCTTGGGGATCGCAGCGTTGGCGGGGCTGGGCTCCGGGTTGACCAGTGCGGTTTTCTTGACCGCGCTCGATGCGGTCACCTCGACCCGTTGGCGGTACCCGTGGTTGTTGTTTTTGTTGCCGGTGGCGGGTCTCCTCATGATCCGCGCCTACGCCGCTTGGGGGCGAGGCTCCGAGCGAGGCATGAGTCTTCTGCTAGACGTTGCTCACCGGCGTTGTCTCCGTGTGCCTTGGACCATGGCACCGCTTGTATTGGGGGCGACACTCTTGAGCCACTTATGTGGTGGTTCGGTGGGTCGGGAGGGCACGGCCGTGCAAATGGGGGCGGCGTTATCGCATGTTTGGGGAAGGCGCTGGAGTCACCTCGTTCCGGACCCCTCCGTCGCCGTGTTGGCAGGCATCGCCGGCGGATTTGGTGCCGTGTTCGGGACACCGTGGGCGGGGGCGCTGTATGCGATCGAATTGCCGGTTCTCGGGCGGTTCCAGTGGCACAGAGCTCTGCAGTGTCTGGTGGCGTCTTGGCTGGGTCATGCAACGTGTTTGGCTCTCGGCGTCGATCACACCGTTTATCCGTTGGCTCGGGCCCTTTCTCTGCAACCCGCAGGAGGACTCTGGCAGTGCGCGTTGGCGGCGTTGGTCTTCGGCCTGGCGGCCCGATTGTTCGTGGGATGCCTCCGCGGATGGGGCCGACTCTTTGAGCGACTGGCCATTCCCCAGTGGGCCCTACCAGTGGGGTCGGCCTGCTTGGTCATCGCGCTGACTCAGTTCCTGGGTACCGATGCGTACTTGGGCATTGGTGTCACGGGTCGATTGCCGGGGGATCCTTCGCTCGTTCGTTGCTTTGAAGTGGGAGGTGTCACGGCCTGGAGTTGGGGATGGAAGCTGCTCTTCACCACCGTGACTTTGGCCGGCGGATTTAAGGGGGGCGAAGTCACGCCGCTCTTCTTCGTGGGTGCGGCCCTAGGGCATACGCTTGCGACGTTGGCCGGTTGGCCCGTTCAGGAATTCGCTGCGTTGGGATTTGTGGCAGTGTTCGCCGCGGCCAGTCACACGCCGCTGGCGTGCACGGTTCTGGGCTGGGAATTGTTTGGGCCAGAAATCCTTCTGCCAGCACTGCTGGCCTGCCTCGTGGCCAATGCCGTCGCGACGGGCACGGGCCTTTACGATGCACGGACCCAATCGGATAAGGCCTCCCAGTAAAAACAGTTTGCTCGGGGCAGGGTGTCCGCGGGTGCTGAAGGAAAACTCTGGCCTACAAGTCGTGCAGCTCGAACTCGTGAAGTTTGCGGTGCAACGTTCTGCGACTCACTCCCAGCTTCTGGGCCGCCTCGGTTCGGTTGCCGTCGCATTCCTTGAGCGCATGGATGATGAGCTGCTTCTCGGCTTCTCTCAGCGAGAGCCTGCCAGGAGGCAGATTCGCCAGCGGAACCTGAGTGATGGGCAGGGCCTCGATGAGGGGTTCACGCACTGAGGCAGGGAGGTCCCGCGGCAGGATTTGATCGCCGCGACACAGGACCACCGCGTGTTCGATGGAGGCCCGCAGTTCGCGGACGTTTCCTGGCCAGCGATATCGGAGCATGAGCTCCATTGCCTCGGTGCTGAAGGCCGTGACCTTCTTGTCGTTTTCTCGGGCGAATTCTTTGAGAAATGAGCTGATGAGGAGCGGGATGTCGGCGACCCGTTCGCGCAATGGGGGCAGGTGGATAGGCACCACCGCGATCCGGAAATAAAGGTCTTCGCGGAAGGTGCCGGCCCGGACCAGCGTTTTGAGATCCTTGTTGGTGGCGGAGAGGAAACGCACATCGGCGCTCTGCGTCTTGCCGGAGCCGAGTCGCTCGTAAGTGCGTTCACCGATCAGACGCAATAATTTTACCTGGGTGGTGGCGTCGATCTCGCCGATTTCATCGAGAAACAGCGTCCCTCCCTGAGCTTGTTCTACCCGTCCGATGCGGCGTTCATTGGCTCCAGTGAAGGCTCCTTTTTCGTGGCCGAAGAGTTCCGCCTCGAGCAGCGTGGCGGGGAGCGCCGCACAGTTGACGGTGACCAAGGGGCCTCGAGCTCGGCGACTGAGTTGGTGGATGGCCTTGGCGACGAGTTCTTTGCCGGTCCCGCTTTCTCCGGTGATGAGCACCGTGGCGGTGGAGGGTCCGATTTGCTGGATTTGTTCGAACACCTCCCGGATGGACGGAGTTTCGCCGATGAAGCTCTCCATGCCGAAGCGTTGATCGAGACGCTGATGAAGTTGCTCGTTCTCGGTTTCGAGTCGGTTGCGTCGGAGGGCCCGTTGAATGCGCAATTCCAGTTCATCGATTTGCAGGCGTCCCTTGCTAATGTAGTCGTCGGCGCCTTGCTTCATGGCCTCGACGGCCAGGTCTTCGGAACCGTAGGCCGTCATCAAGATGCAGACCGGAGGTTTCGGGAGAGCCTTCGCTTTGCGGATGAGTGCCAGTCCGTCGTCTCCGGCCATGCGGAGATCTGTTAGCAGAACATCCACGGGTTCCTTCTCCAGTAACAGCCAAGCTCCCGCCGCATCCGCTGCTGCGTAGACATCGAATTTGTCCTCCAGCGCCGTCCGCAGCCCATCGCGGGTCGACTTCTCATCATCCACAATCAGCAACGTCGGAGTCACAACGGCGACACTAGATTCCCCCAACGATCCGGTCTCCAATTTTGTAGCTGCTCTCTCATGGGCGTACGGGCGGGCTTGAGTCGGTCGGGGGGCTCGATGAGGCGTCACTTTGTCGATCCAGCGCCTGCACAGGGACGACCCGTCGGGCTGAAGCAATTTGGGTTCTAGTGAACCGGCAGAGTTTGCCGGATCTGGAGTAAAAAAATCAACAAAACCCAGCAAATACGGCAAAAAAACAACTTGGATCGAGAGTTGCTTTTGACGGTTTTGAAACGAACGCGATGACGACAACAAAGGACAGTTGGTTGGTTCGGCTGAGCCAGATGGACCTCTGGATGGTGATAGGCGTGTTTGGCACGGTGCTGCTGCTCATTCTGCCGGTGCCGCCGCTGCTGCTGGATTTGCTCTTGGCGGTCAGCATCGCTTCGTCGCTGCTTATCTTGCTGGTCATCCTCTACACCGAGGACCCGTCGGAGTTCACCGTGTTTCCGTCCCTGTTGCTCTTCGTCACCTTGTTCCGGTTGGCCCTCAATGTGGCGACCACTCGGTTGATCCTCATCTCCGGTGATGCCGGACACATTATCGAGGCCTTTGGTAACTTTGTCGTCGGTGGCAATTACGTGGTGGGTATCGTCATCTTCGCCATCCTGGTGATCATCAATTTCGTGGTCATCACCAAGGGTGCTGGCCGCATCGCTGAGGTGGCAGCCCGGTTTACTTTGGACGCCATGCCGGGCAAGCAGATGGCCATCGATGCCGAGTTGGGCGCCGGGATTATCAATGAACAGCAGGCGAGGGCCCGCCGGCGTAAGGTGGAGCAGGAGGCCGACTTTTACGGAGCCATGGACGGTGCTTCGAAGTTTGTTCGAGGCGATGCCGTGGCGGCGGTGATCATCACCGTGGTCAATATCGTGGGCGGTTTTGCCATCGGCATGGCGCAGCGGGGTATGAGTTTCACCGAGGCGCTCTCGCGCTACACGCTGCTGTCCATCGGTGACGGCCTGGTTTCGCAAATTCCGGCCCTGGTCACATCCATGGCGGCGGGCCTCCTGGTGACACGGGCCGCGTCGAAGAATAACTTGGGTGAAGAATTGGGGCGTCAGCTCACGGCATACCCGCGGGCATTGACTATCCTCTCGGGAATGCTGGCGTTCCTCGCGTTGGTCCCAGGGTTGCCGATGTTGCCATTCTTGGTGCTCGCGATCCTCACTTGGTTTATAGGTAAGAATATCAAGAACCTGCCTGCGACGGCTGCAGATGCTTCGCGCAAGGCGGACGGCAAGGCCGCCAAGCCGGGTGAATCCACCGCGGCCTCGGCACCGGGTGCTGCGGGGGCCGCCGCGCCCGCCGCCGACAAACTGGAGAACCTCTTGGGTGTGGATGCCATGCTCATCGAGCTGGGATTTGGACTGGTCTCCCTGGCGGACAGTCGGAAGGGGGGCGACTTGCTAGAGCGCGTCACCGGTGTGCGTCGGCAGTTCGCCCAAGAAATGGGTCTGCTCATCCCTCCCATCAAGCTTCGTGACAATCTTCAGATCGGGGCCAACGAATACCGGTTCCTACTCAAGGGCAATGCGGTGGCCACTGGCAGCCTTATGCCGGGCTATTCTCTGGCCATGAACGCCACTAACAGCCGGGTGACACTCAAGGGGATTCCGACGACCGAGCCCGTATTCCAATTGCCCGCGACCTGGATCACGGAAGTGGAGCGCAAGACGGCCGAGATCGCCGGGTACACCGTGGTCGACGCATCCAGCGTGCTCATCACCCACCTCACCGAAGTGGTGAAGCACCAGAGCCACGAGATTCTCTCTCGGCAGGATGTGCAGCAGTTGCTCGATCATCTCAAGACCACGCATTCCACCGTGGTGAATGAATTAATTCCCGCCCAACTCAATGTGGGTCAGGTCCAGCGCATCCTTCAAAACCTTCTGGCCGAGGGGATTTCCATCCGGAACTTGGCGAGCATTCTGGAGAAGGTGAGTGACTTTGCGGGAGTTACCAAAAATCCGGATGAGCTCAGCGAACATGCGCGGCGCGCCTTAGGTCCGCAAATTGTGAAGCCTTACCAGGACGATCGTGGGGTGCTCAAGGCCATCACTTTGGATCCCCGTCTGGAGCAGGAGATTGCTAAGGGCGTGAGGCAGTCGCAGACGGAAATCGCTTTGCTCTTAGAACCCCGCCTGGCTCGTCATTTGGTGGAGAGTCTCTCGAAGATGATCCAGGGGTTGCTGGCCTCGGGTCAGGCTCCAGTGGTCTTGTGCGGACCGCACATTCGATTGGCGTTCCGGCGATTCTTCGAAGCCACCTTCAGCGACCTGACCGTCTTGAGTTATTCGGAGGTGCCCAGCCGGGTGGACATTCAAAGTGCGGGAACCCTCGTGGTTCCGGAGTAAACTCCTCGGCCGCTCCGTGTGCAAAAAAGCGAGGACGCAGTGAACTGCATCCCCGCCGCTCACCGCCTTGCCCAACCCAGAATTCCCCAGCCGCAGAACCCCTCCCCATTTTCAGACAGGCTCTTAGCGATCTCTGCTCAGAAGGAGGGTTTGCTCAGAACCACCGTGAGACCGAAATGGTCACCAGATAGTCCGCGAAGGCTGCATCGCCACGGGTTCCCTTTTGGAGGTTCCAGTAACTGCGCTCGCGTTGGGCTTCTAATCGCCAGGGCACCGTGATGGCCACATTCCATTTCCCGGGCATCCAGTTAATTCCCGGTTCGATGGCGATGGCGTAACCGGGACGGCGGAAGCCTTCCTCATTCCCCGCGTTGCCGTTGAGATCCTCCACGGGAATGCCTTCCATGCGCCCACCCAGAGAAACGGACAGGTTGTGCTTCTCGCTGACCACCTTGGAGAAGCCGGCACGGAACATGTACTGGTCGGTAATCGACATGCCGTTGTCGATGTTCTTGCCCGCAATCATGGGGCCTGCATCGCTCCGTGCGGTGGGGCTCTTCACGCCATTCACATTTTGCGGATTGAACAGGTAATACGCTTGGGCGTAGGCGAAGAAACCCTTGGTCAATTCGCGGTAGCCGTTGAGTTCCCAACTGACACCCCAACCGCCGTCACCGGGTTGGATGGACTGATCGACGTTGCGTCGCACCGGTTGGATGTTCACGCCGGAGGTGGGGTCCTGGTCCTGGAAGAACGTGTCGTCAGCCTGGTAGTCGCCACTGGGAGCCTTGCCACCGAGGCTGACCTGAAGGTTGCCCTTGGGCTGGGTTTTCGGATCCCAGAGCCAATAGCCCACCACGGCTCGGACGTCGCCGATGCCTGTGGCTCCGGTATCGCGTCGGACACCGCTGTGTTCATAGGGCGCTGAACGGATGTGATGCACCCACGGCAGGACCAGCGATGCGGACAAACGCGGGCTGAATTGGTAGGTCACGCTGGTGTCGATGAACTGGGAGTAGTTGATGACTTCGGTGCCTTGTTGAAAGCGATCGAGTCCGGCGGCATTCCGGGATTCATTGCCACCGATGAAGTGACGGTCTGACTTGAAGAATCGGTAGCCCACGGAGGCCAGCCAAGGGCCGTGTTCGGCGGCATCCTCTCCCATGCCCGCGTGGTTCATGGTGCACATGCCGCCGCCGCGGACGGCGACGCAGCCTTGGGCTTGGGCTTGCTCGGGCAAAATGGCCTGAAGGCAAAAGACGGCAGAAGCCAGAACTGTGGCGGACTGGGCAATGGAGGGAGAGCGATTCATTGCCCTCGACTGTAAACAGAATGCGTATTCAAACCCTGCCTTTGGGGTCGAATGCGGGTGCTCTGGGGTGAACTGCTTGTTTTGAGGGGTCGGTTAGACTGGGTGGCAGGCGACACGCCGACCCTTGCCTAGATCCCGCAGGACCGGAGCTTCGACGCGGCACTGGGGCCGTACGACCGGACAGCGGGGGTGCGGGGGTGGAACGGTCAGCCGGTGGGGGGCGATGGGCGTTGAAGCACATCGAGGGCGGGGGCTTCTTCCACGATTTGCCCAGCGTCCATCACACCGACCCGGTCGGCGATGTCGCCCACCAGACCTAGATTTTGGGTGATGCCATGAAAGAAGCTCTGATCGAGTCACGGTTTGGGTGGGGAATTGCCGAGGGTTTCCCGAGTTTTCTCAGCCAGCTTTCGGGCCTGTTCTTCGGCTTTTACAGCGGCCTTGGTTGCCAGTTCCGAAGCGTCCTTGAAGGCCAGTTCAGCCTGGGTACGGGCCGCCGTGGCACTGGCTTGAACCTGGGTTCGGAGTTGCTGGAAGGCATTGGTGCTGGCGGTTTTGAGTCGCTGTGCGGTTGGGCTGTGGGCGGCGGCTTCGGCGGCCCGGCGGGTCTCTTCTGCAGCGCGCTGGGCCAATGACTCGGCCGTGTGGGTGGCATCGCGAGCAATTTCCCGGGCCGATGCAGCGGCCGAGGCCGCCCCCTGTTGGATACGGTCTCCCGCATCCTTGAGCACCTTGCGGGTTTCTTCCGCCGTGGGCGGTGGCGATTCGGGAGAGCACCCGGTGACCAGCAAACCAAGCAGCAGCAAGGGCAGCAGTCGGCGGACGAGCTCGGCCCATCCGGGAAAGTTCCGAGGATCCATGCCTCAATGTTGCGGAGGAACCGGTTTGGGACAACACCCGGTTGGGGCGCATTGAGTGAAAGTGCCCTTGGACCTCGGATGATCGCAGGTGCGAGCCGAAAGCGAAATTGCCTCGGGCTCAATGACACAGCAGCCTTGCCGCATTCCCAGCACATCCTCGAGCGTTGCCAGCATGTCCACATCGCTGAGCCGCCGCCGGTTTATAGTCTCTTCCGCATCCCTCGGTGCTTTGGGGATGGGCCCGCTGCGGGCGGTCGAGCCGTTTGTGCGTTCCTCGCGTTCGCGCTTGCGGTTGTCTTTGGCGGCCTATTCGTTTGGGGATCAGTTTAAGGCAGGCAAGGATGGTAGCCCGGCCCGCATGGACATTAAGAAGTTCATAGACTACTGCGCCGACCACGCCTGTGGGGGGGCGGAGCTGACGAGTTATTATTTTCCAGAAAAGGTCACCGATGAGTATTTGCGGGACGTGCGTCGCCACGCTCACTTGCGCGGAGTCACGATTAGCGGGACCGCTGTGGGCAACGACTTCTGTCATCCCCTTGGCGAGAAGCGCAATGCCGAGATTGCCTCGGTGAAGGAGTGGATTCGCAAGGCCGCCATTTTGGGTGCTCCGCATATCCGCGTGTTTACCGGAGGTCCGCACGGAAACACGGAGGCTGAGGCAACTAAACTCGCCATCGCCGCTCTGGAAGAATGCGGTGAGGAAGCGGGCAAGGCGGGAATCTTTCTGGGGGTCGAAAACCATGGTGGCATCGTGCGTCGTGCTGAATCCTTGGTTGAAATTATTCAGGCCGTCCGCAGTCCGTGGGTGGGGATCAATCTGGACACGGGCAATTTTTATTCCACCGATCCTTACCGCGAGTTGGCGTTGTGCGCGCCGTGGGCGGTGAATGTTCAGTTCAAAGGCAAGGTCCACGTGGGCGGCAAGCCCGCCGTGGAGAAGGCCGATTATGCCCGCACGTTCAAGATTTTGCGGGATGCCCAGTATCAGGGGTTTGTCGCCTTGGAGTACGAATTCAAGGAGGACCCCTTTGTTCGCGTCCCTCAGATCCTCGAAGAGATGCGCCCGCTCTTGGATTGACCGGGCTGAAATGAGGCAACCCGGCGCTCGAGGACGGGGTGCGTGGGATTCCGGTTCCGCTCTTCGGGTCGGGTAGACCGGCTCGATTCTTTACCCTCGCCTTGGCCGGAACGATTCAGTTAGAAATCCGCTTCACTTAATTGTTCCGGCTTAGGTAGGGGTTGCCTGATCCTCCAAGCTTATTCGTCGATGAATCTACCGCTGACCTTGTCGCAAGTCTCCCTGGTGCTGGGCCTGGGTTGTTTTCTTGGCCACCTTTGGCCTGTATTCAAGCCGTCCTCCTGTGCCGCCTGGATGCGGGGGTTCCATCGGAATACGGCCGTGGGCGTGGTGCTGATGCTTTTGGGAAGCGTTTGGTTCGAACAGAACTTGCAGAACTCGGAGATCTCGGACTTTGCTGCATTCCGACCGTTCCTGTTGGGGGGAGTCATTGCCATTGGAGTGGCCAGTTGCTTTGTGGTCCGGGATTATTTGGCCGTGCGGGGATTGGCCATTGTGCTGTGTCTTGTCGCGGATGTGGTCTTGAATGTCCAACGGTGGCACCCGAGCCCGTGGAGGTATTTGGTGACCCTCTGGATGTACGGGTGGGTGAGTTTGGCCATCTGGGTGGCCGTTTCACCGTGGCGGGTGAGGGATTGGTTGGCTTGGTGCACGCAATCTGAGGGTCGGGTGCGCCTGCTGGGTCTTTCTGGTGTTGTCTGGGGAGCCTTGATCTCAGCCTTGGCGGTCACGGTTTACCGCTGATCGATCTTCGGGCACTTCATATTCGGGCGAGTGAGAGGGTTGCCTCATTCAAAATGCTCCATCAGACAGTGATCCGGCGGAAAAATTGTTCCCGTCTGCGATCGTTCAGAGCCATCGCTCAGAGCTCTTTCCCTGAGGACGATTTCGGGCTTTAGTCAGCTCGGTGCCGCTACCTTACAAAATCGCCACGCTTCTGTACTGCTTTGACGAGCGGGACAACATTCTCCTGCTGCGTCGAGCTCAGGATCCCAACCGGGGGCTCTTTAGTCCACCCGGCGGCAAACTGAAGACCGACATTGGAGAATCACCTTACGCCTGCGCTTGCCGTGAGGCTCTGGAAGAAACGGGTGTTTCCCTCACGCCAGCGGACCTGCACCTGAGCGGTCTTATCAGCGAATATGGGTATCAGGGGCAGACTCACTGGCTGATGTTTCTCTTCGAAGTCAGGCCGCGCCTGCAACGCGTTCCGCCCCCGCATCGGGAGGGAGATTTTGGATTCTACAGTCGTGCTGAATTGGCCATGTTGGATTTGCCTGAGACCGATCGGGAACAGATTTGGCCCCTCTTCTGGAGTCACCGCGGAGGGTTCTTTGCAGCCCACGCTCATTGTCACGAAGAGGGAGGCTCCACCTGGACCTTGGAACAGAGCAGCCCTCAGCGTCGCGCCTGACCATGGAAAACCTTTCCCAACCGGACATCCCGGATCCCGAAATCGACCGTGTGTTCATGGGTGAAGCGCTGCGCCAGGCGGCCAAGGCTTACAAGGCCCAAGAGGTGCCTGTTGGAGTGGTCATTGTTCGCGGACACCGCGTCATCGCGCGTGCTTGGAATCAGGTAGAACTCCTCAAGGATGCGACCGCGCACGCGGAGATGCTGGCATTAACCATGGCCCAGGAAGCCGTCGGCGATTGGCGTCTGACCGACTGCACGCTCTACGTTACCAAAGAACCGTGTCCCATGTGTGCCGGGGCCATTGTCCATTGCCGGTTGGCCCGCGTAGTCTTCGGTGCCCCCGACACCAAGGGAGGCGCTGCCGGGGGGGCTATGAATCTTCTGCAGTTTCCCACCCTCAATCACCGCAGTGCAATTACGCCGGGGGTCCGCGAGGAGGAATGCCGTCACATCCTCAAAAGCTTCTTCCTCGAACAACGCAACCGGAAGGATCGTCCGGTTAATCCCTCGGATTCATGAAGCTGGAGCGGGAGTATATTCAACAGAACGATTCTGCTGAATCGGTTTGTCAGCGACGGCGTGAAAACCGACAAGATTCCGTGGATTCCGGAACGTCACTGACAAGAGTCTGTACTTCGACTGGTGACTGGGGCGCTCAGCGCGGCGGTGGGGCGGAGGCGGGTGGTACAGGCGCTGAGTTTTGGGTGCTGGCGAGAACTTCTACGAACCGGTCTATCCGGGTACGAACCAGAGGGTCGCCTTGGGCTTGGTTGGCGTAGATCGCGAAGACGAGTTCTTCTCCGGTGGCCGTGATCACATAGCCGCCCAGTGCGTGGACGCCGCGCAGGCTGCCGGTCTTGGCTCGCACCGTGCGATGGGCACGACCTGTCTTGAAACGGTGTTTGAGCGTTCCGTCTACGCCGCCTAGGGGTAGGCTTTCTTTCCATGCTTTCTGCTGAGGATGAGCGGCCATGAATCGTAACAGTGCCACTGTGGCGGCCGGGGTGACGCGGTTGGTTCGGGACAGCCCGGATCCCTCTTCTAGTCGCACGGAGTCGCTGTCGATTCCGGCTCGTGTAAGGAATTCTGGAAGTTGGACTAGCCCCCATTCGTCGTGCCGACGGGGAGTGGACGAGGCTGTTCCAGTAGTCACTTTTCTTTCCGCCTGACGGCCTATTTCGGTCAGCAATAATTGGGCATGCAGGTTCTGCGATGGTTTGAGGCAGAGTGCCAGACGGCGGGTGAGTGGAAGGGAAGTTTGATGATCCCACTCCATGGCCGGGCCTCCGTTGGTGGCGTGGACCACCCGAACCGATCCCGAAACTGGGATGCCTCGGCGTTCGAGTGTGCGCTTCAATAGTTCTCCGAAAACTTGGGCGGGGTCTGCCACCGCCAATTCAGCCGACCAACCATTGGTGCCGGGGGCAAAGCGGCCTCGGAATTCAATGGGTCCGCCGGGCAATCGGCGCTCGTATTGGATGCGGTGTGTGGCGTTGGTTCCGGGCAATACTCGCCAATTCACGGCGAGGGATGGGAGAGGTGGATGGGTGTGGAAGGGGATGCTTGTGGCCCCGGGCGGGGCTGCGGGGGCTACGAGGCGGAAGGTGTTGTCATTGACCACGAAGGCTGAGACGGGTGCGCCGTACCATTCGGCTCGGTCTTCGCTATCCCAACCGGGGCCGTATTCGGGGGTTCGCACGGCCGCATCGCACAGTACGAGGTCGCCGATGATGCGTTTGAGTCCCTTGGATTGCCACTGGGTCACCCAGGGGACGAGGGCTTCATCCCAGGTGCCGGGGCTATCGCTGGTTTCGGATTGAGGTGCGGTGCCGAGGCCGGGGTCGCCTTGGCCGATAATCCACAGGTCGGAGTGCAGTACGCCCTCGGTGTCAGGCGGATTGCTCACGTGCACGGGTGTGTGGAGTCGTGCTTCAGGGCCGAGTTGGTCTAGGGCCATGGCCCCGATGAACAGCTTGGTATTGGAGGCGGGGATGAAGGATTTGTGGGTGTTGGTACCAAACACCGTTGTTCCATCAATTCGTGTCACCAGGGCGCCCCAGAGGACCGAGGATGTGTTGGTTCCGATGAGTGCTTGTTGGAGTTGACCTTGTAGGCTCGCAAGGTTGTTGGGTGCCAACTCTGCGCCGAGGCAATGGAGGGCGAGCGCGAGGGTCGAGGCGAACCATTTGGGAAAGATTCGGTGCTCTCTGAAAAGACCAGCCACGATCGAAGTCGTAGGGATGGGTTTCATCCGAGGAGCAGATGTGGACTGGGGCGTTTGGACTGGGGCGTTCTGAGGAGCCTTGAAAGATTTGCTCCAGAGGAAGGGCTCGAACCTTCAACCCATCGGTTAACAGCCGATTGCTCTACCATTGAGCTACTCTGGAACGCTCGAAGGAGGCGGAAACTAGCGGTAGGCATTTCGCTCCGTCAACGAGCATTTGTCGCGGGTTGTGCGGCACAAATGGCAAGGGATTGGGGACAGGCTACTGGGGAGTGAATTTTTTAGGGCTGGGGACAGGCTGCATAGTGCATAGGGCTGGGGACGGGCTGCGGGGAAGCTTTGGGTCAAAAGATTGGGGACAGGCTACCGAGGGAGCGTTACCGGGGGAGCGTTGGGTTGGGTGGCTTTTGGGGTTTGGCTCCGCGGGACCGTGCCGGCGCTCGCAGGAAGGCTCGGGGGAGGGGTTGCTTTCGCGCTGTGCGCGAGGGGGTGGGGTGTTCGCCTTCAATGCTCGCTCCGGCACGGTCCCGCTGCCGCTGGGTATCTTTAGGGACATGGTATCTTTAGGGACAGGCTGCTCCTGCTCGTTAGGGACAGGCTACCTGGGGAACTGCTGGAAGTAGGGACAGGCTGGTTGAGGGGACAGGCTGCTCTAGGCCGGTCCCGTTGCGGTTTGGGGTGGGAATGGGATTATCTGCTACGGCTTGGAGCGGATGAGGCTCTGGTTTAGGCTTTGGTCATGACTCGCCAGAAGGTGTTGGACCTCTACTTCATGGATGCACGGTGCAAGCTGATCGAAATCGCAGCGTTCTTGGATCGGGTGGATCGGGCTGAGGGAACTGCGGATTTCCGTTTGGATGCGTTTCGTGAAGCGATGCGCCACCTGGGAGATGGCGATGCCGGGCGTGCGGAGGCTGTCCTGCGATCGTTGAGTGACCCGACCGAGGAGCCGATTGCGAAGGCTCCCGGAAAGGGTGCCGTGGGGGCGTGGCCCGGGGTGTCGTAGCCGGGAATCTTCGTAGCCCGGGGTCCTTAGGCGGACAGCAGAGACGCCGCTTCAGGGCGAACAGGCGATGACTCCGGGTGTGGAGTATAGGTAGCGTCCGTCTCCCATCGGGTGACGGGCGATGATGGACACTCTGTCACTCTTCGGTTTGAAGCTGCCCCAGCGCAGGGTGAGTTGATATCCGGTGCCCACCATGGCCTGGGTTTCAAATTCTTTAAGTTCTTTGGCGGTGAAGGTCCAGGTGTGAGCCGGTTGGAGAGTGGGGAGGTTTTTGTCGCTCAGCAGTCCGTCAAAGAGCAGGATTTCAATTTCGCCACTGCGGATCGGTGCCGGTTTGGCGGCGTTACCCACGTTGGCGTAGAGTTTCACGGCCACTCCGTCCGGTCCCGGGGCCCCGTCCAAGTTCAAGGCGACGGGCATGGTGAGTAGATGCAGTTCTAGGATGCCGGATGTGCTTTTGGGCTTTTTATTGGGGCTGCTGACGCTCCCTCCGTCGCCACGGGATGCCCCTGTGGTGCAGCCCGCTGAAACTCCCGCACCTAATGCTAGAGCGCAGGCCAGCATCCAGATGAAGGGGGTTTTGCTGTGTTGAGAGGGGTATCGAGCCATCACTTCTTGCCGGCCGGTGCGTTGGTTTTGGAGGCGTTGATGTCGTTCGGGAAGATCGAATCCATCAACTGGGTCTTCAAGGGGTCTTTGCGCTCGGCTTCGCGGAGGGTCGACTTCTCCAGCATGCGGGTCGAGTAGTTCCCGATGGTTGTGATTTTGGGCTCCTGCTCGTGGTTGGCCGTGAGCACTTGGGGGGTCAGCATGATGAGAAGTTCACGCCGTTCCGATTTCTTGGAGGAACTGCGGAAGAAGAAGCCGACTCCCGGGATGTCTCCGAGAAATGGAGTCTTTTTGCGGCGAACATCGTCAACAGTGCCGATCAGACCGCCGATGACCACGGTCTGTCCGCTTTGCACGGTGACCGTGGTTGAAGCGCGACGCTCATTGATGATGGGAACCGTGGCCTTGTTGTTGATCTCTATGGTTGAACTGGCTAGGGAGCTGTTGGTGGCACCGACGTCGATCTTAACAAAACCTTCGCCGGTGATGCGCGGGGTGACCGTCAGGTTCACACCGACATCGCGGTAGTCGAAGGTGTTGATTTGTCCTCCCTGGGGGGTCGTGGAACTTCCTGTAATAATCGGGACCCGTTGGCCAACGTTAATCGAGGCGACTTTGTTGTCGGCGGTGAGGATCTGCGGGCGGCTTAGGACTTCCACGCGGCCGTCGTTTTCCAGGGCCCGCATGAGGAATTGCATGTTGTTACCGGTGACTAGCGCAGAATAGCCGCCGAAATTCTGCATTTGGGTGGGGATGCCAAAGTCAGTTTTGGTTCCGACATTCCATCCATTGCCGATGTTCTTGGTGAAGCTCCATTCGAAGCCCAGGTCGCGGTTGGAATCGAGGGTGACTTCGGCAAGAAGGACTTGAATCAGTACTTGGGATTGTGCCTGGTCTAGCTCTTCGATGATTTGATGAATTTGCTCGAAATACCTCGGGCTGGCGGAGAGCAGTAGGGTGTTGCTGACTTGCTCGGGCACGATGGCCACTTCGCGTTCGAGAAGTCGCTGCGCGGTGCCGACGGCATCGGCGCCCAGCACTTGGGTAACGCGTTGACGTTCTTGGTCGAGGAAGCTGCGGATGGCGGTGCCGACCTCGGCAGCCTGGGCGTTTTTGAGGCGATACACTTCGGTTTTGCGCTCCAGTGCTTCAGAGGAATCGAGCGTTTCGATGATTTGCTGAACGAGGGCCACGTAATGCTCGGTGCCGCCGACGAGTAGGGTGTTGGTGCGGGGGTCGACACTGACGTTCAATGCCGTCTGTTCTTCGGATCCGATCACAGCCGTGGCACTCGGTATCTCGGTGCCATCCGCTCCGGGTTTCATTAAGGTGTATTGGATGGTGCGCTGGCCGGTGCCGGCCGCGGCATTGCCACTGG
>CAMDDW010000058.1:0-16215 GCA_945893185.1 Akkermansia muciniphila | reverse complement strand
AGCCTCACCGTGGCTTCCGGATGCGCACTCAGGCCGCCAGATGGCCGCGGGCCGGAGCACCTGTTTTTCACCTCGTCGGGCAAGACTTGTGTCATCGACTCGACGGGCCAGAACTTTCAGGAGCTGGAAGTCTCGGCCCCCGGTCAGGTGACCTGGCAGCCGGCCGGTTTCTTGGAAGACGGGCGGGTACTCTTGCTGAGCATGGAAGCCCGACGCGATGGGCCAGGCCGACCCTTCGACGAATACTACCACCAGACACCCACCCACGTGTGGGCCTACGATCTCGATCGGAAATCCCTAGAAGAACTGGCCACGCGGGATCGCCTGGCGCCGTTCTATGCGCCGCAATTAGTCCTTCAAGGCGGGCGTATCCTCATGCAAGTGATCCGCACCCGACCCGGACAAACCTTCAACATGCGTTTAGATGGTTCGGAGGCCCGCGAGTTCACCGGCCCGGACGAAGGACTGCCCTACGGCTACAGCCTCAGCCCGGACGGACAGCGCGTGGCCTTCCACCTGGCCAGCCGGGAGGGCTACCAACTCTGGACTTGCGACACCCGCGGAGGCGGCCGAGTGAAGGTCGCCGCCAAGCCCGGTCATTTGTATTTCGGGCCCAGCTGGTCTCCCGATGGTCAGTGGTTGGCCTTTCAAGATTGCCACGCCCCCGTAGACCCGGGACACGACTGGTCCGATGTCTGCGTGTGTCGCCCCGATGGGACCGGATTCCGAATACTCACCGAGGGTCAGGCGATGTGGTTCGGGGCCACCTACGGCTCGGCAAACCATCGTGGCGGTGGCTCCAATGTTCCTGCTTGGACGCACGATGGCCACATCCTCGCCCCCCTGCGGATTCCGGGCTCGAGAGTGCCGTGGGAATATCAAACGCAGCGGCCCGACACCGATCATTTCAACCGCGAGTTCAAACCCGACCAGACCCGCGGCGGCACCGCCATTGCTCGGATCGATCCGAAGACCGGGTCCATCGGCTGGGTTACTCCATGCACGGACGGCGTGTGGGATTTCAGAGCTACGGAGTTTCCCGGGGGCGGCCCGATCGCCTTCTGCCGCGCTGAAACGGGCGGAGTGCCACACTTGCGGGTGACCGATCGCCACGGCCGGGATTCCCGAAAGATCCACGGTGGCATCGGCCCCGGCGGCTTGGATCACCCGCGGTGGATTCCCCAGAGAAGTCCTGCTTCGGGTCGTTGATCGGGCGCGTACGCTCGCGGGCCTCCTTTGAATGGCCCAACCGTCTACGCCTTCTTCAGCAAGAGCTTCGTCGTTCGCACATCACGATCCTCCAACCGGCCCGCTCCTCACTGTTACCTTGGGCTCACCAGGAGCCTGTCCCCAGTCATTTCAGTTCACCTCAATCACCGCGGCGGCATCTTTTGAGATGCCCTCGCCTATCCAAGAGGAGCCTGTCCCCACCACACCCTCGGGCCTCCTTTGAATGGCCCACTGGCTTAAGTCCGAACGATTCCGTTGAGTCCGCCAAAAGCCTGTCCCTATTACCCCCTATGTCCCGGGCTTCCAGACCCGCTGGGCAACGCCATTTTGAATTGGGGATTGACGGGCGGCCTATCTATTGCAAACTATTTGCATTGGGTTCAAACCCACCTCTTGTTTATTATGAAACTGCTCTTGATCGTCCCAGCCTTGACCCTGGCAATTCCTGCATTTTCCCAAAATTTCATCCAATCTGGCCATGTCGATATCGGTATCGGATACGAAGACAAGGCCTTTGATTTGCATGTGCACCAAGGGGAACCAGTCAATAAAGAGTTCGCCCCTGGAGAGGCGGTTTTTGCCATCGGATCCGCCTCGGCCGGAATTTCTCCCGGCGGCGCTTTCACCAGTTTTCTGGGGACCACGGGCACACCGGTTTGGGTGCTTCCCTCGACGGAGAATTCCCAATTGCCCTTCCTCGGGTTCGGCACCGAAGAACTCACCGCTAGCGACTGGTCGGGCAACATTACCCTCAGTCTGAAGGCCGTCAGCGGTCCGGGCACTTTCTCGATCTGGGGCACCAGCGGATTCGGCGCACCCGAGTTGAAGATGACCACGGTCGATGGCATCACCGCTGGCGACCGCTTGCCGCTGGTCCCCGGCAGCCATGGCCATTTCAATGTCGGCTTCTCGGCACCTGGCAACTATCAGGTCACTCTGGAGGCCTCCGGAACCCATCTTATCGACGGCCTCCGAACGAGTGACCCAGCGACCTACCGCTTCCAAGTAATTCCAGAGCCTTCCACCTGGGCCCTGGCTCTCACCGGGGTCGGATTCGGCGCTCTGGCCTTCCACCGTCGATGGCCAAAGGGTCGTGGATTTTAATTCTGTTCCGTGCGGGGCATGGAGTACCGGAAAATGGCTTCCCCCAGTTTCCATGACCGAACCTCCGGCCAAGACCTTGAAAGAGGCCCGGTTTATCTTCGGGGTTTGTTTTAGACGTAAAACAATGTTGTTGCCTTGCGCAGATTGGTCCCGCAGAAACTTCAACGGTGCCGCTCATCCCATTTACAAAATCTCCCATTGGGACCCTCGCGATCCATAGACGGGTCCGATCCATATCCCGGCCGATGCGTCTCGGTCTGATGATGGCCACGGTCCTTTCCAGCAGGGTGCGAGCATCAGACCCGGTCCCTACCCAACAGTATTGGCTCCTGGATCCGGTACCACGCGAAGCGATGCGCCCCCTGAGTACCGATCGGCCCGACCAGACCGAGAGCCCCTATTCGGTCGACGCCGGGCATTTTCAGTTCGAGTTCGAGGTGGCCAAGGCGACCTTCGGAACGGTCTCCGCCGACGGCGACCGCTCCGGCCGAGAATTGGCGGCCGGAGGGGTCAACGCCAAGGTGGGACTGACGCCCCGGAGCGACTTGCAGTGGGTCTACGATGGCCAAGTGGTTTCCTGGAGGCGATCCGAGGCCACCGGACGGCTCGAACAGCGGTCGGGAGCTGGCGACCTCCAGACCCGTCTCAAGGTCAACCTCTGGGGCAATGATGGCGGACCCACCGCCCTAGCCCTCATGCCCTACGTAAAATTGCCCCTGTCGGCCTCCCATGTCCGCAATGGGCATGCGGAAGGGGGGCTCATCGTGCCGCTGGCCGTCGAATTGGCCCGAGGCTGGTCGTTGGGCGGCCAGACCCAGGTCGACTGGGTTCATTACGACTCGGCGGGTTATGGCTTGGAATGGGGCAACACCGTGACTCTCGGGCGCGACATCACCGAGCGGTGGGCCTGCTTCATCGAATTGGCCGCCCGCATCGCACCGGAGTCCGGTCTGCCTTGGCAGGGGCAATTCGACCTAGGTTTCACCTGGGAGGCCCGTGAGGGACTCCAACTCGATTTTGGCTGCTTCTTCGGTCTCACCCGATCCGCGCCGGACTACATCCCCTTCCTCGGGCTGACCTGGCGGTACTGACACCAACGGGCCGTTCGCAGGAGGGTTCCCGGCGCGGGGCAGATTAAAAGTAGCGAGGAACCACCGTGGGCCGCCGGGGCTGGATGTGGGTGTCGAGCGCTTGGCGGAAGCGTTCGATCCCGGCTTTCTCAGCGTCTCCGAGGCCGTAACGAATGTGGCCTCCCAAATAGGATTGGCGAAATTCGCGGGTGAATTCCGGGCGATGTTCGATCCAGTGGGGCATCGATTCCAGACCAAGAAGCCGGGCTTGGCGAAGCCGGTCCGCCAAGGCGGGCGTTGCAGCGGATTCCCCAACGGCCCACACGGCGTAAACAAACGGCAGGCCTGTCCATTGCTTCCACGCGGCCCCCAAATCCCAAATTTGATGAGGGTGTGGACCAAGAGAAAATCTAATGGCCGGATCCCCGATGAGCAGCACGTTGCGAGGCATCCGCTCTCGGTCATAATCCACCAAAGGGCTGAACCGCGGAGCCAGGCCGCGGGCTGCTAAGAGCACGCGCAGGAGGTTCACGCTGGTGCAGGAAGCCGGGTCGAGGTGCACCTCAGTCAGGCGTTCGTCGAGAGGATCCTGATGGGCAAGAAACACACTGGCCACTGGACCGTCGGAGGCGATGGCCACGCCATCCACGATGGGATACCCCGGAGCAAACAAGGCTTCGGTGATACTGAGCAAGGCGGCATCTAGGCGACCGGACCGCAATTCTACTGCCAGGGCCGAAGGCGGCAGGAATCGGCACCCCTCCTCCAGCCCACAGGTCAATGGCACCGCATTGAGGTAGGGAACGGACCCGATGCGTGCCGTATCAGGAATCACACCTCAAGAGAGCGGCTTTATTGTCCACCGCAAGCAACGAACGATGCGGGATCTCGAGCAGCATCACTGGAGCCGGCCAACAAATTGGGCCGTCTTTTCCATGGCCACCTGGATCTTGTCGAAGGCGGTCGCAAAACAGCAGCGCACAAAGCCCTCGCCACTGGGCCCGAAAGCTCCGCCAGGCACGCAGGCGACCTTCTCCTCGTTGAGCAAACGCACGGCAAACTCCTTAGAAGAAAGACCGGTGCTGGTGATGTCGGGGAACGCATAAAAGGAACCCCGCGGCAGATTGCACTTGAGGCCCATGTCGTTGAGAGCTTTCACAATGAAATTGCGGCGCAACTGATACTGGTCGCGCATTTCGGCCGTGGCGGCGGCCCCGTGAGTGAGCGCCTCGATGGCGGCCTCCTGGGCGATGATGCTGGCGCACATGATGGCATACTGGTGCACCTTCATCATGGCGTCGATGAGCGAGGCCGGACCGCAGGCGTAGCCGATGCGGAAGCCGGTCATGGCATAAGCCTTAGAAAAACCGTGCAAGAAGATGGTGCGCTCGGCCATGCCCGGCAGCGAGGCGATGGAAACGTGTTCTCCCTCGAAGGTCAGCTCAGAATAGATCTCGTCGGTGAGAATTAATAAGTCATGACGTCGGGCCACTTCCGCGATCTCGAGCAACTGCTGCCGGGTCATGGTGCCCCCGGTCGGATTCGTCGGAAACGACAGCATGAGCACCTTGGACTTCGGCGTGACCACCGCCTCGATGGCTTGGGCCGTCACCGCGAAACCATCTTCGGCCTTGCAAGCCACTGGCACCGGCACCGCATGAGCCAACACCACGCTGGGGGCGTAGCTGACATAGCAAGGCTCGTGGTAAATGACCTCATCACCGGGGTTGAGCACCGCCCGTAGAGCCAAGTCCAGAGCCTCGCTAACACCGACCGCCACCAGCACCTCAGTCTTCGGGTTATAGCGAACCCCGAAGTGCTGCTCGACATAGTCCGAGATGCACTCGCGCAATTTCAGCAAACCCAGGTTGGAAGTGTATTGGGTACGACCGCGTTCCAACGCGTAAATCGCCGCCTCACGAATGTGCCAAGGGGTGGCGAAATCTGGCTCTCCGACCCCCAGCGAAATGACGCCCGTGGTGTTCTGGACGAGTTCGAAGAAGTCGCGAATACCGGAGCGCGGAATCCCCGCGACGTGGTGGGCGATGAAGTTGCGATGAACGGAGGACATGGACGTCTCTGGGGGGTATGCGAACTCGGGGACCTTCGGGAAGAGGAATTTCCCGGATCCGCCACAGGTTCGCCGGGTTGGGCGGTTAGTGGCGGCTCGGGCGGGAAAGTGCGGCTGCCGTAGCGCAGGCGACTGCCACGGGGAGTGAAACTGGTGTACCGGACTTCATGAGGCAGCCCTATTCCGGACAAAAACCCGGCCCTGTCAAGGCGGGCGTGCCGCGGATCTTCAGCAGATGGGCTATCCTTTTCGAAGTTTCGCCAACGCTTCGAGACACCCAACCGAAACACGACTCCCTCTCGCACTCGCTGGCGATCTAAGCTTTATTGATTCCGCGCGTTGTCAGAAAAGAAGCCTCTCCCGGCTTCCAATTGATAACAGCCCGGTACCTGCCATGAACGTCTCATCCCTCAGCCGCTTCGGCCTTCCCGCCTGGATTCTGGCCACTTCTCTGGCCACTTCTCTCACTGTCCGGGCCGAAACCGACCTCGGCTTTATTGAAACCTTCGCGCTGGCTCCTGATCGCGAAGCCACCCTTGGGCAACTCGTGCCCGGTACCGAGGACTATTACTTTTTCCACGCGCTGCACTACCAGTCCTCCGGACAGAAGCAGAAATTTTCTGAGACACTCACCCAATGGGCCACGCGCTTCCCAATTTCTGAGCAGCGACCACTGCTCGAGAACCGCGAAGCGCTCCTGGCCTACGGCACAGATCCCAAAAGAACCCTCCAACACTTGCGCGATCGGCTGGGGCTTCAGTTCAACCATGTCCAGGAACTCCCCGACCAAAAGCCCGACCTGCCCACAGCACTGACGCCCTCCATGATCTCGAGGGAGCGTTTCCTCAGCATTCTCCCGACGGGCAATCCGCTGGACACGCTGTCCGAGGCCGAGGTGGAACGGTTGCTGCAAGACCCGACCCCGGCTCTTCCCTACCCGGCCGTTGGCCTCCTGATGCGGATCCAACGACCGGACGCCCCGGGCCTGCTGCCACGGATCATTACTGAGTTGAAGACATCGGAAAGCCGAGGCTTTGGTTCCTTGCCCATTCATCGGGCGTTGCTGCCCGCGCAGCTCGATGCGCTCGAAAAGGAAATCCCTGCGCTGGCCCACCAGTCGGCGTTTGTGATGACCCGGATTGCCAAGCTGGCTCCCGGGGCCGACGCCAATGCCCAGACAGATCCGGCCGAAAGGGAGGCCTGGCTGGAGCGCGTCGGAGGCTATGTGCGGGGACTGCCCGCGGCGTTCAATTCCCTCAAGGCCCACGTGCTGTATGCCCGCCTGCAACACGACCGGACCCGCGGTGTCTATGATCGGTCTCGCTTCCTCGAATACTTGAAGCTGCCCCGACCGGCCGCCTACATGAACCCGAAATACCTCGAATCGGTCCAGGCCGACCGCTTTGCGGCCGACTTGAATGCCGCCTTCCCGGAATCGGGTCTAGGACTGCCTCCCATCGGAATGGACGAGCCGTTAGTGCGTCAATTCTTCCTGCATTTCGCCGCCACTGATGCCCAGTGGGAACCGTGGACCGAATGGCTCCGGGACACTTGGGTCAAACCCCTCTTCGCCGAAGCCAAGATCACCCAGGGTGCCGGCGAAACCGAGCGCTGGACTTCCCTGCTGTCGCCGGCGGCGTATCAGGCGCTCAAGGATCGCGTGGACATCGAATTTCCGGCCACCAATGCACCGAGCATTCCGGTGAATCAGGAAGTCGCGGTGAGCGTGACTCTCAAGAATACGCCTCAGGTCATGGTCCGTCTCTTCGAGATCAACACCCTCGCCTACTTTCAGTCGCACAAACGCCCCCTGAACACCGACCTCCCTCTCGATGGGTGGGTGGCCAACGCCGAACAACGTCACGACGGAGAATCTTCGCCCTTCCTTCGGTACACACGGCCGTTTCGCTTTCCCGAACTCCAAGGGAAGCGGGGGGCCTGGATCGTCGAGATCATCGGCGGCGGACGATCTTCCCGGGCCCTCCTCCGACGCGGAGGATTTTCTTTGCTGCAATCCAACGGGCCGGGCGGCGATTTGATCCAGGTCCTCGACGAGAACGCCCGCATCGTCACCAACGCCGTCGCTTGGCTGGACGGTCGCAAGTGGGAAGCCGATCCCAAGGACGGTCGCATCCAAATTCCGTTCACATCCACCCCGGGCCGACGCCCCATCGTCTTGTCCGATGCCGATGGGCGGTTGGCGTCCTTGGCCGAATTTGAGCACCATGCCGAGACCTATGAGCTGGAGGCTCAGTTCCACCTGGATCGCGAGCACTGTGTCGCCGGAGTCGAAGCGGTGCTCGCAATGCGGTCGTCTTTGCGCATCGGAAATCAGGCGGCCACTCCGGAACTGCTTGCCGAGGCCCGACTGACGCTGACCACCACCACCCTCGATGGCGTGAGCTCCAGCACGGAGGTGCCGCTCACCACTCTCTCCGCAGCTCGGGTGCTGACCCACGCCTTCCGGATTCCCGAACGTCTGGGCCGGGTCACGGCCACCGTGCAGGGACGGATCGATCCCGTGGCTGGCGGCGAGAAACGCGAGCTGAGTGCTTCCCGGAGCTGGGAAATCAACGGCATCGAAGGGACCGCCCTGGTCAAGGACGCCTTCCTCCGGCGGAGCGGCGAACGCTATTGGGTGGAAGTCCTCGGCAAAAACGGGGAACCGGTGCCGGACCATGCCCTCCCGATGACCTTCCATCGCCGTGGCTTCAACAACACCGTCGAGGTTTCCCTGCGGACCGACGCCCAAGGCCGCATCGATCTGGGGGCGCTGGCGGAGATCACCCGACTGGAGGCGACCCCGGCCCCGGACCTCCGGCGCTCGTGGCCCTTGGAAACCTCCGCCCAGACGCGTCCGCAAGAACTCCACGCTCGGGTCGGCGAGACCGTGCGCATCCCATGGTCCCCGCAAGGACGCCCAGATGCTTGGTCGCTGCTCGAACTGCGCGGCGGCACCTTCGCCACCGATCGAACCACGGCGGTGCGGGCCTCCGGAAACCTGCTGGAAATCGCAGGACTGGCGGCGGGCGACTACTCGCTGCGCCTGCGCGATCCGGACGATTCAGTGATCACCCTCCGCATCGGCGACGGCGGGCCGGTGGCCGGTTGGTTGGTGGGCAAGAACCGATCCTTGGAACTGCGTCCCCGGGAGCCGGTTCATTTGGTATCCGCCACCCTCACCCCAGAGGGCGGCGCCGAAATCACGCTGCAAAACTGGAACCCGTTCACCCGTGTCCACGTGATGGCCAACCAGTTTGTACCGGCCAAGAGCTTGTTCTCCAATTTGGGCGGCTTCACCCGATGGGGCGTCGGATCCAAGACTCCCGACTTTTTGCCCAACTTGTATTCCGGTGGCCGGGAAATCGGCGACGAGTACCGCTACATCTTAGACCGCCGCTATGCCACGAAGTACCCGGGCAATCGGTTGCCCCGGCCCGGCTTGCTGCTCAACCCCTGGGACAAGCGCTCCACCGATTCGGAAGCACTGCCCGTCGCCGACGGGGCCGCACCGCTCGCCTCCGCGGGCAGCCTGCCCGGAATGGCACAAATGGCCGACATGCTGGCGCGAAGTGAGCTGGCCTCGGCCCGACCGGCTCTGGATTCCAACTGGGACTTTCTGGCCGCGGCTTCTCCGGCCTTGTTCAACCTCATCCCTGATGCCACCGGCAAGATCCGGCTGCCGACGACCGCCCTCGGGGACGGATCGTTCATCCAAGTGTATGTGGAGGACGCCACCGATGCCGCGTGGCTGACGGTTGTCCGGTCCGAAAAACCCCTCGCCCTTCAAGACCAGCGCCTCATCCGCATATTGGAAACACCCGGCGGATCGACGGAAGTCCGGGATGCCCAAGGGCTGGTCCGCGGACAAACCCGGACGCTGTCGGAGGCCCGGAACAGCCAGTGGGAAACCTACGACACCTTGGAGTCGGTGTTCCGCTTGCTGAGGACTCTCCATCCTGATCCCCAGTTGGCGCGCTTTGATTGGCTCATGCGTTGGTCGTCGCTGACACCCGACGAGCGACGCTCCCGGTACTCGGAGTTCGCCTGCCATGAGGTGAATCTCTTCCTGCAGCGGAAAGATCCGGCCTTCTTCGAGTCGGTTATCCGGCCTCACCTGGCCAATAAGCGAGCGCGCACCTTCATCGATGACTACCTGCTGGGGGCCGATTTGAAAGCGTATCGGGAACCCCGGGCCTACGGGCGGCTGAATCTGGTTGAGAAAACCCTCTTGGCCACTCGACTGGACGGCGAAGCCGCTGCCACGGCGCGCCATTTGCAAGAACTCTGGGAACTGCAACCCATCGACACCCTCGAAACTCAACGGTTCGAAACCGCCCTCGGCGGCCGGGCCTTGGAGGCTTCCGGCGGCGTGGGCGGTGGAGCAGGACGCTCGCTCAAAGGCCAGGCCTCCGCTGAGCACGGCGAGAGGATGTTCGATAAATCCGGAACAGAGCGGGAGTTGATGTCGAGATACGGTCTTCAGCCTAGTCAAAACTCGCCGGCGGCGGCCGAGGCTAAATCAGTGATGCGGATGGGCGGAGCGCCGCCTCGAGATAAATCGGCCCGCCGATCCCTGGACCGAAAAGATTCTGCCTTGGCCAAGATGAAAGTGTCAGAACCTCAGGGCGTAACTCTGGGCTTGGAAGTTGAGACGGCGCGCAGCCTCCGCGCTCGTTCCGCCGCCTCCGGGTATTACCGTTCTCCCGGTCCCGCCAAAGAGTGGGCGGAGAACCAGTACTACCGGTTGCCTCTCGAGGCCCAGGGACCCGACCTGATCCCGGTCTCGGGTTTCTGGCGCGACTTCGCCGCACGAGATCCGAAAGCCCCCTTCCTCTCGCCACGAATTCTGGAAGCACACCACAACCTCAGCGAAATCCTGCTGGCCTTGGCGGTTCTCGACCTGCCCCTCCAAACCACCAACGCCCCCACGATCCGCAACGAGGGAAGTGCCAGAACTCTCACTGCCAACGGACCGTTGCTCATCTTTGTCCGTGAAGTGAGGCCTGCGACCCCAATTTCTCCGAATGCCACGGGACCTGAATTGCTGCTGAGCGAACGCTTCTTCCGACTCGATGACCGCTACCTGACCGAGGGACAGGAACGCTTCGACAAGTTTGTGAACGACGAGTTCCTGCCCGGCGTGGCGTATGGCGCGCAAGTCGTGATTAGCAATCCGGGTTCGTCCCCAGTGAAGGCGGACGTGTTGACCCAAATTCCGCTAGGTTCCATTCCCCTCCAGAGAGGTCGAGCCACCCACAGCCAGCCCGTCCGGCTGGAGCCTTATTCGACCTTGAAAGTGGAGTACTACTTCTATTTTCCCAGCCATCCGGCGCAGCCCACGAATTACGCCCACGCGCCCGCGATCTTGACGCTAGATGGGAAGGCGCTCGCTCAAGCCAAGGCCCAGTCCTTTCGAGTGGTGCGCCAGTTGTCCGTGCGGGACACCCGATCCTGGAATTATCTTTCGCAGCAAGGTTCCGAGGCAGAAGTCTTGGCCTTCTTGTCGACCAACAACCTGGCCCGATTGAATCTCGAACGCGTGGCGTGGCGGGTTGCCAAGAGTCCTGAATTCTTCCGGCGTCTCACAGAATTTCTCTCCCAGCACCATGTCTGGAACGAGCCCATCGCCCGATACGCCGTGGTTCACAACGACACCGGCGTCCTCCGCGAGTGGCTGCGGCATCGGGAGGATTTCCTGGCACAGTGCGGGCCCTGGCTGGAGTCACCCATCCTGCGCATCGACCCCATCGAACAACGCACTTACGAACACCTCGAGTATTCTCCCCTAATCAACCCCAGAGCGCACCCGGTCGGATCCCGACGGCGGATCGCCAACACCGTGTTCCGCGAGCAATACCTGCGCTTTCTGCGGGTGCTGGCCTTCCAGCCCCGATTGGCGGCCGACGACGAGTTGGCGGTGGCCTACTACTTGTTCCTTCAAGACCGGGTGAGCGAAGGGCTGTCCCGTCTGGCACGGGTGCGACCCACGGAGGTCCGTACTCGGATCCAGTACGACTACCTCCAGGCCTGGTCCCATTTGTACGAAGAGAAGCTCCCTGAGGCCCGCAAGATCGCTCGGGGTTACGAATCCTATCCGGTGCCGCGCTGGCGCGGACTTTTTGCGGACCTGACCCGCCACCTCGACGAGGCTGAAGGCAAGACGGTCGCTGCCAAACCGGCTCCAGAAACTCCCGGCAGCTCCCCCTCCGATGCGCAAATCGCGGCGGCGGCGACGGCCCAACGCGAGGCCTCCTTTGACCTCCAGGTGGAGAACCGCACCCTGTCACTCACCTGGAAAGGGCTGTCCTCGGTCACGGTGAATTACTACCGCATGGACCCCGAATTCCTCTTCAGTCGAAACCCCTTCGCTGACCGGGATGGAGACCAACCCAGCATTCTTCAACCGTCCCTCTCCACGGTCGTGCCATTGCCCGCCGGCAAGAACGCTCTGGATTTGCCCATCCCCGCCGCCCTGGCCAAAGACCACGTAGTAGTCGAAGTCTTGGGTGGCGGCCGTCGCAAGGCGCGGATGCACCATGCCCACACCTTCCGCCTTCAAATGGCGGAAAACGAAGGCTCGTTGGAAGTTCGCGAACCGTCCGGAAACCGCTCGGTCTCCAAGGCCTATGTGAAGGTCTACGGTCGGCTGGACAATGGAGAGATCCGCTTTGTGAAGGATGGCTATACGGATCTTCGAGGCCGCTTCGATTATGTGGGCATGAATGAGTCCTCAGCCACTGCCTCGGATCCGCACATCCCTCGGGCGCTGGTCGCCGACCTAGCGGCCAACCCTGGATCCACCGGCATGGACCACCCCGCCTTGGCTCACGGGGAGGGACCGCGGATTCGCCGTCTGGCCGTGCTGGTGCTCAGCGAGGCTCACGGGGCGGCCGTGCGCGAGGTCGAGGCACCCGCCCGGTGAATCACTCCGGGCGTTTGCCCAGACGAATCCGCACCGGAGACTTAGCCGCAGGGCCGGGGCCTGCGGGTGGGGGACTCTTGCGGGCGAGGTCCATGAACCGCGACTGGGACCGTCGAGCCCCAGGAGTCCGAGCCTGCGGGGATCTCCGGTAGGTTCCGTGGGACTGATCGGGCTGCAACTGTCGCACCTTGGCGACATCTTGAAGAGACTCCTGGAGGATCTCCTGCAAAATGCGGTCCCGAATCCGCCCATCCAAGATTGGAAAGGCTACTTCGATGCGCTTGAAGAAGTTTCGGGGCATCCAATCAGCACTGGTCACGAAGACCGAGGGATTGCCGGCGTTTTCAAAACTCCAGATGCGGCTGTGCTCGAGGAAGCGATCGATGATGCTGCGCACACGAATCCGCTCGCTCAGGCCAGGCACACCAGGTCGCAGGCAACAAATACCCCGGATGATTAAATCGATCTCGACCCCGGCCTGGGAGGCTTCATACAGCGAGCGAATGGTTTCCTCGTCTACCAAGGCGTTCATCTTGGCCACGATCCGCGCCGGAAGCCCGGCACGCGCATGGTCGGCCTCGCGTCGGATCAATGCCTGGACCCGCTCATGCATCTCGAAAGGGGCCAAAATCAACTGATGGGTGGGTCGGTACTGACAGACACCGGTGAGCAGGTTGAAGAGTGTGGTGGCATCTTCACCGATGTCCGGGCGGCAAGTCAGCAAGCTCAGGTCCGTATAAAGTCGGGCGGTCGAAGGATTGTAATTGCCGGTGCCCAGATGGACATAGCGGCGAAGCCCATCGTCATCTCGACGAACCACCAAACACACCTTGGCATGGACCTTGTATCCCACCACGCCGTAGACCACGTGAACGCCGGCCTCTTCGAGGCGGCGGGACCAGGCGATGTTGTTGGCCTCGTCAAATCGGGCCTTCAATTCCACCACTACGGTGACTTGCTTGCCGTTCTTCACCGCATCCATGAGGGCTCCCACGATGCGGCGATCGCCGCCCGTGCGATAAAGGGTTTGCTTGATAGCCAGAACGCGCGGATCGGCCGCTGCCTGTTGGAGGAACTGTAAGACCCCATCAAAACTCTCATAAGGATGGTGCAGCAGCAGGTCTCCTTGACGAAGGCTCCCGAAAATATCCCTACCTTCCCGAAGGGATTTCACAATGGGCGCTACAAACGGCTCATCGCGCAATTCCGGGCAGTCGTCTCCTTCCAGGATGGCCAGAAGCCGACCGGGGGCAATGGGTCCCTCGATGGCGTAGAGGTCATGGGCTTCGAGGCCTAGGGTGGTCAGGAGTTCGTGGCGGATCGCTTCGGGGCAATCGGTTGAAACCTCCAGACGCACGGCTTCGCCTTTCCGACGATTGTGCAACTCGGCTTCAACCGCCATCCGCACATTGGAGACCTCTTCCTCGTCGATATAGAGTTCGCTGTTACGGGTAACCCGGAACGACCACCAGGCCTCGACCTGCGCTACGCCGAAGAGGCCGGCCAAGTTGGCTCCGATGAGGTCGGACAGGAAGACCGAGTCCCGGCGACCGTCGGGGCGTGGCAGCCTCACCAGATGAGGCAGCACCCGAGGCACCTGGACGATCGCTAAACGGGTAGACCCCGGATCTCGACCATCTGGGGTGTGAATCCGAGTGATGAGATTCAACGATTTGTTGAGCAGCTGCGGGAACGGATGGGAGGGGTCCACGGCCAATGGTGTCAGCACCGGATAAACCTTCTCCTGATAGTACGACGCCAACCA
Organism: Akkermansia muciniphila; assembly: GCA_945893185.1. GTDB lineage: Bacteria > Verrucomicrobiota > Verrucomicrobiia > Limisphaerales > UBA9464 > SXXZ01. The sequence continues at coordinate 2,050 of CAMDDW010000058.1, read as the reverse complement.
TTGCCGATCGGACTCGTCGAGCATTCCTGGCTTCAGAAAACGGAAGCCCTCAGCCTCTAGCGCCGGCGCCAAATCGTGAGACCAGCATCGGTCGGCATCCCGGACCAAGGCCCGCACTCGCTGAGTCACCACCCGGAGACACTCGCTGGCGGTAAGACCATCGGGCATGCGATGCCCCCCTTCCGACTCGATCTGCTGCTTGAGCCCGGCGACGCGGACCTCGAAGAATTCATCCAAGTTGGAATGGGTGATACCGAAGAACTTCACCCGCTCGAGCAACGGAACCGAAGAATCCAACGCCTCGTCCAAGACCCGCTGGTTGAACTCGAGCCACGAAAGTTCGCGATTGAAAAGGCTTCCTGAAACCCACCGGGACGGAGGATTGGGGATGACTTGCTGAGTTCCTGGAGATTTGTCAGCGGAGGGGCGTTGCTTACGGGCCATGATTCAAGCGATTCGGCAGACTAACCCGGACACCCGCCTTGTCGACAGTGACATTTGAACGACACAGAACAACGAGTGACCGTTTGAACGAAAGATTGAGACTATAGAAAAACCCTAACTCAGACGACAGGGTTTACAGGCCGCGCGCAATCTTCTTGTCGTTGCGCATCAATTCGAGGGTCCCTGATGGCAAATAAGAAGCGGCTCCCACGTCGGGAAACCGGTTCCAATCGAGCGAAAAGCGGTCCATCCCTAAACCCAAGTTGTCGAAAAAGAGGCTGCCATTCAGGGTCCGAATCTTGTGGCCCCGGAACAAATTCTGGCGGGTTACGATGAAGAACAGCGCATGAGCCGCTGCTAGATCTTCGACCGTTGGTATTGAGGCCTCTCCTTCCTCAAACTTCCGCCGGAGAAAAAGTTTCTGGTCCGCCAATGTCCGGTTCTGGCTTTCGTCGACACAACCGTCGATGGCTATTCGAGCCTCTGTGGGCTTTCCCTCGGTGAAAGAGGGCATGTCGAGCCACACCTTGTACCGGTTCGGAAAAACGTAGTTCCGCTTATCCAGCTTGGCGTAGATCGCCTGAGCCTCCTCGATGATGCTAATACGCGGCACGTTGGGCGGGATCACGAAAAAGATCTCATGGGACCCTAATATCTCCACCGAATACTTGGCGCCTAAGGACTCGCGGGCCGGCAACTTCGCCATAATATCCTTCATGGCTCGCTCTTCAGCCCGGATCTGATCCTGGATGACGTTCAGCGTAACAAACTCTTCAGGCGTGTTGGCGATGCCGAAAATGGCATCATAATCGGCCCTTAAAGAATCCAAACGGATCTTGGTGTCGTCGTACTGAAGGATAATGTCTGATTCAGAGCTCATGGTGTCACCTCTCTCTCGGGCAACTGAAACAATTTTACGGTCGCTTCAATGGGTGAAGCTTCTCGAGACGCACGGGATACTCGCAGCACAGCGTGCGAGATGTTGAGGCAACTCATTTCGACATCGGGACAATCGGATTGGAATAGGCGACTTGGACTGCTGCCTCAAAGTGCTGCCTCAAAGTGCTGCATTGAGTCAAACTGTTGTCCATTTTTGAGAAATGATTCAAGATATTATTAATTTTAACATCTAAATCACTATTGTATATGGATCAGGGGGTGCTTTTTCGCCGTTTATGTTCGTTGTTTTATCTTCGCTGTCTCGCTGTTTCGCTGATTTCTGTTCGAGCACATCGATGGACCCAAAGCCTCAGTACACTCGGTAATCGGAGACTGACGGGCAATACTTGAGAACAATTCTGGAGATCCGAACCACTAAGTGGACCCGAGGGTTCCCCGGGTGACCAAGAACACCAGCGCGGCCCGTTTTTGGTCCATGAGCCCCCCTAGGCCCCGCCGCCTCCTCCCCGGTAGGGCTCGAGTCTCTCGGGCCATCCCCTCCTCGCCCGGCAGAGCCCAGGGAACGGACGGTGAGACACCGTCCCTACGTGTGAACATGAAACTGAAACGACTAACCGGTGAAAGACCGAGTACGGTGCTGGCATGGCACCGTGTAGCTGAAGGTAACTGCGTCGCCGTGAGGCGGGGTGGGGAACAACCGGAAGCG
>CAMDDW010000057.1:0-17577 GCA_945893185.1 Akkermansia muciniphila | reverse complement strand
ATCGCCTGGGCGGCCCCATTGCTCAAGATCGACGCCATCGGGCATTCCGAAGGCGGGCGACTCAACACGGTCACCGTTCTGGGGATCGACGACGCCAGCCTGGCGGGGCTGCCGCACCAGATGCGAGTCGGACGGGCCGATGCCATTCGCGAACTCGACACGGCCATCATCGATCCCGGAGGCCACGAGCTGTTCTTCCCCGGCGAACCGTTTCAAGCAGGCCGATCCTTGCGCATCCGCGACCGTCGGATTCGCATCATGGGGATCTCGGATATCGCCGCTCCCTTCACTGGTCTGCCGATGCTGCACACCTCCCGATCTACCGCCGCGGCCCTCAACCTCGGCGAGCAGCACATGACGAGCTTCATCTTGGCCCGCTCGGCACCCGGTAGCCGACCGGAGGTCCTCTGTCAGAAAATCAACGCCCTCGGAGGCTTGCGGGCCCGAACTACCGAGCAGTTTGCCGCCGATGCCATGTGGTTCTATGGCAGCCAGGGCGTGCCCATGCTCTTCATGATCACCATTACCATCGGACTCATCGTGGGTGCCGCCATCACGGGCCAAACCTTCCTCATGTTCATCAAGGAGAACGCCCGACCACTCTCGATGCTCAAGGTAGTGGGGACCACCGATCGCCAACTCGGAACCATGATCCTGCTTCAGGGGACGGTGGTGCTGGTGTTGGGTTCGTGCTTTGGCAGCGGCATCGCAGCCGCCGTGTGCAACGTCATCCGGACGCAACCCTTCCTGCGAAGCCTGTACCTGCCTTGGGAGATCGCCCTGGGCACCTGCCTGGCCCTGGCCTCAGTCACGGGCATCGCCCTGTACGCCAGCTACCGTCACGTGCGCGGCCTAGAACCCGCCGCAGTCTTCCGCTGACTCCCACCATGACGCCCCTCGATTTAACCGCCGTGCACTGCACCGGGATCCGAAAGCACTTCGGCGAAGACGACGCCCGCGTGGAGGTACTCCGCGGGGTGGACTACACCGTGCGCCGGGGCGAGCTCAGCTTCCTGGTGGGCCCCAGCGGCTGCGGCAAGACCACCCTCATCTCCGTCATCGCTGGCTTACTCGAAACCTCCTCCGGCGAGGTGAGTCTCTTCGGGAACCATCTGGCCCGGATGCCCCACTCGGAACGGGTTTTCTTCCGCCGAAGTCACCTGGGCTTCGTCTTCCAGCAGTACAACTTGTTGCAGGCCCTCACCGCGGCGGAGAATGCGGCCATCCCGCTACTGGCCGCAGGCGTTCGAAGGCGCGAAGCCGTCGATCGCGCGGCCGCGCTTCTCGACCGGCTGGGGCTGGGTTCGAGAACGGGCGCCTATCCGCGCCAGTTGTCCGGCGGGCAGCAGCAACGAGTGGCACTGGCCCGCGCCCTAGTCCACGAACCCCGGCTGATTATTTGCGATGAGCCCACGGCCGCACTCGATCACGCCACGGGCGAGGCCGTCATGGAACTGCTTGCCTCGGCCGCTGTGCATCCGGACCGGGCGGTCCTCGTGGTCACCCATGACAGCCGGGTCTTTCGCTTTGCCGACGTCATCGCCCACATGGATGACGGACAAATCACCCACGTCGAACCGGGGCAACGCACCCATGACGCCCCACACCTGGGATCGTCCCGACTCACCAAACTTTCCGCATGAAGCACTACCTCCTTCCCGTGCTGGCCGCCGGTGCGGCCATTTTCGCCACCGTATCCGTGGTGCGCACTCAACCGGTCCGAGAAATTACCGAACCCGTGTCGCCCCCTCCGGCCTCGTCGTTTACCAACACCGTCGCCGCCGTCGGACTCATCGAGGCGAGCAGCGAGCACATCAGCGTGGGCACGCCCCTCTCGGGCGTCGTCACCGAGGTGCTGGTCACCCTCAATCAATCGGTGCACGCCGGAGACCCCCTCTTCCGCCTCGATACCCGCACTTTGCAAGCCTCGCTAGCGGTGCACGAATCGCAACTCACCGCAGCCCGCGCCCGATGGACAACGGCCCAGTGCCAGGTGGAAGACCTCGATGATCACCTGCAACGTTCTCTGAAACTGCGCAGCAGCACGGTCATTAGTGAGGAAGAACTCATCCGAACTCGTTTTGCCCTCAAGGTGTCCCAGGCACGCGTGGTGGAGGCGCAGGCCGAGGTGGCCGTCGCCGAAGCATCGGCCGCGGCCGTGCGGACCGAGATCACCCGAAGCACCCTCTTAGCCCCCATCGATGCCACGGTGCTTCAACTGAAGATCCGTCCCGGAGAGTTCGCCACAGCCGGCACCCAAACAGCGCCACTGATTCTGCTCGGCAACCTGAACCCACTCCACCTGAGGGTAGACATCGATGAACACGAGGCCTGGCGAGTTCAGCCAGGGGCTCGGGCTAAGGGGCATGTGCGGGGCAATGCCGCACTGGCCTCTACATTAAGCTTTGTCCGCTTCGAACCCTTCGTCATTCCCAAGAAATCCCTGACCGGCGACAGCATCGAACGGGTGGACACGCGGGTGCTGCAGGCCGTTTACCGCCTCGAGCGGACAGACCTGCGTCTTTACCCAGGCCAGCAAATGGATGTGTTCATCGAGGCCGCTGTAACCTCGACAGCTTCTCGCTGAACCGTCATCGCCCGAGGTTCAATGGCCGTGCACGCTGAACCACAGCTGTCCCCGAAAACCGACGTCGTAGCGCAACTCGTACTGCATGGCCGGACGGGCATCGGCCAGCGTCAGTCGCACGGTTTTCCCGTCCGGCAAGAGCGCGGCGGACTTCACTTCGACCTCATCCCGCCCTTCCTTCTTGGGGTCGATGACCGACCAATCTTTGGACCCGTAGTCTTGCGAGTAACGGTAGTTCCAGCGGCGCACTCCAAAGCTGCCCGCATCGGCGGCGGCCGCCGCATCGAGCTTCTCGGCGAAGGTGAACTCGAACGAGGCCCCGTCTTGTTTCCATGCCACCGGACTGTGAAGCGGTTTGCCTGTCCTCCGCACGCGCTGCACGGCCCCATCTTTCACAGCACTCGTTTGCCACCCGGTGCTGCCGGCGACATACAGAGAACTGTCCTGAGCGCGGAAGGTGGCTCGGTTAGGCCCGCTGAGAAACTTCACCGGCAACGGGACCACCGCCCCCTGGGTCACCGCCCCGTGCGTGTCGCGCAACACCAGCATCATCCCACAGCGCCCCCAAAGCAGGTGCATCATCTGACCACCCAATGCTCCCCATTGGCCTGAAGGAATCCACGGCTGGGAACCGCTCGAGTTATCCACTGAGTGGGGAATCCAGCACAGCGGCCAATCGCGTCCGAGCGGCGGATTGTGGTCGGCTTTGGGGCCACCAAATCCGTACCAACCGCCCGGATGGGCTTCGACAATCTCGCTGGTGGGAGTCCAAGTGCCTTGCTGTGGAGACACCGTAATGATGCGTCCATCGGGGCTAGCTCCCATGCCATTGGGGTTTCGGAATCCGGACGACACGGTCTGGGCTGACTTGCCATCCGCTGCGACCCGGTGAACGCCTTGCGGGTCGGCGTAATAGAATCGGCCATCCTGATCGACCTCGAGACAGGTGACATAATCGTGCCCACCCAGCGAGGTCGCGATGCCGTCGTAGAAAGTCGCGTAGAAATCCGTCACGCCGTCGCGGTTGAGATCGTCCAGACGCGTAATGCGATCCTTGCCCAAGACGTACACATGATTGTCGCGAACCTTAAGCCCGAGTGGCTGGAACAAGCCCGAGGCCACGCGTTTCCAGTGCAGCGACTGCAACCCTGAATCCACACCAGTCACCCGCCAAACATCGCCATGAATGGTGCAGACATAGCCCGCACCGTCGGCGGTGAAGTCCACGCCGGAGGCGAAGAACAGCGCATGATAGGGGTTGTCATAAGGGAGGGTGAGAGTGTCCACGGCGAAGGGCCCCGTCTCCAGGCCCCGCAGCCCCCGGGTGACCTGCTCAGCCACGTCCGGAGCTGCCAGAATGTTCTCCGTCTGCATGCGCGGGGATTTCTGTGCCTTGGCCCAAGCATCAAACTCGGCGGATGCATTCGCAGCACCGCGCCACAAGACGAGGTCCAAGGAAACCGCTGCACCGGGCTTGAGCGTCAGCACGCTGGAACTCTGGGCCACACCGCCGACCTCCCGAGTGCTCGAATCCAGTTGTAAATCCTCGCCACCGAGCACGGCGGCTGCAGACGCGACAGTCGCTTCGGTGTTGCGCATCAGGCGAAGCGCTCGGACCGACTTGGAGCTCGCTTCGGTAGCGCCCACCTTCGTCTGGGAAGCGGAACTTTCCTCGGAGACCTCGGTCGTGAATTGGCGGCCTCGCAAATGCCCGGCCGCCCACCAGGAAATCGGGGCCGTTCGCGATCCAATGGTCAAATGACGCACCAAGGCTGGCCCACCTGGTGTGGAGACCCATTCCGGTCGTTCGCGAACCAAGACCCCCTGCACTTCCCAATCCAGCACCACTCCGCCGGGGGTGTGATGTTGGCCCAGAAAACGAACCGCTGCGGCTTTCTCCGGTCGCTGGGCCTCGGAGGTCCAAAGCACGGTGCCCTCCGGAACCGGTGTGCCAATCAAACCAAAACGCGTGGCATCAAATTTAAAAAAACCGCCCGTCCAGACCGCACGCACCGATCCTTGGGCGAGGTCGTACAGCACGCTCGCCTGATTACCTGCGCGCACCGTGAGACCGCGAACCACCGAAGATCCGTCCGGCAAGCGAACACTCGAGGCCAGGAATGGACCCACGTCTGAGCGTTGCCACCGATTGTCCACCCAGTCCTTCTCGACTTGGAGTCCCGCCTCGCGGCCCGAGGCCGGCGGCTCTCCGGCTGACTTGGCCGAACTCGCCGAATTGGCCATGAGTTTTTCCAAGCCATCCAACTCCTTGCGCAGCTTCACCTCGGCGTCTTCTTCGGTATGACCAATGATCCCGACGGGCCCGCGCCAACCGGAGGCCTGCACGATTTTCATCAGCCGCAGTTCTTCATCGCCAGTGCCCAACGGGATGATCTTTTTGCCCACCTTGTCGCCATCCCGAACCATGCCATTGAGGTTCAGTGCCAGCAGGTGCGGTTTGAGTGTTTTGAAGTGCCGTTCAAAATCAGCGAGATGCCCGTGCCCGTGGTGAAAATTGTAGACGCTGCCCACGTTGGTATGGCCGCTCTTCTGCAGCCGTTCGATCACCTGAACCTGGTTGGCCGGTTCACCAAACCAACCCAGATGGTTGTACAAAGCCACGGTGCATCCGCGTTTCTGGGCCTCGGCGCAAATGGGGCTTAGAGACTCGACGGCCGCCTGAATCTTCTGCTCTAAACGGGCAGTATCCGACTCGGGCTCAGTGCCCATCGTCACCCAGAGCTGCGGATGGATTTGGTTCCGCTCGATGCAGTCGAGAATGGCCTTGGCCTCCCCATTCAACGCCGCCGGAAACCACCAGGCCGTGATGTCGATGTGGTGCTTCCGCATCGCGGCCACTTCGGCATCAAAGGTAGGAATGTGTTCGGCGCGCCAGTCATAGGCCAGCCGGTGGATTCCCAACCGTTCCAGCATTTCCGCGCGCGCCTCGGGGCTCCGCTTTTGGGTATCGAACGGCACGATGCACCAGGCCACGAGATTAGTCTTCGAGAAGAGCCCCTCGCTGGGCAAGGCCGCGGCCACTCGAGTTAGTAACAGGCACAGGACGCCCAGACCTAATCGCAGCCACGGGGAGAATCGCATCCCGGAAAACTAACAAAATCCCACCCGTAAAGTCACGCCCGGCCAACTCACGCAGCCAGGCCGCCCGGCGTCAGTTCGGCTCGAGTCATCTCGGCGATCAATTGCTCGAACCCAATTTCGGGTTTCCAACCCAACAGCGTGTGTGCTCGGGAGGCATTGCCCACCAAATTGCTCGGTTCGGCTGGCCGCAGAAAACGAGGATCTTGGCGCACATGCTGTCGCCACTCTAAACCCACCGAAGCAAAAGCGATTTCGACGATATCCTGCACCGAATGCAGCACCCCGCTGGCAAAGACATAATCCCGAGGAACCTCCTGCTGCAGGCTCAGCCACATGCCACGCACGTAATCGCGGGCATCCCCCCAATCGCGCTGAGCCGACGTATCGCCCAGCGACAACTCCTTCTGACGCCCCTCGTGAATGGCGGCAGCCGCACGGCAAATTTTCCGCGTGACGAAGTTCTCACCGCGACGCGGCGACTCGTGGTTGTAGAGGATTCCATTGACCGCGTAGAGACCGTGCGCCTCGCGGTAGATACGAACCATCTGCGTAGCGAACACCTTGGCCGCACCATACGGACTGACCGGCTGGAACGGCGTGTCTTCATTCTGGGGTGAAACGGCCGGTCGACCGAACATTTCACTCGAACCGGCATGGAACAACCGAACGGGCTTGGGTAAATCCCTCACCATCTCCAGCAAGCGCAAGGTGCCCATGGCGGTCATCTCGCACGTGGACTCCGGGATATCGAAACTCAGCCCCACATGGCTTTGCCCGGCCAGATGGTAAAGTTCGTCAGGAACCACTCGTAGCAGCACGCGCCGAAGGGTGGTGGGGTCGTCTAGATCCGCGTAATGGAGGTGCAGGGACTGGCCGTACACGGCAGCGTCAACATAGAGGTGGCTCAGACGAGAGCGCTCCAGGGAACTGGTTCGACGCACAACGCCATGAACCTCGTAACCGCGGCCCAGAAGCCATTCCGTCAGATAAGAACCATCCTGACCTGTTATGCCGGTAATCAACGCTTTGGGACGCATGACACCAAGAAAGTCCTCAAATAACCCACGAAACGGCAAGGCAGGACTTACCACCTGTCGGCGACACAGCAACTCACCTACCCAACAGAGCCTGTCCCTATCTCCAGCTCGCCACCCTTGCCCACCGGACCTCTGCGGTCCACGTTCACTCCATCTCGCCCATGCTTCGCCTTTTCATCGTCGGGTTTCTGACCAGCCTGGTCCTGTGGGCCGCGCCAGCCGGACCTCCGCCGGTCCCCCGGGAATTCCGGGCCATGTGGATCGCCACCGTGGGCAACATCGATTGGCCCAGTAAATCTGGCCTACCGGTCGCCCGCCAACAGGCCGAACTGCGCGCCCTGCTCGACACGGCTCAACGCTGGCATCTCAACGCCGTCATCCTGCAAGTCCGAACGAGCTGTGACGCGCTCTATGCCTCGCCTCTGGAACCGTGGAGCGAATACTTGTCAGGGCGGATGGGAGTAGCCCCATCACCGGCCTGGGATCCCCTCGCCTTCGCCGTCACCGAAGCCCACGCCCGCAGCCTCGAATTGCATGCCTGGCTCAACCCGTTTCGAGCACGCTACAGCCAAGCCATCTCGCCGGTTGCCGCCCAGCATGTCAGTCGTACAAAGCCCGATCTGGTGGTCCAGTACGGCAAGTTCCTGTGGCTCGATCCAGGACTCGCTGAATCCCGCGACCATACCCTCAAAGTGGTGGCTGACTTAGTCCACCGCTACGACATCGACGGCATTCATATCGACGACTACTTCTACCCCTACCCTGAGAAAACTAGTCTAGGAGCCCAAGCCCCCTTCCCCGATGACCGCAGTTGGAGCGCCTATCAGCGGTCCGGAGGAAAACTCAGCCGGCCCGATTGGCGCCGGGAGAACGTCAATACCCTGGTGCGTGCCATGAATACCGCGGTGCATCGGGAGAAGCCTTGGGTCAAGTTCGGCATCAGCCCCTTTGGTATTTGGAGGCCAGGATTTCCCGAAGGCATCAAGGGCCTCGACCAACACGAAGTCCTTTACGCCGACGCGCGCAAGTGGATCCGCGAGGGCATGGCCGACTACTTCGCCCCCCAACTCTACTGGACGGAACGGCAAACCGAACAGCGCTTCAGCCGACTTCTGGCATGGTGGGCCTCCGAGAACGTTAGTCACCGCCACCTTTGGCCCGGCATCAACACGGCCGACATTGGCAAGAATCGCACGGCCTCTGAAATCGTGTGGCAGACCGATCAAATCGGCCCCAAAACTCATTCTTCGGGTGTGATCCATTGGAATGCTTCAGCCCTTCAAGAGAACCGAGACGGGGTCGGCACCCAACTGATCCAAGGTCCCTTCGCCCATCGTGCCCTGGTGCCAGCCTCCCCGTGGATGGGCTCCCAACCGCCCGAGACCCCCTCTATTGAGGTCGGATACGGCGGGCAGGGACCAGTCACCGTCGACCTAAATGCCGGTAAGGGCCGGTTGTCGGCAGTGGTCGTTCAAACTCGCGGGGAGTGGGCTTGGAAATCCGAGATCTACCCCGGGAACACCCGCCGCATCCCGGTGCCCCGGACCTACCGGGGAACGCCACCCAAAGAAGTTCGAGTCTTCACTGTTTCCAGCACGGGGATCGAGAGTGCCCCGGCCATTTGGCGACCCAAATAAATCCAGAGGCCAAAATCTCCTCCTGAATCGCCAACGACTCAGCGGGTCGAGAGGACGATGCGGAAACCCACGAAATGGATGCCGTTGGAGGGCGACATCATAAAGCGGCTCGAAGCTCCGGCATACTGAAGGTCCTGATTCCATCCCCCGCCCTTGAAGACCTTGTACTTGTTGGTGCCGCTGGTGGCAGGGCCCGTGGGATCGGTCAGGGGCTTGGCCGGATAGGGCTCAAACCAATCCGAGCACCACTCCCACACATTGCCATGCATGTCGTGCAAGCCCCAGGCATTGGGCAACTTGCCGCCGACCGGATGCGTGGTGGCCTCGCAATTCTCCGCGGTCCAGGCATGGGCTTCTCCGCCGTCCAGAGTTGGCCCAAAGTAAAACCGGTTGGTGGAGCCAGCGCGACAGGCGTACTCCCACTCGGCCTCCGTAGGGAGGCGATACTCGAAACCCTCGGGCAAGTGCCCTTGCCCCCGTTCCTGCGCGGTCACTTTCACGCAGTAATTGCTCGCAGCAACGAAGGACACTTTCTCGACGGGATGATTGCTCAAGCCCGTGAAATGGCTCGGGTTGAGTCCCATCACCGCCTGAAATTCCCCCTGACTGACCTCGTATTTCCCGATCCAAAAATCCCGAGTCAACGTCACCGGAAACCGGATGCGCTGGAAGGTTCCTGCCGAGATGCGGACCATGTTGGTCACCGGCACCGGCACCGGCACCGAAACTGGCGCGGCGGCTGGGGACGCATCATTGCCACAGCCGACACCCGACCCCAGCAGCGCGATCAGACAGGCAGAGATCAAAAAATTCACAAAACACTTCATGGCGCAGGAGGCTGAGAGACTTCCACCGTCTTCTGGGACGGGGTTAAGGAAACGCGTTGCTCCGGACGATTCGGCCATCGGACTCGCAGGGCAACCGCATTGTTCGAGCTCGTCAGAACCCGCACGGCCGCATCCTGCGACCAGTAACCGCTGCCTGCCCCGACCGTTTGCAGGGGACCGAGGCGCCCCTGCCCATCTTCGAGGCGGAGTTCGGCACCCACGCCGTCGGGATTGCCTGAGTTTCCCTTGAGCACCACTCGCAGTCCCGGCACCGCCGCGCGATTACGAAAGAGCCGGGTGGCTCCATGGTTCTGACTCATCACCACATCCAGCCGACCATCGTGATCAAAGTCACCCAGAGCCGCACCGCGTTGTTCCCCAAACACCCGGATGCCGGAGACATGCGGATCCCAGAATTCAAAAGTGCCGTCTCTGCGGCCCTGCAACACCAGGCAATAACCGCCGTCTTCACGGGTCAAATCCGAGGCGGTTCCGAAAAAGTTTTGGGAACAAAGCAGGTCTTGCAACCCATCGCCATCCAAGTCGCCCACATGGACAGAAAACACCGGAGCCCTCTGTGCCTCCATCGGCAACGGCACCGCGTCAAAACGGGAACCGCGATTAAGAAAGACCATGGAAGACAACTCGGAGGCCCCTACCCAGGGCGCTGCGGTGACCCCCAGACGTTTCAGGATGGCCGGGATCGTGGCTTGGGAAAACTCGGTGTGGGATTTGAATTCCGAGGCAATCTTAGGAATACCCTGCGACAACCAGCTCCGATCATGGACCGGCCACCAATCGGATCCCGAGCGCCACGCCTCGAGGATTTGAATCACGCTATCCCCGGCCCAGTCGCCATAGAAGAGACGCAAGTCAGTGGGCTGGTTCCATTCATACTGCGAATTACGCCCCCAATTCCCGCAAACTAAGTCCGGAAGTCCGTCGCCATTGAAATCACCGGTGGCCACACCCGACCAAAGCCCTGGGTGACCGGCCATCCCCCAGACTTCGGTGGCCTCGCGGAAACCCGTTCCGTCATTGATGAAAATGCGAACCGGCCCCCATTCGGTGGCCACCACCAAATCGCTGTCACCATCTCGGTCGAGGTCCACCGCGCAGGCTCCGGTAGCCATGCCGATCGACGCAAACGCGGCGCTGCGGCGCGGGTCCACCACCAATCGACCCTTCTCGTTCAGCCACCACTGCGAGGGCACAGATTCGGGATACCGGGCCGTCCGGCTGCGACCACCGACCCAGACATCCAAATCCCCATCGCCATCCACATCCATGCTGACCAGGGCTCCAATGGCATTGGTGCCCGAAGGCAATGTCTCCGGCTGAGCCCAGGCCCCGTTGGAATACACTTCGAGCTTTGAGAGCGATCCTGAGGGGAGTTCGCCATTAGACACCGAAACCAATACCCGGCGGCCGCCCAGACCATCCGGCCATCCCATCACGGCCCCTTGATCCGCATGGGCTATTGGCCCATTCGTCACAGCGCTCCATACTAATCCCTGCGAGCTCTGCTGAACTCGGAGAACGCCCAAGCCACCCCCACGCCCACCGGCCACCAGCAACTCTTCCCAGCCGTCGCCGTCGATGTCGTACCACCCCACACCGGGGCCGAGACGACTCAGGCGTCGGGGCAAGGTGGGCTGGCGGGCCCAGTCATCGAATTCGTCGTCTACGTGATGGTGATTCAAGGCCGCCGTCTGGTCTTCAAACCATGTCCCAGGAACCTCGGGCGCCGGGACTGGAACCAGAGGCCCGTCCGACGGCTCGGCCACTTCGTAAATAGCATTGCCCTCAATTCCCTCGATGAGCGTTTCGCGACCACTGCGCCAACGCACCTTGAGCCGAGCGCCCGCATCCGCACGAGCATCCCAGGCGAAGACTCTCAAGGTCTCATCGGCCGACAAATAACGGCCGCCGGCAATCATTTCCTGCGACTGGGTGAACCGAGGCGATATTAGCGAAATTCGCGCCCCGATCCCCTGCGTGTTGGGAGCCTGTCCCCGCAACCGGACCGCAACCCGGGAACCTGGACCCGTGTTTTGGTAGATCGAGGCCGGGGCATTGAGATTATTAACGACCAAATCGAGGTCTCCGTCGTTGTCGAGATCCCCGGCCGCCATGCCGTAGGAAATCCCCTCCAAGTCAAAGCCCCATTGGGTGCCCGCGGGCTGAAACCGACCTTGGCCCTGATTGCGAAAGGCCGCATTGCGCGTGCGCCACCGGGGATGCAGTTGCATGGAGCGCTTGAGCTGATTGTCGGTGAGGCGACGGCCCGAGTCCTTGATTTCAGTGTGACTGTCCTGATCCATCACATCGAATTCGAAGCCATTGGTGAGCAGCAGGTCTTCGTAGCCATCGAGGTCGACATCGAGGAACAGGGTGGACCAAGTCCAGTCGGAGGCGGCCAAACCTGCCATCCAAGCCACATCCGTAAAGTAGCCACCTGGACTCCCCAGAAAGAGTGTGTTTCGATTGAACTGGGGCCGCGCCTCGGAGAGATCCAGCTCAGCCAGCGTGGGACGATCCCGAACCAATTGGGTCATTCGAAACCGGTGTTCCCGGGCCAGCATGTCGACTACGAAGAAATCGTCGTATCCGTCCCGGTTGATGTCGGCGAAATCAACCCCCATGGCCGAGCGACTGGTATGGCGCAGCTTCAGCGCCTCCAGTTCCCGAAACTGACCCCGGCCTTGATTGATCCAGACGCGGTCCGGCGAGGTGTTGTCGTTGCAGACATAGAGATCGGGTGCTCCGTCACCATTGATGTCGCGAAACATCACGGCCAGCCCCCAATCGCGATAGGGCGCCAACGGCTTTCCTTGCGCATCCGAAAACGTGCCGGGCTCGTTCTCGATGGCCCGGAACCGTCCTTGCCCTTCATTGAGATACAACCCGTGCACCTCCGGCAACTCACGGACCTTGCCATCGGGCAGCGCCTCGAAGCGGCCCTTCCATTTGGGTGAGCGGGTCGATTCGCCATTGATCTTGGACACCTCCCAGCCATCGCCCTTGCGAGTGAGGGCAAAGCGGGTGGTGGGATCGGCCAGACGCATCACATCGATGAAGTGCGTGCAGTAGAGATCGAGGTCCCCGTCGCCGTCGATGTCGGCCAGCGCCATCGAAGTCGCCGAGGCCGTCGGGGACAAGCCCGAGTCCTTCTTTTCAGAAAAGGAACCGCGGCCGTCGTTCAGGAAAAGCCGAGTGCCGACACCGATGCCATTGACTAGCAAATCGAGATCCCGGTCGCCATCGACATCCACCAGAGCGGCCGCGGTGGAGCGCTGGTCGGCACAAGCGACCTCAGGCAAGTCCATGGCTTCAAACCGCCACTGACCCCGATTACGGAACAACCGATTCGGCCCCTCCAAATTGCACAAATACACATCGGCCCAACCGTCGCCATCCACATCGCCGATGGCCACGCCGGCCCCGTTGTGAGCCACCGCATTGGTCAGGTACAAGTCGCCGGTCATCGCGTTGGTGAAGGCGAGCCCAATTTCCTGGGGAACCATTGAGCGAAATCCCACAGGACTATCGGAGGCCGGAGAGACCTTCCGAAAAGAGGTCGCAATTACTCCGGTCTTGGGCGGCAGGTCGGCAGCGAAACCATCGGCCCCACAAAAAAACAAACCGATGAGGAAGAGTTCAGCGAGCGAAAGGACGGCATCGACGGCGCTCTGGCCGCTCACCGTGAACGTTTCTGGGATGAACCGTCGCATGTCCTTTGGAATTATCGTCCAAGATGCCTTGGAACGTTGAAATTGACCACTCCCGGAACGTCGAGAAAATCGGAAACTGCGCACTGCTGGGCGCGCCGATAAAAAAGAGGGGCTGGTCCGAAGACCAACCCCTCCTGATTTCAAGCCACGAAGTCCGTGACCCGATGCCTTACTGGTAGGTGATGACCAACTTGCCGCCCACGTTCTTGATCGAGATGATCGTCACGGAGGGGGTGATGGTGAGGAAGCCGGACGCGCCGGTGATCGGCAGATCCGCCGTCACGGTCTTGGTAGACTCAGACAACGTCACGCCGGTCAGCGCCGTGCCGGTCAGACCAGCCGGAACCTTACCCACTGCAACGCGGGTGGACTTGGCCGGAGCGACACCCACGCGGTAGGCCTTGAAGCCACCGTTGTCGAGGTCGTTCACCAGCACCTTGTCGCCGTTGGCCTTCACGCTGGCCAACTCGATGTGGGCGGCACCACCGTTGTCTTGGAACAGGATGCGCACCGGGTAGATGCCGGCGTCCTGCACGAAGAATCTGGTGAGACCCGTGGCGGTGTTGCCGTTCAGCTCGAGGCCACCCTCACCGAGGAGGATGCCATCTGTAGGCTTGCCGATCGGGCCGCCCTGAGCGCGGAAGCGGTCATCGCAAGCGATGCCCAGCGTCACCACACCAGCGGGAAGCTCGACGAAGGTCGTGAGTTCGGCAGCAATGCCGTAAGACAAACCGCCGATTCCCGGAACACCGGGCATTGCTTCGTCTTCAGGGAAGGTGCCCGCACTCGCAGGGATAACGGCGTTGAGGTTGATCGTGGTGGCGATCTCGAACTTGACGGTCTTACCGTCCTTGACGCCTGCGCCCAAGGCATTGCCCGGCTCGCCGTCGTTGGCCAAGTTGTCGATGACCGCGCCGGTTTCGTCCTTCAACGTACCGAGCAAGGCCAACTCAACGTCATCCAAAGACTTGGAAGTCATGGCCTCGTTCTGGACGATGCGCCAGATGAAGCCCGCCTTGGTCTTGTCGACCGACGTCGCCTGATGGGCGGCCGTCAAAATACCCACCTGCGAAGCAATGAAGGTGCCCGCATCGGTCACCGTGTTGCCCTGACTATCCTTGACTTCGATCTTGTAGGTGTGATCTCCGGCAGCGAACGGAGTCGCCCGGGTGTAGGTCACGTCGGTCGCGTCGTCGTTCTTCGGAGCCACGGTGGTCGTCACGAGCTGTCCGTCGATGGTCAACTTAATGCCATTGGCAGCAACGATCGAACCGCCCTTGTCATTCGCGCGGAACGAGAAGGTGATGATGCTCGGATTGATGGCCGAGAGGAACAAGCGGTCAGCGCCCGAAGAGGCCGTTCCGAGGGACACCAACGCGGTTTCCTTCGGGGACTTGCCGAACACGATGGAGTGAGCACCCAGACCGCCCCAGCCCTTCTGACCGTTTTGGCCAGAGCCGTTGTCGCCGTCATTGATGGCCATGCCCAAACCGAACTGCGCGCCCAAGGTGAGCGGCGCGGTCTTGCCGATCGCGGCAGCCGGGAGCTTGATTTCGTAGTAGGTCTTCTTGGTCGCGGTGTCGCGGGTCACGACCGCCTCGGTTCCACCGGGACCGGCCTCATGCATGACGATCACATCGCCCAAATTACCGTCCACGCCACCCAGGGCGTAGTTGTAGAGCGCCACCTGCTGCTGGCGATCGGCACTGGCGATCATCAACTGGATGGAGTCACCGTTCCACGCGCTCTTGGCGGCATTTTCGTGGTAGTCGTCGGTCACGACGAAACCGAAGTAAACGCTGTCGGCATCATAAACGACCTGAACCGCTGAAGTCTGGTCATCCGGACCCGACCAAGTGCCGCCACCGTACTCTTCAAACAGCACGTACTTGCCCGTGCCGGCCGCACCGGAACCCTTGGGTACCGAGAACTTGGGATCCGAGAGGACCGGCACGCCGCTCCACTCGTTGAGCTTGCCGTCGAGGACGATCGGCTTGGTCACAGCGCTGGCTGTGTAGTATTCCTTGCCCGGCTCAATATCGTTCGGAACGACCGAGCTCAAGGTGAACAAAGCCGTCTCGGCCGGAGTCTTGCCAAACACAATCGAGTGAGCACCCAGGCCGCCCCAGCCCTTTTGGCCGTTTTGGCCAGCGCCGTTGTCACCGTCATTGATGGCCATGCCCAGACCGAACTGCACGCCGCCCTGCAGGGTCTCGATCGCCAGCGAAGCCTTCGGGAGCTTGATCTCGTAGGTGGTGCGCTTGGTGGCCCCATTGCGGGTCACGACCGCCTCGGTACCACCGGGGCCGGCCTCATGCATGACGATGGTCTCGCCCAGATCGGCTTCCACTCCACCAAGGGCGTAGTTGTAAAGAGCCACCTGCTTGGTGCGGTCGGCGCTGGCGATCATCAACTGGATGGAGTCCCCGTTCCACGCGCTCTTGGCCGCGTTCTCGTGGTAATCATCGGTCACGACAAAGCCGAAATAGACGTTGTCGGTATCGAAGATAACTTGCACGGCCGAGGTCTGGTCATCCGGACCGGACCAAGTGCCGCCACCGTACTCCTCGAACAGCACATACTTGCCGTTCGGTCCGGAACCCTTGGGCACCGAGAACTTCGGGTCAGCCAGAACAGGCACACCCTTCCACTCGTCGAGCTTACCATCGAGGACGATGGCTCCCTGAGCGCGGTTGACGGTGTAGAACTCCTTACCCGGCTCGATGTCGTTCTTCTTCTTCAACGTCATCTCGGCCGTCTCGCCCGGCGTCTTGCCGAACACGATGGCGTGGGCACCCAGACCGCCCCAGCCCTTCTGACCATTCTGGCCAGCGCCGCTGTCACCGTCATTAATGGCCATGCCCAAACCGAACTTCACGCCACCCTCGAGCTTCTCGATGGCCAAGGAGGCCTTCGGGAGCTTGATCTCGTAAGTGGTGCGCTTGCTGGCGCCATTGCGGGTCACGATCGCCTCAGTCCCACCGGGACCGGCCTCGTGCATCACGATGGTCTCGCCCAGATTGACTTCAACGCCACCGAGAGCGTAGTTGTACAGAGCCACCTGCTTGGTGCGGTCGGCGCTGGCGATCATCAACTGGATCGAGTCACCATTCCACGCGCTCTTGGCGGCGTTTTCGTGGTAGTCGTCGGTCACGACGAAGCCGAAATAGACGTTGTCGGCATCATAGACGATTTGCACGGCCGAGGTCTGGTCATCCGGACCCGACCAAGTGCCGCCACCGTACTCCTCAAAGAGCACATACTTGCCTGTTCCAGCAGCGCCGGAACCCTTGGGCACCGAGAACTTCGGATCGGCTAGCACCGGCACACCGGCCCATTCGCCGAGATTTCCATCAAGAACGATGGGTTTCGGAGCGAATACTACCGAGTAAGTTTCCTTACCCGGCTCGATATCATTGCCAGCTGAAGCGCTGAGCCCGAAGAGGGCCAGCGACAGAGCCAAAAGCTTATTTTGGATTGGGAGTCTCATGCTGATTTGTAGGCTGATTTATGCTGATTTATGTGTTACATAAAGACATTGACGTCAAACCCCCGCAACAGAAATGTGGCGAATCGCCCTAAAAAACCAGAGAGACCAAAACAAGGGACGACAGACCCATGTTTTCGCGCCCCCGGAAGCCCCGAATTTGATCCGATCCGGAGGAGGATACCCGTGTTGGTGCCGCAGGCGGGACTCGAACCCGCACTAGCCAGGTTCAAATTATTCAAAAAATCGGGTTTTATTGAGGTTTTTGAAGATCAATCATGAAGCAAGAGGAAACAAAATTCCCCCCTTTGTTTGTGAGAAACCACAGGAAAACATGAGTCAAGTTCCTGAAAGCTTGGAGTGATAGAATCGCAGCCGTGGCATCGCAGCCGTGGCATCGCAGCCGTGGCATCGCAGGCTGGTGATCAGGCTGCAGCCTTCCTGACTTCGACTCTTGCCGAGGCGGAAACCGGCGGCGCCTACGGACTGTCCCTGCAGTTTGCCTCGATCATGCGGGAGGCCGGTGTGTCCGCCGGCAAAACCACCTCGGGCGCCCGGCGTAAACAGAATGAGCGAGGGTTCCATTCCCTGCGTCACACGTTCATCTCAGCCCTAGCTGCCGCGGATATCCCGGCCGAACTCCGAATGAAGCTCAGCGGCCACGCCGACCTCAAGAGCCACAGCGGCTACACCCACACCAAGAATCGTCAATTGGCCGAAGCGTTGAAACGGCTGCAAGTTTAGTAAATAACTACTTTTATCGTTACTGATTGCGAATTCAACGGGTAATAGCGGCCAACGAAAAGATCGCTGAAGCCGCTTCTTTGAGGGCTCCATGAAGCCAGTCCATCCAACGAGGTCAGGTCACAGCGCCTGAGGTCCTAGACATTCCAAATCTAGCTTCGTTTCGTGACTCCTAAAAACCGTCATCGATAAAACCAACGTTCCTCTATCGCGGAGCGTTAAAAAGCAAATCCCTATCAGTTTTAATTTTCCGATTTTTTCTAATGCCAGCGCTTGCCGGCGCGCTGCGGTAATAGAAATACGAGCACCCTAGGCTCGTGGCGGTGAGGAGGTGCCAGAGGGCGTGGCCTTGGAGCCAGGCGTCGGGGCCGGAGAAGCGGCCGGCGACGTCGAGTTGGCGGCAGGTGACGGCGGCGATCAAG
>CAMDDW010000056.1:0-17819 GCA_945893185.1 Akkermansia muciniphila | reverse complement strand
TTCAAGTACGTCACCTTCCGCAGCGCGGGCGCGGCCATCACTGCTCTGCTACTGAGTTGGCTCCTAGGCCCACCGGTCATCGAAGGGCTTCGGAACCTCAAATTCCGTCAAGACTACCAGCCCAAGGATGTCCGCAATCCCGGCGATGCTACGGCGGCGGCGGCCGACTTGGCCAAGCGAGGAACACCCACCATGGGTGGTGTTTTAATCCTGCTGGTCTTGGACATCTCCGTGTTCCTCTGGGCCCGACCAAACACACTGGTGCTGCTGACCATGCTTTCGTTGATGGTCTTGGCTTTTTTAGGATTTTATGACGATTGGCTGAAGGTCTCGCGGCAGAACGCGGCCGGTGCCCAATCCCGGGTCAAGTGGGTCGTGCAAATCGTGCTCGCCCTGGTGGTCGGGGTCTATCTGTGGCAACTCCCCTCCACCCGCTCTCTAGTGGCCGACATCCAGATCCCGTTTTTTAAGGACCCCATCCTCCGCTCCGTCCCCTGGATTGGTATCCCGCTGGTGGCACTGACCATCATTGGCAGTTCCAACGCGGTGAATCTGACCGATGGCATGGATGGGTTGGCCATCGGTTGCACCCTCATCGTAGCGACGGTCATGCTGATCCTGACCTACCTGTCCGACAACGTGAAGCTGGCTACCTATCTCCAGATTCCGCACGTTCGGGGGGCCAGCGAACTGACAGTGGTCTGTGCCGCCTTCATCGGGGCTTCCTTAGGCTTCCTGTGGTTCAACTGTCATCCCGCCGAGGTCTTCATGGGCGACACCGGATCACTGGCCCTGGGCGGTGCACTCGGCATCATGGCCGTCCTAATTCACCAACCGCTCGTCCTCCTTATCGCCGGCGGAGTCTTTGTTGCCGAAGCGCTCAGCGTGATGCTGCAAGTGGGTTGGTTCAAATACACCCGCCACAAGTTCGGGGAGGGTCGACGCATCTTCCGGATGGCCCCCCTCCACCACCATTTCCAGAAGCAGGGATGGAAGGAATCGAAGATTGTCATCCGCTTCTACATTGCTGGAATTCTGTGCGCTGTGTTGGCGCTGAGCACCCTCAAGATCCGATGAGTCTCCACGCCTCAAATCACACCTGCACCGGTCTTTTCAGCCCCACTGGATCACCGATCTGCATCTTGAACCGGATGTTCCTTGATCCCACCGGTTTGGGTTGTTTAATTGAGACTTCATCAGCGGTAAACGGCGGCCTCAACAGGCCCCGGACCCGCATCGCAGCGGCCATCCGTGCACACCCAGACTCATCTAGCATCCCGACAGACGCGCCCACAAGTCCCGGCCAACCTAAACCATTTCCCAATTTCGGATGCGGTGAGCTTCACCGTTTCCTGGTCCTTTCAATCACGACCACACTCACTTTCGTCTCGACCCGGGTGGAGGACCCGGTTCGGTACGGATCCGACATAACTCAATCCTCGACCCACGACGCACCGTCTATCCGCCTAACCCCATGAGCATCCCCAACTCCCCGCTGCTGCCTGGCTCCAAACTGGAACAGGCCGCCAAGAGCAAATCCACCTTCAGCATCGCCGCCTTCATTTTCAGCGCCCATGTGGCGGTGTTCTTGGTGGTACTACTCAATGGTTGCAACAAAGAGAGTTCCGTCACCAGCACGGAGCCCCCTGCCGCCACCAACCAAACTGAACTGGCCGTGCAACCCGGAACCGGGGGTATCGACTCCATCGGCCTTGTTCAGCCCCACGGTCTGGACACCAACACGGCAGCCACTCCTCCGGGAGGGATCGTAACATTCCCAGGCCACAGTGCGATCGCCACCAACCTGACGACACAACCCATCGCCCCTCCGGATCTTGGCACCAGCGCCCCGGGCGGCTCCGCGACCCACGAGAACACCGGGGCCGCCTCCGAGTACAAGATTAAGAGCGGCGACATCGCCTACAATATCGCCAAGACCCACGGGGTCTCCCTCAAGGCTCTCAAGGATGCCAACCCGAGTGTCGACCTAGGCAAGCTGAAGGTGGGCCAGACGATCCAAATTCCTGCGGCCAGCGCATCCGCCACCGTACCCACCCCCGCGAAAGCGATCTTAAACCAAGAACCCGATACGGCGGGCGCGACCTCGTCGTATACGGTCAAAGGAGGCGACACCCTCAGCAAGATCGCCAAGAAGCAAGGAACCACCGCTAAAGCAATCCGCGCCGCCAACGGATTGACCAGCGATAAGATCAACGTCGGTCAGAAACTCAAGATCCCCGGCAAAGCGACCGCCACGGAGACTGCGGAACCGGCCTCCAAGGCCCCAGTCGAGACATTGCCCACCCTGCCGCCGGCCAGCACGGGCCGCTAAAGGAATCTGATCCAGGGACGTCCGGCCGCACGGACGGACGTCCCGACCCCACTTGAGCTCCATCTGCGATGCGCTCCACCTCCATCCTGTTGCTGCTGACCGTTAGCCTGTTGCTGGCCCTCAGCTTCACCATGCTGGCCAGTGCCCTCATGATGGAGTCCCGGTTCTTAAACCTCGTTACAACCCAGGCGGTAGCCATCGTCGTAGGGGCTGCCATCATGTGCTGGCTGTGGCGCAAGGACTACCGCATCTGGATCAAGCGGCACTGGTTGTTTTATGGGGCTGCCATCGTGATTTTAGCGATGGTGCTCTCGCCCGCGGGCACCTACCGCAATGGTGCCCAGCGTTGGATTTTTGGTATGCAACCGGCGGAGTTCGCCAAGATCCCCTTGCTGCTGACCTTGGCAGCTTGGGGGGCCCGGTTCGGGCCACGCATGCGTTTCGGCGGTACGTTTTCAACCCTTCTATGGGGTTTGGTTTTGCCGGGGCTGGTCATCGTGCCATTCCTCGGATTGCTGTACAAACAACCGGACCGCGGAACCATGATTCTCTTTGGAATGGTCACCGTGGTAGTCTTGCTCCTGAGCGGCATGCGCAAGCTGTACGCCATCATTCCAACCCTCCTCGGGGCCGGACTGGCATTCCACTTTTACAATTCCAGCAAAATGGTCCGGGACCGGATGGATGCATTTCTGCATCCGGAACTCTTCCCTCAGACCACGGGTTCCCAGGCTCTCAAGTCGCTGGCGGCTCTACGGGAGGGCGGATTGGAGGGAGTCGGGCTCGGATCCGGAGTGATCAAACTAACCATCCCAGAACAGCACACCGACTTCATCCTCCCGGTGATCGGCGAAGAGTTGGGGCTCTTCTTCACGCTGGGCGTGCTCATCGCCTTCGTCGTCATCCTGCTCTGCTCGGCGCGGATCGCCTCACGGGCAGCAGACGTCGAAGGACGACTGCTGGCCGGCGGCATTGGTTTCCTCATCGCCAGCCAGGCGATGATCAACATCGCAGTGGTGACCAACTCAATAATTAACAAGGGAATGCCACTGCCCTTCGTCAGCCGCGGAGGTTCCAGCGCGGTCAGCATGCTAGCGCTCGTGGGACTCCTGCTCTCGATCGCCCGCCGCGCACCGGAGACGTCTCAGGCACCTCACCCCAGCGGAAGCAATCCATTCGAAATCTCAGAACTGGAATCCCTGCCGACCCAATGAGATCCAACCCTGGCTCCAATAGCCACGTGGCCAATACCCACGTCGCCAACACCCACGTCGCCATCGCCTGCGGAGGAACCGGTGGACACCTGTTTCCAGGCCTGGCAGTTGGCCGGGAACTCGGGGCTCGCGGAGCCCAGGTCACGCTGCTGATTTCGCCTAAGGAGGTCGATCAGGCGGCGGTCCGGGGGTTAACCGGCCTCCAGATAGCGACACTGCCCGCGGTGGGCCTGCAAGGCCGTAACTACGGAGCTTTCCTCCTGGGATTCGCCCGCGCTTGGCAATCTGCCCGACGACAATTCCTTAACCGTACAATTTTCCAGCGCCCGCCGGACGCCATTCTAGGAATGGGTGGCTTCACGGCCGCGCCACCGATGCTGGCGGGGCGTCAATTGGGCGCAGCGACCTTCCTTCATGAATCCAATACCATCCCCGGACGGGCCAACCGGTTGATGGCCCCCTGGACGCGCGAGGCCTTCACTGGTTTCGACGAGACCGTCGCTCGCCTGGGACACACCCGCGTGACCTGCACGGGTACTCCAGTCCGCGAAAACATCTCCCAGTTGCGTCCTCATCGCGACTCTCGGTCGGCCAAGGTGTGCCTGGATCTTGACCCGGACAAACCGGTACTCCTCATCACCGGCGGCAGTCAGGGAGCCCGCGGCCTCAATCAGTGGGTTTGCGCCGCCCTGCCGGGATTGGCGACCGCAGCTCCTGACCTCCAATTCATCCACCTCTCAGGGACACCGGACCTGGCAACCGTCGCAGCGGCCCATCACCCGCTGGGTCGGCGATCGATGGTTCGCCCGTTCCTCCAAGAAATGCACTTAGCCCTGGCCGCGGCCGACGCTGTGATTAGTCGGGCTGGAGCTTCATCGCTGGCCGAGTTGGCGGCCCTGCAAATTCCATCGATCCTGATCCCGCTACCGACAGCCCAAGACAATCACCAGTTCCACAATGCCGACGCGTTGGCCCGATGTGGTGCGGCCGTATTACTTTCCCAATCCAACCCCGATCCGGAGCGACTCCAATCGGAGGTCCTGACCCTGCTCCGCAACACCGCTTTGCGGACCTCCATGCAGCGGGCTTTGGTCGAGATTGATCGCCCTGAGGCAGCCTCGCTCATTGCCCAGAGCATCCTCGAACACCTTCGCCAACCCTTCACCCAAGCCGTCCGCAGGACCACCGTCTCACGCGCCCTGCCTTCGGCTCATCGCTGGATTCCCTTCAAGGAGGCCGCATGAACACACCGCTCCGACTCAGCCAGGAACCGGTCAGTCCGTCCATTGAAGCGGCCGCCGCGCATGCCGAGGATATTTCCAACGCCTTTCGCGACTTACAAATCGTCTTGCCGCCAGAAACCATCGTCCGGCGCGACGAACCACTGGCCCGACGCACGACCCTTCGGGTGGGTGGCCCGGCCGATTTATTCATCGAACCCAGCTCCGACAACGCTCTAGCGAGCGCGCTGGAAATTGCCCATCTGCGCGGCATCCCTTTGTTTCTCCTGGGTCGTGGCTCCAACCTGTTGGTCCGCGACGGAGGTATCCGGGGAATTGTACTTTCTCTGTCCCACCCCCACTTCTCGCGCATCGAACTGGAAGGCCAACGGATCACCGCCGGCGCTGGAGCCCGACTCAAGGACATCGCTCACGAAGCCCGACGTGCCGGACTCGGTGGCGTGGAATTTTTCGAGGGCATCCCCGGCTGTCTGGGCGGCGCCCTGCGGATGAATGCCGGCGCCATGGGAGCCTGGACCTTCGACACCTTAGAAGAATTGCGCTGCATGAGTCCCTCAGGACAAATCCTGACGCTGCCCGCCCAAGAGGTGCCCGTGGAGTATCGGGCTTGTCCGTTGCTGAGAACCCACATCGCGCTGGGTGCGGTTCTCCGCGGCCGTCCCGACGACGCTGAAGTCATCCGCGCCAAGATGGGCCAGTTCTCTAAAAAACGTTGGACTAGCCAACCCAATCAACCCAGCGCCGGCTGCACCTTCAAAAACCCGCAACCCACCCTGCCTGCGGGACGACTGCTCGATGAACTAGGTCTCAAAGGCGCCCGCGTCGGGGATGCCATGGTCAGCGACGTCCACGCCAACTTCTTTGTGAATCTGGGTCAGGCGCGGGCTTCAGACATTCTTGAATTAATCGAACAAGTCCGCACCCGTGCCCGTGAACTCCGGGGCATTGAACTGGAGACCGAAGTGGAAATCGTCGGCGAAGACGCATGAGCTCCCCCCTCCACATCACCGTCTTGCGCGGAGGCCCCTCGGCGGAACGCGAGGTCTCCCTCCGCTCTGGCGCCGCCGTCGCCTCGGCACTGAAGTCCCTTGGATACCACGTGGACGAATTGGATCCCATTCCGGGTGACTTACAAATCCCCGCGGGTACTCAGGTGGTCTTCTTGGCGTTGCACGGCACCTACGGCGAAGACGGCACCGTCCAATCGGAACTCGAAGAGCTGGGACTGCCCTACACCGGTTGCGGCGTGTCGGCCTCGCTCTACGCCTTCGACAAGATTCTTACCAAACGTCGCTGCCTAAAGGCCGGTGTTGCTACGGCCCGATTCGAGCGGTTCATCGATGCCTCGGTCCGGTGGCCAGAGGGCTGGCAAACGCCTGTCGTCCTAAAGCCCACCCGCCAGGGATCGAGTGTAGGGCTTCAGTTCGTCGACCACATCGAAGACTTTCCCCGCGCGCTCGCTGAGGCACTGGGTCATGGCGGTGAAGTCCTGATGGAAGAGCGAATCATCGGACGAGAGACCACCGTGGGCATTCTCGAGGGATTAGCGCTCCCCGTGGTAGAAGTCCGCCCCAAGTCGGGCTCGTACGACTACAACAACAAGTACACCGCCGGACGGACGGACTATTTCTGTCCTGCAGACCTCGAACCGGCCGTCACCCACCAGATTCAGCAATCGGCACTGTCTGCATTCCACGCCATCGGTGGCCGAGACTATGCCCGGGTCGATGTGATGGTACGCCCAGACGGATCGCCGGTGGTCCTCGAGGTCAACACGCTACCAGGCATGACCGAAACCAGTCTGCTCCCCAAGGCTGCCGCAGCCGCTGGTATCTCATTCCCGCAACTTTGCGAGCGCATGGTGCGACTCGCCCTCCGCAGACAGGCGAACTCCAGATAACCCATGTTCGGCCGATCTCACGAAAACCGCAGACGCCCCAAAGGAGGCACCGTTCTCCAGGCGAAGCTGTCGGCCGACGGATCCGGTGACGCTCACCCCGGATTGCGGCGCTGGATTATCCGAACCTCGGTGCTCCTCACTCTCATGGCCTCGGTGGCGGTAGGCGGATGGTGGCTTCGCGAAAATTGGATCAATCGCATCCCGGCACTGGCCATTCGAGAAGTCATTGTCGAGGTCGACGGGGTGCTCTCACCCGAGGAGGTGCGCCGCCTAGCTGGCATTCCACTGGGCCGAAACATTCTCTCAGTGGATCTTCCCCAATTGCGGGATCGCCTGCAGAACCACCCCCGCATCGCCTCGGCCCGCATCATCGCTGAATTCCCCGGTAGCCTACTCATCCGCATTCGGGAGCGGCTCCCGCTGGTCGCCGTCGAGCCCTTGTCGAAGAACGGGCTCCAAGCCCGTTACCTTCTCGACGAATCGGGCCATCTGCTACTGCCCCTGGATCCCTCCAGCGCTCCGACCGAGGCTGTGGCCGCTGAGTCAGCACTGCCGGTGCTCATCGGCTATCATGCCCAGCGGCCCACTGCCCAGGCCGACACGCTTCGGGCGCTCGAATTCGTCAAGACCTACGAATCGGCTGAACCCGGATCACTGCCCGACATCCAAACAATCTCCATCGCCGAGCCCGGTGTCCTGATGGTAACCACCGATACCTCGGCGGAGATCACCTTCGCGGCCCGCGACTACGGCAGCCAACTGCAGCGCTGGGGCGACATCTTGCGTCAGCTCAAGGAACTAAAAGAATCGCGAATAATTCAGAGTCTGGACCTGAGCGTCTCCCAGAATTCCCCTATCCGCTGGAACGCACCCCCATCGGTGCCCACTCCGTCTGAAGCCCCCGAACGGGGCAGCCGTCTCAAACCCAAACGCATCCCCCGACGATCCCATGTTTAAGGACTCCCCAATCCTAGTCGGCCTCGAGATCGGAACCTCGAAGATCTGCGCCGCCATCGGCGAGGAAAACGAGCGCGGCGAGTTCACGCTGCTCGGAATCGGGCAGGCTAAATCGCACGGGGTCCGCAAGGGAGAAATCGTCGACCTGGCCAAGGCGCAGGAGGATGTCCGCTCAGCCTTGGGCAATGCCGAGGAGCAGGCCCAGGTGACGGTCCGCAATTTGTTCCTGGGGGTCTCCGGCCGCCATATTGAGGGTTTCAACAACACTGGAATGCATCCAGTGGCGTCGGACGACCGCCTGGTCACCCCGCAAGATGTGGCCGATGCCGCCAACAACGCCAAGGCCATTACCCTGCCTGCCGAGCACACCATTCTGCACACGATCCGCCAGCGCATCTGCGTCGATGGGGTCGAAGTCTCCGACAACCCCTCCGGCATGTTGGGTCGCAAGGTGGAAGCGCACGTTCATGTCATCTACGGCAATTCCCTGCGGATCCAGAACTCAATGCGGCTGGTTCAATCACTTTCGATCGAGGTGAACCAACCGGTCTTTAACGGCTTGGCCAATGCACAAGCCGTCTTGACCCCCGAAGACAAAGAAAACGGAGCCCTGGTCATCGACATCGGGGGCGGCGCCACCGAATTCGTCTTCCAGCAGGGTCAAGCCATTCGCCACTCCGGAGTCTTTGCCCTCGGCGGAGACCACCTCAGCAACGACATCGCTCTGGGCCTGAAGATCAATATCGCCTTGGCCGAGAGCCTCAAGATCCGGCACGGCAGTGCTGTGGTCGCCTCCGGCAGCCAGGGACAATTAGTCCCGCTCAGTGAAAACGACCTAGGACTGTCCCATCGGGAGGTCAGCCTCGAACACCTCCACCGCATTATGTCTATTCGGCTGCAGGAACTCTTCGAGCTCATCGCCGAGCGTTGCGCCGAGAATTGCCTGCTCGACGAGGCTCGGGCCGGAGTCTTCCTGTCCGGTGGATGCTCCCACATCCCCGGCATCGACACTTTGGCTCAACGCATTTTCCGACTCCCGATCACACGGGGCACCTCCCGCAATATCACCGGCAATTCTGCCACGCTGTCCCATCCGGAATTCGCAACAGCCATCGGTATCGCTCGGTATGGCGGCATGCGCCAGCGCAACCGTCCACGCCCCGGCTTCAGCATCCGCGATGTCCTGACCTTCCTCCGCTAACCCTTCGCCACACACCTCCATGAACGATGCCTCGATTCGCTTCATCGCCGTCGGACACGCGGGCGCCCAGATCCTGAGCGGCCTGCAGGCCCGTTCCGGAAGCTCTCTTGAATGTGCCCACGCGGACACCAGCCCGGAATCTCTGCGACTCTCTTTGATCGACCGGAAAATCACGCTCGGTCTTTCAGTAAGCCACGGCCTCGGTGCCGGCGGCGATCCGGAGATCGGGCGACTGAGCGCTGAGAGCGACCTTTCCTCCATCCACGAGTTCACTCAAGGAGCCCGACTGGTCTTCGTCATCACCGGACTTGGCGGCGGGACCGGTTCCGGGGCCGCTCCAGTCATTGCGCGGGCGGCGCGCGAATCCGGGGCACTGGTTCTGGTGATCGCCACGACCCCCTTCGACTTCGAACGACGACGGCTTCTGTACGCTCAGGAAGCCCTCGATCGTCTGCGCGTCTCCGCCGACGCTGTCTTAGCTATCTCAAACCAGCGGGTCCGGCGAATGCACGATGACCGCACCCACCCTCACGAGCTGTACCAGTTCGCCAATGAACTACTGGCCCAGACCCTCCAGGGCTTGTGGCGACTCCTCAACGCACCGGGCCTCATCCCGTTAGACTTCGCCCACATCGAGCGACTGCTGCGAGGTCGCCACGCCGAGAGCGCCTTCGCGGCCGTACAAGCAACCGGAGAGAACCGGGCCCATGCCGCCGCCGAGCAATTGCTCACACACCCATTCCTCGACACCGGGTCGGCCCTGACCTCGGCCAAGGAGATCTTGGTCAGTGTCGCGGGAGGCGACGACCTTCAGATCGGCGAGGTGGAACGATTAATCGAAGCCCTGCAAGGACGCTGTCCGACTGCTGAACTCATCGTGGGCGCCTCGATAGATCCAGCCCTTACCGGGCACATCCATGTCACAGCCATCACCACACGCCCCGCCGCCTCGGCCCCCAATCCACTGGTCGGATCGGGCTTTGCCCGGAACGACGCCGCGCCGACCTCAACGGGCAACGAACCAGGGATGCATCGCGGCGCACCCATCGTCTTCAATGGTGAAGATTTCAACCGGGAACCCGAGACCCGTGCCACTACCGACTCCCGCTTCATCCCACCGCCCCCAGAACTGAACATCGAGCAGCGCCAGCGGATCCTCAGTGGTCAGCGCAACAAACCCTCCCGCCGTCGGCCCGACTCCCAGATGATCATGAACTTTGACATCGCCCAGCGCGGCCGCTTCGACAACACCGAGCGAAACCGGCACAAAGGCGTGGACCTCGATGTTCCGACCTACCTCCGCCTAGGCATCGTTCTCAATTGACGCAGGCCGCCGGTCATTGAAGACGCGATTTCTTAAGGTAGACTACTTGTCATGGAGCCCCCATTCCTGGAATCCCGTCGCGCCACGGCCGACGATCTTGGAGCCTTGGAGTTTCTGTGGTCGCAATCCGGTCTTCCCGCCACCGAGCTAGCGGAGTTCTTGAGCGAGTTTCATGTAGTGACCGATCCGGACGGACAAATCCTTCACGCCATCGGGCTCTTGGTGGAAGGCGATCAAGCGCTGCTGCATAGCGAGGCCTTGTCTGCCCCCCAGTTCGTCGAACCCGACGCCTGTCGGGCTGCCGTGTGGAAACGATTGCGGATCCTCACACGCAACCAAGGAATCTCGCGCATCTGGACTCAGGAAGACGCCGAGTACTGGCGGGTCAGCGGCTACCAATTGATCCCTGTACCCCAGCTTCCCTCAGAGTTGCCGTCGTTTGTCCAACGGGAGGCTGGATGGTGGATGCACCAAAGCCCGGACGCGGCGCAGGCCGATGTGCTGGTCCAGCGGGAGTTCGCACTCTGGAAGACTCAACGCGAACAGGAATCACAAAGCTTTCAGCAGCGGGTTAAAGTGTTTCGGGTTGTGGCATTTGGGCTCTTCGCCCTCTCGCTCATCCTCCTCCTAGGCTTCCTCTTCTTTGCTAGCAAGGTCCCTGAGATCTTTCGGCAACTCTTCCGATGAATCGTGCCCCTTCCCTCATGGGCTGGGTGGTTTTGATCCTAGGTACCCCAGAGATTTGATAAAGTCTTACAATTATGTACCATTTTGATTGCGTTTGTTGGGTTTTAGGAATCTTTAAACTGTTAGGAATAGTAAGCCTCGGTAGGGGCTCGGCCGTTCAAAACCCAAACGCCCATGAGGTTGCACACCCATCACGGTCGACGTCGCCCTTCTGGCTTCACCCTCATCGAACTCCTCGTCGTCATCGCCATTATCGCAATTCTGGCGGGAATGCTACTTCCGGCTTTGGCACGCGCCAAACAGAAGGGACAAGGCATCTACTGCATGAACAACCACCGCCAACTCACGTTGGCCTGGAGGATGTACGCAGAGGACAATCAGGATTTCATCGTCTACGCCAGCCACAATGCCCAGGCCAACGACCCGAACAACAATTACGCCTGGACCCACACCGAAATGAATTTTTCGGCGGACCGCAAAAACTGGGACCCCACCGCCGACATCACCCTACGCCCCCTCTGGAAGTACAACCAAAGCGCCAGCGTTTACAAATGCCCGTCCGACCGTTCGTTTGTCACCGTCAACGGTGAGCGAAAGCCCCGAGTCCGGTCGATGTCGATGAACTTCTTCCTCGGCGGCTTTGCCGGAAAAACCACCACAGAGAACCAGAATTACAGTCTTTTCCTGCGTTTCGGGGACATAGCCGGGGGGCGAGGGACACCCGGCCCCTCAATGACCTGGGTGTTCCTCGACCAACGCGAGGACACCATCAACTGGGGTAATTTCATGACCCGCATGACCGGCTACCAACCTCGAAACCCGGCTCTGTACGGCTTCACCATGGACCTACCGGGCTACTACCACAGCAAGGCCTGCGGTTTTTCCTTCGCCGATGGTCACTCCGAGATCAAGCGATGGATAGATGGCAGGTCCATGCCGCCTCTGAAGGTCCAGGCTGCAGCCACAGCCGCAGACATCCCCACCCCGCGCAACCCAGATGTCGAATGGTTGCAGGAACGAACCACCCGCCCGATTAACCAATAACTTCTCCCGCAGCCCGTCTCCCACTTCCAACTCAACCATGAACACCCGACCCACCCTCCACCGACTGGGGTCGCTGCTGTCGAGCCTGCTTCTGTTGGCCTTGACAGCGCGCACCCCTCTGCGCGCCGACTACGCTTCCACTGTTCAAGCTTTGGGGCCAGTGGGGTATTGGCGCCTCAATGAAACCAACAACTCTCCCGGTCTCAAGCGGTTGGCCAACCTCGGAGAGTTGGGCTCCGCCGCCGATGGCTACGCCGTGCTCACCGCCGCCACAGGGCTTCCCGGACGGGTGGGCAGTTGTGTCCGATTGTACAACTCGACCAACGCTCTGGGTTGGTGCGGATCCAAGGTAGATATCAACTACCATCCTACTCTCAACAAATCAGGCTCCTTCAGCGTGGAGTTCTGGGTCAAACCCAACACCTTAGGAGCCGACGCGACCGGATTCTGCCCCCTGTCGTCGATGATGAACGACTTTGGCGCATCGAGCCGCAGCGGATACCTCTTCTACATTAATAACGCTGGCCGAGTGGAGTTCAGGCTCGGCAATGCCAGCGGGTATGTCGGCACGGTGAACAATGCCAACCTACCTCAATACAACGTCAAGGCGGGCGCTTGGAGCCATGTGGTGGGCGTCTTCGACGGGAGCAACACCCGGCTGATCATCAATGGCGTGAATGTCACCAACGTCACCCTGACACCCGCCAATATCGCTTCATTGCGGCAAAACACCCAGATGCCCTTGCGCATCGGTGGCACCCCTTTCAACGGCACTCTCGGCGACACCCCCATGCCCTCGGCCCTGGTCTACAGCGGCAACCGCGGCTTTGACGGGTGGATCGACGAGGTCGCCTTCTATCCCTACGCCCTGTCCACGGTTCAATGCGACACCCACTTCAAGGGCATCCTCGGTGGCGTCTCCGGCTACTCAACTCTCGTCTTAGCTGATTCCCCGGCGGGTTACTGGCCCTTCAACGAGCCAACCTATCCAACTCCCGCCCTGGAGACCCTTCCGATCGCCGTCAATTCCGGATCCTCCGGCACGACCGCAGACGCCGTGAACAGATGGGGCACTCTTGCGGGTCAACCCGGAACACCCTTTGCCGGCATGGGCAGTGGCAACCGAGCGGTATTCCTGGATGGAAACAATGGGTCCATTACGGCCGGTGCGGACACCACCCTGAGCAATCTCATCGGGCAAGTCACCCTGATGGCTTGGATCAAGCCCACTGTCCGCGGCGGCATTCGCACCATTCTCTCCAAGGGCTGGGATGAAAATTACGCCGAAACCTTCCTTCGCATCACCCGCGGCTACGAGAACAGCGGTTATGGCACGACCAACCGCTATGAGATCGGCACTTCAGACGGAAAGACTTACTACGAAACCGCCGAGGCCACCATGCCCGAAACCGACCTGAACAATTGGGTGTTCATCGCTGGTACTTACGATGGAACGGCCTGGAACCTCTACCGCAATGGCCAACTCATGGCTTCCACTCCCTCCGTGAACGGAGCCGCAGCGACCGTCAATGTCTCCCGATGGACCATGGGTTCACGCTTCGGCCCTCCATCTCCCACCCATGCCTTCAATGATGCTGCCAATTACACCAACGAGGTGTGGCAAGCGGCGGGACAATTCTTCGGCGGATCCATCGATGAGCCGGCCATTTTCGACAAGGCACTCAGCGCGTCCGAGATCGCCAGTGTCTACGCCTCGGCCCTGGTGACCCCGATCATCTACAAGCCCATCTCCAGCCCCGGTGATTACCCCAGCGTCCGTTGGCCAGATCTTTACGATGGCGACACGGCCACCTTGTCGGTCTTGGCCGAAGGAGCACCACCCCTGACCTACCAGTGGTACAGCAACTCGGTCGCTTTGAACATCAAGACCGCGCAACTAACCCTGCAACCGCTGAAGATTTCTAAACCTGTATATTCCGTGGTCGTGTCTAATCCCTATGGGTCCGCCACCAGCACGGTCTCGCTGAACATCATCGTGGGCCCGCCGACGATTCTCGAG
This sequence comes from Akkermansia muciniphila, assembly GCA_945893185.1. Taxonomy (GTDB): domain Bacteria; phylum Verrucomicrobiota; class Verrucomicrobiia; order Limisphaerales; family UBA9464; genus SXXZ01. Next base: position 3,899 of record CAMDDW010000056.1, on the reverse strand, counting down.
CCTCCGGTCGACCTGCAGCGTTTCTCCGGCACCCCCTTCCAGTTCTCAGTCTCCACCGGAGGCAGTCTGCCCCAGACCTTCCAGTGGCAACTCAACGGAACCGATATCGCAGGAGCCACCAGCACCCTCATCACCGGGACCGCATCGGTGGCCACGGCCGGAACCTACACCTGCCGCATCACCAACAGCGCTGGAAGCGTCACCACCACCGCACAACTCACCGTCTCCCCGGCCCCGTCCGGCTTTGCCGCCGCCGCCCTCTCGGCCAAGCCGCTCGCCTACTGGCGTCTGGGCGAAACCTCAGGCACCACGGCCTACGACAATATAGGCCGACTCAATGGCACCTACTTCAATACGACACTCAAACAGCCTGGATATTCGATGGTCGACACCAACACAGGGGCCCTCTTCGGCGGGACCAACAGCTATGTGGGTTTGATCAGCGGCCTTCCTGGGAGCGGAATCAACTTCGAAGGCACTAACGTCAGCTTCACCATCGAACTCTGGGCCAAAGGCGGCGAAGGCCAGCCCGATGAGTCCACCCTGATTGCCAAAGGCACAGGGGCCGATGGCACCACGGGCAACGAGCAGTTTTCGATCGATATCGCCTCAGGAAAATACCGATTCTTCACGCGCGGCAACAACAACACCCTGTATTCAGCGGATGCCACCGTGGGCCCCAATGACAGTTGGCAACACATCGTCGCGGTGTACGACCAGTCCAACCCGGGCTCCCCGGAAGTTCGTCTCTATATCAATGGCGAACTGTCCGATAGCTCCCCGGGAAGACCACAAGGAATCCAGTCGTCGTCGTCGCCGGTCAGCATCGGTTCCAAGCGCTTAGGCAATTCGCCGGGGTATGACGGCAGCTTCGATGGAATCATCGACGAGGTAGTGATCTACAACACCGTTCTTTCCGACACCGAGATCTCCACCCATTTCGCAGCGGCCTATGGTTCCACGCTGCCGCCCTCCTTCACCACGCAGCCCAAGGCGATGACGAACTACGTGGGTCTTTCGGCCACCTTCAGCGCCGCGGCCATCGGTTCATTGCCCCTCATCTATCAATGGCAGAAGAACGGAGTGGATATCACCGGAGCTAACGGATCGACCTTCACCACGCCGACCCTGACGACCGGATCGGCGGGTCTCTATCGGTGCCTCATCTCCAACGGTGTCGGATCGACCAACAGCACCGCCGTGACTCTCACCGTGCTGCCGACACCCACCAGCACCGTAACCATCCCTGGCCTGGTCCTGCACCACACCTTCGACAACACACTCATCGACGCCACCGGTCGGGGCAACAACGGCACTGCCATCGCCCGTGACCACACCTCGACCAGCAATATCGTCGGCGCCACCTACACCAGCGGAAAGCTCGGCCGAGCCCTGGCCTACGCATCCGATTTCGGCACCCCAACCGAACCCGGTGCAACCACCGTGACCAATACCTCCTATGTCACACTGGGTGTCCGGCCCGATTTGCAATTCTCCAACTCAGTGAGCTTCTCGGTCGCCTTTTGGATCAAGCTGCCCGCCAACTTCATTGGTGGCGACCTCCCCTTCTTCACCACCACCTCGGATTCGCTGGGTGGGGCGGGCTGGGTTTTTGCTCCAGCCTACGGATATGGTATTGGCAGTGGCGCCTCCCCGAAAGAAGCACCTCTCAACTACGGGAGCTGGGCTGTTTCCCTGTACGGCAACTCGGGAACAGGAGCCCGCTTCTATGGAGAAGTCGGAAGCATTAACGACGGAGAGTGGCATCACCTTGTCTACGTCTTGGATCGAAAGTCGCAGGTCTCCATTTATCAGGACGGTATCCTGGCGCGGGCCTACAAAATCTCGGGCACCTCGACTGCGGCCGCCACAGACATTGACACCGGTCTGCCTGCAACCATTGGCCAAGATCCAACGGGGCTCTATCAGGAGACCGGGGCCGGAGAGATGGATGATCTCGGGGTGTGGCGCCGCGCGCTGACTCCCCTTGAAGCGGCCAGCATCTACACCGCTGGAGCCAACGGGCAGAGCTTCGCGGACCTGCCGCCGCTAGGAAGTGCCAACCTCCGCATCACCACGTCCGGATCGACCGTCCAGATTCTATGGGACCTAGGAATACTCCAGCAGGCAGGCACCCTCACCGGCCCCTGGACGGATGTCGGCGCACCGGTCACCTCCCCACATACAACGACCCCCATCGAGACCCGATTTTACCGAATGAAGCCCTAGAAGTAGGGCCACGACAGAACTCCGTCGCAACAGGCGGCCTCGAAAGGGGTCGCCTTTTTGTGTCCTGCGGCGGAGTAGGCTGAAACTGAATTGATGAAGGACGGCAGGACAAGAAAATGGTTCCGGGTCGGACACACCAAGGAGGCGAGGGTGGAGAACCCTGCTGAAACAAGTGCACCCAACCCGGAACGGGCGAACGAGATGTTGGTTCTCCGTTGTTCGCCCAGCCGCCGGCAAGCCGGCAGCTAAAGCTTTTTAGGCCTCCAACCCGGCAGCCGCAACGGCCAAATCGAAGTCCCCTAAAGAAAGACACCAGCAACACGCAAACGCTCTCGAAACGAACACTCGACCAGGGCCTTGGGTAATCCATTACAACGCGTTTGCACCCAGCGCCCGTTACGCCGCTGCCCGCAAAACAGGCCCGTCCCATCAACCCTCAAATCTTCATTACGTTGAAAGGTTCAACGGAATCCGAGCGAATCAAAGTGTGTCGCTCCGTTCAGGCCTGATTGAACCCAGTCTCATGCTCGCACAAATCCGATCCGCTTCCATTCAAGGTATCGATGCCTTCCCCGTTGAAGTCGAAGTCGACTCGGGTCCCGGCCCGCAGCAAATCGTCCTTGTCGGCCTGCCCGATGCGGCGGTGCGCGAATCTCGTGATCGAGTTGGGACGGCCATCGTTAACAGCGGCTTCCGATTTCCACCGGGTCGGACCACCATTAATTTGGCCCCGGCCGACGTCCGCAAGGAGGGACCCAGTTTCGATCTTCCCATCGCCGTAGGAATCCTCGCCGCCAGCAAGCAACTCACACCGCGGGATTTGACGGCCTTCGCCATGGTGGGTGAATTAGCCCTGACCGGAGCCGTCCGCGCAGTCAAAGGGGCGCTCGCGCTCGCGCTCCGGGCCCGAGCGGAGGGGTGCCGAGGCATCCTGCTGCCCGCAGAGAACGCTCCCGAGGCCGGCGTGGTGGACCGACTAGAGGTCATCCCCATTCGAAGTCTTCAGGAAGCCGCCCAGTTTCTGGGAGGCGAAATCTCCATCCAACCGCTGCGAGTGGACACCGAAGAGCTCTTCCGAGGAGGCAACGGCGATTCCACGGACATGGCCGAGGTCCGTGGACAGGAATCAGTGAAACGCGCCCTCGAAGTAGCCGCGGCAGGTGGCCATAACATCTTACTTTTGTTTCAATTCCCCCACCTACTGTATCTAACGGTAATCAACAGGAACCCCAACAAAACCACCTCATTCACGGTTCCGAAACCGTGTCAATCTCTTTTATTTTTTTATTTTCTTCCCCACCCCAGTTCCCGGGATTCACGATTTTTCCCCTCGTTACGACGGGTAAACCATTGAACCGATTTATCGGGGTGATACCGTCACTTTTGTTTACCCCTCGGAAAATCCACTCAATCCACCAGCAGGTTCCGGATTTGGGTTGCTTGCCATTCACCTTTTCCGGTGCGGGTTCTTACTCCTCTTTTGTTCAGGCACGATGCAATTCCTTGCAAAGTGAAAACACCGGCACTTTTGATTTCGTAAACAATTGGCAAAATACTGTTACGAAATTCAATTCGTGCTTTTCTCGCTCCTTCATTCATCAGCTTTACATTAAGGACCGGGGTTCTTGTTCCCAATTTAATGTTATTTTGACGGCAAATACAAAGCGCAT
>CAMDDW010000055.1:0-18011 GCA_945893185.1 Akkermansia muciniphila | reverse complement strand
GACTTGTGGGACCACAAACCGAAGCTGCAGGAGTATTTCGACAAGGACCTTCCGGACTCAGTGCGCAACGGTCAGCGCATCACCACCATGACTTCGGGTCAGACCCGTTTTCCGGTGGCACCGACGATGTTCAAGTTCAATCAAGCCGGCCAGAGCGGACGCTGGATTAGCGAGTTGCTCCCGCACACGGCTCAGGTGGTGGATGAATTGGCGGTGCTCAAGTCGGTTCAGACCAACGCCATTAATCACGATCCAGCCTGCACTTTCGTGATGACCGGCAGCGAAGTTCCGGGCAAGGCGAGTCTGGGCTCTTGGTTGGCCTACGGTCTGGGCAGCGAGAACAATGAGTTGCCCGCCTTCGTGGTGCTAACTCCCAACTGGTCGTCCAAGGCCGATGCTCAGGCGCTCTTCACTCGCATGTGGAGCAGTGGATATTTGCCGACCCGCTACACGGGCGTGGCCTTGCGGTCCATCGGCGACCCCGTGCTGTACATCGACAACCCGCCGGGAGTGAGCCGGGAGGATCGGCGTGTCGTGCTCGATGCACTCAATCGCCTCAATGCCAAGACTCATGAACGCTGGGGTGATCCGGAGACGCTGACCCGCATCGCCCAGTACGAGATGGCCTTCCGCATGCAGAGCAGCGTCCCGGATTTGGTGGACTTTTCCAGCGAGTCGAAGGCCACCACCGACTTGTATGGTGATGAGGTGAAGAAGCCGGGGACCTTTGCGGCCAGTGCGCTGTTGGCCCGCCGATTGGTCGAGCGAGGTGTGCGGTGTGTTCAGATCCTGCACCGGGGCTGGGACCAGCATGGCAATTTGCCGTCTGAGATCCGCGCCCAGTGCAAGGACATCGACCAAGCCTCCGCGGCGCTCATCCATGATCTCAAGGCCCGGGGTCTGCTCGAGGATACCCTGGTCATCTGGGGCGGTGAGTTCGGTCGGACCGTGTATTCTCAAGGGCGCCTCACTCGCACCGACTACGGTCGCGACCATCACCCGCGGAATTTTTGCATGTGGATGGCCGGCGGCGGCATCAAGGGAGGCGTCACGTATGGTGAAACCGACGACTTCAGCTACAACGTCGTGGAGAACCCGGTGCACATCAATGATCTGAACGCCACCATCCTGAAATGCATGGGCGTGGACCACCGCCGGTTCACCTTCAAGAGCCAAGGACTTGACCAGCGTTTGACCGGCGTCGAGGAATCCCACCCCATTCAGGCACTATTGGCCTGAACAGAGTCCGGGTCGCCCACAAGGTCAGTGCCAGCGAGGCTCCCGACTCAGCAAGTGCCGCACGAAGAAATCCATGCGGCGACGGCTGGCGTACGGGGTCTCGGCGGCACCGTGGTTGGTTGAGGGCATGACGAGCAACTCGAAGTCCTTGTCCGCGCGCACCAGCGCGGCACTGACTTGCAGGGTGCTGGCCGGATCTACGTTGGTGTCCACCTCGCCCACGATGAGGAGGAGTTTGCCCGTCAGCTTGTGGGCGTCCTCGACATTGGAACTGCGGCGGTAGGCCTCGCCGACGGGCCAGCCGAGCCACTGCTCATTCCACCAGATTTTGTCCATCCGGTTGTCGTGGCACCCGCAGTCGGCTACGGCCACCTGGTAGAAGTCCCCGTGGTCCAGCAAGCCGCGGAGGGCGTTCTGTCCACCGGCGCTTCCACCGTAGAGACCGATGCGGCCGAGATCCATCCAGGGCCGCGATTGGGCTGCCGCCCGGATCCAGAGTTTCCGGTCTGGAAATCCGGCATCGGCGAGGTTCTTCCAGGCGACATCATGAAAGGCCTTGGAGCGTTGGCTGGTGCCCATGCCGTCGATTTGGACCACCGCGAAGCCTAGTTCCGCCAGAGCATGTTGCCGGGTTAATCGGCCGAATTCTTTGGGCACGAACGCGCCCTGGGGCCCGGCGTAAATCTCTTCGATCACTGGGTAGCGGACCTTCGGATCGAGGTGCGATGGGCGGATGAGGATGCCATGGATGTCGGTGGTCCCGTCGCGCCCCTGGGCAGTGAACCGTTCCGGGACGGTCCAACCGGTGGCCAAGAGTCGGGTGATGTCGGCCCGCTCGAGTTCCAGCACCTTGCGGCCGTCGGTTGCGCTGCGCAGTTCGGTGATGGGCGAATGGTCCACCCGGGACCAGGTGTCGAGGAACCAGCGTCGGTCGGGCGAGAACTGGACCTTGTGGGTGCCATCACCTTCGGTCAGCACTATGAGCCCGGTGCCGTCCATATTTACTCGCGCGAGGTGCAAGTAGTAGGGGTCTTGCCCCGGTCGGATTCCGCCGGCGAAGAACCAGACTTGCTGGCGTTTTTCATCGACATGTTCGACCGAGCGCACCACCCAGTCGCCCTGCGTGATCGGGTTTTTGACGGTGCCGGTAGCGATGTCGATGCGCCACAGGTGGCACCAACCGCTGCGTTCGGACATCCACAAGAGTTCGCCGCGCGGGTGCAGCCAGTGACGCCAAGTCTTGGCCGTCCAATCCACCATGGTTTTTGGGGCCTCCTCGACCACGGTGCGGACTTTTCCGGTGCGGTTGACGGCCAGGATCCGGTACACCTGATGGCCTCGTTGGTTGTAGTTGACGTAGAATTCCTGACCGTCCGGAGCCCATTGAACATCCAGTGCCCCGCTCTCGGTGAAGGGGTTTGGATAGTGCTTCTCGTCCACGTCATATTGTCGAAATCCGTCCACAGCAAAGACCCGAAGACGCGGGTGGGGCAGGGGATCTCCCGGCTTGGGATAGGTGTGTGAATGCACCTTGGGTTGCAGTTGATCCTTCGGAGCTGCTTCGATCCAGGAGACGGTGCGTGAGGAGACTCCTCGAACCCGTCGTGCCACCAGGTGAGTAGAGTCTGGAGACCACTGCACTTCGGAGTGATAGGCGTCCTCAGTGGTGCCGTCCCGGCTCAGGCGCACGGCCTCCCCGCCGGCTTTGGGTCGCAGGAACACGTTGTTCTCGCTCAGTTCGACCGTCCATTTTCCGTCGGGTGAATCTTTCGGACTGGACTGGGGTCCTGGGGTTGGGTCTGCCGATGCGGCGGCTGACTTGGTCCCGTCGGGTGGGGTGACGAACTCAGCTCGCCCCTCGCTTTCCTGTGCAGTGAATGCGCCCAAAACACTGCCGTTCCGGTCGGTCCCGAGCCAGACATGCCCGGCGAAGGTGTGCTGGCGGCGTTCGGCTCCCGGGCGCAGGCGACCGTACGGCCTGCGAGTTCCCTGATCGTCTAGCCAGTACAGTTCGACATCCTCGGTCGTCCGATTCACCAGAAGGATCTCTGTCTCCTCACCCGTGTTGCGGGACCGCTTTGGGATCCGTTGTGCCGAAGCCATCGGCAGCGGGTCTTCGGGCTTTGGGTCCAACTCCAGTACCAGTTTCGGAACCGTGGTTTTCCAGCGCTTTCCTCCCTGTCGGAAATGGAGCGCCCGGCGCTCGCCCTCCAGTTGCACTGTCAGGGAATCTAGTTTCAAGGATTCGGGCAGCACCGGATTACCCAGCGCTGTGGTAAGATGGGTTGCCAGCGTCGCGGCCTCGAAGAGCGGTTCTCGAGTACCACGGTCCGGGTCCACGAAGACGAACTCCTGCCGATCAGGGCCGCTCACCACCCGATACCAGAATTGGCCGCCACCACCGGCGATCCATTGGGGTTGGATCGAGGCGCGGAACACCGTGTTTTCAGTGCGCTGGGCTAGGCTCATGGCCCGTTGGTAATCCTCTCGAGAGCCTTGGGCGAACGCGGTCAGGCAGGTCAGTAAGAGCATGGTCCAGCCGGATCCTTGAGGGCGACGGCGCCATCGGAACCCCGACGACTCAATGGTCTGGAGACGGATCATCTGCCTCACTCTGACATCGCCCTGAATCCGGTCTTGCAGCACCCTCCGACTATGTCCGTCAAAGTCCGCACAGGCGTGGCCAAGAGGGTGCCTACAGTGACTCATCTTCCCGTGAGTCTGTACGCCGAGATTTTCGAGCATGTGCCTGACACCGCATTCTTCGTGAAGGACACCGCCGGTCGCTACACCGCGGTCAATCAATCCCTCGCCGAGCGGGTGGGTTTTCAACGCACCGAGGACCTGGTGGGCAAGACGGTGCGCGAAGTCTACCCGATCGAGTTGGCGACTCGATTTGCCCGGCAAGATGAGGCGGTTCTGCGAACAGGGCGACCCATCATCGAGAAGCTGGAACTGCACTGGTACCCTCGGCGAAAGACGGGTTGGTGCTTCACCACTAAGTTCGCCATCCGGGACGACCTCGGGCAGATCATCGGTCTGGTGGGCATCTCCCGGGACCTTCAGGTGCCTGCCGGGGCCGGGCGGATACCGGCCGGACTGGCCTCAACCCTGGATCATCTCGAGGTCCACTACGACGAGGAGTTGAGCCCGACTTCGCTGGCAGAGCGGGCGGGCATCCCGCCGGTTCGCTTCGCCCGCCTCATCAAGAGGCTTTTCCGAACCACCCCGAGCCAGTTGATTTCTCACACCCGATTGGCGGCGGCCTCCCGATGGCTGGAGGAGAGTCAAAAGCCCGTGGCCGAGATCGCCCATGCCTGTGGGTTTTATGACCACAGTGCCTTCACTCGCGCATTCCGGGCGGCCACGGGCCTGACACCCACCCAATTCCGTCTAAGCTGTCGGGCAGATGCTTGAACTTTCCGAGGGGTCGCACCGCCGAGCCTCAACGGCGTTCGTTGTAATCGATCGAGGCATAGCGCGACCGGAGTTCCTCGACCCGTCGAGTCAGTGTGTTGGAAGGGGCGGGCCAGTGATGCCATCGAACTTCCCAATCTTCCTCAGCGCTTCGAAGCATCGCCTCTTCCCAGCGGGTTCGTAAGAGATCGGGTGGAGTTGGTTGGATGCTGCCCTGGATGAGTAGTCCCTGTTTATTTCTGCGCTGGGCGGCCCCGGCGATCTTGCGGCCCTGGAGTAGCAGGTCTTCCCGCTCTGCACCCAGGAAGCACTGTCCGGGGCCGGCCGGATCACAACACGGTGCTAACTCGGTTTTGAGGCCACAGTGGGCAAAGGCCCGTTGGAGCCAGGAATGCGCGCGACGGTAGCTTTCGACCGCTGAGAGCGAATACCAGGGGTGCTGTGGGGGGACGACGATCGCATAAGTCCAGTCAGCCTCGTGGGAAACCAGTCCGCCTCCGGTGGGCCGTCGGATGAGCGGTCGCAGTGGGGTCCAAGCGGCGATGTTTGCATGCCGTTGGAAGTAGCCGAAGGTGGCGGATGGGGATGTCCAGGCATAGCTGCGCAGCACCGGACGACGGAGTTCCGCTGCGGCTTCCAGTAGTGCTTCGTCCCAGGCCATGTTGGCGGGAGCGTCTCCCGTTGAGGAATTCAGCCAGTACCATTCATCGCCCATTTCGATAGCAAAGGTGAGCTGGAGAGACCGAGATCGCAAAGGCGCATTGCTTCGGGGTGGGTTCTCTGGCAACCAAGCCGTCCTGACTATGAATCGCCGCTCGATTTCTGTGCTGCTGGCCGTTGCGCTGATGGCGCTCCTTTCCGGATGCAAGGAGCAAGCACCCGAATTGGCTACCCAATGGCATTTCGTTGGAGCCGATGGCTTGCGCACCCAGACCGGAGCCCTGGCATTGCGGGCTTTCTTCTCTCACAGCAATGCTCCGGCGTTGACCGATCGGCTGCATTCAAAGGCCACTCGCGCGGCGCTAGAATGGCTCTCGGAAACCACCACCACCGACACCGTGGTGACGCAAGCGCAGCCCCTGATGGCCGACTTGCTGGCCCACGAGTCGGCCGGCGAGGTGTGGCGTCGAGATGATGGATCTAAGGAGGTTTTCTTGGCTGTTCGGATCACCGCCGAGCGGGCCCCCATTTGGAATGACCGTTATCCGGCCTTGGTGAAACCCCTGGGCTCCAAGGCGTCTGGGGCTTGGGTCAGCGCCGAGAAGGGCTGGCTCTTTGCCGTGAGTCCGTCGGATTCGCCAAGGGCCAAGAGTTTCCGGTCCCGCGTGCTCTCGGCCTCCAATCCTCCGGCCCGGTTGTTGGAGTTCCAGAAGGCACCGGGTGCATGGCCAGGAATTCAGGCCACCGCGGTAGCCACGAATGGGGCCGTCGCGTGGTCCGGAACTTTGAGCAAGCCGGGTCTGGCTGAGTTATCTCTGCGTGATTGGCAGTACCCGACCAATTTGATTTATGATCCGTTGGTTTCCTGGACAGCCATTCGCGGTGTCACCCCCCAGGTGTTGAGCCTGCTCGGTCTGGAGACCTACCTTCAGGGTCAGGAAATCGGCCAGATGTACCTCTGGGCCCAAGCCGAGTCGCCCTTCCAGAGTTATGCCGTGGTCCATGTGAAGGACTCGGCTTCGGTGCTCAAGGCGGCTAATGCGGAATTGAGCCGCCGTTATTCGACCAATGCTGAACCGGGCAAGCTGGATGGCCTTATAATGTACGATGCCGAGAAGCAAATCCTCGCACTCAGCAGTGCACCGTTTGTCGTTCCAATGCTCAGCGGAACGGAGAATCAGAAGCCTGGCTTTCTGGGTTTTAGCATGGTTCCGCGGCAGCGTTCGGTTCAACCCGTGCCTAAGGAATTGCTCCAACAGCTCCAGCAAGCGGGTTTGGTGGTCTATGACTGGGAGATTACTTCCGAGAACTTCGTCCACTGGTGGATCAACCTTCAGAACCGTGATCTTTCGTTAGGACTTAATCCGGCTCCTGGGGATGGTCTGGCTAATCTCTGGCTGACCGACACCCTGGCCAAGGTGGACAATACCGTAACCCAGGTCCGGCAGTCGGGCCCCGGGGTGTTCACTTGGAGTCGCAAGGCTCCGGCGGGTTTGAGCTCTATGGAGTGGGTTCTCTTAGGTCGATGGCTGGATCCGGCCACGCCCCGCAAGCCCAAGGCTGCCCGTCTGGCTCCTCCGCCCCCGATGGGGCTCCCCCAGACACCGTCCGCGAAGACTCCTCCTGCCCCCAAGCCTGTTGCTAAACCCTGAACACCCAATGCTGAAACTCGGCGTCAACATCGACCACGTCGCCACCCTCCGTCAGGCTCGTTACCGAGGCATGGAACGGGGAGAACCCGATCCCATCGCCGCGGCGCTTTTGTGCGAGCAGGCCGGTGCCCACGGGATCACAGCCCATTTGCGGGAGGATCGCCGACACATCATCGACCGAGACATTGTTGCTTTGAGAAAGGCCATCCGGACCCGTCTCAATTTCGAGATGGCCAATGTTCCGGAGATCGTGGAGATCGCTCTGGCGGTTCGGCCCGACATCGTTTGCCTGGTGCCGGAGAAGCGGGAAGAGATTTCCACGGAAGGCGGGCTGGATGTTGTGGGTCATGAAGCCGCTCTGAGGGAGACGATTCGTCGGATGAAGGAATCTGGTATCGAGGTGAGTCTTTTCGTGGATCCGGATCTGGCTCAAGTCGAGGCGTCTGCCCGTGTGGGGGCGCAATTCATCGAATTGCACACCGGAGCCTACGCCGAGGTGTTTCATCAAAAAGCCGAGCGGAACCGGGAGTTGGAGCGCTTGGTTGCCGCTGCCGAGCAGGGCTATCAAGTAGGTCTGCGGATCAATGCTGGGCACGGACTCAATCGGGAAAACCTACCGCTTTTGCATGTGGTGCCTCATCTCGAGGAGTTGAACATCGGCCATTCCATCATGAGTCGGGCCCTCTTTGTCGGCCTAGAGAAGGCTGTGCAGGAAATCCTTCAGGCCATGGAGGGCTACGGGGGTAAGCCTCAGACTCTTTCGGCGCCATGATCCTGGGTGTGGGAATCGACTTGGTGGAGGTCGGGCGCATCCGGGATTCGCTCGAACGTCTGGGTGAGCGGTTTGCCCGTCGAATCCTGTGTCCGGCCGAATACGATTACTGCTTCAGTCACACCGATCCTTCCACTCATGTCGCGGCTCGGTTCGCCGCCAAGGAGGCCGTGAGCAAAGCCTTCGGGACAGGCATCGGAACGGAACTCGGGTGGTTGGACATTGAAGTGATCCGTTTGGAAAGCGGCAGCACTCAAGTCCGACTGCAGGGAGCGGGGATTCAGTTGATGGAACGCCGATCTGCGAAAATCATACACCTCAACTTGACCCATACCGCTCAATACGCCTCGGCTGTGGCCATTCTCGAGGGATAAGTTGCTGAACGACCGGAGTGCCTCAAGGGTCTCCGGTCGTCTCGCCAGCGTGCTGCCCCAGCTTTGGTCTCAGGCCTTGAACCCCATCAAAGCACAGTCTTCGGTCAAAACCGCAAGGCGATGGCCTAGGGAGGCTTGGGAAGCCCTGAGGAATGGGAGGTCAGAGGTCGGGCTCTGGGTGAATCAAGGTTCAGCTCACACCATCGGCGACCTCGCCGGGGTCTTGAACCGCCTCGAAGGACTCGATCTTCTTACGGAGTTTGGCCAAGGCGATGTTTTGCACCTGACGAATGCGTTCCCGGGTAACACCGAACTTTTGACCGATTTCGTCGAGAGTTTTCTCCTTCCCCCCATCCAGGGCAAACCGTTCGCGCAAAATGGTCATCTCGCGGGCGTCTAGGATATGAAGGGTGCTTTGCAGCAGGCTATGGGTGGTGCGGCTTTCGAGACTCTCGTAGGGAGTCTGGCAGGATTCGTCGGCCACCACGTCACCCAGTTTGCTGGAATCTTCGTCGCCCAATGATTCATCGAGCGAACTGGTTCGCAAAGAGGCACGACGCCAGAGACGAACCTTCCGTAGCGGGGCATCCATCTCGTCAGCGATCTCCTCATCGGTTGCCTCACGGCCGAAGAGTTCCTGCAGCTCCATGGCTGCACGGCGCATCTTGGAAATCTTGTCCACCAAGTGCACGGGCAGTCGGATGGTCTTAGACTGGTTGGCTAAGGCCCTCTTAATCGATTGCTTGATCCACCAGGAACTATAGGTGGACAACTTTCCACCCTTGGAGGGATCGAAACGCTCCACGCCCTTCATGAGCCCTATGTTGCCTTCGTTGATCAGGTCTAAAAGCGGCATCCCCAAACCGTCATAGTCTTTGGCGATTTTCACCACCAACCGGAGGTTGGCCCGGATCATGTGTTCGCGGGCGACTGAATCTCCTTGTTTGATGCGTGCGGCGAGGGTGTTTTCTTCGGCCACCGTGAGCAGCGGAACCTCAACCGCCTGACGCATGTATAAACTGAGCGCGCTCTTCGATTCGTAGAAGTCACGAACGGGCTCAGGAGGGCTCTGCATCACCGGAATACCATCGATCATTTGGAGGCCGGGTCTTTCCGAGAAGGCACCCATTATCGCCTTGGCCTTTCTCGGGCGGGAAGGAGATTTCGTAGCTTGGTAAGACACAACAGAAACCACCTTAATCGGTTTGACTCGAGATTTGGATCGCATCGATGAAGGTTTTGAGACCGAAGCGATTGAGGAAGTGGGCGACGGGCGCTTCCGAGTGACGGAGGTCTTAAATCGGACAGCAGCCTTCTTTACGGTTTTTTTTGACGGCTTCATCGAGGGAGAGATTGAGGGACAAAGCGCAGAGTGTCAACAGTCTAGTGAACAATTGTCTAAGTAAAAATTAACAAAGCTCACCATGGTGGGAGGTTTAGGTCAGATTTTGTTCCTGTTTTTGCGCCCTTGAAAACAAAGTTTTCGGCTTGCAGCCTCGTGGCCTTGATTGTGTGGAACAATAGGTTAACCGTGTGCGCGGATGAGTGAAGTCTTGGTAAAGCATTCGATCAAAACCGTTGCGCGGCAAACGGGGTTGAGTCCCCATGTTATTCGTGCGTGGGAAAAGCGGTATCAGACGGTCCAACCGACCCGTTCGGAGGGAAAACAGCGCCTGTATTCCGCCGCGGACATTGGTCGGTTGACCTTGCTGCGCCAAGCCACTGAAGCTGGGTTTTCCATCGGCACCATCGCATCTATTTCTCTCGAATCCCTACGATCTTTGCTGTCGAACTCGGAACGAGGATCTTCGTCGGTGGGTCGTTCTCGAGAGATGGCTTCGGAGGCCTCGGAAGGAGAACCCAGCGACACTGGCGAAGGGGAAGAAGTCGGCTCTCCGAAGGGCTCAGACACCGCTCGCTTCCCATTCGCTGGGGCTGATCTCTCCATCGAGGGGACGTTGGGTTTTTTGGAGGAAGCCTTTGAGGCTGTCATGCGTATGGATGCGTTAGCTCTCGAAGGCTTGTTGGAGCGAGCCTCGGTGGCGATGGGGCAGATGCGTTTGCTTCGCGAGTTGATCGTCCCCTTGGTCGAGCGGATCGGTGAGGGATGGTTAAAGGGGCGGGTCAAGGTAGCTCACGAACATGTGGCTACGGCGGTCCTAAGAACCTTTCTGGGCAACATCGCTCGGCCGATTGCCCTGCACCCCCGGGCGCCAGTTCTGGTGGTGGCGACTCCCTCGGGCCAGCTCCACGAACTGGGGGCCATCATCGTTGCTGCCGCAGCGACCGGTTTGGGATGGCGAGTCGTTTATGGTGGCGCCTGCCTGCCGGCAGAGGAGATCGTCAGCATGGTAATTCAACAGGGTGCGAGGGCTGTCGGCCTGAGTGTCGTGCACCCGACGGATGATCCGATTCTCCCTCAGGAACTGAAGCTCCTGCGACGACTGCTCCCCGGTTCCACGAGCATCCTCGTTGGAGGGCGGGCCAGCTGCGCCTACCAATCCGATATCGAGGCGATTGGTGCGATCCAAGTGGGAAACCTTGATGATCTCAAGTTGCAGCTCAATGGGTTGAGGGGTGAAAACTCCGCGGGTCCCGTCGATCGTGGCTGAAGCGGGGCTAGAATAGAGTGTGCCCTACAAGCAGTGAGCCGCAGTAGTGAGGGACTGTGTCCGTAACGGTGTAAAAACCGATGAAGCCTGCCGGTCTGAAAATCACTGAGCCCAGAAACTCAACGGATCATCGATCCGCCCCGAGTTTAGCGGTTGGCCCAAACGAATTCTGATCAACTCTGGTGTGCCCCGCCCGCATTCGGCCTCATCTGGAAGAAGAAAGAAACGAGGACGCTCATCCTGGAAGAAAACGGATCCGAAGATCCGGCAAAACCGCGAATTTCAAATCGGCAACTTTCTGTGGATTCCGGAACGTTGCTGAGAGCACTGAAGGCTGCGTTTAGAAGGTCGGGCTCAGCCGAACCTGCAGAGCCGTGAATCCCCTGAAATTCAACAGACCCTAACCCCTCCCGTTGGATCCTGAAGTTCTTGAAGTCCTGATTTCTGGAATCCCTTGGGTTCATCTGACCTCTGGCTGCGAGTCGCCAGGCTTCTTCGGAGACTTGGTCCCGGGAGACTCGGTCCCGGGAGGAGGGCCCTCCCGGAGACCTAGTTTGCCGCCAAACCGTTCAGCGCGAACCTGGCCCCATCGAGAGCAGGAACATGATGTTGTTCGGCGTCTTTTTGAGTTTGCCGAGCAGCAGATCCATGGACTCCACCGGCGGAACCCCCACCAAAGCGCGGCGAAGGACCGAGATCCGCTGGTACTCGTCGGGATGGTAGAGCAGCTCCTCTTTGCGAGTGCCGGATTTCTCGATGTTGATTGAGGGGAAGACGCGGCGGTCCACCAGAGATCGATCGAGATGGATCTCCATGTTTCCGGTGCCCTTGAACTCCTCGAAGATGACTTCGTCCATCCGGCTTCCCGTGTCCACCAGGGCGGTGGCCATAATGGTCAGGGAACCGCCTTCCTCAATGTTTCGGGCCGCACCGAAGAATCGCTTGGGCTTGTGGAGCGCATTGGCATCGACGCCGCCGGAGAGGATCTTGCCTGAGTGCGGTTGCACGGTGTTGTAGGCGCGGGCCAATCGGGTGATGGAGTCCAATAGGATCACCACGTCCTTCTTGTGTTCGACCATTCGCCGAGCCTTCTCGATGACCATCTCGGCCACTTGAACATGCCGTTCGGGCGGTTCGTCGAATGTGGAACTCACGACCTCGGCACCGCGGCAGGAACGCTCCATGTCGGTGACTTCTTCCGGGCGCTCATCGATCAGCAGAATGATGAGGTGGCTGTCCTGATTGTTCTTCAGGATGGCGTTGGCCAGCTTTTGCATGAGCACCGTTTTGCCGGTCCGGGGCGGGGCGACGATGAGTCCGCGGGTGCCCTTACCGACCGGGCAGACGATATCTACCACGCGAGTGCTGTATTCATCCTGTGCGGTCTCTAGTAGGAAACGTCGGTTCGGGAACAGCGGGGTGAGGTTATCAAAATGGGTTTTTTCCTTGGCCTTGTCAGGATCGATCCCGGCCACGCGCTCGACCTTGAGCAGGGCGTAAAACTTTTCTTTATCCTTGGGTGGGCGGACCTGCCCCTCGACATCGTCGCCAGTGGCGAGATCAAAGCGCCGGATTTGCGAGGGGGAGACATAAATGTCTTCCGGGCAGGGCAGGTAGTTGAAGGCTGGGGAACGCAGGAAACCAAAGCCCTCTGGCATGACCTCCAAGACCCCGCGGGTGTTGATGATTCCGCCGGCAGCCAAGTTGCGTTGGACGATCTGGAAGATGATCTCCTGCCGCTTGAGCGTGCCGTAATTCTCGATGCCGAAGTGCTTGGCCACATCGGCCAGAGAACCGATGGGCATCGGTTGTAATTCGTGCAGGTTGAGGTTCTTAGGCTCGACAACCACCTTAGGTTTCTCCGGGGCGTCGGGCGCGGGAGTGTCATCGTTCGGCGCGGCCATCCGGGCTCGAGGCGGTAGCGGAGAGGCCTTCGCCACCAAGGGTTCATCATCGGCCTCTCGGGAACCGGCCGGTTCTGGAACCGGAGGCCGGACAGTGAGTGACGTGTCTTCGACGATCGACGCTGCCTTAGGGGCCTTAGAGGCCTTAGGGGCGTCGGTGGAAGCCGGTTTTTCTTCGAGCAGTTCTGGTTGGGCTTCAGCTTTCTTGCGGGGCGTTCGGGCCTTCTTGGGCACGGACGGGTCTATGGGTGCGCGGGGCATTTGAAAATGGGTCTGGATCGAATGGGCTTGCCTCGGAAGCGCCTTTTTGAAGGCACAAATGCAGTTCCGAACGGGGATTTTACCGGGGGGAAAAGATTGGCAACATCGAGTACACTGGTGCCGACTGCGAAAAATCAACATCCTTCTGAACGGTGGAAGCCGCAAGTTATTTAGAGCGACAATTTTTTCATTGGTCTTTTTTGAAGCTGGAACCACTTGGCATCGGCCGTCCTCAGGAGCTTCCCTGCCTTGTGGTCGTGGGTGAGGCTCCGTACCGTGTCCGGACGGTGAATCGCATTCTCGTCCTGTCTCTTTCCGGCATTGGCGACACGCTCATGGCGACCCCGATGCTGCACGAATTGCGTCTCCAGTACCCGTTAGCCGCCCTGGATGTGCTGGTCTTGTGGGCCGGAGCCGCTGAAGTGCTTCGGGGCAATCCCCATGTCCGGGAGGTGATTCGACATGATTTTCTGAAGGCGAGCCCAGTCTCGTCGGCAGCCCGTTGCATGGAATTGCGAGGTCGCCGCTATGACCTCTCCATCAACACCCATACTCAGGGACGGCGTGGATATCGGTTGATTGCCCGCTGGATTGGCGCCCGTGTGAGACTGAGTCACGAATATGAAAATCAGTCATGGATGGATCGACTGTTGGTGACCCAGTCGCTGCCTCAGGACTATTCGCTGCATGTGATGGAGAACAATGCCCGACTGTTGGGGTTGTTGGGTTTATCCCCCCGGTTACCGAGCTCTGGGTACGAAGTCTTCCTGTCCGAAGAGGAGCGGCGATGGGCTATTGGTTGGTTGGAAAATCGAAAACTTTTGGGGCGTCCGTGGCTGGGTATCCACACCGGATCGGGCGGCACAAAGAACCTCGCGCTGCGTCGATGGCCTGTGGGTCACTACGCTCAACTGCTTCAGGAATGGCGACGGCGGTGCCCATCCATTCCTGTGGTACTCTTCGGTGCCCAAGAAGAGCGAGCCTTGCACGCTCAGTTGCGCCAAGCGGGCGCTGAATTCGTGGAGGCCGAGTGTCCCGGTTTGCGGGAAGCGATGGCTTTGGTGAGCCATGCCCAGGGGTTCCTGAGTGTGGACACCGTGTTCATGCACATCGCCGCCGCGATGGGGGTGCCCCGACAGTGGGTCATTGAGACACCGACCCTGAACCGGCCGGTGCATCCAAGAAGGGTCGATTGGACGCTAATTCCCAATCCCTCCATCGCAGGACGACACCTCGACTTTTATCGCTACGACGGTCGACCTATCGCCGGCACTGCCGACGAATTGCTGGGCATCATGTCCTCGGTTTCGGTGGAGTCGGTCTTGAGTTTTCTGGACTCTTGGGCCGCAGGCATTCGGACCGATGGATGAGCAGGTGAGTCACCGCTCTACGGCCGGACGAGCCTCAGCTAGTTCCACAAAATTGGCCAACAAACGGAGTCCATTTTCCTGACTCTTCTCCGGATGGAACTGGGTGGCGAATGTGTTTCCGCGCCAAACGGACGAAGCAAAGGTTGCCCCGTAGGTGGTTTCGGTGGCCACGAGGATTGGGTTGGCGGGGCGGGGGTAGAAACTGTGGACGAAGTAGAACCAACTGCCCTCGGGGATTCCGCGGTAGAGCGGGCAATCGGGTTGGCGGAGGTGGATTTGGTTCCAGGCGATTTGCGGAATCTTCAAGTGAGGCATCTCCTGAGTGGGTTCGAATCGAACCACCGGTCCTTGAAAGACCCCGAGTCCCGGGGCGCGCGAATTGAATTCTTCGCTTCGCTCGAAGAGAGCCTGATAGCCGACACAAATTCCCAGAAAGGGTCGGTCGGCGGCGATCCATGCACGCACCGCATCTAGAAGCCCCTGCCGCTCCATGGCCTGAATGCAGTCGTCAAAGGCACCCACGCCGGGCAGGACGATGCCTTGAGCGCCGGCCAAGGCCTCCGGAGTGCGTGTCCGCACCACCTCAGCACCCGCCTTGCGGAGAGCTTTTTCCACGCTGCGGATGTTCCCGGAATCGTAATCGAGGAGCGCGATCACCGGCAAAGATCCTATGCCTCGAGTCCGGTTTGGTCCATGCCGGAGCCGGGAATTGCGCCGAGAGCGGTGAGTTCGCGTTCGGTCTTTAGGCGGAGTTGCCCGCAGGCCGCATCGATGTCGTGCCCCTTTTCCAGACGGAGAGTACAGGTGACTCCAGAGCGCGAAAGGGCCTCAGCGAATCGCTGACAGCGGGACTCTTCCGGGCGTTTCCAGGGCAAACCTTCGACCGTGTTGTAAGGGATCAGGTTCACCTTGGCGTGCAGACGTTGAGCAAGATCGGCCAACGGTTTTATCTCTGCGAGAGCCTCATTGACCCCATCGATCAGGATGTACTCCAAGGTGATCATCTTTCCCTTCTTTTCCAGATAGTGGCTACAAGCCTGTGTCAGTTCGGCCAGCGGATACTTCCGGTTGATCGGCATGATTTGGTTTCGGACCACGTCGGTGGCTCCATGAAGAGAGATTGCCAGGCGGAACTGCTCGGGTTCATCGGCCAATTGGCGAATTTTTGGAGCCAAACCACTGGTGGAGATGGTGATTTTTCTGGCACCGATCCCGCCGCCCCACGGAGCGTTCAGCGAACGCAGAGCCACCATCAGATTGTCATAATTGGCCATAGGTTCCCCCATGCCCATGATCACCAGATTGTTGACGAGTCGGTGGCTGGTGGCTTTGTCGGAGACCGACTCCTCTGGGGTATGGGGTTGTTGGGCGTGCCAGCATTCCACTCCGATGATTTGCCCGATGATTTCCCAAGGTGCGAGGTTTCGCTTCCATCCATCCAGACCGCTAGCGCAGAAGCGGCAACCGTAGGCGCAGCCCACCTGTGTCGACACGCAGAGCGTATGGCGGTCAGCACCCTCGCCGTACAGGGCGGGGTTGGCGGGTATCAGAACACTTTCGATCAGAGCCCCGTCCTTCAGTCTCCACAGGAATTTCTGAGTACTATCTTGCGAGCCCTGTTTGCGCACCAGACCCAGAGACCCCAGGCTCCAAGTTGAGGCCAGCTGGGATCGCAGCAATTTGGAGAGGTTGGTCATGGCGTCCCAACTCACGGCGCGCCTCACGTATAGCCAATTCAGGAGTTGGTCCAATCGGTACGTGGGTTCATTCCACACCGCGAACTGAGCGGCCAGCGTTGTCCGAGTTTCGTTCCGGATATCTGGTAAACAGAGGGACTGGGGTATTGGAGATTCCTGATTTGGGGGATTCATGACGATGCGGACACGATGCGGATGGAGAACAGCGGACCTCCGAAGCTCTCAGTCATTTAAAAAGTAACTTAGATTCTCCAATTCGATGGCTAGATTCACATGATTCACCACTACATGTTCCGGAACCGCGGGCACGATTGGAGCGAAATTGAGAATCCCCAGCACACCGGCCTCCACCAGGCGATTGGTCACCTCCTGAGCTGCATCCGCTGGTACAGACAGGATTGCCATTCGAACGTGGTGCTCTGCCAACGTCGCCTCCAGTCGATCCATACCTAGCAAAGGAACCCGGAGAGGGGTTTCCCTGGGACGATCCGGGTCCAAGTCGAACGCCGCCACGATTTCGAACCCCTCGGGTTCGAACCCTCGATATTGAAGCAGTGCACTTCCCAGATTACCCACACCGACAAGAACCACGGGTTGCAGGCGGTTGGTTCCCAAATGTGACGTAATCATCTCCGCCAACTGGATCGCATCGTAACCGAGCCCTCGCGTACCGAACTGCCCTAGATAAGTCAGATCCTTGCGCAACTGCGTCGGCTTGACCCCGGCAGCCTTGGCGAGAGCCTCACTGCTCACCGTTTGAATGCCGTTGCCCTTCAAACGTTGCAGGCAACGCAAATACAGGGAAAGACGGTACACCGTTTTCCTGGGAATCTCTGGTCGCGCCGCCTTATTCACTTCTCAGACATTGCAAAGTCTCAAAGCTTACCGCAAGCGATTTAAATAAAGTGACAGGTTCAAAGTTATTGACGTGGAGGAGGATGTGAATAGATTTGGGGGGATGAGGTTGGCGCGGATCAAGGGGCAGGAGGGGAGGAGTGCAGTTTACCACTGCATTTCGCGGACGGTGGGTGGGGAGAAGCTTTTGAATGAGGTGTGTCGGGAGAAGATGTCTGAGATTCTGATGTCGCTTTCGGCGTTCTGCGGGCTAGAGGTGATCACCTACTGCATGATGGCCAATCACTTTCATTTGCTGATCCGGGTGCCGGAAGCGCGTGAGCTTTCTGATAGGGAGTTGCTGGAGCGGGCGGAAGGCTTTTACGGGAAAAAGGGGCTATTGAGCGCTTTGGCGCGGGAGGGAATTGAGCTGAGGGGAAGGATCGATCGGCCTGTGCGAGAGACGCTGTTGGGGCGGATGGGGAAGGTGTCGGTGTTTATGAAGGAGTTTAAGCAGCGCTTCAGTCGGTGGTTTAACCGGCATTCTGAGCGCTTCGGGACGCTGTGGGCGGAGCGCTTCAAGAGTGTGCTGGTGGAGGATTGCTCGAAGGCGGTGCAAACGGTTGCGGCCTATATTGATTTGAATCCGGTGAGGGCAGGTTTGGTGGAGGATCCGAAGGAGTACCGGCATTGTGGCTATGCGGCGGCGGTGGGCGGGGGCAATGGGAGGGTGCGCCGAGGGTTGATGAGTTTTTTGAGGGGGAAGACGTGGTCGGAGGCTTCGGCCGAATACCGGACGTGCTTGCTGCTAAGATCTGTGGAGTCTGGGCACAGTAAGAAGAGGGCGCTGGACCGGGAGACGATCTTGGCGGTGCTGAAGGAGGGTGGGCAATTGAGCGCTGGGGAGGTGCTGAGGTTGAGGATACGCCACCTGACCGATGGGGTGGTGCTGGGGTCGAAGGGGTTCGTGGACGAGGTGTTCGAGCGGTATCGGGAACGATTTGGTCCTCGTCGCCGCAGTGGGGCTCGGCCGATCCGTGCTGTGCCTCTGCCTGGCCTTATGTCTCTGCGCGACCTCCGCGTCGATGTCGTCGGATAAAACTCTCCGTTTAAAAGGAATGCGGGCTTAACGAAGTGTCCTACAGGCAAAGGTTTTTAGTCCCGTGCACTTGGGGGGCGTCCGCCGATGAGCCCAGTCTCGCGGGGTGACCGGCCGATC
>CAMDDW010000054.1:0-18363 GCA_945893185.1 Akkermansia muciniphila | reverse complement strand
TCTGTGGAGTATTCGGCGCTTGGATAAGGCGCTGAAGTTCCGCCCGCTGCTCAGTGGAAAGTTCGAATGGAAACTTTGGACGGGCCATGTCCGAACGATGGCACGAGTAATGGTTGTTAAAAAAGACTTAATTGAGACACTACACTAGGAGAGTGCCTTTGGCCGCTTTATGTATCAATATCAAGAACTGACCCCTTTTTCACTGACCCCTTTTCTCGACCACCCAATGGAAATGATTCGGCATGGGGACATAAGCATGAACCTGCCAGCCAGTCTTAGCGCAAACCTCGCCCAGCGTTTCGACGAAACGCTGGCGATCCGCATCATCCATGAAGATCAGTTCGCGCCGGTCACCGCGATTCATGACGTGATAAATCGCGCCAGCCTACTCGACTCTCAACTTGCGGGCCATCCTAGGAGAGTGGCTTTGGCCGCTTTGCATATCAATATCAAGAACTGACCCCTTTTCTGACGGCAGGTCCACATCGAGTTTGAGGGGGCCTCTATCCTGTCATGAGTTGGGCAAACCGGCGAAAGCGGATTGTCACCTCGCCCGTCGTAAGCGATAAGGCACTGCCCTTGGAAACCTTGAATGAATGCTGCGTGCGTTCCGGT
Organism: Akkermansia muciniphila; assembly: GCA_945893185.1. Lineage (GTDB taxonomy): Bacteria > Verrucomicrobiota > Verrucomicrobiia > Limisphaerales > UBA9464 > SXXZ01. The sequence goes on along the minus strand of CAMDDW010000054.1, from coordinate 17,748 downwards.
TTCCGAATCCGGCGATGGTTGCGCACGGAAAATCCTAGTCACCTCTTCGTCGGGACGCCCTCGTCCAACCCGGTGGCGGGAATGGCCAGGCTCCAGAACCCCCAAAGGCGACGCTACCTGGCGCGTCATCACCAGTAGTAGCGCCGTTTCGGCGAACCGCTACCCATCGGCCAGCATTGAATCCGGCCATGCATCCAAAATCAGAAATCGTTCCCTGACCCCGTTTCCGGAGAGCGCGGAGATCGGAGGATTGGATTGTCTCCGCGAACTCCGCGTCTCCGCGTGAGACTCTGTCTTTCCCTTATTCATAGCAGCACCTTGATGTTGCCCAGCACTTCCGGGCTCTCGGTTTTCCCGGGGAACGGGGTCAGGGAACGATTTCCGAATTTGACTCATTCGGGTGTTAGCTACAGACGCTCAATTCCTAGGCAAGAGCCCGTTCAGGCTGCGGAGCCCTTTACCGAGTTCTAGGCAAAGGGAAACGGTGCATCCAAAATCGGAAATCGTTCCCTGACCCCGTTTCCCGTTTCCGTTTCCGTCACCACTCGTGGAATTGAACTCCGCCTCAAAAGGCAAATTCCTATTAGCGGGCCCCGAATCACCACCAGTGGAAATTTGTCTGCGGCCGGAGCGGGTTCGTGGTGTCGTCGTCGGCGGTGAATAGGGTCTGCAGCCGCACGTCCTCCATTTCCAACGGAAACCTGTAGAAATCTGCATGCGTGTCACCCCAGAGCATTACGTGTCCGCGCTTGCCTCGGGAGTTGTGCCAGGCACTGCGGGTATCCTCCGGCTTCCGGTTACCATGCCAAGGGACGTCTCCTTGTATGATTTTGTTGACCGGACTCATGGCCACCAAGCTGGTCTTGATGGCCAAGGCCTGAGGGGAACCTGCCGGCGCGAGGGAGTCACCGGTGACATGTCGGGTCCGAAAAGAGTTCATTCCGAACTGTGCGCGGTAACTGTTGCCAAACGCTTCGAACGCCGTCTTGTTCGGATAGAAGAAATCACCGCGATCGGCCGGGCAACGCCAGGAATTGGTCGCTGAAACGTAGAAGTTCAACGGTCGGTTGGTGGCTGGTGTGGCTCCACCGTGATGATCGTTGACCTTGCCCAAGGCCCCACCGTAGGAATTCCATCCGCTGCACACCGGATAACTGTCGCGGTTATCGTCCGTATACAGTTGGAAGGCCACACCGATTTGGTGTTGATTATTGATGCAACTGGTCATGAGCGCCTTGGATTTCGCCCGGGCAAGAGCCGGCAAAAGCATGCCGGCCAAAATCGCGATGATGGCAATGACCACCAGCAGTTCGATGAGAGTGAAACCTCGAAAGCAACCGGTTGATGACAGGGTCAACTTGGACGGTTTCCTCATATTTTAATTCGCTAGCAGGTTCTCGAGGCACAAGCCAGCCATTTTGTCGAAGCGGCGGCGCACCAGTAGTTTTTGAGTTCGAACTGAGCGGGTGAAAGGCCTCGGTAGCGGCCCCTCAGGTGACCCCGACGATCCGGCGGAACGCCTCGCCCTCGTTGAGCGTCGGCCGCTCCGGACGGCCCTGGTGCGTGTAGACCAGTTCCATCGCATCGAGACCCATCAGCCAGAGGATGGTGGAGTGAAGGTCGTGGACATGCAGGCGGTCCTCCACCGCGCGGAGCCCGACCTCGTCGGTGGACCCGATGGCCTGACCGCCCTGCACCCCCCCGCCGGCCATCCACATGGTGAACCCCGTGGGGTTGTGGTCCCGGCCGGTTCCTTTCTCGGACATGGGGGTGCGCCCGAACTCGCCGCCCCAGACGACCAGTGTCTCGTCGAGCAGGCCCCGGGAACGGAGGTCGCGGAGCAGGCCGGCGATCGGTTGATCGGTCTGGCGGAAGAGCGCACTGTGGTTCTTCTCGAGGTTCTCGTGGGCATCCCATCGGCTGCCGGCACCGCTGTAGAGCTGCACAAACCGCACGCCCCGCTCGACGAGGCGACGGGCCTGCAGACACATCCGGCCGAAGGTCGCCGTCTCGGCCTCGTCCAGCCCATACAGTCGCCGGGTGGCCTCGGTCTCGCGGCTGAGATCCACAGCTTCGGGTGCCTCGGCCTGCATACGGAAAGCCAACTCGTAACTGGCGATGCGCGCCTCCAGCTCGGTCTGCTCCGGATGGCCAGCGGCGAAACGGCGGTTGAGCCGGTCGAGAAACCCAAGCTTGCCCCGTTGCTGGGCCGCAGTCAGACCCTCCGGCGTGTTGAGGTTCGGAATCGGCTCGGAGCCTCCCTGCATGCGCACACCCTGGTGGACCGCTGGCATGAATCCGGATCCCCAGTTGCGCGGCCCGTTGATTACTTGCGCCGGGGTGTCCTGCAGAACGACGAAGGCCGGCAGGTTGGCGTTCTCAGTCCCGAGCCCGTAGGTCACCCAGCTGCCGAGGGACGGACGACCGGCGAGGATCGATCCGGTGTTCATCTGGCAGACGCCGGTCGAATGGTTGATGCCGTCGGCCCAGCAGGAGCGGATCACCGCCAGCTCGTCGGCGCACTGCGCCACCTGCGGGAGCCAGTCGGAGACCCACAAGCCCGACTGCCCGTGCTGCTTCCAGGTCCTCCGCGACGGCAGGATGGGCGAGCGGAATTCCCCCATGGCCGTGATCACCTCGCCGAAGCCCTCGGGGATCGGGCGGCCAGCCAGACGGTCCAGCGCCGGCTTCGGGTCGAAGGTGTCGAGGTGGCTCGGACCACCTTCCATAAAGAGGAAGATCACGCTGCGAGCCCGCGGACGCAGGTGCGGGCGTCGTGAAGCCACGGGCCGATCGAGACCAGCGGCCCCAGGCGCCGCGAGGGTGCGCGCCGGAACCGCATCTGCCGCCAGCAGATCTGCCAAAGCCAGCGCCCCGAACCCGCACCCGGCTTTGGCGAGGAATTCACGCCGGGAACCGGCGGAATGGACTGGGAAAGTTTTCATGATCCGGTCACTCGACGAACAGGAAGCCGTTGGAATTGAGCAGAGCATGGCAGAGATCGGCCAATGCCAGCGACCGTGCATCGAGGGCGGCCTCCGACGGCCTGCGACCGGGCCGCAGGTCTTGGCCGCGACCCGAAACATCATGAAACCGATTGGGCTTGGCCTCGAAGCTCCATTGCCCGATGCCTTCGGCCAAGATTCCCTCATGGACCCACTGAAGGCGGTCGCCCGGCACCACGGCTCCAGTGAGACGGACATCATCGATGAGGCCGTCCCACAGGGCCTGCCCTCCGCGACGTCCGCCGAGGGTCAGCTCGGTCCCGGAGCCAGAGGCCGCACCGAAGGAGACCCCGGCATCGGCCCGGGCCTGCACCGTCTGCAGGGGTTCCTCGTCATTGGAGAGATCCTTGAGGTGAAAGGTCACGGTGGGACGCTCCCCCGGGGCCCCAGCCACCGAGACCCCGACGTAATACGGTTTGTCCATGTGCAGGACCAGATCGGAACAGACCTCCTCGGTGGATGACGGGGCCCCAGCCGTACCTGCCGCACCTGCCGCCCCAGCCGTACCTGCCGCCCCAGCCGTACCTGCCGCACCTGCCGCCCCAGCCGCACCTAGAGTAACCCGCGCGACCTGGAACATTAGCGACTGCGGACGCCGGGCTGACTTCCGGCCGGTGACGCCCACGGCCCAGCCGGACCCCGAAGCCTCGCCCACGGAGGCGATCACGCGCGGCGATCCATCCTCGGGAAGCGAACGAAGATAGACGAAGGCCTCGAGTGTGAAAGGACCGGCGGGCGAAGGCAGCCGCAACGGGGCCGAAAGGGTCTCCTGCAAGGAACGGGGCGCGAACACCGCGGCCCGGCCGTCGCGGAAGGGCATGCGCTCAGACTGGAACCCCGCCGCGGCCGAGAGCGCCAGCTCCGGATCCACCCGATGCCCCTGCTCGCGCAGAAAGCCCAAGGACTCTTCCAACTCTTCGACTGCGGGGCGACGACCCAGCGTCAGCAGATAGGCCGTCCGAATGGCATCCTCCATCCGGCCCGACGCGGCGGTCTCCAGGCGGATGGCCATGGCCCTCGAGCGCTGGATCATGAAGGGGCTGTTGATGAGCAGCAGCGACTGGATCGGGGTCGTAGTGGCATCGCGCGAGGAGGTGCTCGTGAACTGCTGCGGGGCGTCGAAGACATCCAGCAGGGGATCGCGGGTGTTGCGCAGGACCTTGGAGTAAATCGACCGACGGAACTGAGACGCGTCGGCGGAACCACGGACGGGATCGGTGCGCAGCTCGCCCGTGGCCTGCAGCAGCGCGTCGCGGATTTGCTCGGCGTCGAGTCGACGGATCCGTGCGTGCCACAGCAGCCGGTTTGCAGGATCGATCCGTGCGGACCGCATCCATGCGGCTTCGACGTTGTGGGCATCGGGCGGACCACTCCGTGCCTGCCGTGCGATGGTCTCCGGGCTCGACGCCTGACGGTAGGTCGCACTGTTGAGCATCCGGCGGTGCAACGCCTTGAGGCTCCACCCGTCCGCCAGGAAGCGCGAGGCGAGCCAGTCGAGCAGCTCGGGATGGCTGGGTCGCTCGCCGAGACGTCCGAAGTCGCTGCCGGTGCCGACCAGGCCGCGTCCGAAATGCTGCTGCCAGACGCGGTTCACCAGCACCCGGGCCGTAAGCGGGTTGTCCGGCTGCGTCAGCCAGGCGGCCAGGGCGGCGCGACGACCGGTGGAATCGGGCCCGCCGGCCGGACGCATCGCACCCGACGGGCCGCGGTCAAGCACGCTGGGGATTCCGGGCGCGATGGGCTCTTCGGGACGCCCCGGGATGAACACGTCTGGAGCGCGCGAGCCGACATCGCGCACGGTGAGGGTAACCGGCAGGGGCGGAGGCCTCAGGCCGTCGTATTCCGACAAGGCCCGCTGCAGCGAACCATGGCGTTCCTTGTCGGCGGGCTTGAGCAGCGGGACCAGGCGGTCGTGCTCGTGGGTGATCTGCCGGTGGGCCAGCGCCCCAATCTGCCGTTCCAGAGGCGACCGATCGGACTCGGGCTTGCGCAGGATGGCCTGAATGGCTGGCGGAAACTTGGAGACCGCGCCATCGGCCGCACGGGTCTTGTACGGTGTAAGGAGCGACTCGATCTCCTGCCGCAGACCGGCGGTCTGATCGGCCCACGCCCTGCCCTGCGCCTCGCGGTCCAAGCGGGTCGTCGTGGTGGCCAGGGGCAGATCGTCGTGCCATTGGATCCCGGCGAACGAAGCCTGAAGACGGTAGTAGTCCTTACGCAGGAGCGGGTCGAACTTGTGGTCGTGGCAGCGGGCGCACTGGAAGCCCAGACCGAGGAACACATCACCCGTGGTATCGGTGATGTCGTTGAGAATCATGGTCCATTGGCCGGCCGCGTCGCGGTTGTTGTATTCGTAGATGCCGCAGCGCAGGTAGCCGGTGGCGGCGAGGGCCTCGGGATCGTCGGGGAACAACTCGTCGCCAGCCAACTGCTCCTGCACGAACCGGTCGTAGGGCTTGTCGGCATTCAGCGCACCGATCACGTAATCGCGGTACCTCCAGGCGGTGGGACGGAAATCGTCGGCCTTGTAGCCGTCGGAGTCGGCGTAGCGGACCAGGTCCAGCCAATGTCGGGCCCAACGTTCGCCATAGCGCGGACTCTCCAGCAGACGATCGACCAGTCGCTCATGGGCGTCGGGCCGGGGATCCTGGACGAAGGCGTCGATGTCGGCCGGCTCGGGCGCGAGTCCCCAGAGGTCGAAGAACATCCGCCGGATGAGCACGGCCCGATCGGCCTCCGGCGTTGGGCTGATTCCGCGCGACTCCAGCGTCGCTAGGATGAAACGGTCGACCTCGTTGCGGGCCCATCCCCCATCCCGGACCTCGGGAACGGCGACCGGGGACAACGGCTGGAAGGCCCACCAGGAGCGGTCCTTGTCGGTGATCGGTCCGCGAGGTCGCTTGGCAAGCCCGGTGCTGGCCTCGGGCCAGGGTGCCCCCTGCCGGATCCAGTCCTCCAGCAAGGCCGCCTGCTCGCGGCTCAATGCCTCCCCTTGCGGGGGCATCCGATGCTTCGGCTCCCCAGAGCGGACCCGATCCATCAGCGGGCTGGCTTCGGGATGCTCCACCACGACCGCCGGCTTCCCCGATTCTCCACCCTGCAGCATGCCAGAACGCGAATCCAAGACGAGCCCCCCGCGGATGCGGTCGGCCGCATGGCTGTGACACTCGAAGCACTTCCCCTCGAGCAAAGGACGGATCTTGGCCTCCAGCGATGCTGGCCCGGTCGCGGCCCCTGCCAGTGCGAAAGCACCGTAGACCCACAGAGCCAACGCTAGGCCCGGGCCGATCCAAGCCGAGGCCCTCGTCTGGACCATAGGAGGAAGCATTCCACTCGATACTGCCATCGAAGGAAATCTGCAATGGGAAGTCGTCGGCGACGGAAATTGGGTCGGAAAACGGTCGACCCCGAGGACCACCATTAACCAAGTCGATGGGATTCCAGATGCGCCCGAACCGGCAATGTCTTGGTATCCGGGCAGGTGGGCCAAGGCCAGAAACTATCTGTGGAAAGTCAGCAGACGAGGGTGGATTCCGGAGGATTTGTTAGCACTGGTTGTCAGTACCGATGTTAGCACTAAACCGGGATTTTTTAAGAAATCCTAATGAAAACGGATTGGTGCCAGTGGGAAGAATCGAACTTCCGACCAAGGGCTTATGAGTCCCCTGCTCTACCGCTGAGCTACACTGGCACAGTCTCCGTTCGGAGCGGGCGAATTGGATAGGCCATAGCCCCCAGTCCGCACAAGCCTGATTTCAATTAAATCGCGGGAAACCTCACTGCAATCGGCTTCCCCCCAAGATCAGGCCAAGATCAGGTTCAGTTCTGGGAAACAGAATGAACCGATCTCAGGATCTCAAGATGACCACGGCCCAACTACACCTTGGTCACCCACTTAAAATCTTCAGCCACTGCCTTGATCGAAGTCAGATTGCGCCGGTCGAATACGTGACGGGCCGCCTGGAGGAAATGCCCCTTCTTGAGAGCCTTCCAGGTGTCCATCGCACTGACGGCCACAAACTGCAACACGCTGGGATCGCGGTAACAATCGATCATGCAACGGGTGCAACCATCACGCACAAGCTTGGACTCGTCCCACTCGTACACATTGCACATCGGGGTTTCCCAGAAATGGCAGCGGTACAAGTTGAGATGCCAATCGAGGTAGAAGTACTTGAAGCCTCCCAGACACCCAAACTGTTCGGTCTCACCGCGCAAGTGGCGCTGCATCTCATCCAGCGACTCGGTCGGATTAACCACCGGATAGCCGCTGCGGTGCTTCATCCGCTTGATCTTCTCAAAGACCTCGTAGAGTTCATCCTTGGTGAAGCTCACTAAGCCCCCTTCGCTGAAACTCAAGTAACTGCTCTTCAGGTCGGTGAGCGGGTAACTGAAGGTGCAGCTCTCAAAACCGAGGGATTCTAAGAATTCAGGCAGCTTGTCGTAGTCTTCGATGAGCTTGCTGGCCGTGATGCTGGCGGTGGTCTGAACTCCCAGACCCAGGAAAAACTCATTGGCACGACGGATCTTCGCGCAGACATCTTTGAGCCCGCGGTTCTTCTCATGGGCCACGATGTCGTGGGCGTCGATCGACATGATGACGCTGCTCAGGCCGTCACTGGCCAAGGCTCGCATGTTCTCTTCGGTCCACAATCCGCCGTTCGTGCAAATCATGGGCTTAATCCCCTTGCGGGCCGCATAGCGGACCATGGCGCGGAGATCGCGGTGAATCATCGGCTCCCCGCCCACGAACAGCAGGTAGCCGATGTGGTTCCGAACGGCGATGTCGATGACGTCCTTGGCCTCTTTCAAGGTCACCGACCGGCGCTTCTTGGGGTCAAACTGACTGCGCGCGAACCCGCAGAAACCGCAGTCGGCATTGCAAATATTGGTGATCGCGAACTGGAGGTAGCCGGGTCCGCCATGGTCGAGCACCTGGCCAACCAGTTTAAGAACCGAGATCTTCGGTCTCGGCACCGGTACCGAAAAATCATCCTCGGCCTCCAACCCGTTGGCGACCGCGGTCGCTGAGGGATTCACGGACACACTGTCAAAAGCGGCATCACTCATTCAGTTCGTTGTCACCTTCAGGGGGAAGAGGCCTCTGGGGCAATCCTTTGTTCGCAATGGATCACCTGTGAAAGCCCCTCAGGCTTTGTTTGATCGTTCGACCAGAAACACGCCTTCTTCTCCCGATCCCGCGATCCACGATTGCGCGAGACGCAGCCCTTGGCTCCGCAATCCGAACTCGATAGAGCTGGGTGTGTGACGGATGGAAAAGAACAGGCGGACTCGTTCACCGGGTTCCAAGCAGAAGGTCTCGCCTTCAAGGACCCATTCCGAACTCCGGGACACCACCCAGTCGGCCGCAATTCGCGCACAACCCGGTAATCCTAGATCCCGCTCGATGTGAAACTCCACCGAACCGGCCTCCGCCGGAACCCCGTGGTCTTCGAGCAACGTCCGTAGCCAGGCCTTGGTCTCGGGATTATTGTATTGAGGCAGAACCGTGCGGACTCCTGTTTCCAAATCAGGACCCGGGGCCAGATTGGCGCTAAAAAGTATCCGATCACCCGGACGCAGCCACGAGGCCATGCGCTCGAAGATGAACTCCGGCTCGAAGTTCGGGAGCATCCCAAAGAGCGTCAAGAAACGGCGGGCTCCGCTGGGTAACAACGGATCGATGGCAGCGGAGAGGTCGTCGACGTCGGTGAGGTCGGCGGCGATTGGATGAACCGTGAGGCTCGGGCTCTGGGCCAACGCTTCCTCCCGTGAAATCAAAACCAACGGCACACTCACATCCAGCGGCAGGTAGGTCACCGAAGAGGCCCGGACCACTAAGGCCGCGACGACGCGAGCCTCTTTGTGACCACTTCCGCAACCCAATCCGATGCAGCCCCAAGGGCCAGCCGCTAAACCCACCACCGACTCACGGGCGGCCTGATCGTAAATGGATCGGGAATCTTGGGCCGTGACGGCTGGGGAATGGGCTGCATGCACCTCCATCCAACGACGAGCCCGACGGGCCGTGTCGTAATGAAAGGCCCCATGAATGCGCCGGGTTTGGAATGAGGCACGCAACCGGGCGTGAACCGCATCCGGAAACAAGCTCGCATGGATGGCCACCGAAACGCAGGGCGATGTCATTCGTGACGAGAGCAAACGGGGCCCACCCTCTCGCATCAAGCTCCAAGCCCGGGCGGTTGACCCCACGCCTCGGGAGATTTTTTCGAGGACTCCGTCCAAACCACGTCCAGTAATCTCAAATTCGCTGCGGCCAACATTCGACACCCACCTTCTTGGCGGCCTTGCGCAACTCAGCATCCAGCGTGGCCAGCGGGATCTTATTCCGCATCGCCAGCTCCAAATAGGCTCCGTCGTACTGCGTGAGATGATGGGTTCGAGACAATGCGAGTGTTTCCGAAAACGCCCGGGAACAGGTCTCACGATCCACCTCGATCGCGAGCGAACTTAAAATTCCCATAAAATGAGCCAAATCGGACGGCGTACAGCGCTTGCGGCGTTCACCCATCAGCAAGGTGTTGGTCACTTCCAACGGCCAATGCGCGGCGACGATCGCTGAGCCCGATTGATTGAGGTGATCGAGAATCTCATCGGTCACAGGCGTCGCCTCGCCGTCAAAAAACCAGGTCATCGTTACTGAGCAATCCAGTACAAAGGCTCCTTTCATCGCCGCCCCTCTTCACGCCACTGGCGAACTTCCTCGACTGAAGCGGCCCGCATCGCCCGACCGGCCCGCATCCGGGCGATGGACTCGGCCGCTTCGGCGCGACCGGAACGATGGACCGGGGACAGTCGCGCCATCTCAGTGTCATGACGCGTGATGATGAACTCTTCACCCTGCCCGACCCGCTCGATGAGCTCAGACAATTTGCTCTTCGCCTCGGCCAAAGGCACCGAAATCACACTGCTGTTCATGGAAGCGAACCCTAAGACTAGTTCGAGACTAGTCTAATCTATTTTGGAAAGAATGGATTCTTCCCAAGACTGCGGACCGATCCTCTGCTTCGATTTCAGGTGTTGAGCTCAAACCGGACCCCACCCGCACCCCCTCACCGCAGCCTATCACGCCGTGGATGGATCACTTGCTTGCTGGTCGCCCCGTCCCTGCTGTCGGGTGTTCAGCTCCTTGCAGAGGCCCCCTCCAAAACGAAGGTTTCTTATCCCGAACGGGTGGTCCGCGAGGTCGAAGGGTGGACCGTCCGGATCGACACCCGACTGTGGTCCGAGCAACGCCCCGCCACCGACAAAGCCTTGAAACTCCTAGCGGTCCAGTTGCGTGAAATCCTTCAGGTAGTCCCCGCACCGGCCGTCCAGCCCCTGCGCAAGATCACCCTCTGGTTCACCCACGCCTACCCGGGCCAAGGGGGACGGGCCGAGTATCATCCAGGGGCGGGATGGCTGCGCGACAACGGCCGCGATCCCGCCATGGTGCACGGCGTCGAATTCACCGACATCCCAGACTTCGAGTCCGAGACCCGGCGCATGCCCAATTTCACGCTGCACGAATTGGCCCACGCCTACCACGACCGCGTGCTGCCCGGCGGATTCTCCAACGCCGAAATCGCCGCGGCCTACAAAGCTGCCAAGGCCAGCCAACGCTACGAGCGCGTCCAACGAAAAGACGCCGCAGGCAAAATCCACTGGGACCGGGCCTATGCCATGACCGACCCCATGGAGTACTTCGCCGAATGCACCGAGGCCTTCTTTTCTCGCAACGATTTCTATCCCTTCAACCGCACCGAACTTCAACAGCACGATCCCGACGTAGACGCCCTGCTCGTCCGTCTGTGGGGCCGTAAATCCTGATTCCAAAAACCCTTCCCCCATGACCATCACGCGTATCTTTGCCCATCAGGTCGATCTCCCGCTCCACGAGACCACCTACAAGTGGTCCGGCGGCAAATCGGTCACCGTGTTTGACAGCACCATCGTGGGTGTTGAAACCGACACCGGCCTCATCGGCTACGGCGAGGTCTGCCCGCTGGGGCCCTTCTATCTGCCCGCCTACGCGGCCGGTGTTCGGGCGGGTCTGCTCGAACTAGGCCCCTTGCTCATCGGCGAAAACCCGCTGGAACTCGGCAAACTCAACCACCGCATGGATGCCGCACTCAAAGGACATCCGTATGTGAAGTCGGGCATCGATATCGCGTGCTGGGACATTTTGGGCAAGGCGACCGGCCTGCCCGTATGCACTCTGCTCGGCGGCCGCTACGGCGATCGCGTTCGCCTCTACCGGGCCATTTCGCAGGAAGATCCAGAAATCATGGCCGCTAAGGTCGCCGGCTACCGGGCCGAGGGTTACACGCGCTTCCAGCTCAAGGTGGGCGGCGATCCCGATGTGGATATCGCCCGCATCCGCGCGGTCCGCAGCATTCTTAAAGGCGGCGAACGCCTAGTGGCCGACGCCAACACCGGTTGGACCCAGCATGAGGCCGTCCGCGTGGTGCGGGCCGTGCGCGACCTCGACGTGTACATCGAGCAACCCTGCCTGACCTACGAAGAGTGCCTCGCGGTGCGCCGTCAGACCGATCACCCGTTCATTCTCGATGAAAACGTAGACGGCCTCGACCTGCTGCTGCGGGCCAAGGCCGACCTGGCCATGGACGTGGTGAATCTCAAGATCAGCAAGCTCGGCGGCCTCACCAAGACCAAGCAGGCTCGTGACTTGTGCGTCAGCATGGGCATCGCCATGACCCTCGAAGACAGTTGGGGCGGCGACATTACTACGGCCGCCATCGCCCATCTCGCCCACAGCACTCCGGAGGCCTACCGCTTCACCAGCACCGACTTCAACAGCTACGTCACCGTGAGCACGGCGGAAGGCGCTCCGCAACGCGTCGACGGCTACATGGAAGCCCCCATTCGGCCCGGACTGGGCTTTACCCCCCGCATGGAGGTGCTGGGGCCGCGCGTCGTCGACATCCACTGAGCCCCATCCTTCGCCCCGATGAACCCATCCTTGCCGAACCTCCAATCGCGCCCGCTCCGGAGCCTGTCCCTTGGGCCCGGGATCTTGCTCGGCGTCCTCCTCGCGCTGGGGACGACTCCGCTCGTATCCATCATAGGCCGCGCCGCCGAGGCCGGCAGCACCAACGCCCCCAGCCCGTTGCTCACGGTCGAGCGGATCTTCAAGGGCGGTGAATTTGGCGGCGAAGGGTTTGGCGGCCATTGGCTGGAGGACAGTTCGGGCTATGTCACCTGGGAAAAACCCGGCAACGGCGGCCCCGGGCAAGACTTGGTTCGACACCACCCGGCCACCGACAAGCGCGACATCCTCTTGGCGGCCTCCGAATTAATTCCGGCCGGCAAGACCCAACCTCTCTCGGTGGATGACTACAGTTGGTCGACCGATCGCTCCAAGGTGCTCATTTACACCAACAGCAAGAAGGTGTGGCGCACCAATGCCCGCGGTGATTATTGGGTGCTCGATCGCACCAGCCACGAGCTGTTCCAACTAGGCGGCAATGCCCCGGCCTCGAGCTTGATGTTCGCCAAGTTCTCGCCCGACGGCACCCACGTGGCCTACGTTCGCGAGCGCAACTTGTACTCCCAAGACCTGCGCTCCCGCAAGGTCACCACCCTCACCGACACGCCCAACGAGCACCTCATCCACGGCGCGTTCGATTGGGTCTACGAAGAGGAGTTCACCATGCAAGACGGCTTCCGATGGAGCCCGGATAGCAAGTCCATTGCCTTCTGGCAGTTGGACACCGAAGGCGTTCGTGAAGTGGCCTTGGTGAACAACACCGACAGCCTGTACCCGAACGTTCAGCGCATCCCCTACCCCAAGACCGGCGAACTCAACTCCGCCTGCCGCATCGGCGTGGTGGACGCCTCGGGTGGCGACATCCGCTGGGTGAAGACCCCGGGCGATCCGCGCGAGCATTACATCCACGACCTCCAGTGGATCCCCCGCACTCGCCGACTGCTGCTCCAGCAATTGAACCGACTGCAGAACACCAACCGCGTGTTCATGGCCGAATCTGCAACGGGCGAAGTCACTCCATTGCTCGTCGACTCCGACAAGGCCTGGGTCGAAGCCCACAACGACCTCACCTGGCACACCGACGGCCGCCGCTTCCTGTTCTGGAGTGAACGGGACCAGTGGCAGCACCTCTACTGGGCCGGACTCAAAAACGGAAAACTCAAGCCCGCCACCCGCGGTGCTTTCGATGTGACCGAGCTGGTACGAGTGCAAGAGGCTCGCCAGGAACTCTACTTCACGGCCTCTCCCGACAACCCGACCCAGCGGTACTTGTATCGAACGTCCTTCCGCGGACACGGCCTCGAACGCCTGACCCCCACCAACGCTCTCGGCACCCATAAATACGTGGCCTCACCCGATGGCCGGTGGGCCTTCCACACGGTGTCGTCGTTCACAGTGCCGCCCAAAACCGAGCTCATTTCGCTGCCCGACCACAAGACGGTTCGGGTGCTGGCCGACAATCAGAAGATCCGCGAGAAGCTGGCCACCTTGAAGGTTCCCACCACCGAGTTCTTCCGGGTTCCGGTGGGAGACGGCATTGAAATTGACGGCTGGTGCCTGCTGCCGCCCGAGTTTGATCGCACAAAAAAACACCCGCTCATCGTGCATGTTTACGGCGAACCGGCTGGGCAAACGGTGAAAGACCAATGGGGCGGATCCGGCCAACTCTGGCACTGGATGCTCGCCCAACAAGGCTACGTGGTGATGAGCTTCGACAACCGGGGCACTGCCACACCTCGGGGCCACGACTGGCGTAAGTCGATCTATCGCCAAGTGGGCATCCTCGCCTCGCAAGATCAGGCGACCGCGCTCAAGCACGTGCTGGCCACGCGGCCCTACCTTGACCCCAAGCGCGTCGGTATTTGGGGATGGAGTGGGGGCGGCTCGATGACCCTCAACGCCCTGCTCCGTCATCCCGACCTTTACACCGCGGGCATCGCCATCGCCTCGGTTCCCAACATGCGCCTGTATGACACCATTTACCAAGAGCGCTACATGGGCCTGCCCTCGGACAACGCCGAAGGCTACCGCCAGGGCTCGCCCCTGACCTTCGCCGACGGCCTTCAGGGCAAGCTGCTGCTCATCCATGGCACGGGCGACGACAACTGCCACTACCAGGGGGCCGAAGCGCTGGTGAACGCCTTCATCACCCACGGAAAGCAGTTCCGAATGATGTCATACCCCAACCGCTCCCACTCCATCAACGAAGGCCTCAACACCAGCGTCCACCTCCGCCAACTAATGACCGACTTCCTCCACGAAACCCTGCCCCCAGGGCCGAGGTAGGCGGGTTCGTCAAGTGCTCGGCCCCCTTTAAAGTCCCATTCCCGTATCGGCCATGGCGGCAGTTTAAACCCATATTTTTCCAGTAATGACGAAACGCATCTCCATTTGTCTGCCCCCGGATCTCGCTGCTTGGCTTCGAGCAACGGCCGAGAAACGTGGGCTAAGCCAAAGCGCGATTGTTCGATCTCAATTGGAAAAGGCCCGTTCGGCTTCGGAGCTAAAACCGTGGATGGCTCTCGCAGGCAAATCCGAGGGCAACCCCAGGAATCTTTCCTCCATTGAGGGTTTCAGTCCGCGTCGGCGGAAACAGGCGATCTTCCCTCCGGAGCGCTGAAGTAAAAAGCCCCCGGGAGGGCTTTGATAGCCGACTCCGGGGGCTGGTTGGGGGTCCACTAGGGCCGCGCTCAGGCGCGCCAGCCGTGGTTCTCGCGGACCTGGATCATCGCCGCGAGGATGTTGTTCCAGGTCTCCTGCTTGCCCATGACGTCGTTCGGGAACATGCAGCCGTCCCAGCAAATGTGCTGAAACTTCTTAGTCACCTTACTGGCGTCATCGCGCATCCAGTAGCCGGCATCGCGAGCGATGTTCAACTTGCCGTTCGGGTCGGTCGCCAAGCAGTGCTTGCCCGTCTTCTCGTGGTCGCCCGAGCCCTTCACGGTCGCGTCATTTTGAGCCACGTGGAAGTCGATGGTCCACGGCCGCAGCGCAGCGGTCATCTTCTTCATGGCCTTGTGAAAGGCTTCCGGCTCCCAGTGGTAGTTCTGCGGCACGATGCGGTGGGCGCTCGGAGCATTGTAGCCCAGCGTGTAAAGAAGCGTGTGAGCCATGTCGGCTTGGAAGCCCACCACCTTGGGCATCCCGGTCTCCTCCAGCGTCTGGATCATGTACTTCCAGGATTGCATACCACCCCAGCAAATTTCGCCCTCGGCGGCCAGACGCTCACCGTGGTCTTTGGCCACCTTGCCGCCCTCGCGGAAGGTCTTAGCGATGAGCCTCGTGTTGCCCTTGGGGTCTTTATTCCAGGCGGTCACCGGCGCGGCCGAATCGATACGCACCACACCGTAGGGGCGAACGCCCAGATCGCGCAGCTTCTGACCAATGCGGCACGCCTTGCGCACCGCGGACACCCAATTGGCGCGCTGGGTGGCATCGCCCATGGCCGAGCCATCGAACCACACCGGAGCCACCACCGAGCCCACCACGAACCCGCGCGACTGAATCTTCTCGGCGAGCTTCTTGATGCCGTCGTCGGTAATGTCGATATCGACGTGCGGGTTGTATAAAAACAAATCCACGCCATCGAACTTCACGCCGTTGACCTCGGCCTTGGCCGTGTAGTCGAGCATCTTGTCCAGATCGATCGACGCCTCGGCACCCTCCCCGCCCTTGCCCACTAAACCCGGCCACATCGCATTGTGCAGCTTCGGAAAATTGTTGGCAGCCGGAGTGGCCGATGCGGTCGATGCCGCGGCGGCGACCGGGGTCTTAGCGGACTTCTTGGCGGGAGATTTCTTTGCGGTGGGCTTGCTCATAGGAGATAGGAGATGCGCTGAGGATCGAACGACCTGTCGGGGATTCAAGCACGGTTTTCTGGATCGGCCCGATCTCTAGCTGCCAATGCCCGCGGCAATCGGCGATCGCCGAAGCTTCGACGTGGCCTGGTCACCCGACCGCCGGAGCGCTTCGCATCCAGCCAACGAGGCCGATCACGGGTTCGGTTTAACGGATTCGCAGGAACGCTCCACCTGAGGTCCATGAGCCAGGATTACCAGGTGCGCCAAAGCCCCGATGAGCACCAGCAAATTGCCGACTTGCGACACCCCATGCCACATCCCGAATTGCCGCGCCAACACAGTGCGATCCTCGGTGGAAGTCGTGGTGGCGTACCGTTGCCGGTTCAGCTCCACCAATTTGGGCTGCAGCCAAAACCCGCCCGCACACACCAACGCCAAGATAGCAACCAAACCCCAACGAGAACGCCGAGCCAAGGCAGAGCCAGCAGCGCCAGATCGCAGTTGCAGCGCCAACGCCACCACCGTGCAGACCCCTTGCAGCACGAAGTACTTGGCCAACACCGACTGAGCGATGAGTCCCGCATTTTGTCGCCCGACGAGATCCGTCACCGCCGGCGAGAAGAAGTTGGGGCCCACCACGACTGTCAGGAACAGCCCCGCCCCAAACCACACCGACGCATTCACCACCGCCAGCACATGCCAGATAATCCGCATGCGTGGAGACTTCTCTGAAACGCTGCTCAATACAAACCGCCAATCAGGCGGCCTCGTTCCAGGGACCACTACTGCAGGCATGGCACGACCTCCATGGTTACCTTGCGGCTGGTCGGCATCCCTTCTCCTGGCCGGTGTCGCCCTTAATAATGAGTCAACGACCTTATCCTCCACAGCCAAGCCAAGCCAACAGGGTGTCAAAACTTTTGAACTAACAGGAGTAACATCCAAGGGTGGAAAGAGGTGGTTGCCGAATCTCGCAACCAAAGGCTACGTTTTCAGTATGTCGGGTGTAAGCGCAAAGCAGATCAAGCGGCGGGAGGGAGATGCCCGGATGGCCGCTTTGGAAATTGCTGGTCGCAGTCCTGCCGAGGCACGCGCCCAACAAACTCGGGTGTCGCTGGTAGGTGACGGTCGCAAGTGGCGCATCACCAATCTCCAGAAGGCAGTCCGAGTCATGGCCTTATGGCGCTAGAGGTTCCCCCAATAAAGGACCCGAAGGCTTGACATCAAAGGGTGCCCAAACTCCCTACCCAAAGTCACCTGGTTCACCGGACGGCTCGTCTTCCGAGGCTTGGACTTGGCAGTCGTAGATTTCATAGGCACCTTCTAGGGGTCGTGGCGTTAGTCGTGCGTTCACTGGTAGTTTTTTGTTAGGAGAAACAGTTGTAAACAACGCTTAAAACGCACCAAAGCCCCGTAAACATTGGTCTGTCCCGATAGCTCAAATGGATAGAGCTACGGTTTCCTAAACCGTTGATCCAGGTTCAATTCCTGGTCGGGACACCACTTCAAAAACCCCGTTTTCAGTGGGGTTTTTGTTTCGTCCGGTTTCCGAGAGGACCTGGATCCACTGCGTTTTCCTCCAATTTTCCTCCAACCGAAGCTCGAATGGGCCTGGTCCTGCTCATTTCAAGTCTGAAGCCAAACTGGCCAAAAGCCGGACTATCTGCCACGCCCTCAGAGTGCCGAAGGTTCTAGAAAAAGACGGATTTGTTTTCTTTTTCTACAGCAACGACGATGCCCCGATTCACATCCATGTCCGCCGCGAAGGTGGAGAGGCGGTGTTCGATTTGGACGACGGTGTCGAGTTGCGGGAATCCCAAGGGATGAAGTTGAGTCCTGTCGCGAAGGCCGAGGCGATTGCGACCGAGTTCAAACAACTGATGATCAAGAAATGGCATGAGCACCTTAACCGATAGTGCCCAGTCGGCCGAGC
>CAMDDW010000053.1:0-18766 GCA_945893185.1 Akkermansia muciniphila | reverse complement strand
GCCGTCATCGGCACCCGCAGCTTCGTCGAATCCATCGCCCTCCATCACCAGAATTGGCTCCAACGAAAACGCCAACCCTCCCCTCATCCGGTGTCAGACTTAGAAAAGTCCATGATATTCAGCCTCCGCCCATTGCGGGGCATGGCTGGCACCGCCAGAGGCTAGCGAAGTTTGCAGTTCCCCAAGATTCACCACGACATGCGTCGATTGATCGGAGGCTAACACCTACTGACATTCATTCCGGGCCTGGCCCTTGGTTCAGAAATCGGCTTTCTTGGTAAACGGGGTGCTGGTTGACTCTGCGCACGGATGAAGGTTCTTGTCGTTGGTTCAGGGGGGCGTGAGCATGCTTTGGTATGGAAACTTGCAAAATCACCGCATGTCACAGAGTTAATCTGCGCACCGGGAAATGCAGGCACCTCCTGTGTCTTTCTCAGGTCGGGAAATCCCGCGACCAATATTCCGATTGCCGCAGATGCCTTGGACGCTCTTCGCGACCATGCAATCCGACATAAGATCGATCTCACCGTCGTCGGACCAGACAGCCCGCTCGCCTTGGGTATCGTCGACCACTTTCAGGCTGCAGGTCTCCGAATCTGGGGTCCAACCCGCCGCGCAGCGCAATTCGAGTCTTCCAAGGCGTTTTCCCAACACTTCATGCTGCGTCATAAAATTCCGACTGCCAGGTCCGGCGTTTTTACAGACGCCCTTGCGGCACGACGATTTGCTGCAGAACTCGATGGTCGCTGTGCGGTCAAAGCGGATGGATTGGCTCTTGGTAAAGGAGTTTTGCTGACTCACAGCATCTCGGAAGCCGAAAAGGCGGTGGATGACATGATGCTCCATGGCAGCTTTGGGGACGCTGGTTCGCGGGTGGTCATTCAGGAACTCCTTGAGGGTATCGAGATCTCCCTCCACGCGCTGTGCGACGGAAAAACTGCACGCCTGTTCCCCTCAGCCCAAGATCACAAGCGAATCTCTGATGACGATCAGGGTCTCAATACCGGAGGCATGGGAGCCTACTCCCCCGCTCCATTTCTCAATGATGCTGACTTGGAGCGGGTTGGGCAGACGATCCTGGGGCCATGGCTGGAGGGTTGCGTCGAAGAGGGTATCGACTTTAGAGGCCTACTATACCCAGGAGTCATGCTAACGGCTTCAGGCCCCAAAGTCCTGGAGTTCAATGCTCGATTCGGGGATCCGGAGACTCAGGCTTACTTGCCTCGACTGGAAAACGACCTCGTAGAATTACTCAGCGCAAGTATCGATGGAACTTTGGACAAAACCCCCATCCGATGGTTGCCCCTCAGCAGTCTTTGCGTGGTGATCGCCAGCGCAGGCTATCCGGGACCCAGTCCCAAGGGCCATCCAATCCATGGACTCAAGGATCTATCGGGACATCCCCAACTTGAGGTCTTCCACGCGGGCACGGCGATCAAGGATGGCGAAGTGGTCACTGCTGGTGGACGCGTGCTGGGAGTCACTGCCTGGGCCCAAACGCTGCACGAAGCTAAGCAGGCGGCTTACGCTGCGTGCGATCGCATTTGTTTCGATGGAATGCAGTTCCGACACGACATCGGAGCCAAGGGTCTGCGCCACTAACCGGGACCCTCTCTCAGCGTCTAGTCCGGCGACCTCTCTCGGGATCAGCCGATTCCGAGACCTCGGCGCCGAAAGGAATGTGGGGTACCCCGACACTGGCTGGCGCTCCTACTCGACGAGGCAAACGAGCAACGGGACTCCACCATGTTTCTGTCTGCTGCCAGCTTCCATCTGTCCATTCCGTCTGTCCACAACCAGCGGCACCTACCTAGCCTGTCCCTCAAACGGACCCTCTTCATCGCTCAGACGCTGAATCCGCCACCTTAACAAAACCCGAGACGATATTGATTGATCGCCAAGTTGCCGGACTATCATTTCACGGCGACTGGGATGTTGCCGACACCAACGATACCGAGGCGATCCGGGCTTTTTCCTCAAGCTCTTCTCGATCGATCAGCAACGTCATACCCGCCTCAAAAGCCAAAACCCGGATTCCGTTTTGCGAACAGATGTCAATGGTTCGGGGTCCGATACAGGGGATGTCGAATCGCAAATCATGACCTGCCCGGGCAAGCTTTACCGCCACCGCGCCTCCAGATTTCCCGGCCAGCTTTCCTCCCCGTTCCAAACAGGCATCCGTTCCTTCGAAGCCTTCCACTGCTAGGGTGGTCCCTTCCTTGACGACCACTGTCTGACCAATCTCCAGGCGGGCAATTTCCTTCGCGATCCCGAAACCAAACCGGATGTCTTCCAGCGCCTTGGATGGCAGGCTGGCTCCGGCGATATAACCCGGGCTGGGCATCCAGGATGATAACCAGGGCACCGCAGGAACCAATTCCACTCCATCCTTGGCAAGCTCTTCGCCAATCGCTCCAAACAGGGTGTGCGCATTCTTCTCCTTGAGTCGCAACAGAAGGCTCATGGCGCGGAGATCCGGACGAACATCAAACAAGTTTCTTGGGGCTATCTGACCCAGCATCACGCACCGGTTGACTCCCCGTGAGGTGAAAGCACGGATCATTCTGGACAATTGACCCACTTTAACCCAGTCGAGCGACGAGACCTCCTTCTCCAGCGCAGGATCGGTCTCCCCCTCAAAACCAACGGCCACGACGGTCTCACCACGACGACGGGCCTCTCGGGCGAACAGGAACGGCAGGGACTTGCTTCCGGCAATCAGGCCAATCACGGAGTCAGTCTGCGCAAAATTTCCCCGTTGGGAAAGTCAGGGCTCGAAGCTTGGATTGCGTTTCCCATTAGCAGGCAATCGAGCCTGTCCCCATCGAAGGAGCCTGTCCCCTGCGCAAACGCTCGGAATCCAGCCAAATGTTAAACGCGATTTTAGGAAAACGGTTCAAGGAGCCTGTCCCTCTTGGACGGACTCCGGGGCCTTTGTAAGAGGCGCATCCCCTTTTGGGAGGTACCCTCAAAACACGTAGGTCCCGCCCCAGGTCAAAGAGGGATCCCTCTAATTCCATCCCTCGGCTAAGCGAAGGCTTGGCGGAGCTTCCGGAAACTCTTGGGGACAGCGGTCTCGAAGGGTTCCTTACCCTCCATCTCGAGGGAGACCCACCCTCGGAATCCCGCCTCGCGAAGGATTCCCGCAATGCGACGGTAATCGAGGTCGAGGGTGTACCACTCACCTCCACCAGGATAATCCTTGGCTTGGACCATGACTGTCCGAGGCGCAATCCGACGAAGCCTCTCGTAGGGATTCTCCAGAAAGTTGCCCGTATCCATCAACAAACCGAAATAGGGGGAATCGATGGCTTCGGCTATCCGGAGCATCCCTTCCACGGTTCTGGTCAAACCCCAGTGGTTCTCAACGGCAAGGGTTACGCCTGCAGCAGCTGCATGAGGCAGGCATTGCTCAAGGCACTCGATGCACCATTGGAAACCCTGCTCCTCGGTATACCCCGGAAGTACCGGTTCCTCCCCGCGCGCCTTCATCAGGTCATCGAACGAAGCGATGGTGTTCCACCGGCCGGAGTTGATGCGGACACAGGAAACTCCGAGCAAGGCAGCGATATCAATGCACTTGATCGTGTGTTCGACTTGTCTGCGTCGGACAGCCGGATCGGGATCGACAAAATCCTGATGAATGGAGAGGCATACCAGCGAGATGCCGTATCGGAAGGCATGCTTTTTGAGGTCAGCCAAATAGGTCCGGTGCTGTGCAGTGAGCGGTTCCTTTTCGGGAATATCCATCTGACGGTGCAAGATATCCACCCCTTCAGCCCCCAAGGCGGCAGCCCGCTCGATGACTTGGTGAATAGTCACTTTGGGATCTCGGAAATGCCAATAGGAGTAGGAGGCAATAGCCAGTCGGATCCGGGGTCCGATCGCCACCGGAGAAGCACCTTGGACCGGGGTAGAAATGGCAGATGCTCCCGCCAAGCCAACAGCGGTGGCACCGGTTGATCCCAGAAAACCACGCCTGGAGAGCGCTGAGAGCGAGGGGTTCATCGACCTGAAATTGCCGAGCCTGTCCCTCGAGAGCAATCGGGAATGAAACAATCTCTTCAGAGTATCTTAAATACGGTAAGCCTGTCCCTCGGGACTAGACCTGAAATCGGCTTTCGATGGCTGGTAGCCTGATTTTTTCGGGACGAACGTGCCCTCTCTAAGTCACCTCTGGACACTCAGAACCAATGACAGCGACGGAGGCGGAGCGATCCCGAAATACCCCATCCAATGCACCCCAACGCACCCAAAAGCCTGTCGCTGAGATCGCCCGTCCCTGAGATCGCCGGACTCCCGGAATCACTGCAAGTCCATCCAAGAAAGGTATTCCGCCGGTTCGCTTTCAGAGAAGTCAGGGACGGGACACGCAACCGAACTCCCGACTGCGCCTATAGGCAGCCCAGAAGGAGCCAGAAGGGGCTTCACCACACCCAATCGCGCCTCCTCGATGAAGATCAGAAGAGGGTGAGGGTGCCGATTCATCGGAACACTCACACCTCTGGGCGCTGAACCCGGGCTCTTATTCTTTGAGCTGGCGCTTGGCTTTACGGGCCTCGGTCTTCTCGTTGTTCTCGAATTCCTTCTCGGCCACCCGAACGCCCGGCAACCTCTGACGTTCCTGATCGGCCACCTCACCTGCGTCAGTCGGTGTCGCCAAAATGCTGGGGCGAATGAGGATCATCAACTCGGTGCGGGAACTGTTCTGACTGCGCTTGGAAAACGCCGCGCCGAGGTAGGGAATATCTTTGAGAAGTGGAACACCCGACTTTTGCTTGTCGGTACTGGTGGTGATATATCCCCCCAGCAATATGGCGTCCTTGTCGCGCACTGTCACAAATGAACTCGCCTCACGCTTCTGCGTGGTAGGCGCACTTGTTCCGTTACCGAGGTCCAGATTGGCACCCAGATTGTCCACAGTTTGTTCAATTTGCATGACCACCAAGTTGTCTGGGGTGATGAAGGGGGTGACATTTAGTACCACGCCCACTTGTTGTCGGGTAATTGATTGGCTGTTACCAAAACTGCCGCCGCCAAAAAAGGACCCGGAAACAAAGGGTACCTCGGAGCCGACAAAAAACCTGCCCTCGGTGGCGTGGGAGGTGATGACTCTCGGACGTTGGATCACGTTGACTCGGCCATCCGCTGAAATGGCACTGATGGCGACATCCCAATTCTGACCGATCTGGGCAAAGTAGGAGAGTCCTGCTCCCGAGGTCGCTGGGATGCCGTTCACGACGTTGGTTCCAACGGCACCTCCGGTCGATCGTCCCAATTGCTTGAGAAAATCCGAACCCGTACCCAACGGGGCCCCCGAGGGATTATTCACCACACCGCCGCCTCGGTTATTGGCATTGTCACCGAACTGGGCAGGTCGTTGGGCCGCGCTGACGCCATAATTCCAACCGCTGCTAATGTTGACCTCCATGATGATGGCCTCGACCAGTACCTGAGGCAGAAGGGTGTCCACCTTCACCAGCACTTCACGCAGTTTGGCGATGTCTTTCTTGTTGCCGTAAACGATGAGCGAGTTGGATCGCAGATCCGCCGTGATACTGACCGTCTGCAATAATTCAGAGAGCCCACCATAGCCCGACCCGCCCCCGGCTCCACCTCGACCCATGGCATTGAATCGGTTCTGGAAGCTGCCCGTGTTGACGGCCGATCCAGGTTGATTGATGCCACCGCCCAGCTGCTGACCTCCCAGACGTCCATTATTACCCAGGCGACCGGCGCCACCCGACTGATTCATCCCACCGAACTGCCCACCGCCGCCGAACTGATTGACGCCAGAGCCCATGCCACCCATGCCACCCATGCCACCCATGCCACCACGACGTCCCGACATACCGCCTCCCATACCACCTCCACCGCCGGCCCCCGTCATACCTCCGCCTGGGGTTCCGCTGACGCCACCTCCGCCAATGACACTCGTGAGGGTCGCGTAAATTTCGTCCACCTTGCCGTACTTGATGGGAATAACCTCGAGCTGAAAGTCCTCTTCTACCTCGATATCGACCTTCGCCAAAATCTCAAGCATCCGCTTCACGTTGATAGCGTAGTCACGCAACACCAGCGTCTTGGTGCTCGCCAGGGCCACGATGCCATTGGGGTTCTTAGCAAATGGGGTGATCGTCGGAACGGCTTCTTCGATGGCCACATGCTTCAGTTGGACCACATGGGTTACAAACTGGCTGGCTTCAGCGTACTGGTCGGCCGGCTTGTTCGAAAATTTGGCTCCCTCTTGCAACGCCTGAGCCACCGGCACCGCGGTCACGAACTTCTCGCCCTGAGGAATCATGGTGATGCCATTGAGGGCCAACACCGTGTCCCACATCTGAACTTCTTCGCTTTCAGTGAGGGTGGTCTGAGTATCGATGCTGATCTTGACCTGGGGCAAACCCTGCGCCCGAAGCACCGTGCGCTTGACCAGAGGACCATAGACTTGGTCCAAGAAGACATTCAGATCCTGATCCTTGAAAACGATCGAATCGCCCGGCTGATTGGTTCCGCGACTCTCACGCAAGGCCTTGATGGTGGCATCGTTCATGGCCTGATCCTCCTCCGAGGGCTGACCGGCAGCAGCAGCAGCCGGCTTGGCCGCCGACTTGCCCGCGCCTGCTGAACCGGCCTTAGATCCACCGGCCGCCGAAGTGGCTCCTGGCGGCGCAGACGGGGCCGCGGGCACGGAACGCGGGAAACCTCTCGGCAAAGCCGACGGCAAATTGGTCGATGCGACGACAGCAGGGGTGACCCCGGCGGGCGCAGCAGCATTGGTCGCCTTCCTCAAACGCGACGGAAGCTCAGGGAAGGCTGGGATGGCCGTACCCGTGGTCGCCGATGACGCAGGAGCGGCTGGGGCCACCGTGGTCGCTGGGAGGGTGATGGCCGTTGGGGCCAACGGGGCTCCCGGGGCAGCAGTCGCGGCCGGAGCTTGTCCGAAAAGCCGGCCCACGGTGATGGCCGCAACGACCGCGAGATGGATGAGACGCATGTTCACAATCGGTTACTTCTTGGTTGGCGCGTTGGTTCCGGTAACGCGCGACGTGGCTGCTGCGTTGGTGGGGGTCTTAGGCTTGCCGGATGCTGTCGGCCCCGGGGCCGATGCAGTGCCGCCCGAGGCCTTGGATCCAGAGCCGGGGGAAGCCGTCTTGGAATTCAAGCCTCCAGAACTGAGGCCTCCGGCACCCACCACCTTGGGTTTTTTCTGAAAACTGGCGACGAACGTCACCGAAGCACTGAGATTTTGGCCGCTGTTGTCGAGGCGTAGCCGACTCATGTCCCGGACACGGATCATCGAATCACTGGAACCCAGCGCGTAGAGAAAATTAACAAACCCCTCTTCCTTCGCCGTCAGGTCCACAATGACAATTTGTTCGTCGAAAAAGTTGGTGTCCTTGGAGGCGCTCATCCGCAGCGAAGCCACTTGAGGCGACACACGCCCCAAATTGACCGAGTTAGTTGCAGCGGCTGCCGTGATCCCCTGCTGCACGCGATTGGCCTGCTCCTCGGGGAGTACTTGGCCGCCCGCACCTTCCAACTCCTTGAGAAGCTTCTCGTAGGAGGACTTTTTTGAAACCTCCTTAAAGAAAATCTGCTTCTGGCCATCCAGTTTGGTTCGATCGCGAACCATCACGTCCCATTGGGCAAAGTAGGGCCAAATGAACCAGTAATTGAACAGGAGCCCCATCACGCACAGGCCCACGATGGCCATCCGACGCTCCGTCGGTGCCAAATTCAGTCGATCGAACCAGCGGGTCATGGCGATACACCCTCCTCCCGGCGCAATTCCGCCTCAAAAGACCATGACAAAAGGGGGCCTCGCGGTGTCATGGTCGCGGGCTTGACCTCGGAGAACAGTGGCTTGCCCTCAGAGGTCACGGCTCGGAGCAAATCGTTATACCGGGTCACTTCAGCCCGATCTCCCTCCGAGGCGTTGCCGCTGATGAGCAGAATTCGGCCATTCTTGAAATCCAACTGAGCAAGTGTGAGCGCCTCGGGCAATTTTTCCACCACGGCATTCCAGCAATCGAGGGCAGCAAAGCGCAAGGCGACTTGCTCCTGAAGCACCCGGACCCGGGCCTTGAGCTGGAGGGTGTTGGTGTACTGCAACGCCATTGAGCGGGTCTCGACCTGGAGAGTCTCGACCGCGGACTTCTGGTAGGTCAGCACGGCCAGATAGACGAACACGCCAGCCAAATAGGTCATAGCCAGTGCGGTGAGCCCTTTGACCCACAGCGAATCGACATACTGACCTCGCTGACGGGTTCGGACTTCCTCCGGGATCAGCGATGCCGGGGAGGGCAGCAAAGCATGGCTGGCCGTGAGACGGGCCAAGTCTGGCTCTGATCCCGGTGGCTCGACCGAGACAGGCCGAGCACACCACCCTTGAAGTGCTTCGAGGAGAGGGGCCGCCTCGGCTTCGGCGGCCACGACAGTCACGGGCGGCAACGCCGCGAGCCACCCATCCAACTCGGCCGCCCACGCGGTCCCGTTCAATTGAGCCAACAGCAGCTGCGCGGCGCCCTGGACAGGCAGGCGAATCATTGAGACATCCCGAAGCACGCTGTCCGTCCACCATCCCAAAAGTGCCACCTGTTGAGCACCGGACCCATCGAGCACGATCCGCAGCAACTCTCCCTGAACTGGCTTTGCCAACAAGCGGCGGACCATCGGCAATTCGATCCGATCGGCCATGTACCCGCCCTGCTCTAATTTCTCAACGAACGCCTCGACGGCGGATCGAGCGGCGATCGTCACCAACGCCGTTTGCTGCGTGGCATCCGGATGCGCCACGCTTTCGACGGTCCACACCACCTGGGCCGGCGGCATTGGAGAAAGTTTCTCGAGCTGAAATTCGATCATCCCGGCCAATTCGGCGGGCGCACAGGCCGGGAGTTGGACGGCCCGAAGAAACACCGACTCGGGCGGCATCCAGGCGATGTCCAGACGGGAGCGGATCAGCAGACGCCAGTCCCGCGAGACCACATTGGCCGGCAAGGGCTTGTCTGCGGCGACCTCCCATTGGCCAGCCGGCACCGCGCTGCTCTTGTTGACGGCAAAGTGGTAAAGGTGTCGCTCGTCTTGTCGGAACGACAACACATTGCAGGCATGAGGGATGGGAGCGGCTTTGCTCATTCCGGAATGCCTCCGTGATTCCCGGCGAGGGTCTTCACATGTTCTTCGTTCTGCGTGACGCGCAACACCTCTTCGATCGTCGTGACACCCGCCTTCACTTTGGTCCATCCATCATGACGGAGGGTTCGCATCCCTTGCTTGCGGGCGATGTCTGCCAAAGTCGCAGCCGAGGCACGGTTCATGACCAGAGGTCGAATCGCCTCGGTGACTACCAGAAGCTCATGGATGCCGGTGCGTCCCTGATACCCCAACTGACGACACGCCTCGCAACCCACTCCCTTGCGGAAGACGGTGGAATCGATCTCGTCTTTCGGAAAACCCACCTTGAGGAGGTAGTTCCGGTCGACCGTCTGTGGCTGGGAACAACTCTGGCAGATCGTTCGAACGAGGCGCTGGGCCATGATGGCCTCCACCGAGGAAGCGACCAGAAAGGGCTCTATCCCCATGTCGATCAACCGGGTGAAGGCGCTGGCCGCATCGTTGGTATGCAGGGTACTGAAGACCAAGTGACCCGTAAGCGAGGCCCGAATGGCGATCTCGGCGGTCTCGGTGTCACGAATTTCGCCCACCATGACCACGTTGGGATCTTGACGGAGAATGTGGCGCAACCCCACCGCGAAGGTTAGTCCGATGTCCGAACGGACCGGAATCTGGTTGATGCCCTTAAGTTCATACTCCACCGGTTCCTCGATGGTGATGATGCGTTTGGTGACCGAGTTAATGGTCGAGAGGAAGGCGTAAAGGGAAGTCGATTTGCCGGACCCGGTGGGCCCGGTCACTAGGATGATGCCGTGAGGCTTGACGATGAGCTCGCGGATCAACGCGTCTTCCTGCGGGGCGAACCCCAGCTTCTCGAGGCTGAAGAAGATCTTGCCGCGCAACAGTAGACGCAGGGAAACCGATTCGCCCCACACCGTCGGCACCGTGGACACGCGGATGTCGATTTCCTCGCCCTTGATGCGGACATTGATGCGGCCGTCTTGCGGGAGGCGCTTCTCGGCGATGTTCATCCCGGCCATCACCTTGATGCGTGAAATCAGTGCCGCCTGGTAGCGCTTGATTTGCGGAGGCAGGGGCGTTTGATGGAGAATGCCGTCGATGCGGTAACGGATGCGCAACTCATCTTCCGACGGTTCGAAATGAATGTCGGTCGCCCGGTCCTTGAAGGCTTCCCAAATGACCTGGTTGACGAACTTAATGACGCTGGCGTCCTGATCATCGCCGGTGATCTCACGCCCGCCGTCGATCTCCAACTCGATCGCGTCGTCTTCTTCGGCCATTTCGTCGAGCGTCTCGGCACCGACGCCGTAATACTTCTTCAGCGCCTTCTCGATCTCAGCACGGGTGGCCAGAGCGTACCGAACAGCCCCGCCAACATCGAACTGAACACTCGCCAACATGGCCGCGTCGAAGGGATCGGCCACGGCCACCACCAGCACCCCTCCCTCATCTAAAATGGGAATAATCGAGAACTGGAAGGCCACCTTGGTGCTGATGCGCTTGCGAACTTCCGGAGCGATACTCAGCTTGGCTAGGTCAACAAATTCGAGGGACAAGGCTGAAGCCAACTTCTGAAGAAAGGCCTCTTCGGCCAAACCGGCCTCCCGCGCGAAGAACGTCAGCCGGGGCTCGGTTCCGCCACTCTCGACCGATCGCCGCCACGCCTCCGACCACCGATCACACTGGGCAGGCGTCAGAAGGCCTGCCTGGTTCAAAATGGATTTCAGTGGCGTGTACGACATGCGAAACGACCTCCCTGCAACAGCGACCGGCAGGAAAAGTTGCGGGAGAAGTTCTAATCCAACGCTGCAAAAGCTCCTCTGGATCGACCGCCACTGACCGTACCGGCCGATACCGAAACCGAAGAACGCCTCCGAGGAAACGCTTTTCCTAAATTCTTCCTCAGGTTCTGATGCGCCGTAGTTGAACCGCATCTCCGATCTTGATCCTTATCCCGACAGTCGTGCCGCACGGGACGCTTGGATTCTTGCCCGCCGAGTTGGCATTGACCGGACCGAAAAACTGCATCCCCGGCATCCTTCGCATTGGTTGCGGGAATCAGAACCCGATCCGGCTGGGGGACAGGCTTCGATCCTGACGGTGTTCCTGACCAACAAGGAATGTCCCTGGCGATGCCTGATGTGCGACTTATGGCGACACACGCTGGAGGAAACGGTGCCAGTCGGTGCCATTCCAGAACAGTTGGAGCGGGCTTTGGCCGCGGACCAAGTTGAGCACCCACGTCGAGCCCAGTGGCTAAAACTCTACAATGCCGGATCGTTCTTCGATTCCCAGGCCATTCCCGCGGCCGATTGGCCGAAATTGGCCCTCAAGGCGCAGTCCTTTGAACGCCTGGTGGTCGAATGCCACCCGAAGCTCATCCGGGAAGACCGGATCCTGCCCTTCCATCGCCTGCTCGGCTCCGGAACACGACTGGAATTGGCTCTAGGTCTGGAAACAGCGCATCCCGAGGTTCTTGAACGCCTCAACAAAGGCATAGATCGAGAGGTCTTCCAGCGTTCCGCTCACTGGATCCGGCATCACGACATCGACCTGAGAGTCTTCGTCTTGGTCAAGCCGCCCTTCCTCAACGAATCTGAGGCTCTGGAATGGGCCTGCCGATCCATCGATTTCGCCTTCGACTGTGGTGCGAACACTATTTCGCTCATTCCGACCCGATCGGGCAATGGCGCGTTGGAATCGTTGGCAACTCGAGGGGAATTTGCCCCACCGCGTCCCGAGACCTTAGAGTCGGCTCTGGCCTACGGGATCCAGTTGGGCCGAGGGCGGGTCTTTGCCGATACTTGGGATCTGGAGAAGCTCGAACCGAATGCGATCCGATGCTCCTCACTTCGAGCCCGACTGGAGCACGCAAACCAAGAGCAGCGCATCCAGAGCCTGAACGAAGGCTTGGCTCGTGGGTGAAACCCCAAACGAAGCCCGATCAAAACTCCACAATGGCCGCACCCCAAGTGAGGCCGGCTCCAAAAACAACGAGTAGAACGAGGTCTCCCGGCTGGATCCGTCCTTCGCGAACCGCTTCGTCCATGGCGATACCCACGCTGGCCGCGCTCGTATTGCCATAGCGATCTACGTTGACGAAGACCTGCTCGGCGGTGGCGCCCAAGCGTTCGCCGACGGCACTCAGTATGCGCTGGTTGGCCTGATGCGGGATCACGCAGCGGATCTGGTCGATGGATAAGCCACACCGCTCCAGCACCTCATTCGAGGCCGAGACCATGGCTTGTACCGCGTTCTTGAAGGTCTCCTTCCCGTCCATCCGCAGGAAGTGCCGCCGATCGGCCACCGACTCCGCCGTCGCCGGACAAGCACTGCCGCCACCGGGAAGCTCCAGCAAGCTGGCTTTCGAGCCATCCGATCCTAGGCACGTCGACAGAAGACCACGAGCGCCCGGCCTATGCTTCAAGATGGCGGCACCGGCACCGTCCCCGAAGAGCACACAGGTGTTGCGGTCGGTCCAATCCACCACGGAACTCATCTTTTCGGCACCAATGATGAGCACCGTCTCATGCGCACTGGCCTCGATGAATCGGGCACCGATATCCAAAGCATAAACAAACCCACTGCAGGCGGCCTCAATATCAAAAGCCACGGCCCGGTGAGCGCCCAATTTCTGCTGCACTAGGCAGGCGGTGCTCGGGAACGGCATGTCCGGGGTGATGGTGGCGACGATGATCAGGTCGATATCGGCGGCCGTGACCCCGGCGGCAGTCATCGCCCGACGGGCCGCCTCCAATGCCATGTCCGAGGTCGTTTCGTTGGCTGCAGCGATACGACGCTCGCGAATACCGGTGCGGCTAGTGATCCATTCATCCGAAGTCTCCACCATCCGCTCCAGATCGGCATTGGTCATCACCCGTTCGGGCACATAGGAACCGAGACCCACGATGGAGGCAGAGCGAAGCGGTGCGCGATGGGTTCGGGGATGGTTCAAGAGATTCTCTAAAAATCAGGGGGTCTGGGTCGGAGTTGCAGGAGGCACAGGCCCCGGAGAATTGGACACAGGCAAGTCCGGTGAGGTCAATGCAACAGCCGAGGCCGCTTGGGCGATGGCCGAAACCAAGGTCTCGTTGAGACCCAGCCCCACAAACCGAACCGCCTGACTCATGGCATGCCCAACATTCGAACGTTTGGCGCTGCCGTGAATCTTAATCACACAACCGTGGACTCCCAAGAGCGGCGCCCCGCCGTACGCCTCGGGGTTCATCCGCGTACGGATGCGTTGCAATCCCCCACGGGCGATTGCGGCACCGAGCATTCGCCATGGGTTGGCCGTCAACTCCTCGCGAAGCATGGCTCCGACCGCCTTGCCGAGACTCTCGGCCGACTTCAGAACGATATTGCCGACGAACCCATCACAAACGCAGACATCGACGCCATCCATGAACAGGTCGTAGCCCTCACAGTAGCCAGTGGAGTTGAGCCCTGAAGCCCGGATCAAGGGCAACGCCGCTCGGGTTAGATCGGTCCCCTTAGACTCTTCGGTGCCATTGCTCAGGATGCCCACGCGGGGACTCTGCCTGCCCAACATGGCCCGCGAGTAGGCAGATCCCATCACCGCGAACTGGAGCAAGTTTTCGGGGGTGCACTCCGGATTAGCTCCGCCATCTACCAAAACCCATGCCCCCGATTTAGAGGGCATGATGCAGGCGATGGTGGGGCGCTCGATGCCCTCAAGGGTCCGGAGTCGGATAGTGGCTGCCGCGACGATTCCTCCGGTGTTGCCAGAAGAGATCACTGCATCGGCCTTGCCATCCCGAACCAACTCGACGGCACGGAGGATTGAACAGTCTTTCTTCTTGCGAAGACCATGAACCGGCTTGTCCTCCATGGTCAGCACCTCGGAGGCCGGATGGATTGCAAGGCGCGGATCAGAGCAACCGGTGCTCAGAAGCAGTGGCTCCAAAACGGACGGTGGCCCAACCACATAAAGGCGGGAGATTGACGGATCAGCCGCCAATCCAAGCTTCACGCCCTGGAGGAGTTCCTCCGGACCGTGGTCGCCGCCCATGACGTCCACTGCCAGGCGCATAAGCAAAACGCGCCGGTCCGTCAAAAACGGACACGGCGCGCCTAGAAACCTTAGGCTGCGACGCCGACGTTGATCACCTGGCGACCATCGTAGAAACCACACTCGGGGCAAACCCGGTGAGGCAGCGACGGAGAAGCGCACTGGGTGCAGATCGCCAACTTCGGCAGGGTGAGGACACTGTTGTAAGCTCGGCGCATGCGTTGACGGCTGCGCGACGGTTTGCGTTTCGGGACGCCCATATTCGGTTCGGTTACAATTTCAGATTATCGAGGGCACTCCACGCTTTATTCGGCTCAGCCTGGTCCCTCACTTGCAGTTCGCGGGACTGGCCTTTCGGCTTCAACCCACGACAGTCAGGTCCGCACAACGGATTCGTTGGCAGAGAGAGCAAAATGTCCTCTCGGACCGAAGGGGTCAAGTCTGCAAAATCTCCATCCACTGGCAAAGCATCCTCACCCTCCAGCGGAGAGAGGACGGAAAACTCGTCCAACTGCACCGGAAGAACGAAGGATTTGAGACATCGGGAACACTCGCAATCCACATGGGTGCGCAGACTTCCGGTCACCAACAAACTTTCAGACTGGCGATCCACCGTCAGCTCATATTCCACGGGATGCGACAGGCGCATCAATTCATCGTGGAAATCCGGGGCCAGTTCGGACCCTAGAATATCCCCATCGAGTTGGATGGACTCCTTCTCCAAGAGGCGAAGATTCACCTTGAGCGACATGGGGATAGGATCGGCAGGTCGAGAGGCGGATGCAACTGACGGATTGATCTCAGGGACCGATAGCGGGAGATCCGGGCTACAAAAAGCGGACGGCCCCATGTCTCAGGAACCGCCCGCGTTGGAGAATCAAGAACTAAAACCTCAGGCCTTGCTGACATCGGCAATACTCACCGGCCGGTAACCACCGATGCTCTTGAAGTAGAGGAAGAGCAACAAGTAGATCGCAGCCATGGTCGCCGGGATGAACGAGTCGGCCTTGAGGGTCTGACGGTCACCCTGAATACTCGCTTCAACGACCACCTTTTGTTCAGCGGTCTTGTTGGTAGCGGTCTGAGCGGCTGAGAGCTTCGCACCATCCAAACCATTGGCCGGAGCCAAGAACAGGAAGGTGCTCGGCTTCTCTGCCTTGTAGGTGGAATAAATCGCCGCGTCCTGCTTCTGCAGCGCCTCGCCTGCGAAACGATCCTTGGCATAACCCAGACCTGCGGAGCCGAGCAAACCTGCCGACATCATACCGACGCCGCCCATAATGGAGATGGCGATCGCACCCGTGCGCGGGAAGCGGTCACTGACCACGGCGAGCATCGTGGGCCAGAAGAAGGTCTTACCCAACGCGTAGACCGACAGTGCGAGAATAGCGCTGATGAAGGTGGTGATACCGCTCACCAAGTTGAGCCCTACACAAGCCAGAACAGCACA
The DNA here is from genome assembly GCA_945893185.1 of Akkermansia muciniphila. Taxonomy (GTDB): domain Bacteria; phylum Verrucomicrobiota; class Verrucomicrobiia; order Limisphaerales; family UBA9464; genus SXXZ01. The sequence continues at coordinate 3,143 of CAMDDW010000053.1, read as the reverse complement.
AATGAACAACAGTCCCACCGGGGAGATCTTCAGATTCTTCTCGATAAAATGAGCGCAGAAGCGCAGGGCGAACATGAATATCGAGGTGTACACGAAGAGGATCTTACCTTCCTTCGGAGTGAGAATGTTGCCGGTAATGTTCTGAATCCATCCGTCGGTTCCCAACTCGACAGCACCCACGAGTGCGTGGGTCACGAAGAGAACGAAGAGCAACCAAGCTCCGATAGAGAAACCGGTGATGACCGCCACCGCTCCGAGGATTACAGCGCCCATGGCGTAGGAGACAGCCGGAGAAAGCTGAAGGGCGGTCTGGAAGAAAAGAACCAACAGGTAGCAGGCAACGGCCGCTCCCAAAATACCGACATCCTTGAGCATTTCGCCCACGCTCAAACCCTTGGCTGAGGCTTCGGACTTCGGGAAGCTCTGGCCCATGAAAAGGAATCCGTAGAGGACGGTCGGCACTAAGAACAAGGCCAACTGCACCTTCCAGCTCATGGCATCGGGACCTTCACCGAGGAACCAACCAACCAGACCACCGAGCACCAAACCGGCCGGCCAGCTCGCGTGGAGGATGTTCAAATAGTGGGTGCGGTTCTTGGGGAACAGCGTGGCCACCAGCGGGTTGGCCACCGCCTCCAGTGTTCCATTGGCTAAAGCGAAAATGAAGGTACCCCAGTAGAGGTAGGTAAAGGCGGCCGATTGGGGCTGTCCCTTGCTCGCAGCAAAGGTCACGAAGGCTGACAACACGTGGAACAAAAACGCAGCGACGACAAGCTTGCCGTACCCGATCTTATCGACCACCACACCGCCGATGATAATTCCAAAGCAGAAGCCGGTGAATCCCGCGCCACCGATGTCACCTAACTGAGCGGCGGTGAAACCAAAATCAGCCGCCCAATTGGCGAGGATGCCGCCACGGATGCCGAAGCCGATGCCGGCCGCAAGGATCGCCATGAAGCCTGCAAACAGCAGCCGCTTTGCATTAGGGGCTATGCCCTCGTTACTTCCATCACTCATAGGGGGTACGTGTGTTAATTACTGTGTTATGACAAGTCGGACGTGGAACGTCAGGATTTACCGACACCATCGGCCGCCTGTCCATTACTTGCTTTGGATTTCTGCGATTTAACTCTCAAAACCCAGGCCTGGTGACTCGAGAGCGGCTCATCCGGCGCAATTCTGCGCCTGCCTCATACCGATCGATCCCGAGCTGCGAAGCGCTCAGGATTCCGGCGCCAGGTTTTCGGCCACCGGATTACTATAGGCCTTGATAGCCGGGAGAACCCCAGCCAAAGCCCCGAGCACCACCAACGCCAGCGGGGCGATGACCAAGACGGGATCCCAGGCCCAGGGATCAAGAACCACGCCGGTCTGGGCCCGAATGACAGCGGACACAGCGCCCATGATCACGGCGTACAGGCCCCAGGCCAGGACCATCCCGAAGGCTGCTATCGAGGTCGCCTCGAGGATGATGGAAGCGAAAACGAGGATCCGACGAGCACCGAGTGCCCGCAGAATGGCCAAGTCGCGGCGGCGGGCGCTCAAAGAATTATAAATGCTGGCCAGCACGGAACCCGCAGCCACCAGCGCCACGAGGTAGGCCACCAACTCCAAGACCTGATCAAACCAACCCATCTTGTCGAACAACTGAGCCAAGACCGTTCCTAGCGGCCAGGCGAAGGTCAACCGGTCGCCCTGCTTGTTGTAGAGCATGTCCAACTGCTGCCCCGCCACCGCACTGCGCAGCTTCACCAGCACCGCACTCACATCGCTGGCGGTGGCCGCGGCGTGGCCGGACATGTTCTGGAGTCCCGCCAGCGGAATCCAAAGCACTCGGTCAGCTGGGGTGTTGGAAGGTTCCAAAATGCCGGTGACCACATATTCGTCCTCGTGCTGCTCCTTAGGGTTGAAGTTGAGGCCGTGGTAGGGCTTGAAGGTGTCACCCGGCTTCAGCCCCAGGCGTTGGGCGACGAAGGATCCCACCACCGCCTCGCGATAGCCGTCTTCGAACCAGCGCCCACCGGCCACCAACCGAAAACGCCGCCCCGGTGCTGCCTCAGCCTCGGTGAAGAGGTTAGTCAGCGCACCCACAATGCGATAACCCAGATAATTATCACCGACCGCGATCGGAACCGCCAGAGCCACCACCCGGTTGGAGGACAGCGTCTGAAAATCGGAAAACGCGACATTCCCGGGCGAAGCCTCCAGGTGGAAAAGAGCATTGAGCACCAACTGCAACTTCGCCCCGCGGGCCCCCAAGACGGCATCCCACGCGCCGGTCTGCCCAGTGAAGGTCGCGCGAGCCTGACGTTTGACCACCCAGACCGACATGAGTAATCCGCCAGCCAGAGCCAGAGAAAGAGCCGTCACCACGGTTGAGAGCAGGTGTTGCCGCAGGCTGCGGCGAACCAAAAGCCACAAGATCACAAGACCACCTCCGTCCTCGAAGCCTGATTGAGAGTGGCCAGAGATTCCCGCCGAGGGAACGCCGCCAGAACCGCCGGATCATGACTCACCAAGAGCAGCGCCGAGCCCTGCTCCGCGCATAATTCCCGGATCAGAGCCAAGGCCTGGGCGGCATTGGTCGGATCCAGGTTACCCGTGGGTTCATCGGCCAAGACCAACTTCGGCCGATTGGCCAAGGCTCGAGCCACGGCCACGCGCTGTTGTTGGCCGGTGGAAAGCTGCCGCGGAAAATAGTCCAGTCGTTCACCCAATCCGACCCGGTCCAACAGCGACCGAGCGCGGACCCGATCCGCACCCGGCCCGAAGGACATCCCCAAGAGAACATTCTCCAGACACGTAAAGCCCTGAAGCAAATTGAAGGTCTGGAAGATGTATCCGATCACCGCGGCCCGGTGACGGTCCCGATCCGGTTCCGACAACGTGGTCATGTTTTGACCATCCAAGACAATGCGCCCGGAGTCTCCCGTCAGAATACCCGCAATAAGGTTTAGAAAGGTAGTTTTGCCGGTACCGCTAGGACCGCTTAACGCCACCTGTTCCCCGGCACTGAGTTGGAACCCCGGAACATCCACCACCGGCAAGAGTTGCCCGTAAGGTGTTCGGAAGCTTTTCCGAAGGTTTTCGATCTCAAGCAGCGCCATGGACAGGGGACAGGCTGCATGGAGCAGCAAAACTTG
>CAMDDW010000052.1:0-19047 GCA_945893185.1 Akkermansia muciniphila | reverse complement strand
GGGTCGGGTCTGAAAGATTGGTCATCGCCGCGCGCGATCCCCGCAGGAGGAGTGGCAGCGAGTTCTGGAAGGAAACCCCAGTCAGCGAGTTCTTTCCCGGACGCCCTGATTCAACCATGGCTCGGTAGAGCAGGCCGTCTTTGACCATGTTGGTCCGGGGGGCACCGGTTTCCCAGTAGGATTGGGAATCGAAGTGGGAACGCGATTGTTGCGGATAGGCCACCCGGTGAATGAGTGCCAATTCGCCGGCATTGTAGACGGGTGTCAGGAATTTGAGTGCGGGATGCAGTCCGGCAAACCCATTGCCCAGCGGGAGCGAGTAGGGGTAGGCGAAGGTGGCTCCGTTAGTGCCCGCCGCCGGAAACAACGCTTTGCCCTGCACGTTCCAGCTTTGCGCAGGATCGACCGGGATGGCGATGTTGTCGCGGATTTTGGGGCCGTAGGCGTCGTCGCCGTGGGGGATGACGTTGTTGAGCCCGTCATTGGCCCCGCGCAGGAAGATGAAGAGCAGTTTCTTGACGCGACCATTGGCGCCGGGCTGTCCGAGCCCGCCTTCTGCGAGGGCCCTCTGGACGAAGAGTGGAACGTCGGTCAGCGAGCTCAGGGCGGCCGTGGCTGCCAGGCCGGTGGCGGTGCTGAAGAAGTTCCGGCGGGTGAGGATATGGGGCGTATTCATGGCGCGGGAGTTGGAGCGATTTTCAGTGCCGGACCTCATTGTTCCTGAAAACGGGGTGAACTCAGCAGCAGGGCGGCGAGGCCACGCACACGGGTGTCGTAGTCCTTGGTTCCGGGAACCAAGTTCGCGAACTCGGAGGGCGTGGTACCGTTGTCGGTGGTGTTGAGAAACTGGATGCTCAGTGCCCGGTATTGGCTGAGGTTGGCGGATCCTTCTGAGGGAAATAGCAACCGGAGCAGGTAATCGGTGACCGCTTCGGCAGAACGGTTGGCTCCGTTGGTCAGGCGGAGCGCCAGCAGTGCTGAGGGATCCATCCGGCTTGCGCCCAGTGAATCGGGCGAGCTGCGGACGCCAGTGCCCGTCGCCAGGCCGGCTCCAGCCAGAGCCAACGACTGCACATAGCGCAAGCGCTCGCTGAGGGTGCCGGCACTAATCCAACCACCGGCGTCCTCCGCGTATCCGTCGGGTTCGGCCCGGTCGAAAAGGCGCATCCGGCCCGCCCGGTCGAGCAATCCACCGGAGGCCACGAGGCTGGGCGCGTCGGCACTCGCAGTGAGGGATCCATCGGGTTTGGGGGCGCGGAAGGCTCGCAACGCGGAGGCCGCAAACTCCAAAGGAGTTTTCACCTTGGCGGCCGTAGTGTTCGGGTTGCGGAAGAGATCGCTCTTGAGGAGGACCCTCAGGACCTCACGCATCTGACCTTTTGGGCCCCCGTTTGTGGGGTTCTCCCAGGCCAGCATGCAGTCGTGGACCAGCGACTCTTCGGGCGAGATCTCGGCATCGGTAAAGTCGTAGCCATGGTGGAAATTGTCGTGCACCAGCAGGCGGCAAAGCTTCACCGAGAGGTATTCTTGGGCGAAGGGTTGATCGGCCATGTGCCGCACGATTTGATAACCGTCTTGGATGCCGTTGGTGGTGGAGCCGTTGCTGAGCTTTAGTCCGTACGGCCGCCCCGCCCACGGGGGACCAAACCGAGCAGGAACAGTTTTGGGCGAGTTGGTGAGGATGTTTCCTTGGGCATCCCGTTCGTAGAAGACCCACTTGATCCGCGGATCATGGCGCTCGGTCCGGTAGCGGAAGGACCAAAGTCCCAACAGGTTGGTCACGCTGTTGCGCTCTGTGGCGTTGGTGAGCCCAGAGGTGATCATCGTGGTGGTCCGGGTTGCGAAGGGGTTCGCCGCCTGATTGGTGGCCAGGAGTTCGACGGTCCATCCGGTCCAAGCCCGGGAAATTTGTTCGATGTCGCCTTGCTCGTAGCCGTTGTCCACGCCGAAGGCGAAAAGTTCACACAGTTCGCGCGCGTAGTTTTCGTTGGCGATGCGGTTGGTCTTGGTGGTGGTGTCGTAGTCTCCCCGGGACAGGACGGTGTCGAGGTAGATAATCATGGCCGGACTTTCGGCACTGATCTTCAGGAGGTCGTGGAAGGTGCATTTCGGATTCAGGAAGGCCTGCCGCCAGCGGAGGTTTTCTTTGAACTCTTGCCGGGTTGATTCGGGGCCTGACCAGGCATTGGGCAATCCGGCCCGCTCATCGAAGTAGGTCAACCCCTTGGAGTATTCGGTGACAAAGTGGTTCTCCAGGAATTGCTGAAAGACCTCAGCCAGTTGGCGTTGAGATTGAACCGCGTGGTGGACGTGCCAGGCGCGCAAGTCACCGATGGAGGCCGAACCCTCTTGGAGTCGGGCATAGTAGGGGATGGGCGATTCGGCATCTCCCCGCAGCGGGACGGTCGCAACAATGCCGCTGCCGCTGAGCCGCACCGTCAGTTGTCGAGTCGAAGGCTGGGCTAGGTACCAGAAGCTCAGCGTGTAGGGCGTCGAAGCGTTGAGTGTCGTGGGTATAGTCTGCACCACCGCGTCGGTCCCAGTGCTTCCAGCGGCATTAAGAACGAGATGGAAGGAAGCATTACCTCCATGCACGTAGTCGGTGGTGCGGGCCGAATTGAGGGTGTTGGTGGTGGTGGTCCAGTTGGCGGTCGCCAGCGGTTGCTCGAAGTCGCCGTTAATAAGCAAATTGGCAGTGGTGCCGTTGTCGGTGGTGCCGGCGACCAGGCGGAAGTCGTCGAGGTAGGCGTCACCAGCACCATTCAGGTACACGTAGAGTTTGGAGGAAGAGCCCGTGCCCGTGATGCTGACTTTCCTCCAAACCGGGTCGGTTTCGGTGGATTCGTCCAGGTTCTCTGAAATTTTCTCCGGCGCCAGCTGCTCCTCGATGTAGGCGTCGGTGCCAAGGGAGGCGAGCCGATCCAGATCGTCTGGGGTCGGACCGTAGGCGATGCGGTTAAGCAGTGTACTGGCGCGGACTATCTCTTTTGCCAGCGGTATGGCTTCGAATTGGTAGAAACCGTTAGGACTGTCCGGGGCCGCCTCGGCGGTCCAGAGGGTACCCAAGTGTTTTCCAGCGAGGGGGCTGCCCGGCATCCCGAGCGTGGTGCTGCCGCGGACTCGGTATTCTGAGACTGAGGGGACCAAGCGAAACTCCAGAGACGGCCGCCCGTTGGTCCAAGTTAGGGAGAAGATGTCGGGTGTCTCGGCGACACCACGGACCCACCCCAATGCCATCCCGAGCATACACCCGATATAAAACAGTTTCATGGTATCCAAAGCGGAGAGTAACGAGTCGAGAACTAGCAGGTACAGGGCCAACAGTTCCAGACCAAAACGCGGGGTCCAAAAGGCACGGATAAGGCGGGATCACGGGCTGGCATAGCTGGGGGCGGTCCACTGCCGATACCGGCCCGACCCATTGGTCACCGTACCCAGCCCTCGAAGACGGAAGATTTTGCCGCCGGCACCGGACTCTAGGCGGAGTCGCGTGGTCTCCGGAGGCAGTTCTTGGACGTGTGTCCACGTGGCGGAGTCGTTGGCGGGGCCCGAATCGATGAGGTATCCGCCGGGGGCCTCGGGCGAGGCGGTCCAGGTGAGTTCGGTGACGCCGGCTTGGGTTTTGGCTTTGAACGCCGATGGGGCCTGGAGAGGGTGCTCTAGCAAGCAGGGGTCACCCAGTAGAAAGGTTAATCGAGCATTCACCGAGGCGTTGCGTTCGGCTGAATCGGTGAGCAAGGCGTAGACCGGTGCCCCGGTGTGCACCCGGTCGGTGATCCAAGGCGCGAAGGCGTAAGCCGTGCCGGCCAGCAGCACCGAGTTTTCGGAGGCGAGGCAGGTTCGCAAGAAGTCTTCGCCATAGCCGCTATACCACTGGCCGAGAAAGGAGCCAAAGGCGAAGAGGAAGGCGACCCGTGGGATATCTCCCGGCCGTTTCCAGGCGACATTCTTGGCGAAGTGGCTGTGTCCGGGCTTGGCCGCCCCGGTCATCCCCAAGACCCCGAAATGCGAGTAGTCGGTCTGGAAGCCCCAGCGAATACTCGGTCCTTCTTGGAAGAGGTCGGTATTCCAAGCCGCTGCTGGCAGAGGTTCCGATTGGCCCAAGCGGGGCGCGATATGCACCAGATTCCGATCCACCAGTGCGCCCAAGACATTTGCGTATCCAATCGCCGAGTCTTGGAAGGGAAGTAGGCTGCGTCGATAACGCCAAGCCTTGTCGAAGTATCGGTCCAGTAGGGCAACCTCGACTTCGAGGGCACTTTTTGGGTTCCCCTTGAGATCAGCAAATCGGCTGTCGAAGTGGGAGAGTCGGGCAAAGTCGATGCGCCCCAGCGGCACCTCGATGCGCCCGGCGCTGCCGTCGGGTTCTCGGGGGAGTTCGTTCTGGTCCCAGCGGCCATCGCCCGCCTCGTTGCCCAGGATGCAGTAGGCGCATTGGCTGCGCGGGCAATCCGGGCAGCCGGTCTTGAAGGATTGGGTGTCGGTCCAGGTTCCGGTGAGGTCGCCGTAGAAAAGGTCGGCCGGCCAGGCTCCCAGGTGGATGCCCGCCGGATCTTGGCAATTCACATGGCCATCTTCGGCGGCCCAACCGCTTTGGGGAATGGTGGGGTGTCCGATGAGCACCGCGACCTGGGTGCGCCCCGGATGGGCCTCGTACTCGCGGCGGATGAGGGCCTTGATGGCTAGGAGATTGGCCTTGTTCCGCGGGAGCGCCTCAGCGTCGTAGCGTCGGCAGTCAAAGTCTTGCGGGTCGGCGTCCACGTGGCGCGGCACCCGGTGCTGAACGACTTCCCAACCGTCGGCGATGAGGTCAGCTCGGTAGCGGGCCAAACTTCCGGTGAGGCGTTCAGCGAGGGTTTCATCTACGAGTAACAGGGCCCGGCCCCGGTCTGCTGGGGGGGAGGTGTCATGAGCCACGCAGAGTTCGAGCGGCGGCCGGCCGTTGCGCAAAACTCGGTAACCGTAGGTCTGCCCCGGTCGCACGGTTGTATCAGTGAAGACCGAGGTGCGGGCGTCGCGATCGATGATTTCCCAAGCGGTGGGATTGGGCCCCCAGGACTTCCGTGCGATGGGATAGAGGCCATCCTGATCGCCGTCGCCTTCCCAGTCGCGTTGGAAGGTCAGTCGGATGCCTGAGGTCAGGGATTCGCCGGAAATACGGTCGGTGTCATCCGCTTCGAGTGGGCGGTGTTCGCCCCGAACGAGGCCGTCCGGCGGGCCGGGGTGACCGAGGGTTCCGGCCAACACGTGGTTGCGCAGGAGGACTCGGTCTAGTCGTCCAAGTGCCGGCGATTGGCCATCAAGAGCGTTGCCCAGGCTGAAGGTGTTGAGGTCATTACGCGGGCTGGGCGGACGTGAGTGGGATTCCCGCGGAAGGCGATCAAAGGTGTCTGCGCTGAACGAGAGGCGCAGGGTCCAGTTGGTTCGTCCCGTGAAGGGGCGGGACTGAACGGCCGATCGGGGCAGCGGCGACCAGAGGGTTTGTTGGAAGTTCTCGGAGATCCGGGTGAGTGCCAGTCGGCGGCCGGTGGCATCGATGCTCACACGCAATCCCGGGGTCTCCAACAGGACGCAGTCGGCACCGGGGGCGTCGTTGGTCGCGCCATGGAACCAGTCGGGCGAGTAGTCGAGAGCGATCGATCCGTGGAGTGGCTGAAGATTGGTGCGGGTGACTCCGTCGCGGTTCCAGATCAGCGGGTAGAGCAGCACCTGCCCGGAACGGTGAAATCCGGCCGCGCTGCGGTCGAAGGAGGGTTCGCGCGAGGCGGAGGATGCGGGCAGGGGCATCGCGCCGTCCCCGGACTCGAAGCGATCGGTGTCGAATCCGAAGGAAGCTAGAACGCGGGGCTGGGCGCTGAAGCGGTTTTCAGGATCGGTCCCGTCGAGGAATTCGTCCAGGTCGCTGCGCCCGTCGCCGTCACGATCTCCGCGGCCGGGGACTGGGCGTTTTTTTGGAGTGGCCGTCGATTCCGGTACCTCTGTTTCGCGCCTCAGCGAGCCCGAACCGAGCCAGCGGAATCCTCGGGCTGGAGTTTCGCGAAGCACCGTCGCCGCCGCCAGCGTCACCACAGCATTGCTGACGGTTGTTCCTGCAACCCAGTAGTCGATGGGCCAGTGGTGGAACCCCAGTTTGATAGGGTTGATACCTCCGGCTTCCGGCAGTGCTTGGTCCCGGATGGCACGGGGTGTCAGGTAGAGCGTTTGGGTGACAAGAGGTGGCAACAGTTCGGGAGGTAGGACGGTCATCGCTGGAAGAGCCACGACCAATTCGGGGTCCAGCAGGCCGTGGCCGAACCCAGGGCGGATCCGACGGCTGCCCGGGGGCAGGTAGAGCGAACCAGCTGCCTCAACAAAGGCATCGGTGACCGAGATTGGGATGACGGCATTGGGGTTTCCCTCGGTCGAGGCATGAGTGTAGCCCTGCACATCGGCCACTTCCCCAATCACGCAGCGCAGCAATTCGAGCGTGGAATCCACCGGTTTTTTGTTGAGGACTTCGGCACGGGCGATGGTGAGTTGCTGGCCGTTCACCCGGCTCGATCTGAGGTCGCTGAAGGGTAACTTCACTCGATGGAAGAGGCCGTTGCGCAGCGACAGGGTGCTGGCGGTGGATTCGATGCCGACCAGGCAATGCTGCACCTGGAAATGCCACAGTGCGGCGGTCGTTCCGGTCCAACGCAGGGCCACCCGGGCGTGGGAGATGCGGAAATCATTCCAGCGGGACTGGCCTGACTCGAGGCGTGCGCCATTCACCGACAAGGCGACGTCCGCGTAGGGGCCTGAGGAGGGTTTGCCTGTCGAGCCCGGCACGAGTTCTCCCACCGAATCGTCGTCGGAGGCTGTGAATACGATGGGGGCCTCGGGTGTGGCTTGCCAGGAAACTCGGGCGTCTTTCCCTAACTCCAACCCCGCCGCACGCCCCGGCAGGAACTTCAGCACGCAGCCTGCCTCAAAGCGCACGGAGCCTTCCAAGCGGACTGGTCCCGCGACTAGGTAGGTGACTCCAGCCCGGAAGGTGCGGTCCTTGCCCGGAACAACTTCGATCGGTGCCGACAAAATCGGCAGCCAGCCAGCCAACAAGCACACTAAGGTTGGCCAACGAAGCCAAGTCGCCGGACTTGGATGATAATGACTCACCCTTGCTATTCCCGGACCGTTTTGGATGGGCCTGCGGTCTGTCATCAGTGGCAACGCTGAGCTTCGTCGAAGCTGCGGCCAAGGCAAACCGTCCTAGGTTCCGGTTCGCGCCTTCCTGTGGCCGATGGATGTCTGGGCTGCATTCCCGGGGTTGGCTCCGCGGGACCGCGCCTAGCCTGCAAGGCACCGCTTCACCGGTGAGCCCCCTGTAGGCCGGGTCTCCTGACCCGGCGTCTGGAGCTCGCAGGAAGGCGGCAAGGGAGGATGGGGTTTTCGCGCGGTGCGCGAGGGGATTTTGGGTGTTTGCCTTCAATGCTCGTTCCGGCGCGGTCCCGCTGCCGCTGGCTATGTGCGGGGTGGTCGAGGATGGATTGGGGAATCTTTGGTTTATTATTCGTTGAGGGTTTTGTGTTCGGGTGAGGTTTGCGTTGGGGACGCTCGGGTGGGCTACCGGTTATGGGCTGGCTCCGCGGGACCGCGCCTTGCCTGCAAGGCACCGCTTCACCGGTGAGCCCCCTGTAGGCCGGGTCCCCCGACCCGGCGTCTGGAGCTCGCAGGAAGGCGCGGAAGGATGGGGTTTTCGCGCCGCGCGCGAGGGGATTTTGGTTTTTTGCCTTCAATGCTCGCTCCGGCGCGGTCCCGCTGCCACTGGGGAGACCGTTGGGTGTGAATGAATTCCATTGCCGGAGGGGATTGTGAAAAGGGCTTTCAAGTATCAAGCCGCTGGCCCCGCTTTTCATTCGCTCGGTTATCACCCCCATGAGGACCCACCGCTGCGGCCTAGGCTCGACTTTGCGAGAAGGGGTTGGTAAATCCTCTCAAACAACCGCCCCGAGGTGTGCCGTTGAGCACGGGGTGGAGTATACAGGCTGACAATGAAAACACTTCCGATCTTACTATTGTCCGGCGTTCTGGCCGGTTCAGTGCTGGGGCAGAACAACGCCGTCAAGGTGTCTCCAGCCCCCGCTTCGGGCGCTTCAACCAATGCACCGGCTGCCGACCCTGGTGCTGGTAAGTTCAAGACCGATCTGGAGAAGCACAGCTACGCCATGGGTGTGCTCTTGGCTGGAGACATCAAGCGCCAGTTGTCGCGCGGCAACTACGAGCACGATACCGAGATCGTCATTAAGGCGTTCTCGGAGGCGCTCCGAGGCAAGCCGACGGTGATCACCGATGGTGAGGCCAATGTTATCTTGCGGAACTACAGCACCGAGATTCGCAAAAAATCAGAGGAAAAGCGCAAGGAAGACGGTGAGAAGGCCAAGGTGGTGGGTGAGGCGTTTCTCGCGGCCAACAAGGCCAAGGAAGGCGTCAAGGTTACGGCCAGTGGTTTGCAGTACAAGGTGCTCAAGGCGGCTGAGGGCGCTAAGGCCAAGGGCGACGATGTCGTCGAAGTGCATTACCGCGGAACGCTGGTCGATGGGACCGAGTTCGATAGTTCCTACACTCGCGGACAGCCTGCCAGCTTTGGTCTGAGCCGGGTGATCAAGGGATGGACCGAAGGGTTGCAACTCATGACGGTGGGCTCGAAGTACCAGTTTGTGATTCCTTCGGAACTGGCTTACGGACAGAACGGTTCTCCGCCGAAGATCCCGCCCCATTCGGCGCTGATCTTCGAGGTGGACTTGTTGACTGTGAAGCCGCAAGTCGCGCCGCCGCTGCCCAGCAGCGTCACCAGCGATATTATCAAGGTTCCGAGTGCCGATGAGTTGAAAAAGGGTGCCCAGATCGAGGTGATTAAGTCTACCGATGCCGAGCGTCTCCAGAGGGAAGCCGCCGAGCAAAAGAAGAAGGCCGACGCTCCTAAGAAATAACGGGCTTTTTGAGCGCTGCGCCGCCGTGTTTCACGGCGGCGCAGCCATTTGCAGGACAACCCCGCTCTCGGAGGGTCGACTTTCGGCAATCCGCCGCTTGCATGTCCCAAGGAGTGGGGTACCAGTTGTTTCAGAAAATAGTACGTCTGCGTATGAAAAGGGTCGAAAACTACGATTCGGTAATCATTGGAGCAGGTCCCGCCGGTTGCTCCACAGCTACGGCATTGGCCATGCACGGTCGGAGAGTCTTGCTGGTCGAACGGGAGAAGTTTCCCCGGTATCACATTGGCGAGTCGATGATCCCCTTCACCTATCCGCCGTTGGAGCGGATCGGGATGATACCCAAGCTTCGCCAGTCGAGCTTCATGAAGAAGTATTCCGTGCAGTTTGTTGCCCCTTCGGGCCGTGCTTCGCAACCGTTCTATTTCTTCAACCGGTACGATCGCGAAACGGTGGCGCAGTCGTGGCAGGTCCTGCGCAGCGAGTTCGACCAGCTGATGCTCGACAATGCTCGAGAGCACGGCGTCACGGTTTGGGAAGAGTCGGAGGTCACCGAACTGCTGCAAGACGGCGTGGGCACCTACTCAGGTGTCCGGGTGAAGTCCCGCGAGCACGGTGAGGTGGAGGTTCACGCCCCGGTCACTGTGGACGCAACGGGGCGCGAGGCCATCGCAGCCACCCGCAACGCTTGGAGGCGCGGTGATCCCAAGCTGAACAAGGTGGCCGTGTGGACCTATTACGAGGGTGCCAAGCGGGACACCGGCATCGACGAGGGAGGCACCACTGTGGCTTTCATCCCAGACAAGGGCTGGTTCTGGTACATCCCTCAGCACAACAACCGGGTGAGCGTGGGCGTGGTGGCCGACGGCAAGTACCTGACCCGTGAAGGACTCAAAGACCCTGAGGCCATTTTTCAGCGAGAAATCGGTCAAAACAAATGGATCCAAGACCACCTGTCTACGGGGCGGGTTTGTGATCAGTACTGGCTCACGGCCGAGTACACTTTCCGCTCCGAATACTGTGCCGACCGCGGCTTGGTGCTGGTGGGTGATGCCGTGGGTTTCTTGGATCCGGTGTTCTCCAGTGGCATGATGATTGCCCTGAAGACCGGGGTTGCCGCCGCAGACGCCATTCATGCTGCATTGCAGGCCGGCGACGTCTCTCCGGAGCGTTTTGCCGAATATGGTCAGATCACCCGGCAGAGTATCGAGAACATGCGCAAGTTGGTGTATGCCTTCTACGACCCGAACGTCAGCTTTAAGACCATTACCGACCAATTTCCGGATCTAACCAATGATCTCACGGACTGCCTGTCAGGGGATGTGAACAAGGACTTCACCCGGATGTTCGAGGTGTTTTCCCGCTTCACTTCGATTCCCGACGAGTTGCCGTATGGTGCGCCGAAGCTTGCGGCCGCAATCGCTGCCTGAAAAAATCCACTGACTGGTCTTCGACGTCGGCCGGGGGCAGCACTGAGGGCAGCGCTGAGGTCGATGATAGCGCTCTTGCCTTCGGGCGAGATTTCCGGATTCTCTGGGACTTTAGGAACTGATCTTATGGCCGTACACGTCCGCATTCCCACGCCGCTGCGCAAACTCACCCACGACGTTGAAGTTGTTCAGGTGAGCTCCGGCACCATCGCTGGAGCGATCGCCGAGTTGCAGAACCAATTTCCCGGCATCGCCGAGCGCCTCATGGACGAAAAGGGTGAGGTTCGACGCTTTGTGAACATATACCTGAACGAGGAAGATATCCGCTTCCTCGACAATCAGGCCACCGTCATCAAGGACGGCGACGAGATCAGCATCATTCCGGCCATAGCCGGGGGTTGATCCTTTTTGGCTTTCCCAACCTTCCCAACAGCACCATGCCCACCAAAATTTCCAAGCCTGCCAAGGCCATAACGCCTCCCAAGGGTGGTCCGAAAGCTTTCAAGGCGGTCAAGCCGTTGCGAAAGAGTTTGGACTCTGACAAGACCTCCTCTCGTTTCTGGCTGACCTATCCGCCTCAGCGCATCAAGGCGCCGGTGATCTGGAAACTGGGGCATCAGTTCAAGCTGGTGACGAGCATCCGTCAGGCGAGCGTGACGGATGTGGTTGGTATTGTTTGCCTGGAAATCGAAGGGGCCGCTTCTGAGATCACCGCCGGGGTGCAATGGCTGAAGAAGCAGGGCGTGCGCGTTGAACCGGTGGAACTGAGCGCGGTAGAATCCTGAAATCGCTCAACAGCCCGCTCAATAAAACGCTCAACAATACGCTCAATAAAACTCCGCTCAGGACCGTGAGCCTGTGAGTTTCGAGGGTTGAGAGTTTTCATCAGGCCGAGCCCTAACAAGGGTCATCGGCCTGTTTTTTTTTGCACGCGCTTGTTTTCCACGCGCTTGGCTTCCACGCGCTCGTAGTTCAACGGGCCCACCCAACGCGTGTTGAACTGCTGATGCAGGGCATCGCTGGGGAAGGGCGGGCGGGCCTCCTGGCCGTGACGGGCGTCGTCCATGCCATGCCAGGGCAGGGGCTCGATGAGGTCTCCGGCGGCGACATGGTAATCGGCATCCTTGTTCCATCCGACGGTCCAGAGGAAGAAGCGCCGCGTGTGTCCGGAAGGAATCTTCGGTAGGGCGTCCGCGGCAAAAGCGAGCGTCAATTCATCGCCCGCAGCCACCGTCACCACCCCGTTGTCTTCTGCTGCGATGAGCCCATCGACCGAGCCGTATCGGGTGGCCCAACCGCTGGGGGTGATCCGCCACGACGGGCGCTGACGGACACTCTCATGCAAGGGGGTGAGCGGGTCCGAGGGGCCCGTGGCGGCAAACTCTCCGTAGCCATGCCAATGGAGGTCGCTCGAGGTGGGGCGCAAGGTGCCAACCTCAGCGGGTTGGTTGTTTTGGAACAGGGCGATGCGGTCCCAGTGGAGTTCAAACGCGTAGGTCAACCGCAGGCGTCGAGTACCCTCCGGCATGTGGCCTCCCAAGGGCACGAGGATGGTTTTGGTGCGCCCGGCCGGTACGCCAACGGTCACTGGTCGGAGCGGTTGCCATTGGTCCGGGGCAGTCTCTGCTTCGAGTTGCGGGAAGGGGAAAGGCAATTCGGGATCATGACTACCGGCGATGTTGGCCATGCCGCCGCCGAAGCGCAGCCAACCGCTCAGAGCCAGGGTGAGTCCCGGGTGGTTGGACAAGGGCCCGAAATCCAGAACGATCGAAGTGGGTTCCGACAAGCCTCGCAGTTGGGGAGCACGTAGGCGCGGGGAAAACCGTTGTCCGTCCTCCTGATCCAGCGTGGTGGTCAAAGGGGAGCCATCGCCGGCCTGGGCCTCTCGGAGAGGAACACGACCCGAGAGAATCCGCAGTTCGTGGCGAGGGAAGGGCGGTCCAGGCACCAGTTTGCTCGTGGAATGCGCCTCGGCGTTCGCCGGAATGTCGACCCAGCCGAGCTTGGCCTCGTCGAGGTAGAGAATTTCGCGCAACTCTTCGGTGAGTTGCACGGTGTAGCGGCCCTCTTTGGGGACAAAGTCGGCTGAACCGCCGAGCGACACCCATTCCCGAGGGTCGGCCACGATGTTGTGGCCGGGCCGGGAGGGGAGTCCTACCGGCGCAGAGCTGAGAATGTCGGTCAGGAAGCGGAACCGGGTGCCATCCCAGGCGTAGAGGTAAGGGCAGGAGCCCGTCGGGTTCTTGGGCTCGATGAGGTCGATCACCTGCTTCGGGTGGGCGCTCACCCCAAACAAGGGTTGGGTATCGGCCCAGCGGGCGAGGACTGTTTCGATGTCTTTGTGGCGTCCCACGCCAATCTCCACGGGCTTGCGTTGGACGCTGCGCAGGGCTCGCCAATTGCCGGCGTTGAGCTCGATGTGCAGGCCGATGCCGCTGAAATTTGATCGGTTTCCGATGGGGCGGAACTTCACCAATCCGTTGGCGTTGGCCCCCTCGTTGCGGAAGAACCGGACTCCGCCCCCTTGAGTCTCCAGCATGCAGTCAATGTCGCCGTCTTGATCAAAGTCTGCAAAGGCGGCATGGCGCACGTTGGAGCCCGCTAGGCTCTTGAGTCCCAGCGACTCGGTCATTTCGTGGAAACCCCGGCGGCCGCGGTTGCGCCAGACTCGGAGTCCATCGGTGCCCCAAGCAATCAGGTCTAGCCAGCCATCGTTGTCGTAGTCGAGGGCGCGGATCTTTTGGATCCCGTTTTTCTTGGCCGGGAGGCGCAAGGGTTCACGGAGTCCTCCCAAATACAAGGAGACCGCGGTCTCGGTCACCAGGACCACGTCGGCCCGAAGGTCGTTGTTAAAATCTCCAACGGCCAGGCATCGAGCCACTGGCCAGTCTGTGGGCTGGGCCATGGCCGACAAGCCCTCCCGGCGTTGGTTGGACAGGATCCAGGGTGGCTCTCCCTTGCGTGTGAGCAGCACATCCGGGAGGTCGTCATTGTTCCAATCTTCGATGGTCACCGAAGTGATGCCGGTGACATCAAATCCATCTCCCGGACTTGGCTTGCGTTCGCGGAAGATGGCCGTTCCGTAATTGGTGAAAGCCCTAAGTCGGCCTTCTGGGGTGACCGCCAGCAGCGCCAGTTTGCCCGTGATGTCGATGTCCCCCAGGGTGGCGTCCGTTCCCTTCAGGGCTCGGATCCCACCCAGAGCCGATCCGTCGGTGATGAACCCGTTGGTGGCGAACTTAAGCAATTGGGAGCCGTTGGATCCCACAAGCAACGCGTCGTCGTAGCGGTCGTTGTTCAGGTCTCCAACGACGATTTCTTGAACCGTTCCGACCGTGGAGTTGAGCGGCTCGGACCTTGCCACGAAGGTGGCGTTGGAGTTCCAAAGTAGGCGCAACTGCCCTTGGTCATCGGTGAGCAAAACATCATTCCAACCGCGACGGTTGAGGTCGAACAAACCGAACGGACCCCTCAGTCGACTCGCCTCCGGGCCTAGGGCTCGGGCGGTGTCCTCGACAAATTGGACGGAGATTGGGTCGGATTCGGGCTGCTCGAGAGCGAACGGAGCCAGGATCTCGGTGTACTTGCATTTCTCGAAGAGAGCCGGGTTGTCGGCCGCCTGCGACTTTCCGGCCGCGACCCTTTGGTGCTCAGCCAGTTCGGCCGATGCTTGTTCTCGGGCTCCCTGCCGCAGGTAGGCCTGGCTGAGTTGGTAGTGGGCCGAAGGGTGATCCTTGTCGAATTCGATCACCTCGACGAACTGCTCGGCGGCGTCGGGGAAGCGTCCCCACCCAGCATAGGCAAGGCCCAACTGGAAGCTCACGGTGTTGAGGGTGCGGTCGGCTTGCTTGGCCTCGGTCAGCGACTGGACCGCGTTGGAAAAGGCACCCATGCGGAGATGGGCGCAGCCGGCCAGGTAGTGAGCTGCGCCGCGGCCGGGTTCGACTTGCAGCGCCTCACGGGCATGGACCAGAGCCTGGGAAGGTTGGCTCGCCAAGAGGAAGGCGTTGGCCAAGTTCAGGTGAACGTCTGGATTGGACGGGTTCATCGACAAGGCCACCTGGAAGGCCTCGATCGCCCGCCGCGCATCGCCCGCGGCATAGTAGCCACGACCGGCGTTCATGTGGGTGGCGAAGTGGGAGTCCTCGTTGGAGGCCCGGTTGAACCACCAGGCCGTCGCCGCGATCCCAATAATAAATAGGAAAATGCCCACCACCAACGCGGGTGCGGCCGGGGATTTCTTCGGAGGACTCATGCGGGTTTGGACAACCTACTTTGAAATAGCAAAAAGCAACACCCTGGCTGCCCGGGCTTCTGCGCGGGATCCAGAGCGGGCGGTGTCAGATCAGAATCCGTCCTTCGAAGACGAAGGTGGCCGGTCCGCCCAGTCGAACGTCACTGAAGCCTCCTTGGCCATCGGCTTGGAAGGAAACGCTCAATTCATCACCGCCCTGCACCTGGATGCGAATGGGTGAGGAGAAGCCGTGCAGACGGGAGGCCACCAGCGCGCTGGCGGTCACACCGGTGCCGCAGGCCAGGGTTTCTCCTTCGACTCCCCGCTCATAAGTCCGAACGCGGAGTTGGTTGGGGCCGATGATTTGAACGAAGTTCACATTGGTGCCGCGCGGCTTGAAGTGGTCGTGCCAGCGCAGTTCTGAGCCAAGAGGCTGGACCATGGCCTTGTCGGCGTCTTCCACGAAGACCACGGCATGCGGCACGCCCGTGTTGATGGAACTGACCTCTAAGACTCCGGCTAGTGTCGTGACCTTCTCCGAGAGGCGGAGATCCTGCGGAGCCGTGAGGTTGATGGTCACCCGCTCTCCCTGGAACTCGGCGGTGATCACGCCGCCGGCGGTTTCAAAGGTCACCGTGGGCTTGGTCCAACTGGTGGTCCGTTGGATGTACCGCGCGAAGCAACGGGCGCCGTTGCCGCACATGGCGGCATCCGATCCGTCGGAGTTGTAGAAGCGCCAGGCCCAGTCGGCCTTGCCGGTGAGGCTGGGCACCAGAAGCATCAGGCCGTCGGCTCCGATGCCGAACTGCCGGTGGCATAATTTGGCCACCTGCTCCGGAGTTAGCACGATGCGGGCATTGCGGTTGTCGAGCAGGATGAAGTCATTCCCGGCCCCGCTCATCTTGAGAAACTCCAGAGTCATGTCGGAGGTAGATCATAGGCCGATGTCCTGCCGCGACAAGAGTTCGGAAAGGTTGGGAATCCTAATGCGTAAAGGCGTCCAAGGCTTGGATCGCCGTGGGCTTGAACTTCGCCAGTCTGCGCGCAGGCTTTCCGCATGCGAATTATCCGCTCGCCCAAAGCCATGCAGCGTCAGGCGTTGCAGTGGCGGAGCCGGGGCCTCCGAGTCGGCTTTGTACCGACCATGGGGTATTTGCATGCCGGTCATTTGAGTTTGGTACACGAAGCACGGCGGCGGATCGGGGCCGATGGGGTGGTGGTCGTGAGCATTTATGTGAATCCCACCCAGTTCGCACCGACCGAAGATTTGGCCAAGTACCCCAGAGACTTCGCTCGGGATTCCCAGTTGTGCCGCGAGGCAGGGGTAGACGTGATTTTTGCGCCGACGGATGGCGACATGTATGCGGGGCGCGAGGACGGGAATTATTCCACTTATGTCGTCGAGGAGGGGTTGACGCAGGGTTTGGAGGGGGCTTCGCGTCCGACCCATTTTCGGGGCGTGACCACTGTGGTGACCAAGCTCTTCAACTGCGTGTTGCCGGAGGTTTCGGTCTTCGGGGCCAAAGACTGGCAACAGGCGGCCGTGATCCGGCGCATGGTGACAGACCTTCAGTTCCCGATCCGGATCGTGGTGGCGCCAACCACGCGTGAATCGGATGGCCTCGCGATGAGTTCGCGCAACCGATACTTGCAACCCGAGGAGCGGGTGCAAGCCACCGTGTTGTGGCGTTCCCAGAAATGGGTCCGTCAGGAGGTCCGGCGGTTTGTGGACGGTGTTCCATCAACCCGGCTCCGCCAGGGAGTGGAAGCCTTGGTGGCCGAGTGTCCGGCCGCGCGCCTGGACTACATCGCCTTCGTCGATCCGGACACACTGCGCCCGGTGGACTTGGTCCGCCGAGGGCATCGCATCGTTCTGGCGGTCTTCGTCGGCAAGACGCGCCTCATCGACAACGGCGCGATTTAAAAAGACTCCAGGATCCGAGCGTCTATCGCAGCAGGTTGGCGATTTTAGGGCGAGTGGCCTTGAGTTGTTCGTAATCGAGTTTCAAGCCCAATGGACTAAGAACGGCCTGCAAGAAGTCGTAAAGACCTTTGACCTGATCGAAGGGTACCGAGACGGAATCTAGGGCCGTTTTTCCTGCGTTATCTTTGGCCTGCTTGTCAGCGCCGTGAGCCAACAAGTGTTGCACGATTTCGGTGCGGCAGAAGAACGCGGCGACGAGGAGGGGGGTGGCCCCATCGTTGTTCCGGGCGTTCACATCGGCTCCCGCCTGAACCAAGGCTTGCACCGCCTCCAGGTGACCGAATACCGCCGCCGTGTGCAACGGGCTGCCCCCGCTGTCTGGCGCTTTTTCGTTCAAATTCGAGGTGGCCTGGATGTGCTGTTGAATGGCCTCCAGGTTTCCGCAGGCAATGACTCCAAGCACTCGCGCAAGGCATCCATCCTGGAGCCTTCAGGATGAACCACCTCCGACTGCCATTCCTGCTCCAACAGTTCCAGGATCTCTGGATCCAGACACGAAGTCTCGCGCCGATGGCGTCGGAGCCAATCAATGCCCTCGCGGCGGGCAGTGATAAACGCCCACGAAAGAAGGGCGTTTCGGCTTTCGAAAGTGAGGTCTCGGGTCAGGGCCTTAACCGCGACATTCTGAAAGATGTCCTCGGCCGCATGCGTATTGCGGACCATGAGCCAGGCGGCTGCTGAAATGCGCACCCGTGATTGCATGAGTGTTTGAAGGACCTCGTGCTCGGAAAGGGTCATGGGCGGAACGGCTTGTCGACCGGGCTTGGGGCGGAGTCCTTGGCCGGTTTCGCAGCCAGTTCGAGGAGACGCCGGGCCAATCGAGGTCTCTCCTGGCGGATGAAATCCAGGTCCAGGTTCACGTCGGCCGATGCTGCGATGAAGCCGTAGAATTGTTCGAGGCCCCCGTTCCAGGGTCCTGAGACCACGTCGGAAGGCGATTCCTTGCGGTGGTTGCGCTGGCTGAGTCTGGCCCCTTTCTCGATGAGGAGTTTCACCAGTTCCGTTCGTCCGAGGAATGCGGCCGTATGGAGCGGTGTGTTGCCGTCCCGATTGGCGGCTGAAACGTCGGCACCGTGCTCAATGAGATAGCGGGCCAAGTCCAAGCGATCGTGCAGGGCGGCGACGCTCAGGGGCACCGCACCGCTTTTTGGATCCGGTTCGTTTACGCCTGCGCCGTGGGCGATATGGCGTTGGGCCGCATCCAGATCCCCGCGAGCGATGGCCGACGGCAGGAGGGCCGAAGGACTGCCACGGGCGTCGTCCAGATGGCGGGCCAATGTGTCGGACGCAGTCTTGTTGTCGACGACATGGAAAATGAACTCGTTGCTGAAGAGTCCGTCTGGGTTTTGGACTTGGAGCAAATGGAGTCCGGGAACGGGCAGAGTGGTCAATTGAATGACGACCGTCTCCTTGAGCTCTAAGGCCACGGATCCTGTCACGCGTCGGCCATCGACGAACAAACGGGCGTTCTCGCGGAAGTGGCGGCCGCTCAACTTCATGCGGGCATGGCCGGGGTGTAAAATTGGAAACTCTTGGCGACCGCTTTGTTTTTGAATGGGACCCAGCGTCCACAGGGCGGGTTGCGGGTGGTCCTCGTCAACCTGAGTGCCGAGGCGAGCCGTGAATGTCCCGACGAAGTGCCCCCCAATCGCCATCGCGATCAAATCGGAGCGTGAGAAGTTTTTCCCAGTGCGATTGCGATCGAGATAGCTTCCGGTTTTGGCGTTCCCTTGGAATTCGAGCGCCATCGGGGTCGCCTTGCCTTCGGTCATCCATACTCCCTCGCCTTGAAGCACAACGCTCCCCTCCGCAGCTGCCTTTTCTAGAGAATCCAAGAGGCTCGCTGTGAACGCAGCGGAGGCGGTTCGCTGATCCAGGGTCACTTGCCGGGCAAAGGCTCCGGAGAAGCCCGTGCTGCCCTCGAGGACCATGTTCCAGACCGGGTCGAAGCGTTTGCGAGCACCCCAAGCGAACTGCCAGATAGAGCGTTCGGGGGCGCCTCGTTCGGCGACGCTGCGGTAGAAGTCGAAGTCGATGATGTTGAGCCGCCCCTGAGGCAGGGTGAACCAGCGATCGTAGGCGCCGCGCCAAGTGGGGGCGTCCATGCCCGTTCCGGGGGTCTTGGTGCTCGTCCAAAACGGCATGCGATGGCAGTCGCCACAGACGTTGGGCTTGGATTTGGCGGGGTCGTTGTCGCCGTCGATGTGAAAGAGTTTGAACCCGTTCCGGGCCTCGGTGGAAAGGGCGTCGTCGTAAGAGCGTCGTTGGGCCGGAGGATAGGGCACCGCCAAAAGGAATCGGGCCATCGCATCGCGATGAGTCGCCGAAAGTCGTCCGAGCTTTTTCTCATCATTCCGTTTCGAGTCCCCTTCCTGACTCATCGTTGCGGCCAGACCGGCGTCGATAAGATGACGGGCGCTGGATTCTTGTGAATCAATGCGGCTGTTG
>CAMDDW010000051.1:0-19804 GCA_945893185.1 Akkermansia muciniphila | reverse complement strand
GCGAGATAACGGATAGCGGGCCGGGGCTTCTTCAGATAACGGTGGGCCAGCCCGATGAATCCGATGCCAAGTGTCCAGCACAAGGATGCGCGGATAAAAGCCACAACAACCTTGTCGATTCCACCGTGAAAGAAGCCCTCAGCGTGGAGGTGAACAGGATCACGCTGGCACCGAACACCAGCGAGAACAGGCAACGCATCGTGCCCTCGGCGGTGATGTGGAGGAAAACCCACGCAGCGAGGTTCAGCCCGGTAGCCCCGCCCGCAGCGGTGGGATTGTTGTAGGCCTCATAATACTGCCCGAAGCCCACGATGTTCATGAGCAGGATGCCCAATAGCGCGAACCCTCGCAGCACATCCAGCGAGGAGATGCGCTCGCCGGTGGACACCGGGCGGGCGTGAGGTGCCAAGCCCACCGGTTGCATGGAATCCAAGGTTGTGGAGGTTGCGATCATAGTTTTGTGTCAAGGGGCCAAGTGGGTGAGGACCAAAGCCACGGCAACTCACGGCCGACCGTGGTGGACGTTCCGGACCTTGGATTCAAGGCGGGGACATGGATCTGGAGACTTCAGGCTTTACTCCTCGGGGCGCGACTTGGTCAAGCGCGAGGTTTGGTTCGCGATAAGACAGGCCGCCAAGACCAGGAGTCTATCCACCCGCCTCGGGAAGAAGCCGAGGCCGTGCAGGAATCCGCCAAGCTCAGCCCTGCCTTTGTTCACTTGGGGGCCAAACCAAGGTAGATCATGTGCTGTGCGGCCAGGTCAGCCGTTTGGAACACCGGGTGCGCAGGCCTGCCGGAGGATCAAAGCGCAAATTTTCATCCAAGTGCCGGTTCCCTGCCTCGATCGATCATTGCCCGGTTGAGGAGTCCGGAACGCACCAGAGCAACCCTGGTTTGTTGAGGTTCTGCTCCCGTTGGAAATCTTCGAAGCGAATGAAGTGAACTTGGCCGCTGAAGCCTGTGATCACCGCCCCCTTTTTGTGCCTGCGACCAATGCCTTCCTCGAGGCTGGGATACTGGCTGGCATCATGTCCCCGGTTGGCGTCCCAAACGGCCCCGAACTGTTTGATGTCGGGTTCCCAATGGACATAAGCTGTCGGATTGAATTGTGTGATCTTGTACTTTGGGCGATCCATCTGACCGAATCGGCAGACCGCACCGTTCATGATGTAACTCGACACCCGTTGGCCACGCTGAATGAACGAGACATGGTTGGTCCGATCGAGAGGGCAGTAGTAGACCTTTCGAGCCCCGAGATATTTGAAGTACAAACCCTGTTCCACCATGGGCAGCTCATTGGTTTTCCACGGATCGGGCGCGTGCCCGGCCGTGGGCTGATATAACCAACCCGGACCGTAGGAATTTTCCCAGTTGGGCCATGGCATGCCGTCGCTGTTGTCACCGACGTAAAGTTGAAGAGCCAGTCCCAGTTGCCGGTTGTTGCTCACGCACTGGGTGCGGGAGGCCTTCTCCTTCGCTGTCGCCAAGGCCGGCAAGAGCATCCCGGCCAGAATGGCAATGATGGCGATCACCACCAGGAGTTCGATCAGCGTAAAGGCACTGACCGAAGTAGGAGACACAACTCGTAGGCGCATCGCGGGGAGAAAGGTTTTTGAACCGACAACCTTAACGGTATGCCTGTCCAATCAGCGCTGACAAGGCACCCTAGGTGCGGCTCCTGTGACGAATTGCGCAAAAATTTTTGTTGGCAGCGAGGGGCTTGGACTGAACGGCTGAGAGGGGCATGTCAAAGGGGTCATTGAACGATTTCCGAATAGGGTCCCAGCTCCATCCAGGTGAGAAGGTCCTCCTGCGAAAATGGGTCAGTTCTTGATATTGATATATGAAGCGGCCAAAGCCACCTCCCGTCATGGCCCGTAAGTTAAGAGTCGAGTATGCTGGCGCGATTTATCACGTCATGAATCGCGGTGACCGGCGCGAACTGATCTTCATGGATGATGCGGATCGCCAGCGCTTCGTCGAAACGCTGGGCGAGGAAACGGGGTCAGGAAACGGAAACGGGGTCCGGGAACGATTTCCGAATTTGGATGCATGGCCGGATTCAATGCGGACCGATGGGTAGCGGTTCGCCGAAACGGCGCTGCTACTGGTGATGACGCGCCAGGTCGCGTCGCCCTTGGGGGTTCTGGAGCCTATCCATTCCCGCCACCCGGTTGGACGAGGGCGTCCCGACGAAGAGGTGACTAGGATTTCCCGTGGGCAACCATCGCCGGACTCGGAAACCGGAACGCCCGCAGCATTTATCCAGGGTTTCCAAGGGCAGTGTCCTATCGCTTACGACGGGCGAGGTGACAATTCGGTTTCGCTGGTTTGCCCAACCCATGACAGCCAACCCATGACAGAATAGAGGCCCCCTCAAACTCGATGTGGACCTGCCGAGGCATGGGTCAACGAGGGTTGAAGAACAGTTGGGTCAAATTCGCAAATCGTTCCCTGACCCCGTTTCCATAATACCTGTCGCCGCCGCACTCAATGGCTAGCCGTGCATCGTTGTGCCCTTGCACCGCCATATCGAGACGGTACTGCCCTACCGGCACTTGGGGCCCCCATCAAACTCGCGGCGCCGCGATGGGACCGAGGGCCCGTTGCAGCGATAGCCCTAGCGAGAGAAGCTGGCGATCGGTCCCCGACAGCGCGTCGAACTCGAGACCCACAGGGAGTCCCGCGGACGTTAGGCCCGCTGGCAGCACGAGGCTCGCCATGCTGGCACAGCTGGAGAGTGATACGTTGCGCCCCATCGTTACGTCGTTCGGCACGACTTGGCCACGGACTGTCATGCTGCCGTCTTCGCCGATCTTGTGCGCGGGAAGCATCGCCGGCGGGAATGCGAGGGCGACGATTCCGTGCTTGGCAAAATGTGCACGAATCGCCTCGCCGATCTTCCTGCGCTGCACGATGAAGACGTCGTAGGCGCTTCTCGGCGGCGGCGCGGCGGCAAGGAGCGCCTTATGATCGGGCGCCGCGAGTGCTGCCATTTGTTCGAACGACACTCTCGTGCCCTGCGCCAAGAGGAACGCTTCGATCGAAGCGCGGAATTCTGATGCGGTGATCCCCCGAGTAACCTCAAACGCCGCCTTCACCTCGTCAGGGACATCGGCGCGCACAATCGTTACGCCGGCCGCGCGGAGCCGATCGAGCGCCACGTTGGTCAGACGTTCGACTTCCGGATCGAGATCGGCGAGAAAGAAGTCGGCGACCCCGATGCGCACACCCTTTAGATCGGCCGCCAACAGCGGTGACATATCGCCCGTTACAACGGAGTCGAAGAGGGCCAAATCCTCGACCGTCCGCGCGAGTGGGCCAACCTGATCAAATTTGTCATTGGAAAGCGGCATTATGCCGTCATTGGGATAGCGTCCGTACGTCGGGCGCAATCCACAGAGGCCACACATCGCAGCAGGGATGCGAATGGAGCCGATGGTGTCCTCGGCAATGGCGAGCGGCGCCATGCGTGCGGCAACCGCTACAGCGGAGCCGCCGCTGCTGCCACCTGGGATACGCGCCGGGTCATACGGATTGTGCACGGCACCAAACGTCGCGTTGTTGCTGGTCCACCCGAGCGAGAGTTCGTGCAGGTTGGTCTTTCCCATCACCACCGCCCCCGCGGCGAGCAGCGGTTTGAGGACGCTAGCGTTGGCCTTGGGGCGAAAATCTCGGAGCGCTGCCGTGCCATTCGACGTCGGGTACGCGTCCGTGTTGACGCTGTCTTTCACCGGAATCGGAAGGCCGTGGAGTCGTCCAAGTCGACCGCCGGCCGCCCGGGTCTTGTCGGCCGCGCGCGCAGCCTCGAGCACGGTATCCCGCTGGAGCACGCGGAACGCGTTGAGAGACTCAAAGCGAGTCGCGCGATCGAGTAACGCACGCGCGTAGTCCTCGGCCTTGATGTCGCCATTCTTCATTGCGTTGATCGCGTCCGTTGCGCTGAGGTCAGTTAGTTCTCCAAGTGACGTTCGGCGCCCCGTTGTGCAGGCCAGTGACGAGCCCGTGGCAGCGATCACGGCTGCGGCCGCGGCTTGAGCGAGAAACTCGCGTCTGGTATGGTCTGGCATCATAGGGATTGCTGATAGGAATTTGCTTTTTGAGGCGGAGGGTAAGGCTGCCAGTGGCCAGTGTCCGGATCCGGGCTGCTATCTGCAAAGGTGGCAGTATGTGCGTAATAGTTCACAGTCCAGAAAGGATCGAAAGGTCTTTAAGACCTCTTCCTTGAGTTTACTTGCTGTGCAGGCTAGCCGACAGGGTGGGACATAAGCTGTCCTAGTCAGTAACTATTTTTCGAAACCAGAATCTCTGAAAAACGCCCCAAAAGTCCGCATCCAGAACGTTCTCTAATGGGTCTCCTCCACGATTCACCTCACCCTCACCCGCCAGAACTTGGCTTGTACATTGGGATCGGTTTGCAGGGTGATTTTTACCGGGTTGCCTGAGCCTTGGCCTGTGAGGCGCTGAGTCTCGGTCCAAGCATTGAGGTCGGAAGTCGTCTCCAGAGCGAGGTTGACCCCGGCAGGGGCTCGAATCTCCAAACTAAAGGTCCCATCCGGTTTGGGAGGTTCGATGACCACCTGAGGCTGAGTTTCCACGGGTAGCACCTTGAACGTCTGATCCGCCGAGGCCGACAGCCACAGCGGACTGCCCGGATTAATAGCCCGCACTGTGACCGATCCCTCTCCCAGCAAGGTCAACTGCTGATCATTGACTGCGGCCTGACCGTTAATTACCGAGAAGGTCACTGGCAAACCGGAACTGGCTCGAGCCGCCAGCTTCACAGGTCCCGCCCCCAAGGTTTGATCTCCGATCGGTTCAAAGGTCACCACTTGAACCCCGCGACCCACGGTGAATCGATTGGTAATCGCTGTGGCCGCCAGCCAGTTGGCATCACCAGATTGCTCCGCCGCGATCACGACAGAACCAACTCCTGTCAGGTTCAATTGGCTGGTCACAATCGCCCCCGGTCCTGACACCACACGGTAGCCCACTGGCAAGGCACTGCTGGCCTTCGCGTCCAAGGCGATGAGGTTGGTGCGGTAGGTAAGGCCCGAATCCGGCGACCACGAAAGCGATTGCGCCGCCTTGGCCACGGTCACCGTCTGCGCGACCGATGCGGCCTGATAGAGCTCGTTCCCCGCTTGCGATGCCTTCAACACCACCTCACCCGCTCCGGTCAGAGACAACTGGTCGCCCGCTAGGGAACCCGGGCCGCTCACAACCGAATAGGTCACCGGCAACCCGGCACTGCTGGTGGCTGACAGCGTTACTGGGCCATCTCCGAAGGTCTTCGATCCAATAGGCCCGAAGGCCAATGTCTGGGCTGCCTTGCTAACGACAAACGACACCTGACGAACAGGGGCCGGCTCGTAATTGGTATCCCCCGCCTGACTGGCTCGGATCACCACTGTTCCTACGCCGGTCAACGTCAGCCGATCATTGGTCACCGCGGCAGGGCCCGAAATTACCTCGTAGGTCACACCCAGCCCAGAGCTAGCTTTTCCGGTCAACGGAATGACTTCTGAACTGAACGCGCGATCCGTAACTCCATCCCAGACGAGGGTCTGTGGTGCCTTGGCCACCGGCACGGAAAGATCAGTGACGGCGGCCTCAAAGTCCGCGCTGCCGGCCTGACGTGCACGAAGCACCACGGTACCAACCCCGTTCAACTGCAATAGGTCACCCGTAACCGAGCCCGGACCAGAAACCACGGTGTACTCGACCGGCAAGCCGCTGCTCGGAATCGCCTGCAGCCGCAATGGCGCAGCACCAAACACCCCGGCATTCATACTTTGCCAAACAAGCGTTTGTGATGCGCGAGCAACCGTTCTCTCGACTTCCGCTTCTGCGGGAGCCCAGTTGTCATTTCCAGCCTGTGTCGCACGAATCCGAACGACTCCACCCCCGCTGGAAACCAGTTGGCCCGCCTCCACGCGCCCCGGTCCGGTGATCACCGATAAGGTCACCGGCAGACCGCTATCCGACTTGCCCTCGACCGGAACACCCGGCCCCAAATGGACCAATCCCAAGCCGCCTTCGACTGTCAGCGTCTGCGCTTTGAGAACCGTCACCCTCAACGGTACGCCCAAAATACTGTCGGAAAAATCGGGGCTAAAGGCGATGGGCCACACAGTTGCTGTGGCTGGGAGAACAAATGGATCCTGATAAAATTTGGATGGCACGTCGGAGGTCGGTGTCAGCCCACTCAGGGAGTAAAAAACCAACCAATCGGGTCGGCCGCACCGGAAGCTGATCGACGGATTCAATGGCGCATTGACTGCCTTCGTCACTTCGCTGCCATTCACCGCCATTACCAATTCGAAAACCTCGATGCGAACGGAGTTGGTTACACTCACAGTCCCGTCGGAGACAGCTACGGAGATCAGATTTGTGGAGGGAGCCTGGTTTCGAGTGGGTGTCCAAGCCAGTTGCCCATCATCCGAAAGCACCATAGTGCTCGGGCCGTTAACAATCTGGTAAGTCAGCCTATTGGCAGGCAGATCAGCATCGGTCACATCCATCTTCAAACTCACCGCTTGTCCGAAAAGAATCCGTTGATCAGCCCAAGCAGCTACCTGAGGCGGTTGGTTAACTTCTGTAACGGTCACCGTGAACGAGCGCTCAGCCGTTGCGCCAATTGAATCGGCGACACTGACAGTCACCGGATAGGTTCCGGGACCTTGGCTCTCCAAGGGAGTCCAGCGGAGTTCACCGGTGCTGGCATCCAAGGTCATTCCCGGTGGGTTTGCTTTTAACCCATAAGCCAACGCTTGAGCGGGCAGATCGGAATCCGTTGCCCGTACAGTGACCGACCAAGCCGCCCCTTCCGGCGCCGTCACATCAGCCAGAGCTTCAAGCGTTGGAGGACTGTTCACCTCGGTTACCGTCAGCCGCACCGTAGTCTGGGAAGCCAACGGCGGTTGCCCGTCATCGGCCACCTCGACGACAAAGTCCACAGTGCTCCCGCCATCCGCTTCGGAGGGAGCCCAGCTCAATACCCCGGTCTTGGAATCCACCGAGGCACCGCTGGGGCCGCTAACCAACCGGAGGGCGAGTCCATTGGCTGGCAGATCAGGATCGGAGGCGGTTAGAGTCTTAAACCACGCGGTGCCTTCACTGACCGAAGCGTCGGCCACCGGACTGAACACCGGTGAGCGATTTACCTCCGCAACCGTGACCTCGAATTGCCCCGTCGTGCTCAGAGAGCCGTCCGAGACCTCCACTGCCACAGAATAGCTGCTACCTCCCTGAGCTTCGGTGGGCGTCCATAATACAAGTCCCTGAGGACTTACTATCAAACCAACGGGCCCAGACACCAACCGCACGGTGAGATTCTGAGCGGGGAGATCGGAATCAGCAGTTTTTAACTGAATTGATAAATTGGAATCCTCCCCGACTGCGATCGGTTGAAGATCGGAAAAACCGGGAGGACTATTGACTGAAAGCGATGCAGGAGAACTCGTTTCAGATCCTGCCGAATTGCTAACTACAACCCGATAAACACCACCGTCAGAAACTTGAGTTGATGTGATCGTTAAGACTGAAGCTGTGGCACCTGTAACATTCTGTCCATTCTTGAACCACTGGTAACCTAGTGATGAACCGGTAGCAGTTACAGTGAACTCAGCTGATTGGCCTTGGTTAATAGCCAGACTCTGGGGTTGCCCTGAGATGGATGGCGAAATCACAACCGGGTTAACAGTAAGCGCTGCAGGCGTGCTAGTCACACTCCCCGCAGAATTGCTTACTATGACAGTATACTCCCCAGCTTGGGACGCCTCAACTGACGCAAACGATAGTGTTGCCGTGGTAGCTCCGGATATCCCCCCGCCATTCGAGACAGATACGCCGCCTTTCATCCATTGATAGGTGAGCGGACCACTTCCAGAAGCTTGAACCGTTAGCGTAATCGCTTGTGCTGCAGTTTTAATTTGGCTGACCGGGTTGGAGACGATTGATGGCGCACTAGGGAAAGGTGTTGGATCAGATAGATCAGGGATACCATCTGCATCAGTATCGTTAAGGTCGATAATTTCCACCTGCCAAGAGATGTAATCTCGCCATGTTGTTGTAATATTTCCGTCTTGAATTTCTAAAGGTCCAATGTACCGATTACCATTCCGTTTTAGAGTGCACGCCTTGGCTGTATAAGTACGCAGATTAGAACTTGTGAAAGTGCCAGCAGGAATTAAAACAGTATTAGAATCAACAATAGTAAACGATGAGGCTCTACTGTAAACCGCAACTGATCCATCTGCGTTTACAAATTCCATTGAAGTGGTTGACTCGTTATTTAAGCGGTTATATTTTATCGAGCCACTGCCGTTTGCTATATATGACTTACCCTTGTACGTTATAAACCCAGAAACCGGTCCTGGAACCGTAGCCGTATACGAACCAACTATGCTGCCAGCAGCACGCGTAATCTCGCCGTTCACTGCTATACCAGAAATCGCTGATGGAATCTGTCGAAACACGTTGCCTGAAAAAACCACATTTCCTGGTTTTGACTTTTGAAGGAAGTCGGCAACACCGTTCTGGTCAGAATCTGTTGTTGGAAAATTTAGAGATACTGTCCCAGCTGCATTCGCTGTATTGTTAACAAACAGAACGTAATCGGTTTGATAGTTACCAGCCCGCGCTAAGTTTGGTGTTAATTCTCCACTAAAAACAGCAAATCCAAACACATCATCGTACAACGGGAACATAGAACTCCCATCGTATGTTGTAAAATATATATCAAAATCATAACCTGAACTGGATACAGATCCGACTGACAAATCAATTGAGTTACAATAGGCATTAAAGGATGCTTCACGTTGCTGCCCTCTCGCACACAGCATGACCGAGAAAGCAAAACACCAAATTGCACACCGGAGGATTTTCGACCAAACAGGTTTCATGCGATAGGGGAAGGTTTTGGAAGGCTGGCGGGTCGGGCACTCGGCTGAAATGGCTCCATAGCAATCTTGTTCAACCAATCCTTGACCATCAAGTCACTTTTCATATCCAACGTTGGATTTAATTGGTAACAGCCGACATGGAATCTGTTGCATAAAAAGTTTAGCGCTTGCCAATCACCCTACCCCAGAAAGCCCTCTCCGGACGTCCTTCGAGCTGGCCCTGGAATGGCATCGTGTTGACCACTTGCTCGTCGTCGGTCGGCCCGGATCCCCGCCAAACGAGGTGGTCGGCCATGTGGATCGTCATACCACCTCACGGCCCCTACGCCTGGGTCTCCCGCTCGCTCCTAACTCAGGCCTCGCCGCCGCTCCGCTCTAACAGCCTCCGGCGAGGCTTTGAGCTCACCGAACTGCACTGAGGACGGGGCGGAAGCCCAAATCATTGAACCGAAAGCCCGGGATGAACCTGCCTCGATCGGCCGAGCGAACGAACCTGGCGCCGAAGTACCAACTGCCCCCGCGGTCCACGCGGTTGGAGTTGGAACTTGGGACTGTCACGCTCCCACTCGGAGATTCCTCATACCAGTCCGAACACCACTCCCACACATTCCCCATCATGTCATAAAGCCCCCACGCATTGGCTGCCTTCTGCTTCACAGGATGCGTCTGGTTTCCAGAGTTCCCTCCATGCCACGCGATCGCATCCAGCTCCCCATATCGCGCTCCCGTCGTCCCCGCCCGCGCCGCGTATTCCCACTCCGCTTCCGTCGGCAACCGATACGCCTGCTGGGCCGTAATCCGTCCCGCCACTCGTTCCCGCTCCGTTAGCTTCTTGCAGTAGGCCACCGCATCGTCCCAACTCACTTGCTCCACCGGCAAATTCAAACCCCTCCAATCCGACGGATTATTCCCCATCACCGCCTCGTACTCCGCTTGCGTCGTCTCGTGGTCTGAAAGCCAGAACCCCTGCGTCAGTGTCACAGTATGCTGGGTCTCGTCACTGTCGCGGCCGGCTTCGCTCAACGGACTCCCCATCACGAAGGTCCCGGGCACGATCCAAACAAAACCGGAACTTTGGCCGGTCACGGAACTTTGGCTCGTCACCGATCTGTAGAATCGAGTCGCTGATCCCGGTGACAAATCCACCAGCACTGCGCCCTCGGCTCCCACCGTCACGTTCGTCCAGGTCGTCCATGGTCCGGTGAGGCCGGCCGCAGACTCTACCCGAGCCTGACTCCCAGCAGGACCTTCCACGGTCAGCTCAGGAACCCATCGCAATCGCACGACCAAAGGCTTCAGTGGAGCCTCAACAACCACCGAGGGTGCCGTCGTGTACTTGCTTCCAGCCGTCAGCACCAAGGTCAACGCCACTTTATCTCCGCTCAGGATGGCCTTGGCCGTCGCCCCACTGCCACCTCCACCGCTGAGGGTGACCGCTGGCTCACTGGTGTACCCCGATCCTCCAGAGGTCACCGTAATGCCGGTCACGAAGCCTGCAGTGATCGTGGCAACCGCGGTGGCCGGTTCACCGGCAAAGGCTCGACCGATCGAAAGCGACATCAACACCGCAACGGTCATCAGCCACCCCGGAACGTTCATAACCGGAAAGCTACCGGCCTTTCTCGGTTACCGCATCCCATTTGGAGACTGTAACGGCATGAAAAACCGAATTTCATGCGTGCAGATTGGACTGAAATTCAAGACGTGGGTCCCTCGCGCTCATGCCGCCGGCATTCGGACCCTACCTACCCCTACCCCGTGGGGACGGTCTGGCCGCAGAAAAGGGATCCCTTGTGGGGGCTGCTTGGATTGGGTTCAGGGAGGGACCCGCATTGACGGTCTGGTTAGGCGATCGCGCGCCCGACGCCAACAACCCTCACCTGAATCGCGTCCACCGATCTGCCCCGTCACAACTCTTTGAAACGGACACCAAGTGAGTGATGCGCCAGAACCGGATAATACCCTTCCCTGGCCGGTGAGAATTCTAGGCTCGTGACACCGGCAAACACCCCTGACTTCGGCAACGTTGTTGTGCCTGGGTGTTGTAACTTTTGACCCTCCGTTGCGAAAAGCCCCTAGAATCAAGTTGGTCGGGGCGGTGAGATTTGAACTCACGACCTTCTGAACCCCATTCAGACGCGCTACCTAGCTACGCTACGCCCCGACCAGGTTGCTCTTGCGAGCTTACGGATCATCCAGAAAGCACCCCTGTGGAGCAACAGATTCTTCCAACGATTCTTCGCTCCGCCACCAAACGGCAACCCCGAGAACCTCAGGCCGGCTCGGCGATGAGGTCGTAGTCGGTGTGGCCGATGATGCGAACCTTGCAGAACTTCCCGATGGGCACCTTGCCCTGGATATACACGCGGCCATCGATGTCCGGCGCGTCGGCTTCACCGCGGGCAATCGTGTAGTGTCCCTTGAGGGCCATCACTCCAGTGTCTTCGCCTCGAATGAGTCCGTGCTCCCAGGAGCTGATGTTGGCCTTAGACAGTTCCTTCGCCGACGCCTCGCCTTCGGTGATCACCTTCAGCGTCCGGCCAACAAACCCCTCGGCGACGCCCACGGCGACACGATGCTGTGCGGCCATAGAAAGTTCCCGACGCTTCTGGCGGGTCTTGGGGGCCAGTTGCTTCTCCATCTTGCCGGCTACCGTGCCGTCCTCGCGGGAGTAGGCAAAAATCCCCAGACGCTCAAAGCGGGTCTCTTCGATGAACTCAATCAAGGTCTTAAAATGCGCGGCCGTCTCACCCGGGAAACCCACGATGAAGGTCGTTCGCAATGTGATGCCAGGGATGCCGGCCCGGATCCGGGCGACGAGGTCGCGAATGTACTGGCCCGAAGTTTCACGGCGCATCCGGGCGAGCATGTCGTCGTGGATGTGCTGCAAGGGCATGTCCACATACCGGGCCACCTTGGGGCACTCGGCGATGGTCCGGATCAACTCGTCGGTCCAGTGGGCCGGGTGGGTGTACAAAAGTCGGATCCAGAAGTCGCCCTTCAACGCGTTCAATTCGCGCAGCAGCGTGCACAGCGTGGTGGCATCGACCGGTAGGGCCTGGGTGGCTGCTTTGAAGCGTTCTGGCGAAGAAATAGCCCGGCTATGATTGGGACGCAGATCGAGCCCGTAATAAGTGGAATCTTGGGAGATGAGGTTTAGCTCGCGCACCCCGTCGGCGATCAAAGCCTTGGCCTCGGCCACGATGTCTGCCTGCACCCGGCTGCGGTGGGATCCGCGCATCCGAGGAATGATACAGAAGCTGCACGGATGGTTGCAGCCTTCTGCGATCTTCACATAGGCAAAGTGCTTCGGTGTGAGACGGAAGCGCGGGGTGTCAAAATGCGGGATGTAGCTGGGTCGAACCGTGACATCCACCGAGGGAGCCTCCGGTTGCTGAGCCGCAGTCAGGGCGATACGACTCTTGCCGAAACGATCGGTGCCCCGGAGAGCCGTCTCGTCGGCATGGTCATGGGCCGGGGCTTGTTTTTCTAACTCCTTGAGGCGGCCTTTTACGCGAGCTCCCTGCGGGGCCTTGGGAGTCTCTGTCTCGGTCCCTACTCGGGAGGCCCGCTTGGCGATGGCCTCATTAACCAGCGCCCCCACCTGCTCCACCTGGTCAATGCCCATGAACACATCCACCTCGGGCATGAGCTTGGGCAACTCATCACGATAACGCTGCGGCATGCACCCGGACACGATGAGAGCCTGCCCCCGACGCGAGGCTTCGCGCAGGGCGCTGTACTCCAGAATGGTATCCACCGACTCCTCTTGTGCGGCGTCGATGAAGGAACAGGTGTTGACGATGACCGCGTCGGCTTGGGACGCATCGTTGACGATCTCGATGCCCTCTCTGAGGAGAGATCCGAGCATGATCTCGGCATCCACCAGGTTTTTGGCGCATCCGAGGGAAATGAGTCCCACGCGGCGGGGACGGGAGATCGGATTTTTCGGCGCAGTTGGCGTCTTGCTCACAGGGTTGGTAGCCTAGCGGCTCAGCTCAGAGACCAGCAATCCCACAGAATTTTCTGTAGATCAATTCCTTGGCCGCATCACTGCCGCTCATACTCCCCCTTGTTGACCCGTTTGAAGACCGAGAACCCCGCTTTCTTGGCATCGGTGGTCGACAGGGGTTTCAGGTGATGGGGAGTACTGAAACCGGAGATCACCTTGCGGACGGGTTTGCGACAGGCCGGGCAGGCGGTTAGTTCGGGTGCGGTGATGGGTCGCCGGAGGGTGAACTGGCCACCGCAGGCGGCGCAGTTGCCGTCACAAAGTTCGTATTCGTACAGGGGCATGACGCTCTCGAAGGGACTCGCGGAGGAGCACCGAAAAGGCCAGGAATCAGCAACCCGACCGCGCTCTCCAACGGAACCGACTTGGCCAACTTGACGGGTTTTCCGGCGAGGGCAATCGTGGAAACGGCATGACATCTCGGCCAGGGAGATCCCAGTCTCTACGCCGCATCATGACCGAGCTTGTCATCCAGTCCACGACGCTGCCCGAGGCTGCCATCACCGCCTTCGGCAATGAGTTAGGCCGTTCGCCCGACGCCACCCGTGGGCACTCGGCCCGCTGGCGGAACGTTGCGGCCACTCCGCAACTCAAGGCCTTGGCCGAATCCCATCAGGTGGACATCGCCTTCGTGCCTGAGAACCGACGCCGTGCGGATTTCAGCCTGCTGGTCATGGACATGGACTCGACCCTCATCACCATCGAGTGCATCGACGAAATCGCCGACCGCATCGGAGTGAAGCCCCAGGTCTCGGCCATCACCGAAGCGGCCATGCGCGGCGAACTCGACTTTGCCGGTGCCTTGCGAAAGCGGGTGGCCTTGCTCGAAGGCCTAGAGGAATCCGCGCTGAAGGCGGTGTACGAAGAACGACTGCGACTCTCACCGGGAGCGGAGGAACTCATTCGATTTGCCCAAGAGTCTGGCTGGAAAACCCTGCTCATCTCCGGAGGGTTCACCTACTTCACCCACCGACTTCAGGCACGCCTCGGGCTCGACCACGCAATGGCCAACACTCTTGAAACCCAGGCGGGACGTCTCACCGGTCGCGTGTTGGGCGACATTGTAGACGCGGACCGCAAGGCCACGGAGCTCTGCGCTTTGGCCGCGCGCCTCGGGGTCGAACCTTCCCGCGCCATCGCCATCGGAGACGGCGCCAACGACCTTAAGATGATGGGCGCTTCGGGCATGGGTATCGCCTACCGAGCCAAGCCGGTGGTGCGTCAACAAGCCATGCATGCGCTCAATTTCAGCGGGCTCGACGGAGTTCTGAATCTCTTCATGCAAGACTAACTGGCTCTGGTAGGTGCGGCTCCGAGGCCTGCCGGGATCTCGAACTTAGGGATTCTTCTCTGGGACGATGGGCTGGGCCAGATCGGGATTGGCAACACCTTCGTGGGCTAAGCCCGATTGCAAGGCGTCGAGGTCCCAAAGGTACGAGGCATGCACCACACTGGAAGCGAGCAGACGCCGACCGCGGGAATCCCAACTCAGTGAAGTGATGCGCAGCTTTTCGGGCAACCGCAGTTGGGAAATTATCGATCCGTCCTGTGCTTGCAGCAGGTGGAGTGAGCGGGTTCCTAGGGCTACAGCCAATCGCTGACCATCGGGAGTCACGGCCACGCGACCATAGACCCCCACTGGATCCAGCAACCGCTGCCACAGGATCTTCCCCGAATCCACGTCCCATGCCACAAGCCCATGAGTCATGGTGCCAAAGAGCCTTCGGGATACCGGACAAAAGACCAGTTCACCGGCCTCGCCCAAGGCGGACAACTCTGGGGGAAATTCGAGCAACCGCACTCGGAACCCATTCTCGCAAACAAACACGGCCGGAGCGCCATCGATCCCCCAGCTGGCTAATAACTTTCCGCTCGTATGAATCGATCCGATGACACTGCGCGGCGGCAGCGCCACGGGCTGCCAGCGACCTTGGGCATCGCACCAAAACGAGCCGTTGGTCGACACAATCCAGGCTTCACCGGAGGGGGCGATATCTCCGCGCCCGGAATTCGGAATCGGTAAACGCTCGATCAAACGCAATCGGGGCCGCGACGCATCGCCTTCCACGGCCAGTGTGATCCGGTTGCTCAGGCTCAGGGCCCACAGCCGGGTTCCATCCGCCGAGAAGGACAGGTGCCGGATCATGCCGTCGTCGCACGGCCAATGCGCTGCTTCCTTGCGACCGAACTTGGGGTACAAGCGAATGCCATCGTAAGAACCACTGGCCCATCGGTCTCCCGCCGGATGGAAGCGGACCACCGCGGGGCCCGCGTTGGCCTCGGAGGGGACGTCGGGTGGCACCTCCGGGATCACGGACCATCCCGTGGGCGGGTCGAACCGGAGCAACTCCCATTGAAACTCATCCTTCCAGGCGATCCACCGCCCGTCCGGCGACCACTGGATGGCGGCACCGGCCCCGGCAAATTCGGCCAACGGTGTCTCGCTCGACCAGTCCCAGATGCGGGATCGGCCATTGTACCCGCTCGAGAGAATCCAGGACGAATCCGGCGAGAAGGCCAGTCCGAGAATGCCGTGGTCCTCCTTGACCAACCGCTTCACCGGCGTTCGATAACGATCAAAGCGGCCGATGAATATCTGCATTTCTGAACACACCTGCAGAAGATCGCCATCGGGGTTCCACGCCAGCACCTGAACGGATTCGCCGGCGGGAAGCTCCATTCTTCGTTCCACGCGAGCCGTATCAAGATTGGCGAAGCGCACGATGGGATTGGTGGCGTTGATGGCTGCGGCCCAGTGCCCGTCGGGGCTGACCACCAGATCATGCGGAGGCACTCCGACCGGGACATGACGCACTCCCCCGGGGTGGTCTATGGGCAACAGGTCGAACGAATCATCGGCCCGGCCCGCCAGCAACCACCGCCCATCTGGGGTGAACTCACGACCGAGGTACTTGGGATCCAGGCGCACCTGGAGCACCGATTGCCCCTGGGTCCGGGAGACGACGTGGAACCGTTCTGTAGAATCTCGAACGAGCAGCCAGCGACCGTCGAGGCTGACCGAACTAATAAACTCTAGGTTCAGGCCGGGCACCGGCGGCGGGAGGGAGGGTCTGCCAGCACCACCCCGTATCGGAATCCCCTCGATCCATCCATCGGTTCCCACTCTAAACAAGTGGCGTAGTTCCGGATCGAAGAGTCCTGCCGTGTGGGAAATCGAACCCACGGGCCATCGCCGAGGTTCGGGCCCATCGAGTCGTGAGGGCGGACGCCAGGGTGTTTTTTCGGACACCAATTCGGGCACCAGCAACGCACTGGCCACCAACTCCCGAAGTTCTGGTTGCCCGGCACGCAAGGCGGTGGCCGCTCGCAAAGTAGCCAGCGCCCGAGACCGCTTGGCCGGAGAATCATCGTTGAGAATGTCCCGAGCCCGACTGAGAAGGAGGGCCACCTGTTGAGATTCGGAGTCCCGCCGGCGGTCCTGGACCTCACGGGAACGGAATCGCAGCGCGGCCGTCACACCAAGGCCCAAGATCCCCATCACCAAAACAGCGCCCGTAGCGCGAAGGAGAACTCGTTTCCGGCCTTCCCGAGCCCGGAGTTGTCGGACCGATCGGCCTCCGCGCAGAAGCAATAGCTCGTCGCGCAATTCCGCGGC
The DNA here is from genome assembly GCA_945893185.1 of Akkermansia muciniphila. Lineage (GTDB taxonomy): Bacteria > Verrucomicrobiota > Verrucomicrobiia > Limisphaerales > UBA9464 > SXXZ01. The sequence continues at coordinate 3,270 of CAMDDW010000051.1, read as the reverse complement.
ATCGCGATGACGTCGGGCCGGGTCGCGGGCTCCGAGGCGAAGAATGATCTCCTGGAACTCCCACTCGACGGTGTGTCCGGGCTGGATCCACTCGGCCGGGGTCGAAGGGTAGTCGGCCAGACGTCGGCCTGTGGCGATCTCATACAGGACCATTCCCAGGCTGTAGAGATCAGCCGGTGGGAGTCCGGGCCCCTCCGGTGCGATGTACCCGGCGGTGCCCACGCAACTGGATCCCTCGCGCGCCTCGCTCACCAGCCCCACATCGGCCAGACAGGCCCGGCCACGCAAGTAGATGATGTTCGAGGGCTTAATATCCCGATGAACCAGACCTGCGGTGTGGAGTACCTCCAGAGCATCGGCCATAGCCAGGCCCACTTCGACACACTCAGCAATTGGCAGGCGGCCCCGGGTGATGAGGTCGACACGCAACGTTCGCGCCTGATAGGCAAGCGCGCCTTGAGCAAAGGGTTGAGGCAAATTGTCGGTTGCAACGATCGCAGGCGCGGCAACCGAATCGGCCAACTCCATCACCGAATAGAAGAAATCAGATCCTGCATCACAACCCACCTGAAGAATGGGGACCAAGTTCGGACAGGTCCGCGAAATGGGCTCGTAGCGTCGAACGCCCTCGAGCTCCCGATTGAAGGGCTGGTCGCTCTCAAAGGACGAACGTCGGATCACCTTAATGGCGCGGGCTGTCCCCAGAACCGTTCGCCCAAGCCAAACATTCCCGTAGGCACCAGAGCCGATCACCTCGATTAACTCATGATCTGGTATTACTGGAATCCCGCTCTGAGAATCGCTCGAGGCCATAGAAAATTTTATTCCGGATCCTCTTCGTGTTTCAGCTTCCCCAATTCGACTCGAAGCAGCTTTCCTACACGATGCTTGGCCACATACACAGCCATGGCCGAAGTCTGAAGATTGGCTACCACTGTCGAAATTGGGACTTCTCTCAGGACGTGCATCTCATAAATCAAGTACTGCTTCTCGGACACCTGCTCCCGAACTTGTTGCAGCGCCTTATTAATGAGATACCCCTCCCATTCTGAGGCCCACAGCACATCCAACTCGGGGCGTTTTGGATCTGGATGATCCGTCGCCATGGTTTCGCTCGAGTCCTCAAACGGCGGCACCTGCGAAATGACCCGGTTCCAACGATTCTGTTTACGAAGTCTGTCCACCATCCTTCGCCGAACCAGCGTCATCAACCATGCCTTGAAACCGCCCTTCGAACGGTCATACCGAAACTGAGGCATTTGTTTGGCCACCGAGATCATGGTTTCTTGAACCACCTCTTCGGCCTCAACCTCTGACAGCCCCGCTTTGAGACAAAACGAGTAAATAAAGCGCCAGTAGGTATCGAAGAACTCCCGCCATCCCTCTTGATCCTCTTGGTCCTTCAGGCGCAACAGAAGACTCTGTCGTGTCGCAAAAAGAGAGGGATCATTAAAATGTCGAGACATTGTCGAAAATATTTTTTATATTTTATTATATTTTTTAGGTATTTAAAACATTTTTTGTTCCGCGCATTAACGATGGCATTCACGCGCATCAAGTTCCGCCTTCCGCCTTGATTCGAGGGCCTGTAATCTCCGACATGCTATTTTCTGAACTGGGGCTGCAGGCGGCGATGCTCGATGCCGTTGCAGAGCTCGGTTACAAAGAGCCGACGCCCATTCAGGCGAGTGCCATCCCGCAGATACTCGAAGGACGTGATGTCATCGGATCCGCGCAGACTGGAACTGGGAAAACAGCGGCTTTCGCACTGCCTATCCTCAGCACACTCGGTTCCCATGCTGCAGGACCGCGGTGTTTGGTGCTCGAACCCACGCGTGAGTTGGCCGTGCAGACCTTCGAGAACTTCGAAAAATTTGCCAAATTCACCGATTTACGGATTGGCCTGATTTACGGCGGCGTCGGCTATGGCAAACAACGCGACGACCTCAAGCGCGGCATGGATGTCATCGTGGCCACGCCTGGGCGACTGCTCGACCACCTTGGCGAAGGCGCGGTGCGTTTAGATGGGGTAAAATTTCTGGTCCTCGACGAGGCAGATCGGATGCTCGACATGGGATTCCTCCCGGATGTGCGGCGCATCGTACTCAAGTGCGGCAAAGATCGTCAGAGTTCCCTATTCTCGGCCACCATTCCCCCGGCGATCGAGACGCTGATCACCTGGGCGATGCGGGACCCTATCACCATTGAGATTGGTGCACGGCGTTCCGTGGCAGACACCGTGAAGCACGTCCTTTACCCGGTGGCGGAGCTTCAGAAACCAACTCTGCTAATCTCACTGCTGGAGAAAGTTGAATGGGAAAGCGCCATCGTTTTTTGTCGGACTCGACGCGATGCCGACACGGTTGACGCCCTGCTTCGGCGCAACAACCACAGAGCGTCTGTCATTCATTCGGACCGTTCTCAGAAAGATCGGGAGGAGGCCTTGGAAGGTTTCAAAAGCGGTAAATACGAAGTTCTTGTGGCCACCGATATTGCGGCGCGCGGCCTCGACATCGCGGACGTCTCGCATGTCATCAACTACAACGTCCCGGAGCATCCGGAGGACTACGTTCATCGGATAGGCCGAACTGGTCGCGCGATGAGTTCGGGCGACGCATTGACCCTATTCTGTGCGGGTGAGGCAGCCCAAGTTGCTTCTATTGAGCGCTACATTGGCAAGAAGGTCCAACGCGTGAAACTCCCTGAATTTCCCTATACCTACACCGCCTTGTTCGATGAGGACAAACTAGGTCCCGCCACCGGTCGCAAGACCCAGGGGGCGCGGATTGGAAAAGGTTATTTCTTCGGTCCCGCGCGACGGCGGTAACTTCGACGGTTCGACCGGACGCGGGCGCTTTGCCTCGGCAACGTCACAGAGAAGAAGCGGCAGCACTGTCACTGGAGTGGACAGCTTTTGTCTGATCCCCTCGTTCATCTTGGGCTGATGAATCGATGGAAACTATGGACCGCCAACGCATCCCAGGAGCGCCTGATCGCCCGCTTTGGCACAGGACGTCTCGTCCAGTGCAATGGAACTCGTTATGAACTCCGTGGTGGCAATGATTGGGACTTTGCTGCCGCTCAAGAGTGGGTTGCTCATTTTCTTCACGAAGCAGTCATTGATCGGCCGGTCACCCCGCGAGACTGGGCTCATCGGCGGACGCCCCCCAAGTGCACGGGACTAAAAACCTTTGCCTGTAGGACACTTCGTTAAGCCCGCATTCCTTTTAAACGGAGAGTTTTATCCGACGACATCGACGCGGAGGTCGC
>CAMDDW010000050.1:0-20174 GCA_945893185.1 Akkermansia muciniphila | reverse complement strand
GGTGGGAGCCGTGATGTGGATCAAGAACCTGATCACCGGGCGCAACAAAAACGAGGGAGGCTGGAGGCGCCCTTGAGCCTCATTGTCTTCAACAAGCCCTACGGGGTGTTATCACAGTTCACCGCCGACGGTTCCCCCAATCGAACGCTGGCTGAGTTTGGTTTTCCACCCAGGATCTATCCACTGGGAAGGTTGGATGCCGACTCGGAGGGGCTTCTGTTGCTGAGTGACGAAGCGGGACTAAATCACCGGCTCTTGGATCCCGAAGCGGGCCATCGACGGACCTACTGGGTCCAGGTTGAAAGAATTCCCGAGGAAGCCGCTCTCCGGGCGTTGGAGAACGGTTTGTTAATCCAAGGCCACCACACCCGACCGGCGCGCGCACAGAGGTTGGATCCGCAACCGGAACTGGCCCCGAGGAATCCACCGATCCGATTCCGCAAATCAGTGCCAGACTGTTGGATCGCCCTCGAACTCAGCGAAGGCAAAAATCGTCAGGTACGGAGAATGACCGCTGCCGTAGGCCATCCCACCCTTCGGTTGGTTCGGATGAGCATCGGTGCCTTCGAGCTCGGCCCCCTGCCCTCGGGCCAGTGGCGAGACCTCTCGGTCTCAGAGCGCCGGCAACTCTTCGCCGCAATGGGTGCCGCGGGCGGACAGGCCAAATAGCCGTTCCGAGTTCACTGGCTAAATCCCGCCAACTTCTTCTCGCTTTATTGCCTGATTCTATTTGGTCCAACAGGCATCCTCATCGAGTGATGCGCAGCCTGTATCTGGACATCTTCAGCGGAATCAGCGGTGACATGTTCATCGGTGCCATGCTCGACCTCGGCGTGGAATTTCGAGACCTCGAACGAGAACTCCGCAAGCTTGGCCTTGGTGGGTATCACCTCCATGCGGCCCGGAAGCACAAGTCGTCGATCGAGGGTGTGAAGTTCGACGTACACCTCGAGGGCGAAGCCTGTGGACACGAGCACGAGCATGAGCACGAGCATGGGCACGAGCATGGGCACGAGCATGGGCACGAACATGGGCACGAACATGGGCATAGCGAGGACCGCACCTTTGCCATGATCCGTGGGTTGATCGAAGGCAGCACCTTATCCGACTGGGTCAAATCGAGGTCGATAGCCGTGTTTCACCGCGTCGCCGTGGCCGAGGGCAAGGTGCACGGACTGCCCCCTGAATCGGTCCATTTCCATGAAGTGGGCGCGGTCGATTCCATTGTGGACATCGTCGGGGCCGCGATTTGTCTCGAACTGCTGGGCCAACCCCGCATCACCAGCGCCCCGGTTGTCGAAGGCACCGGCTTTGTGAACTGCGCCCATGGGCGATTCCCCATCCCCACCACGGCGACTCTTGAAATACTTGGAGCGCGGGGTATCGGAGTGACCCAGTGCGAAGAGCCCCATGAACTGGTCACTCCCACCGGAGCAGCCCTCTTGGCCGAGTTTGTGGAATCCTTCGGCCCCATGGAATCGCTCAAGGCCCAACGCATCGGTTACGGACTAGGGACCCGAAACAACAAGACTCGCCCCAATGTCTTGAGAGCCATCTTGAGCGAAGGCGCTGACGGTTCAGCGACACACGATTGGTTAACCGACCAGGTGGCCGTGTTGGAGACCAACTTGGATGACATTTCCGGGGAGATCCTCGGGCATGTCTTGGACAAAGCCCTGAGGCTAGGAGCTCTGGATGCCTTCCACACATCGATCCAGATGAAGAAGGGGCGACCCGGTGTCCTCTTGACCCTGCTGTGTGAACCCGACGACGCCGACCGATTCACCGAGTTTCTGCTGCTGGAAACTTCGGCATTCGGCGTCCGACGGACCGTGGCAGAACGTCGCAAACTGCAACGCGACCACATCGCGGTGAAGACGCCCTTCGGAACCGTGCAGGTCAAACGAGGATTGCTAAATGGCAAAGTCGTCCAGGCAGCACCCGAGTACGAATCTTGCAAGGGGGTCGCGGCCATGGCCGGGGTGCCGGTGAAAGATGTCTTCGATGCCGTCCGCCGATTGCTGCCCTGAGCGTCACGATCCGAACCTAGGCTTCAGGGCGCATCATTCAGGGGCTGAGCACCGAAGGGGCAACGACAGGGTCTAGGGGGGTAAAAGTAGGGATAAAATCCTTGCATTCCTGCCGTTGGAGCGTAGCCAACGGAGATGCGAGTTCTTTGGTGGATGGCCCTATCTTATTGCGCAGTCTCCGTGACACTGGCGCAAGGAATCCGCGGCGTCACTCGACGCACTCCGACCGTTGTCCAAGGTCAGATGGCCTCACAATTCTTTGCGGCGGGTGGAGTACCATTGAATCCGGTTAACCCGGCTCTGGCCACAGTGCCCGGTGCGTCTCAAAACGGCGCCCCGGCAAACCGAGGCATTGTATCAATGCCCGCTCCGATGGTTCGCCCCGGAGTCCCCCCTACCACTCCACTTTCCCACAGTGCTGCGACAAAAGTTTACCCCGCAGCGACACTGCAAAGCAGGACTCTGCGTCGGTAATCCGCTTCGATTTAGTTCGGTAGCGGAGTCACTCGAACTCCCAGAAACCTCCAGAACCTCAAGCGAGAGGCTCTTAGAGCGGCCGCCGAGAGCGTTGGGACATTTAGGAATGCGTTGCACGCAAGCGCCGCATTTCTTGCCCGAAGAAATCTATCCTCCACCAATCACCCGACCCAACAGGTCTGGTCTGTCAGCGACGGAGTGCAAACCGACGAAACCTGTCAGTTTGAAAACGACCGTCTTCAAAAGTTCAACACCTCATCAATCGGCTCTCTTCTTGTTCGTTGCCCCAGCGGATCCTAATTTAGTCTGTTGGGCCTTAAACGCCTTAGGGTGCCATTGGAAGAACCAAGAAACGCGGCCGCTCAATCCGGAAGCCCCCCTCCCAAGAACATGGTAAAACCTTAGTTTTCAAACCGGCCACTTTCCGTGGGTTCCGGAACGGTGCTGACACTGGAGGCCTTCTGGAAACTGCCTAACACGATCCCCCCAATCATCAATCGATCGTCGCAGCGCAGACCATTTCCAGAACGCGCCGAATGCCGCCGTCCCCTCCATTGCTCGGTTCCTGGAACGGAGTGCTTTGGAGAGGCTTCCAATCGTCTCGATCCTTGCCTCCAGGAGGCTGCGGAACCCGGGTCAGCGCCGGATCATATTGCCCATGATTTCCGCCCATCTTGTAGATCACCAAATCGAGCGATGGCACAACGATGAGAGCGAAGCCACCGGCTCCGGACTTCCAGAAAGCATCCCTGGGGGCACCGGCGACATGCCCATCGGCATTATGTTCGAACATCAAGCTGTACGGGCTGTGCGGATTGAACCGGGACATTTGGCGGCATTGAGCAATGTAGTTGGATGGCACCAATTGCCGGCGTCCCCAACGTCCGTTCTGCAACAAGCAATAGCCAAAACGCAGGGCATCGGTAGCAGCCACGGCGATACTGCCCGCGCCATTGGCATGGGGCAGCGTAATGCCACCCCGGTAGAGGCAGTAGTTCCAGGCCCCCCACCCCATGGGCTTAGCCAAGCGCACATCGAGGTACTCCCGCAAATCCATGCCACTGACCCGCCGCAGCACCATGGAGGCGATATGGGGCTCAGGGGACGAATAGGAGTAACCGCCGCCTGCGTTGGTCCACATCGCGCAACGGAGCGAGGATCCGTCCAAATCCCGAAGATCTTGTCCCGGGACGGATTTCAGGGGAAACGATCGCCCCATCACCACCGCTGTCGGAGCCCCTCCCTCCCCCGTATAGCCCCCGCTCATGCACAACAAATGACCGAGTGTGATGTCCGCGCGGCGGGGATCATCCAGACGACCCTCCGTTGAAAACGCCTCCGGCAAGAATTCCGAAGTAAACACACGAGTTTCGAGACCCGCGGGAAATCGGTCGGAAAATTCTTCAAGGAGCATTCCGCAGGCGATGCTGGTGTAAGCCTTGCCTGTCGAAGCCATGTCCGGACGTGCCTCCCGATTAGCCCGTCCCACGTAACGTTCCAAGGCCAGCCAACCGTGACGAACAACCAGGAGCCCGGCGTTCTGGGAACAGCGTTGGTTGTACTCCCAAGCTTGATCCAGCCGACGAGCGTCCAGGCCGGCGCGCCGCCGAATCACCGACTGGCCATTGGTGGCACACCGCCATCCGCCCTCGGCATCGGGGGGTGGAAAATACACAGCCGAAACAGGAAGAGCCGCCGCCAAGAGGATTAAAATCCACCGACATCCGACCGCACTGGAAAGCATCCCTGATTGAAGAACTCTGATTGGGCGCGGGTCAATCGCGACAACCGGGAGTGTGGCACCACCCAGTGGCCATAAAAAAGGCCTTCAGCTTCAACGATCAAACCTCTCAGCGCCGACAGGATTGATACAAATCGAAGGATGCTCACACCAGAGGCAATGCCCCTCCGGCGGGTTCCTGCTGAGAAATGCAGTGGAAGGAGCCCAACCCCCAGATCAATTCCGTCGAATCGATCCCGATGACCTCCCGCCCCAGAAATAAAGAACGGAGGATCTCCAGAGCCCTTGCGTCATTAGCATGCCGGTAGGTCGGCACCAGCACGCAACGGTTGGCGATATAGAAATTGGCATAGCTAACCGGGAGACGCTGGCCGTCATATTCCACCACGCCCGGCATGGGCAATTCCACGATGCGCAGCGCATTTCCGTCCTGATCCTTCATCGACCGCAGACGGTGCAAATTCTCTTGCAGGAGACCGTAATTGGCGTCGGAAGAATCCTCCTCGACCACAGTGACCACGGTCCGCGAATCCGTGAAACGCGCGATGTCATCGATATGCCCATCGGTGTCATCGCCAACGATTCCATCGCCAAGCCAAAGAATATGGCGCACCCCCAAATAATCCCGCAACTGCTCTTCAATCTGCTCCCGATTCAATTTCGGATTCCGGTTCGGATTCAGCAGGCAAGCCTCAGTCGTCATCAAGGTTCCGGCGCCGTTCACCTCGATCGATCCCCCCTCGAGAATCATGCCGGGCGAGTAGAGCGGCAGCCCCCGCAGCGCTGCCACATGGCGAGGCACCGCATCATCTAGATCATAAGGAGGGTACTTACCGCCCCAAGCATTGTAGTCCCAATCCACGACAACCCGCTCGCGGATCCCGGCACGATCACGCACCAGAAAGATAGGACCATGATCCCGGCACCAAGGCTCATAGGCGGGGAAATGGTGGAACGAAACCCGATCCATCGGAGTTTTTCGATCCGAGAGGAGACCCCGAACCCAGTCCTCCTTCTCGGCGTTCCAAACATTAATATGGACAGACTCCACCCGCACCAGAGCCCGGATCAACTCCGCGTACACATCAGGAACCGCATCATACTTGTCCGGAAAACTAATCCCCTCTGGACGTGGCCAAGTCAGCCAAGTTCCCGAATGTGTTTCCCATTCAGCTGGCATCCGAAAACCCAAACCTGCCGGTGTCAGACTCAAATTCATCTCGCGCCAATTCAAACCGATCCCCGCCACAAAGCCAACCCAACCCACAAACACAGGGTACCCAAAGCGGCAGCGGGAACGGGCCAGAGCAAGCATTTGATGCGATCACCACACACCCGTCGCGCACAGCAAGAAATCAACCCCTTCCCCGAGCCTTCCCTGCGAGCACCGGCCCGTTCCCGCGAAAACCCGAGCGGAGCGGTGTCGGGCCGTAGCGAGCCTTGGAGGCGAACACCCCAACCCCCTCGCGCAAAGCGCGAAAGCTCCTCCTCCCCTGAGCCTACTCAGCGAGCGGAGGCCTGATACCGCGGAGCCCATCGCCGTTCCAAGCCCGCTCGGACACCCAATGAAGAGCTCCATCGAGGTCAGTAAATTCACCGTCCAATTGCGCGGAATAGGCCTCCTTTAGAATGGCTCCCAACTGCCGGCCACCCGTCCACCCCTTGGACAACAAATGCCGCCCCTGCAAGAGCGCCACGGGCGCCGAAGCTTGCACCTGCAAGTCCGCTGCGGCTGCCCGGAGTTTCTGAACCGAAACCGGCACTCCCGGGGGGCGAGGAGGACGCCCCGAGGCATCGGCGGTCATCACCGCACACAATTCCTCGATCGAGGAAGGGACCAACCGGACGGCCAACCGACGAACCATCCGCGCCGAGGGCGCCTCGGCATGCACCATGTGATTGGCCACCAATGGAACCACCCGCTGCACCGTCGACTCTTGGAAACCCACTTGACGGAGAAACCGAGCGGCCCCCTCGGCCCCGGCGACCTCATGGCCCGGCGAGGTGATGCGATCCCTCCCGCCTTTGAACTCAGTGCGTGTGCACGTTGCTTTGCCCACATCATGGAGCAGCACCGACATCATGAGCACCAATCGCTCATCGGCCGACATCCCCGCCCAGTCCGGCAAAGCCACCAAGGCATCCACCGCATACAACGTGTGAGTCCAGACATCTCCCTCCGGATGCCACTCCGGATCTTGGGCAACCCCAACGATCGCGGCCAACTCAGGCAATACATCTAACCAACCACTGTCCTTCATAAAGGCCAATCCCAGCGATGGCTGCACAGACCGTAGAGCCCACTTGAGCCACTCCTCCCGCACCCGTTCCACGGCCAGTTCACCGTAGCTCGAGCGGATAGACCGACACAGATCCAGGGTTTCATTTGCAGCCTTCAAGCCGAAGCGCCCCGCAAACTGCATCCCCCGCAAAACCCGCAACGGATCCTCAGGAAAGGCCGCACTCGTGTGCCGCAGAATCCGAGCCTCGAGATCGGAGCGACCCCCATGGGGATCCATCAACTCACCGCTCCGCGCATCCCACAGCATCGAATTGACGGTGAAATCACGCCGTGCCGAAGCCTCCAGCGGACTCAGTTCCGGATCGAACTCCACATCGAATCCCTTGTGCCCTGGCCCCCGCTTCGAATCCCGGCGCGGCACGGAAAAATCCCAGACCGCACCACTTGCATGCGTGAGCTTCACCACCCCGAAGGATTTCCCGACCCAATCGGCTCGACCATGCCGGGAGAGCAGCCTCACCAAATCCGGATAATCGACACCATACACCTCGATATCAAAATCATGAACCGGCACTCCCAAGAGCCAGTCCCGGACACAACCGCCGACGAGGTAGGAGCGTTCCAAGCCCGGAGTGTTTCGCAGCATTGCCAGAAGCTTGGGTGGCAGGATCTCGATCATGGGAGCAACGCAGGAAAAAACCTCGCTCAACGACACTCCGGCAATCCCAGGCCTTTTCGGAGACTAGCCCAAGGCTCTTCGTCCCACTCATTCACCGTCCCCGGCTCATCGGCCACCGTCGGAGAAAGCATGGCCAGAAAGATCACCGGCTCGCGGAACGGATTGTAGGTGCCATGAATCTCGTTTTTCGGAATCAACACCATCTCGCCAGGCTTCAGAATGCGGTATTCCCGACCGCACCACTGCTCGGCCTGACCCGAAAGGATATAGATAATTTCTTCGCGGGTGGGATGCCGATGGAATCCGTGGCAACGGCCGGCGTCGAGGGTGGCCCGGACTAGCAACAGTGACTCGCACGGCACAATGTCCGGACGCGACAGCCACGTGTTCAGGGTGTACGGCGTGAGGTCGGTTCGGCTTTCGGCCGCCGTGACAAAGCGCTGTTCGGACACCGCCGGAGAAGCGTTCATGCGGTCAATGGCGCGCAAAGTCACCGGACGACGCAAGCCTTTCCGCCCCGTCCGCCCGGTCCGCCTCGTCCGGCCACCCTCAAACCTCACTCAACCGACCTGACCCACTTGTCGGCGTATCGATCCGCAAATGGCCGAGGTCCAGCGCTCCATGACCTCCATGTCGGGGCCTTCGATGAGCAATCGGGCCTTGGGCTCAGTACCCGAGTAGCGCAGCAGAACCCGCCCACCCTGCGGTTGCACCTCCGCCTCCGCCTGCTGGACCAAGTCCAGAATCTCATCGAGCTCCTCAAAGGGCGTCTTCACCCGTACCTGAACATTGGTTACCAACTGCGGATAGCGGGTCCAGCAGCGTGCCAACTTGGAAAGCGGTTCCCCACGCGTTCGCATGGCGCTGAGAATCTGGAGAGCTGCCACCAGACCATCCCCGGTCGTACTGTGTTCGCGGAAAATCAGATGCCCACTTTGTTCGCCACCGAAGACGTACCCATTGGAGAGCATGCAATCGATGACGTTTTTGTCACCCACAGCGGTCCGGACCACCTCGCCACCTGCCGCACGAATTGCTACATCCAGCCCCGCGTTGCTCATCACCGTGGCCACCAAAGTGTTCTTGGCCAATCGTCCTTCAGCCAGCATTTGCAAGGCGCTAACGGCCATAATGTCGTCGCCATCGACCAGACTGCCCGCTTCGTCACAAAGGATCACCCGGTCGGCATCCCCATCATGAGCAATACCCAAGTCGGCCCGATACTCGCGAACCTTGCTACAAATCGTCTGCGGGTACATTGAACCACACTCGCGGTTGATGTTTGTACCATTGGGCTGGGTCCCGAAGGCGATGACCTCGGCCCCCAGTTCCTGGAGGACCATCGGCGTGGTCTTGTAAGAGGCGCCATGACCGCAATCCACAACGATACGCATGCCTTCGAGCGTCAACGTCTTGGGAAACGAAGACTTGGCCTGTTCCACGTAGCGCCCAATAGCGTCCTCCACGCGGACCGCCTTGCCGATCTCATTGGCCGTGGGCCGAATAGATTCGATCTCGCCGCTGAAGACCAACTCCTCGATCAAATTCTCGGTCACATCGTCCAACTTATAGCCGTCAGCCCCGAAGAACTTGATGCCATTATCATCGTAAGGATTGTGGGAGGCCGTGATCACAATACCGGCATCGGCCCGCATGGATCGGGTCACATACGCCACACCCGGTGTCGGCAAGGGTCCGATGAAAACGACATCCACACCCATCGAAAGAACTCCGGAACTCAGCGCATTCTCCAACATGTAGCCAGAGAGGCGGGTGTCCTTGCCAATCACGATCCGGTGGCGCACCCGATTCCGCGCCTGAGAATTCCTATTCTTAAAGACATGCGCCGCCGCTCGACCCAGCTTCAAGGCTGTTTCAGCAGTCACCGGCTCAATGTTGGCTCGACCCCGGACACCGTCGGTTCCAAAAATCCGTTTTTTGTAGGACATATCAGCAAGGCAAAGACTGCCAAATCCACCGACAATCGAGCAACTCGCAATCCTGCCGCGGACTGGGGCACTTGGATTCTTCGAGAAAATCCGATGTCACTGGCGCACGCCGGAACGATCCAACTCATTGGTTCTAGCTCAGGCGCATTGCCGCCTCGCCAACTTGTCCGTACCTTCGCCAACTCGTGTCCCGATCCACCGGCCAAGCTCACCTACTGTCACTGCTCAAGCAGGTGTTTGGCTACACCCGGTTCCGGCCTCACCAAGAGGAGATTATCCAGGACGCTCTGGCCGGGCGTGATGTTTTCGCATTGCTCCCCACCGGCGGCGGTAAATCACTGTGTTTTCAGTTACCCGCCTTGGTTCGTCCCGGTCTCACGGTTGTCATATCGCCCCTGATTGCCTTGATGAAGGATCAGGTTGACCAATTGCGGGCCAACGGGGTGGCCGCCACATTTCTCAATTCGTCACTGTCCGAAAAAGAGCGCAAGGCCCGGTGGCGCGGTTTGCATCAGGGCGAATTCAAACTCCTCTACTTATCCCCCGAGCGTCTGATGATCGGCGAAGGCTCGCTCTTCGATGCCCTGCGTCAGTGGAATGTCCAGCAGGTGGCGGTGGATGAGGCCCATTGCATCAGCGAATGGGGTCATGACTTCCGCCCCGAATACCGGCAACTGTCCCTGCTCCGGGAGCAGTTCACTGACCTACCCTTCATGGCGCTGACTGCGACGGCCACCACCCGGGTTCGGGATGACATCATCCGGCAGCTCCACCTGAAGGATCCGTCGGTCCACGTGGCCAGCTTCAACCGCCCAAACCTGACTTACCGGGTCATCCCAAAATCCCAGGCCTATCGGCAAATTCTCGACTTTGTACGAGCTCGCCCCAAAGAGAGCGGGATCGTCTACTGCTTCTCACGCGCTTCGGCCGATTCAGTGGCGGCCAAACTGGCTCAGGACGGCGTCAAGTCGCTGGCCTACCATGCTGGGTTGTCCTCCAAAGAACGTTCTAACAATCAGGACACATTCTTGAGGGATGAGGTGCGGGTCGTCTGCGCGACGGTCGCCTTCGGCATGGGCATCAACAAACCCAATGTCCGTTTCGTCATCCATCACGATCTGCCCAAGAACATCGAAGGCTATTACCAGGAAACCGGCCGGGCCGGACGGGACGGACTGCCCGGTGAATGCCTCTTGCTCTACAGCCCTGGGGATGTCGCTAAGCAAACGGCCTTCATTGCCGAGAAAACCGACCCGGAAGAACAGCGTATCGCGCGCGAACAGCTCCAGCAAATCAGTCACTATGCCGACAGTTCCGAGTGCCGAAGGGCTGGTCTGCTCGGCTACTTCGGTGAGGTCTACCCGCAACCCAACTGCGGCACCTGCGACAATTGCCTGAGTCCCCGCTCCACCTGGGACGGCACGGTGGCTGCCCAGAAATTTTTGAGCTGCGTCTTCCGAATCCGCCAGAAGAGCGGATTCGGAACCGGGTTCAATCATGTCATCGCGGTGCTCACCGGCAGCGAGTCTGAAAAAGTGATCCAGTGGGGGCACGACAAGCTCAGCACCTACGGCATCGGCTCAGAGTTGAGCCGCAATGAATGGTCCTCGATCGGGCGTGAACTCGTGCGCCTAGGATACCTTCGGCAAACCTCCGAGCAGTTCAGTATCTTGGAGATGACCCCAGATGGCATGACCGCCCTGAAGGACCGTCGGAGCATCACCCTTACTAAGCCAATGGAGCGATCTCGCCCCAAGGCCGAACGGGTTGGGGACATCGACTGCGACGAACTGCTCTTCGAGAAGCTCCGCCTCCTGCGCAAGTCACAGGCCGACAGCTTGGGCGTTCCGCCCTACATTGTCTTTGGCGACAACTCGCTGCGACTCATGGCTCGGGACCTTCCCACCACTGATGAGGAGTTCCTAACCATCTCGGGCGTCGGCGAACGCAAACTCCGAGACTACGGTGAGGAGTTTCTCACGGAAATTCGCGAGCATCTGAGAAACAATCCCCGAAGATAAACTGCCCGAGGCACCTCGGCGGTCTCTAGCGCAGCAATGGCCTCGGAAATCTGCCCGCCTCACATCTTCTCGGTGACCTCGATGCCCAGCGTCTCAAGGCCCAACCGCAAGACTTGGGCGCTGAGTCGGCACAAGGCCAACCGCGTCGAGCGGGCCGGTTCTTCGGCCTTCAGCACGGGACAAGCCTCATAGAAACTACTGTAAAGGCCCGCCAACTCATGGAGGTAGTTGCACAAATAGTTGGGGCGACATTCCTCGGCGGCCGCTTGCAGCGTGAAACCTAAGTTCATGAGATGCTTGGCCAAGGCGATCTCGGCGGGCTCAGTCAAAGCGATGGGCTGGGCCGCTGTCGGCGCACCGGAGTCGCGGACCACCTTCGCTGCCCGGGTGTACTGATACTGGACGTAGGGTGCGGTGTTACCTTGGAGCGCCAGCATCTTATCCCAGGAGAACACGTAGTCGCTCTGCCGATTCGGCAACAAGTCCTGCCACTTGACGGCTCCGATACCGACGATCCGGGCAATCTCCCGACGTTCTGAAGCCTCCAAGTCTGGCCGCTTCTCGGTGACCACTTGCAGAGCCCGCTCCTCGGCTTCATCCAGGAGGTCGGCCAGTCGCACCGTATCCCCAGAACGAGTTTTGAAGGGCTTTCCATCTTCACCCAAAATCTTCCCGAAACCGATGTGCCGCAATTGAGTCTTGGGATAGGCCTCGGGCTGCCACCGGACAAAGACATGGAAGAGCGCCCGAAAATGGCCCGACTGCCGGTCATCCACCACATAGAGAATTTCATCGGGAGCCCAAGTCCGGATGCGATAATCGACCGTAGCCAGATCGGTGGTCATGTAATTGAACCCTCCATCGCTCTTGCGGATCAGTGCCGGCACATCCACCCACTCCCCATCCCGGCTCACCAAGAAGGGGTCTTCCTTGGGCAGCAACGCTCCATCGCTGAACACCGCAACTGCTCCATCGCTCAAACGCGCAATACCCGCCGCCAGAAGCGCCTCCACGACCGGGGCTAACTCGGAATTGTAGAAACTTTCACCCAAGGCATGGTCAAACCGTGTGCCCATTCGTCCATAGAGCGTGTCAAACTGAACTTGCGAGAGGCGGATCATTTCCTTCCAGATCGCGAGGTTCTCAGGGTCGCCGGCTTGCAGGCGTACCAATTCCTGGCGGGCCATCTCCAAGCGGGCTGGGTCGGCATCGCACTGGGTGTTGACCGTCTTGTAGAGACGCTCCATTTCGGCGATTGGATCACTCTCCAAGGCCGGCCGATCGAGCAACTCCTTCCAACCCACCAGCAATTTACCGAACTGAGTCCCCCAGTCGCCGATATGATTGTCACTAATGACTCGGTGTCCGAGCAGTCGCCACATCCGCTGCAAAGCATCCCCGATGCCCGTCGACCGGATGTGCCCGACATGCATGGGCTTGGCAACATTCGGCGACGAGAAATCCAAAACCACTGTCCGCGGCGTCTCGGCCTGGGGTATGAGCACCGGTTTTCCGCTGGCCGCGTCACTCACCCAATTTTCAAGAGCAAGTCGAGTGAGTCGAAAGTTCAAAAAACCCGGGCCAGCAATCTCCACCGGTTCGCAACAATCGGAGACATCTAGGCGCGTCACCACATCGCTGGCCAATTGACGGGGATTCATGCGGGCGGCCTTCGCCACCAGCATCAAGGAGTTGCTCTGAAAATCACCAAACCGAGCCTCGGAAACAGGCTTCACCTGAATGGTGGCCGGATCGGCGGTAGGAACGAGAGCGGAAACCACGGCGCGGAGCCGAGATTCAATAACAGAATGGAACATGGGACGGAAGTGTCGGGCTCGGATGGAATCACCCCAACGGAGGTCAGCGCAGACCCTCGGAGAAATCGCGGATCATTTTGATCATGGCTTCCGCATCCGAGGCGTTGGAGATGGACTTCAGGAAGTCATCGCGACGCAAGACCTTGGCAATTCCAGCCAAGGTATGCAGGTGACGCTGGAACTGCCCGGCGGGCACTAAGAACAAGGTCACCAAATGGACCGGTTGATTGTCCAACGAATCAAAGCTGACACCGGTGCGGGAACGCCCGAAGGCGGCGATCACTTCGGGAATCAAATCGGTGGAGGCATGCGGGATGCCGATACCGAATCCAATGCCCGTGCTCATGGAGGTCTCGCGCTTTTTGACGACCGCGGTGATGGCCTCCCGGTGTTCGGGCAGAACCTTGCCAGCGGCGACGAGGCACCCGATCAACTCGTCAATGGCCTCCCACCGGTTTCTGGCCGCCAGTTCAGGAACGATCTGCCGTGTCGTGAGAATATCGCCAAGATTCATGCGTACCTAAGGTCAGAAGCTTCTCGCCTGCGTGGGCTGAGTTTCAAGTGTCATTTGTAACACAGCGATCGAAACCCGCGATGCATCCCTCACGACAGGGCTTCCAACGAGAACCTCATTTCGTCAGGAGATCCATTGTTGTACCCACCGCCACGCCTGCAGATAGAACTCACCGGAAAGGCGCGCTGCCGATCGCAACGTGGCCCCCATGCCTGGCCGCCCGGCCAACCAGGTCATGCCTAACAGAAGCATTAAGGCATTGCCCAGCCAGATCAGCGACCCTGAAAACAGGAACCCCTCGCCCACTAGGTCCGGCTGTCGGATGCGCAAAATCACCGCCGTCATGGTCACGTGAAACCCGTAAGTCAGCCCCAAACCCACCTGATACAACGGCATGACCCACCACTCTTTACCCCAGCGCCATTGCACCACGACCATGATCAGGGACCAGAGGATCGAGTAGATGGGTAAAAAATAGGGAGAGAGCGCAATGAACGCATTGCTCTTGCTGACCCGGACCTCTCCTCCTCGGCTGTTCACCTTGAAGGATTGAACCCGAGATCCACACATCCAGGCGCTGAGTGCATGAGTCAACTCATGGCCCAGGACATAAATCCACATCGGGCGTGGCAGTTGGACATAGACCACCATCCAAATTCCAAAACCGACCAAGAGCGGCACCCAAAATGGGCTGCCAGAAACAGAGGTCCGACCGACCTCCCAGGCAGCCCAACTCACCCCCAGGTTGATCGGCAACAAAAGAAGAGCGACGAGCCAGCGAAGCCCTCGGCGAAACCATCGAGACAACATTCCGCCGACAGAGTTCCGTGCCCAGGAGGGATCGAACAGCCCAAAGCTTCTGGCCCAAACACGGACCCAGCCTTGCGATCAGAGGCACACAATGCACCATCTAAGAAGTGTTGCTCGTATGAAACCCAAGGCCAAGCCCACCGCTCGTACGCTGGCCGTTGCCCCGACCCTGACTCTCCGGAAGGCCAGGCGTCCGAGTCCACGTTCCGTTGCTGTTCTAGACCTCCCTGTCGAAACTCCCACGGACACCGCTGCCAGCGAATTGGCAAGCTGCGTGGCCGGTAACTTGGAACGTGCACTCAAACCGAACGAGATTGAGATAATTCGCCTCATCGACAGTCTCTTTGCACGGATCCGGAGCGGCACAGCTCTGACCCTGGGACACTTGACCGAGCTCGGTTTTCTCATCACCGAAAACGCCTGGCAAAAGGTTGATTTGTGGAGCTCTATACCCCGTTCTTCTTGGGAACTGTGGCAATACATCGCCGTCTTTGCCGAAGAGCGGAATCTGGCAATACCGGCCTTCCTTAAGTCGGTGACCCAACCCGACGAGGCCCGGGTTGCGGTGTCCACCCACAGGCGGGAGCGGGACGTCACTCGCTGGAGAACCCTTCTAACCAACCTCCAACTTGGCCCTTCCGAGGATGCACGGCCCGGTAGCCAGATCGAATTGCGCCTCCGCCTAGACGCCAAGGAGGCCTTGGTCGAATGGCGTAAGGCAGGGGCCGACACCTGGGCTGCGATCAAGCCCGGTAAATTCAAGGACTTCGACGAGAAGCACGCCACAGAACTCGTGGCTGAGGTCGCCCTGCTCTGGCAGCCGCTGGCCCAGCGGGCCCGGTACGGCTACCCCATCGAACTCTTCTACCACGATCAGAACACCCGATTGTTCCTGAACCGGGTGCTACGCCTGCCCGCACTGCATCCATTCATCGTCGGAGCGGCGGGAGAACCCTTGAACCGCCCCGAACAGCCCCTGCGCTGGACCCTCAACGATGCCGCCGATGACTATTCCGACTATTCGTTGCGCCTGCTCACCGGAGATGGACAGCCCGTGCCGCCCTTCCTCCTGACCCTCCATGGCCGCCCGACACTCTACCTGACGCTCGACACGCTCTTCTCCGGCCCCCCGGCCGAGGACCGTGCTCTGGACCCTGCACTGGAGACTCGCATCCCGGCCCCGGCCCTCGAGACTCAGGCTGGTGTCCGTTTCCTCTCCCACCTTCAGTTGGCCCTTCCACCGCGCCTTTCCTCCAAGGTGTCGGTGATCCCTCTCCATCCGCGGATCCAAGCTGAATTGGTCCAGCCCATCGTCGGCTATGACAATGAGTTCTGCTTCATGGACCTTCTGGCTGTCCGACCCGACGGACAACCCGTGGAGCGTTGGACGGGCACTGCTTGGACCGACCTCGACGCTCAAGACTCGACGCAAGCACCCGGAAAAACGGGGACTTCGCGAACCGCAGACTCGCCAGAATCGCTCTGGATGTTCGACCGTTCTGCCCTTGCTGAAGCCGCCCGACGCCTCGACGCCTCGGGTTTTCGATGGGACTTCGCCCGTCAGCGCTGGTCCGCCAAGGTCACCCGACAATTTCCAGATCGCTTCGTTCCCTGGCTCAAATCGCTCCCACTGTCGCTCGAACTGGACCTCCGCGGCGAACTGGCCTCGTTCCTGCAATCCGAGGTCGCAGGAACCGTCAAACTGGACGTTCAAGAATCGGGTATCGACTGGTTCGACCTCTCGGTGATCGTGGATGTCTCGGACACGTCGCTCTCGCAAGATGAGATCAAGCTTCTGCTCAATGCCCGGGGCAAATGGGTCCGCCTCTCCGACAAGGGTTGGCGCAAACTGGAGTTCAAACTGTCCGAACAGGAAGACGAGCAATTGGCCCGTCTGGGACTCAACCCCCACGAACTCAGCTCGGAGAAGCAGCGTCTGCACGCGCTCCAATTAGCCGACCCTGCTGCCCGCCAATTTCTCTCGGAGGCGAACTATCAAAAGGTCGAACGCCGGGCTGCTGAACTCAAGGCCCGCGTGACACCGGAGATTCCGGTGGAGATCCACGCAGAACTTCGCCCCTACCAGAAGGAGGGCTTCCACTTTTTAGCCTATCTGAGCACCAACCGCTTTGGCGGCATCCTCGCCGACGATATGGGTCTGGGCAAAACCCTTCAGACTCTAACTTGGATTGCCTGGTTGCGAGGCCAGTACGCCAAACCCGGGCCCATCTTAGTGGTGTGCCCCAAGTCAGTGGCCGACAACTGGCGCTCCGAAACCGCACGGTTCCTTCCAAGCGTCCGTCCGCGGGTCTGGAGTAGTGATGACATGAAATCGCTGCCCAGCCAGACCGGCTCGGCCGATCTCCACATCATCAACTACAATCAACTGCGATCCATCGGTGAGAAGTTCCGCACCGAATTCTTGGCCGTTGTCCTGGACGAAGGGCAGTACATCAAGAACCCGGGTTCCGTCACCGCCCTGATCGCCACCCGGATCGAAGCGAAGAACCGAGTCCTGCTGAGCGGCACTCCCATCGAGAACAAGCTGATGGACCTCTGGAGTCTGATGGCCTTCGCGATGCCCGGCATCCTCGGCAACCGGGGAGATTTCCAGAAGCTCTTCGACGCCAAGGAGGATCCCCTCTGCCGGCGACGTCTTGCGGCACGCGTCCGCCCGTTCCTGCTGCGGCGCACCAAGATGCAAGTCGCCAAGGACCTGCCTGAGCGCATCGAGGAAGACCTACTCTGTGAACTCGAGGGCGAACAGAAGACCCTCTACAAGGCCGAGCTCAAACGGGCCCAACAGATGCTGCTGGGCATCAGCAGCGCCTCCCAGCTCAACAAGAATCGATTCAACATCCTTACCTCCCTGCTTCGATTGCGGCAAATATGCTGCCACCCAAAGTTGGTCAAAGAGGACTCCAAGGCCGAGAGCACCAAGGTCGAAGCCCTCATGGAGACTCTCGATCCCATCATGGAGGAGGGCGGCAAGGTCATCGTCTTTTCCCAGTTCGTCGAAATGCTGGGTCTGATTAAGAAGGCCATCGCCGAGCGAAACTGGCCGACCTACTACTTGGCCGGCGACACCGAAAACCGGGGCGAACTCGTCCAGCAATTCCAAGAACACCCAGGTGAAGCCGTCTTCCTGATATCCCTCAGGGCAGGCGGATTCGGACTCAACCTGACGGCGGCCAGCTACGTCGTACTCTTTGACCCGTGGTGGAATCCAGCCGTTGAAAATCAAGCCATCGACCGAGCCCACCGCATCGGGCAGCAACAAACGGTCATCGCCTACCGGTTGCTTATCAAAAACAGCGTCGAAGAGAAGATTCGCGCACTCCAACGATCCAAGAGCCAACTGGCCGAGGATGTACTCGGAGAGGATAAGTTTGCCCAGGCGCTCACGCTCGACGACCTGCGGTACTTGTTTGAAGGATGAGTCGAGACGCCGGGCCGTTAGAAACGATCGATCGTGCGGAATTCATACGGGACGCCGGGTCGGGGGACCCGGCCTCACGCTCGACGACCTGCGGTATTTGTTCGAAGGGTGAGCGGGAAAAGCCCGCCTTGGGGGATTGCCCGGCCGCGCGGAACGCCGGGTCGGGGGACCCGGCCTACAGGGTTGACCTACAGGGTGGACCTACAGGGTGGACCTACAGGATGGGCCTACAGGATGGGCCTACAGGGTGAGGTAGTGGGTTGGGCGGTACGTTGTAAGCCCATTGCCCCCACCGGACGGTCTGCAGGTTTGGTGCCCCCTGAAGAATGCCGGGGCATGGGGAAACCGCGCGGGACGCCGGGTCGGGGGACCCGGCCTTCCCACTGGAAATAGCGAGGAACCGGGACTTATCAGAGATACCGATCCCTAGGGCTGATCACCAATAGCGCGGCACCGACGGATCGACCTCGCGACTCCAGCGATCGATGCCACCGGTCAAATTCATAAATCCGGACAAACCCTTCTCCTCGAGGAATGCGATCGCGTGCGCACTGCGCACCCCGTGGTGGCAATACACCACGGTGTCCCCTTCAGCTCTGCACCACTCCTCCAGTTCCTGCCATCGCGCCTCCAATTGCGAAAGCGGTAGCAGTCTCGAATCCGGCAGAGCGCAGTGAGCGTGTTCCTCCGGTTCGCGCACATCGAGCAACCGGATGGTACCGGTCTCGTCGATCTGGGCCTTCAAATCCTTCGGTGTGATGGAGGTCATAGTCGGGGGCGGCAAACCCAAGGAATGGTCAGACTGAATGAAACAAAGGGAGAGCGAGGGATCCCCAGCGTCTCGGAACCTGCGACCTCAGCTGTCCAAACCAGCCAGGTGGCGTTCGGCCTCAATCGCCGCAGAGCAGCCGAGCCCAGCGGCCGTGATGGCTTGGCGGTACACCGAGTCCACACAATCACCGGCCACGAACACGCCAGGAATCTTCGTCAAGACCGTCCCATCGGTCTTGAAATAGCCATTCTCGTGAAGATCCAAAGTGCCCTTGAAGAGCGACGTATTGGGCACATGCCCGATGGCCACGAACACCCCGGTGCACGGCAGGTGTGACTCGGCACCGGTTTTGAGATTCTTGAGCTTCACGCCCGTGACCTTGTCCGCCGCCACATCGGTGACCTCGGTCACCACGCTGTCCCAGACCATTTCAATCTTGGGATTGGCCAACGTGCGCTCGGCCATGATTCGCGAGGCCCGCAGCGTGTCGCGGCGATGGATCAGGTACACCTTCGAAGCAAATCGAGTCAGGTAGGTCGACTCTTCACAAGCCGAGTCGCCGCCGCCGATCACGACCACCGGCTGATTGCGGAACATGGGCAATGCCCCATCGCAGGTGGCGCAGTAGGTCACACCCTTCTTTTCCAGTTCATCTTCCCCTGGGACGTCGAGGTGCTTGTGGCCAGCGCCGCTGGTGATGATCAGCGTTCGGGTCTGCACCGGCTCGCCATCGACGATCAATTCCGTCACGCCGTCGCCAAACTTCACCGAATCCACAGTAGCAAACTTCACTTGGGCTCCAAACTTCTCGGCCTGGGCTTGCATGCGGGTCATCAACTCATAGCCATCGATCCCCTCGGGAAAACCTGGGAAATTCTCCACGATGCTTGTCGTGGTCAGGAGTCCCCCGGGCATGGTGCCCGTGAGCACCAGCGGCTTGAGATTGGCGCGGGCCGTGTAAATGGCGGCAGTCAGACCGGCGCAGCCAGTCCCAATGATCACGACGTTTTCCATGTTGTGAGTGACAGGCTACCCCGAAAGCCCACCCCGGCCAAATCGCAATTCGAAACCTTGCCGCTGCCACTCAGGCCATAAATTGGTCGCGGCCACCACCTCACCGAGGACTTGATCCGGTCCGCCAGGGGCCCAACACCGTGAACAATTTCGACATCCGCCGCACCTCATCGATGACCACCAACCCCTTTTAGTCTACCCAACAGCCACTGGGGTTCCTCTAATTTGGCCCGAGCGAACGGCTTCTGCAGATCGAAGAACACCGAAGGTTGCTGCCCGGCAGGGTGAATTTATCTAGATCTGGAGAGGAAATAATGAACCTGTGGCCTGGCCGGGTTTGAATACCAAGGATGAGCGGTGGCGTGCCAAAGGCTGCCGGGCGGTTTTTCACCCGGCACCGTTCCTCCTCGAAGCTCACATCCCGCCGATAGTGCACCCCATTCTCAATGGCTGACCAGTGACCTTGGATCACCTTCAACAACTCCTTCGAGCGCATCTGGTTCCAGGTCAGGCTCGTCGCGTAAGTCCCAACCTCAGTGCTAGGTTCTTGGTTAAAAAAAACCCCGGGAGGACCGAAGTCCTTCCGGGGAATTGCTCGAGATGCTTTGGACGCAGAAATCAATCCGCAAGATGACCGGTTTTGAAACCCTCCCTGAATGCCATCGGGCC
>CAMDDW010000049.1:0-20417 GCA_945893185.1 Akkermansia muciniphila | reverse complement strand
GGAAACCACCCATCGGTGAGGTTGTCCCGCCCCCAACGCGGAGCTGCCTCGATGCTGTCACTCGAGCTCACCGGCGCGCCGAGAGCCCAGTTGCTGCCCTGGTCATCCAAGACCTCCAACTCCGAGAGAGCGAAGATAAAGTCGTTCATGCGGGCCGCGAGACGGGTGGCCGTGACTCGCACGTAGCGCCCCCGCAAGCCCGGCACCTTCACCTCTCGCGGGGTCACCCCGGGATTGGGCAAATCGACACCCGTCTGATCCTCCAGTTGCTGGACGCCCGCCTTGAATTCGGGATCGTCCGACAACTCCATCCGGTACCGGACCGGAAATCCGAATCCCTTGCCGATGCCATTGAAGTCATCGTGGCAACCGGCGTAGAGGAGTCGGTGAATCTCAACTGGCCGCCCCAGATCCACCTGCACCCACTGAACAACATCGGCCTTCGATTGGATGGCCGAGTGCCAGCCCATCTCCGGTCGCGCAGGTTCCTTGCTCCCGGCCTCCGCAGCGGCAACGCGGCGTTCCAGCAAAGCGAACCGACGCCCACCCTGACGAACCATCTCATCATCCAGAGGCTTCTTTTCCTGCTGTAGCGCAGCCCTACGCCCCTCAAGAAATCGCCGACGCTCAGCCACAGCGGGATCGGCATCGAACTTCCGGTCGGCCCGATCGAGCGCGGCGAACACTGCCGTCAATTGGTAATACTCCTCCGAGCGAACCGGATCGAACTTGTGATCGTGACAGCGTGCGCACTGGACCGTAGCGCTGTTGAAGGTGTTCATCACCGTAGCCACCATATCATCTCGATCGAGCAGGCGAGCGATCTTGCCATCCGTCTTCGACTCCGGGACCTCGGCATGGCCGATCAAGTCCCACGGCCCAGCCGAGATGAATCCGGTGGCCGTGACGCCATCTTCGGTGTCCGGCCAGAGCACATCGCCCGCGATTTGTTCCCGGATGAACCGCGAATACGGTTTGTCGGAATTCAGAGCCCGGATCACATAATCCCGATACGGCCACGCGTTCGGACGCGGCTGATCCTTGTCATAGCCATGGGTCTCACCGTAGTGGACCACATCCAACCAATGCCGTGCCCAACGCTCACCGTGGCGAGGCGACGCCAGCAACCGGTCCACACACTGCTCATACGCATCCGTCGACGGATCATTCAGGAAGGCATCCATCTCCGCCGGCGTCGGCGGCAACCCTGTTAAATCGAGACTCACCCGACGCAGCAGCGTGCGCCGATCGGCCTCCGGCGTCGGTGAAATCCCCTCCCGATGCAGCCGATCTAGAATAAACCCATCGATCGGATGTGTTACGGGACCCAATGGGCTTGAAACAACCGGAACCTCAGGTAACTGCAACGGCCGGTAAGACCAATGAACTCCATTGGTCGCCGCGGCCCCTGAAGCACCGCTCGACAGGTTTATCCCCAACACCACGACCCATACCCGGAACGAGCGGGGAACACATCGGGGAATCCTCATGATCAGACACCTTATTTCTCCATCTCGCCCCCACAAGCCCAAACACCCTACGCGGAAGACGAAGCCTCATCCCCGAGCCGCCGCTCCAACTCCTGCACACGGCGCAGCAACTCCGGCAGACGCTCCATCGCCAAGTACTGGCGCTTCATCACACGATCCGGGCCGGCTGGAGAACCCAGCCATTTCTGTCCCTCCGGAATGTGGTGCATCACCCCAGACTGCGCCGCGATCGTCACCTTGTCCGCGATCCGCAGATGGCCCGCCACCCCCACCTGACCCGCGATCGTCACGTAATTACCGATCTTTGTGCTGCCCGCGATCCCCACCTGCGCCACCAGAATGCAGTGCTCACCGATGGTAACATTGTGAGCAATCTGAACCAGGTTATCGATCTTGGTACCACGACCGATCACCGTGGCCCCGAGAGCCGCCCGATCGATCGTCACATTCGCACCAATTTCAACGTCATCATGGATGATCACCTGCCCCACCTGCGGCACCTTGCGGTGCTCACCCTTGTCGAACACATAACCAAAGCCATCCGAACCAATCACCGAGCCCGCATGAATGCGCACACGCCGCCCCAGCGCACTGCGGGGGTAGAGCGTAACATTCGGATAAAGCCGGCACCCGTCACCCACGACACAGTCATCCGAGATAAAATTGCGACCAACGAGGACCACATCAGCCCCGATCCGGACCCGTTCACCGATGACGCACTGAGGTCCCACCTGCGCCGAAGGATCCACCTGTGCCGAGGCCGCCACCACCGCCGACGGATGGATCCCTGCCAGCAAAACCGGCTCAGGGAAAAACAGCGGCAACACCTGTGCAAAGGCCACCCGCGCATTCTCGACCTGCAGAATAGTTTTGCCGGTAGACGACCGAAAATCACCGGCCACCAGAATGGCTGAAGCAGCGCTTTGGTCAGCCCGCAGAAAGTACGCTTCGTTTTCCGCGAAAGTAAGATCACCGGACTTGGCTCCATCCGCCGGAGCAAAACCGGTTAATTCTAGAGAAGGGTCACCCACAACGCAGCCGCTGACACGTTCGGCGACCAAGCTAGCAATCAAGGTTGGCATAAAAAATAGTTTCCCACGGAACACCTCCGTGCACCGGCAAAAACCGGCTCCGCAGCATCACCGTCCCCGCCTCCAACGCACAACATTTCGTTTCCTCCTTCACCCGCATCCGCCCCATACCGAAGCAGCAGCGGGACCGGACCGGAGCGTGCATTGGAGGCGAACACCCAAACCCCTCGCGCATAGCGCGAAAGCTCCTCCTTTCCCTCGAGTCTCCTCAGCACGCGCAGGACCGAGCCCGCGAAGCCTCACCCACGGCCCGAAACCACCATCCCTGCCGCCAGCGCAGCCAGAATTGCCCGAAACATCATCGACCCAGTGAACCGCAGCTTCAGATCTGAAGCAAATCGAGGTCTTTGAGCCTCCTGACACCCGACTGGCACCTCCGTCTTTGGCCATGCCCCCACAGACAGCCCTTGTCCCGGGGGACGGTGAATTCTAGTCATCCCCGAAGGATTTGGGTTTTACCGGCTGAGGGGATACCTAGACTGATCCCCCGACCCGACTTCGGTCACCGCCATGCCCGCCGACACTAAGATTATCGAACTACGGCAATTCCTCGCCGAACGCCTGCCACGGGCTCGGCTCGGGGTGGCACCGGAGCGGATGGTTCCCGCGACCCTGCCCACCGGCATTGAATCCATTGATCAGGGCCTCGGAGGCGGGTTACCCCAAGGTGCCTTCACCGAACTGGTGGCCCCCGGAGAAGGCTCCGGCAGCGCCCAGTTCATCCATGCATTGCTGCGACACACGGCCTCGGGCGGACGTTTCCTGACTTTGGTCGACGGAGCCGACAGCCTGGACATCGATGCCCTCGAACCGGAAGCCCTGGCCCACCTGCTCTGGGTCCGATGTCGAAACACTGCGGAGGCCCTGCAAACCACGGACCTCCTCCTGCGCGACCGAAACATCGCCCTGGTGGTCCTAGACCTGAAACTGAACGCCGCCCACGAACTGCGCCGCATCCCGGGCACCCTCTGGTACCGCTTGAGCCGACTCATGGAACAGCACGGCGGAACCGTGCTGGTCATCACGCCCCAACCGTTGGTGGCCGGAGCCGCCGCCCGCATCGTTTCCCAAACCCGACTCGACCATCGGGATCTCGAGCGGAGCCCCGACACCCTGAATCTCCGCTTCGAGACCGAGCAACGTCGAGTGCGGGAGGCCGGTGCGCGGCAAACCGCCTGAAGGCCCGTTTCTCGAACCTTGCTCCAGCGCCATGTACGCCGTCATTCACCTCCCCCAATTCGCACTCCAAGCCGCGCTGCGATTATCACCCGAACTCTGGGGACAACCCGTCGCCCTGATAGACCCAGCGCGCACCACCCCGGTCGTCCTGGAAACAACCCCGCCCGCCCGGGACGCAGGCGTGGAACGGGGACAGACCGCCACCCAGGCGCTGGCGCGATGCACCGACATCCTCATCCGTCACCGCGCCCCCGCACGGGAGTCAGCCACCACCGACGTCCTCCTCCAGTGCGCCTACGGATTTTCTCCGCACCTAGAATCCACCGCCCCGGGCTTGTGCACCTTAGACTTGCGGGGATTGAGCCGATTACAGCCTCCTGAACCCGACGCATTGCAAGCCTGGGCCCAGGAGTTGCAATCCAGCCTGACAGCACAAGGACTCCGCTCCCATATCGGCTTCGCCACGACTCCCAATCTGGCACGGCATGCCGCACAGTCTGGAGTGGCAGTCCACGTAGTCACCGACGCTGCCCGTTTCGTCGCCTCGCTCCCACTGGCTGCACTAGAACCGTCCAGCGACACCACGCGAATCCTCACAGGCTGGGGCTTGCGCACCGTGGGAGAATTACTGGCCCTCGATCCGGCCGAGTTGACCGACCGCCTGGGGCTCGAAGCCCTGGGCCTACTGGCTGCGGCCTCCACACGAAACACACGCCCCCTGAAAACCATCCGCCCGCCGGAAGTGTGGACGGAATCCTGGGATTTCGAGGACCCCGTGGAAACGCTCGAGCCCCTACTGTTTCTGCTACGCCGCTTCACCGACACCCTGTGCGCGCGGCTCGCACTGGCAGGCCGTGCGGCCGAACGCGTCGACCTGTCATTGCGACTCGAATCCGGAAACCGACTCGAACGCCAGCTCAACGTCCCGGAACCCACCTGCGACGCGGCCGTGCTTCAACGTTTACTAGCAACCCACCTCGACACCGTTCGCAGCGAAAGTGCGGTCGTGGGGTTGCAACTCACGCTGGAGACCACCGTACCGGTCCAGCGGCAGTTCGGCCTGTTCGAAACAACGCTCAAAGACCCTCGCCAGTTCCAGGAAACCCTCGGACGCATCGCCGCCATTCTCGGTTCGGATCGTGTGGGCACGCCGGTGAAGCTCCATCAGCACGGGATCGACGCCTTCCGATTAGTGCCTCCCGATTTCGAAGGAGTCGCTGCCCTATCCCAACCGCGCCCGGCCCTGCAAGCTCCCGGCCTCCGCCGGCTGCGACCCGCGCCTGTGGCCACCATCGAATCGGTCGATGGACGCCCCTCATCGATCCGCTGTTCCATCGCCCACGGCCGACTGGTGGTAACCTTAGGCCCTTGGCGCGCCTCCGGACGCTGGTGGGAGAATGGTGCCTGGCAGCGCGAAGAATGGGATGCCACCACCCTGCGCGGACAAGTCTTGCGTCTGGTTCATCAGCCCGATGGATGGACGGTCGACGCCCTGCTCGACTAAACCCATCGATCCATTGGCTGCCACCGCCTCCAGTCCCACCTACGTCGAACTGCACGCCCGCAGCGCCTTTAGCTTCCTGCGTGGGGCCTCGCTGCCGGAAGAACTGGCCCGCACTGCCGCCAGCCTCGGACTGCCTGCGTTGGCGGTGTGCGATCGCATGGGCCTTTACGGTGCACCGCGCGTCTTCGACACCGCCCGCGAACAAGGCATCCGCCCCATCATCGGCGCTGAATTAGCCATGGACGACGGATCGGTCTTCCCGGTGCTGGTACGCTCACGCGAAGGCTACCGCAACCTGTGCCGATTGCTTTCACAAGCCCACCTCCGGGCCGCCAAAAACGAAGCCACCATCCGTTGGGAAGAACTCCCTGAATTCGCCGCGGGCCTCGTCGCACTCAGCGGCGATCGGGAGGGGCCAGCCCTACGAGCCATCCGCGCTGGCCGAGATGCCGATGCGGCCCTTCGCCGACTCCTCCAAGCCTTTGGTGAAGGACACGTCTACGTCGAAATTCAGCGTCAACGCCTCCGCGGCGAAACCCGCTGGAATCAGGCCCTTCAAGATTTGGCCGCCGCGCACCGGATCCCGCTGCTGGCCACGGGCGGGGTCAGCCAGGCCACCCCCGAGGGCCGGGAAGTGCTCGATGTCTTCGCCTGCCTCCGTCACCACACGCACCTCGACGCCGCGGGCACTCACCTGAGCATCAACGACGAGGCACACCTCAAGCCCGCCGCCGCCATGGCTCGGCTCTTCAGCGACCTCCCGAAGGCAGTGACCGAGACCGTGCGACTGGCCGAACGGCTGGAGTTCACCCTGGAAGACCTGGGCTACGAGTTTCCGCGCTACCCAGTGGGCCCCGGCGAAACCATGGAAGGCGTGCTGCGCGAGTGGACCTTCCGCGGCGCACGAGTCCGCTACGGCGACGAGATCCCGGAAAAGGTGCGCCGGTTGCTAGAGAAGGAACTAACCCTCATCGGACGCCTCGGCTTCTCCGGCTACTTCCTTATCGTCGCCGACATCGTCCGCTTCTGCCGCGACGAAGGAATCCTGGCGCAAGGACGCGGCAGCGCCGCCAACAGCGCCGTCTGCTTCTGCCTGGGGATCACCGCTGTCGACCCACTCAAATTCAACGTGCTCTTCGAGCGCTTCCTGTCGGAAAGCCGCAAGGGCTGGCCCGACATCGACATCGACCTACCGAGCGGTGAGCGCCGCGAACGGGTCATCCAAGAAGTCTACCGACGCTACGGCCGTCACAGCGCCGCCATGACAGGCACGGTTATCACCTACCGCGGCCGCAGCGCCGCCCGCGAGATCGGCAAGGCTCTGAACCTGCCAACCGATGTGCTGGACCGATTTTCGAGCCTGCAAGCCGGTGGTGATTTCCCGCACACCCTCGAACTCGAGGAGCAAATGCGCCAGGCAGGCCTGCCCGCCGAGCACCCCAGGGCCACCGCCTTCGCCCGACTTTGCCGCCGCATGCGCCGCCTGCCGCGCCACTTGGGTCAGCACTCCGGCGGCATGATTCTGTGCCAAGGCGAACTCACCGGAATCGTGCCGCTCGAGAACGCCTCCATGGCCGGCCGCGTGGTAGCCCAGTGGGACAAAGACGACTGCGAGGGCTTGGGCATCATCAAGGTCGATCTCCTGGGCTTGGGCATGATGGCCGTGCTACAGGACACCATCACCTTAACCACCCAGCGCGGACGCCCAGTGGATCTGGCTCAGCTTCCCAAAGACGACCCCGACACCTACGCGCTCATGCAGCGGGCCGACACCATCGGTGTCTTCCAAATTGAGAGCCGTGCCCAGATGGCCACGCTGCCGCGCATGAAGCCCGCCTGCTTCTACGACCTAGTGATCGAGGTAGCCATCATCCGGCCCGGCCCCATTCAAGGCGACCTGGCCCATCCCTACCTTCGCCGCCGCAACGGACTCGAGTCGGTGACCTACCTCGACCCCCGGCTCGAACCCATCCTCCAGCGCACCCTGGGCGTGCCGCTCTTTCAGGAGCAAATGCTGGAGATCGCCATGGTCATGGCCGACTTCAGCGGTGACGAAGCCGAGAACTTGCGCAAGGCCCTGAGCTTCCACCGTTCCGACGAGAAGATGGCTCTAGCGACGGCCAAGTTGCGCGAGTCCATGGCGCGCAAGGGCGTTGCCCCAAACGTCATCGACTCCATCGCCAAGACCGTGGGCTCTTTTGCTCTTTACGGATTTCCCGAATCGCACGCCATCAGCTTCGCGCTGCTGGCCTACGCCAGCGCCTACCTGAAGGTGCACCGGGCTCCGGAATTCTTTGCTGCACTGCTCAACAACCAGCCGATGGGCTTTTACGCACCGGCCACGGTGGTGCAGGACGTAAAAAAACATGGTATCGCCGTGCGCCCGGTTTGCGCCGTGCGCTCCGACTGGGAGACCCGCGTGGAATCCGACGGGTCCCTGCGCCTGGGGTTGCAACTCGTGCAAGGGTTGCCCCTGGCCCAGGCGACGAACCTGCTGAACGAACGCACACGCAAGCCCTTCGCCTCGCTGAACGATTTGAAGGCGCGGACCACACTGGGTCCGGAGGCGCTGCGCGCCCTGGCTTCCATTGGCGCACTCAATGCCTGGGCCACCGACCGTCGCTCGGCCCTGTGGCAGGCGGAACGCCCGCTGCGCCTAGAAGATTTGGGAGGAGGGTTCCCTGACGGTGACGCCGTGGACCCCCTCGAAGGCTCGGCCTCCCCGCTGAAACCCATGTCGCCCGAGGAGCGATTGGTCGCCGACTACGCCACACTCCGGCTTACCACAGGCCCCCATCCAATGGCCTTGCGCCGGGGCACTTTGAAGGATGTTTGGCAAAGCGCCCAACTCCGGGAAGCTCCGGATGGCGCCCGCATCCGGGTGGCTGGGCAGGTGATTTGCCGCCAACGCCCCGGCACCGCCAAGGGCGTGTGTTTCCTGAGCCTGGAAGACGAAACCGGCATCACCAACGCCATCGTCTCGCCCGAACTCTTCGAGACCGAGCGCCTGCGGATTAGCACCGAGCCCTTCCTACTGGTCGAGGGCATCGTTCAACGCCGGCACGGCACAATCCATGTGCGCGCCCTACATCTCGAACGACTCCCCGATCACCACCTCCAGACGTCTGCCTCACACGATTTCGCCTGAGCCAGAATGATTCAAACGAATGGTTCCAGCTAAGAAGCTGTCTGGAAAATCCGGCGGAACAGAAACACTCAGCGCGATCTCAACCGGAACAGTCGACCCGAGTTCGTCGCGCTGGTGGACCACTGAAAACGAACACCGTCATTCAACGGGGTTCCGATCACCCCACGCCATTGCCGGGGCAAATCCAGAGTCGATTCCTGTAACTCCACCGCGGTGGCCAGTGACGACCAACTCAACACCCAAAGGTCATCACCGAAGCCGGTGAGTTCCAGACGTAGTGGAACCGCGGTCACCGAGACGGCGGCTCGGTTGTCCGTGACGTCCACATCCGGCGTGAGCGTGCTGGCCACCCACTCGAAGCGCGTGACGGCCTCCACCGAGATCCGAACTCGGATGAGCGCGGTCCACTCCGACTTAGCGGGCAAGGTACCGATGATGAAACTCACTCCGGTGGCGCCGGTTTGAAAACTGCCACCGTCTCCAAGCGTCGCTCCCAGAAACTCTGCCGAACTCGGTAGGTTGAGGCTGCCCGTGACATTAGTGGCCGGCAGTGGTCCCAAATTGCGGGCCTTGAGGCTCAGACGGAACTCCGACCCCATGACCACGGGTTCCGCCGAGGACGCAAGGGAGACATCAAAATCAGCCGTGGTTCCCACGAGGAAATCCTGCGCCGAGACAGCCGCCCCGGCTGCCGTCTCCACGGTGATCCGACCACTGACGGCACCCACA
The DNA here is from genome assembly GCA_945893185.1 of Akkermansia muciniphila. Lineage (GTDB taxonomy): Bacteria > Verrucomicrobiota > Verrucomicrobiia > Limisphaerales > UBA9464 > SXXZ01. Next base: position 11,276 of record CAMDDW010000049.1, on the reverse strand, counting down.
GGAACCCGGGCCAGCAACCCGTTGGTCGTTGCGCTGACCACCGAGGCCGCTACCCCGCTGAACCGCACGATCGCCGGCAAGCCTAGGTCCACACCGACGATACGCACTTCCGTACCCACCCCGCCCAAGGCCGGAGAAAACCCGCTGATCACCGGAACCGGCCCTTGAACGGAAATCGGTCCGCCGGAGGCTTCACCCCCGGGCGTCACCACCCTGACCCATCCTGAAGAAGCACCCTCCGGCACCAGAGCCGTGATGCGGCGATTGTCCACGACCGTGAAGACTTTCGCCGCAAGCCGGTTGGTTCCAAAGAGGACGGCCGATGCTCCCAAGAGATTGGTCCCGCTCAGCGTCACGGTCTCTCCGACCTTCACAAGGTTCGGATTGACGGTGCTGAGTTGCGGGGACGCATGAAACAAGGTTGAGGACTCATCAGTCCCAGAACTTCCTGAAACCGTCACAAATCCGGTTCCCGCACCGAAGGGCACCTTGACCGTCACTTGCGTGGCCGTGACGGACACCGGCGTCGCCGAAGCTCCGCCGAAGAGCACCTGCGTCACACTCGAAAACCCTGAACCACTGAGAGTCACAAGCGTCCCCGCCGCACCGTTGGATGGCGAAAACCCGTTGATCCGAGGCATCATGACAAAGTTGGACACCGTGATGAAACGCCCTCCCGGCGACTCCAAAGTCAACGGTGCGGCCGCCGGCGCTCCCGACGGGACGACCACCGTCATGAGCGTATTGGATACCACCGTGAGATTGGTGGTGCTGACTCCACCGAAGGAAACCGAAGACACCGCGCGAAAGCTGCGACCGCTCAAGGTGAGAGTTTCGCCGACCCGAGCCCGAGACGTGAAGGCCGTGACCCAAGGCGCGAGGTAGAAGTAGCTACTGGTCATCGTCGCACCGGCATTGTTGGTCACGGTGATGGGGCCCGTCATGGCTCCGGGCGGCACCACCACCGAAGCGGAACCTTCCGTCACGGTGTCCCAACCAGCCCGAATGCCGTCAAAGAACACACCCAAGCGGTAGTTGGGATCCGTGGGATCCAGAAAGTTGGAACCAGTGAGCGCCACGGAGTCTCCAGGAACACCACGCACCTTGTCGGCATCGGTGAAGGCACCGTTGCGGGCGAACCGCTGCACCACCGGCGGCAACTGGAAATTCCAAGGTGTCTGAGTTTGACCAAACGCATTTTCAACAAAGATCGGCCCAATGGTCGCCCCCAGGGGGACCCGCACCGAAATCTGATAGTACCCCAGTCCCAGAGATCGGATGGACTCCACGGTCGCCGGCGTAAAGTTGAAGGTGACCGCCGTCAGGGGAGGATTGAGGAAATTTAGCCCAGTGATAGTAATGAGCGCCCCAGACTGAGCACGGTTGGTGGAAATAGCCGTCAACTGTGGAGCCCCCTGCCCCAGCAGAACTAGGGCACCCCATCCGCACCAGGCCCAAAGGAGGACCATCCAAGAACAGCATCGATTCATGACTGATGAGTGTGTCCGTCGTCTGTCGCAAAACGGATATCACCGACGACAACGACAATAACGGCGGGACCATCTTCACCGGCAGACGTCAAAATTCACACCCCGAATCCGAGACCATGGGCATAAAGAACCCACCTCCCTGATCCCTTGAATAAGGAACTATTAACTACGTCTTACCCCCACAACCGTGAATACCCAGACCCCTGACGGCAGCCTTCCTTGCGAAGGTATTACGTCCCGGCCGGCAAGACTTCTCCGTTGGTCCTCCAAGGGATTTCCCGTCATCGGGGTCCAGTCACGTTCCTAGATTATTCTCCAACCCCAAGAACGAAGCTTCATCGAGAGGCTCGCGACCCTTGGATCGACTTTCCCCCAAAAATACCTGTCTCTAACCGCTCTGAACACAATGAATGCCTCGTTCATGCGTCCATCCCGCAACACCCTTGGGCTAATCTTGCTCTGTTTGGGAACTACCGTTGGATGCGACACCGGGTCGAAGACCGTAGTCCACACCGCACCTCCAGCGCCGACCGTGAGGACTGTGATCGTCCAAGCCCCCTCGGTTCCGGCTGCCTTGGGCAACCGATCAACCCCGGGAGTGGATCCGGTGATCTCATCGACCCCAAACCCGAGCTCGCCCCCACCGCCTCCGCAACCCACTCCTGCCCCGGCGGCCCAACCGCCAACCCCGATAGACCCCTCGGCCTCGGTGGCAGTTCTGGTTCCGCCGCCCCTGCCCGGCCCAGTGGCCGATGTAGTGCAACTCACCCGTGGCGGACTCGACGAAGGCGTGGTCACTGAATACATCGCCAATATCCGGGAACCCTTCGCCCTCGGAGCCAGCCAGATCGTCTATCTGAATGACCTAGGGGTGTCCTCCAATATCATCCATGTACTGATGCGAAAGGCGGCCGCGATCCAACCGGAAAGCCCAGCACCCGCCCCTCCGAGCGCCTTAGCATCCGCGGTTCCCCAGTCGATCCCCACGAACCTAGCCCCGCCGCCGGTGGCTCCGACGGCGATCACCACCACCTTCGAAGGCACGCCGCCGCCGCCGCCCTCCTCGACCATTGTTGTCCCTGCACCGGTAGCCCAGACCGTTGTCAACCAGCAGGTCTTTTATCAATCACTCTCACCCTACGGCAGTTGGATGGAAGTCCCTGGCTACGGATGGTGCTGGCGCCCGTCGGCCTCGGTGGCAAACCCGACATGGCAACCCTACTGCGACGGTGGATCGTGGCTGTGGACCGATGCGGGTTGGTATTGGAACTCGACCTACACTTGGGGCTGGGCTCCGTATCATTATGGCCGCTGGCATCAGCATTCCAGTTTCGGTTGGGTGTGGAATCCGGGTTATGACTGGGCACCGGCCTGGGTCGCTTGGCGCAGCTCCCCGAGCTACTGCGGCTGGGCTCCCCTGCCTCCGGAATGCCGATGGAGCGCCAACGTGGGTTTCTCGTGGGTCAACGGCCGCACGGCCGTCAGTATCGGGTTTGGCATCGGCACAGCGGCCTGGTATGCGACGACCTGGGACCGTTTCGGTGATCACCACCTTTATCATCATCGACTGCCGCGCCATCAAGCCGATCGTTTCGTTCGCGAGAGCAACGTCCAGGTGGCCAGCGGTCAGGGCGTGAACATCCGGGGCAACAACAACACAGTGATCATCAATAACGGGATTTCCCGAGAGGAAGTCCAGAAGCACAGTCGCGAGGAGATCCGGCGCACGGAACTCCGCGACGTCAACAGCCCGGCGGCCGCTCAAGCCTTCGCCAACTCGCGACCCAACCCCTCGGGGGGCCGGCCCGCTGAGGTGGCCGTGTACCGCCCGGCGGTGCCGACCCATGCTTCACGCCCGCCAGAATCGGTCCTCAAGCGACCGGAAGTTTCGCGATTGGCTCCCACCCCGAACTCCGGCGGCCTGCCAGATCGCATCGGCATCTCACCGCTGAATTCTCGACCACTGACGGTTCCATCGGCCAGTGGCTCGCTGAGCCCGAACCGGCCGGCCAACATCCCTTCTGCCAGCGTGGCGCCCTCTTCGTCTCCCGGTCGGCCCGCACCCCTCCCAACAAGCAGTCCGACGGAACGATTGACCCAGACACTGCCCCCCACGACGCGTCCCGGAAGCGGAGGCGGAACACCCACCGCCGTGGCACCGAAGGTTTTGGGGAACCCGTCCACCACGCCCACTACGCCCACCACGCCCACCACGCCCACACCCAGCATCACCCCTTCGCGCCCACCCGAATCCCGCAGCGTGCCCATTCCGCGTGCAGTGCCGACGGAGCCCGCCTCGCCCCTCGGCGCGCCGAGCTCGGGGTCCGCTTCCCGGATCCCTACCGCCCGATCCGGATCCGGATTTGAATCCGGGTCCCGCCCCACTCCGGTGACGACCTCACGCCCGTCGGTGATCCCAGCAAACCCGACGCCCAACGCATCGATCCCGGCCCCCTCGGTGCAATCAGCACCGCCGCAGTCTGCGGCTCCGATTTCCCGCCCCATCTTCATTCCGAATGCGAGTGTCCCTTCCCGGCCTGCGGCAAATCCCTCGGCACCCTCGGCACCGCCGGTTTCGCGTCAGGAGGCTTTCCGGCCTGCTGCGCCTGCGCCCTCGGCGAGCATCCCCCAAAACGTGCAGACACGCCCGGCACCCACGGCATCGCAGTTCGCTCCGGCCCCCAACGTTGCTCCAGCACCGCGCCCTACGCCTAGCCCGGCCCCTTCGTTCCAACCCTCTCCCCGGCCTGCACCGTCAGCCGCTCCAAGCCCCGCTCCCTCGGGGCGGCCAGGTCCACGTGGGCCCGTAGAACGGTGACCTCTACCGACACACGCATCATCCCTGAGCATGAGCACCGCGATCCTATTGCGAATCCTGTTGTCGGGATGGTTTCTCACCATTCCAGGCCTGTTGATGGCTCAGGGTTTCAGTAAGCCCAAGAGCGCCGGAGCCAGTGGTCGCGTGCTCTTCGAGACCGGCTTTGAGCGATTTGAGGGTTACGATCCTACCCTCGATTTGGTGGATTGGCTGGGACGCGGCCAGAACGGCTGGATAGCGGTGGGGCATGGCGGCAACGGCTTGCTCACCAACCAAGTCGATGGTTTCACGGGGCAATACGCCTACATGGGTTATCAGGGGCCCACGAATAAAAGTTTTAGCGCCAACCTCTTCCGCCCCGTTTTGTTGGTCCCCGACACCAACACGCTGCCCGTGGTGGTGTTCCAGGCCACCTTCAGCATTCGAGACGATTCCCCATCGGGAGCCGCAGCCGACGACTTTCGTTGGAGTGTCTATACGCCGAACAACCAACGTCTCTTCACCCTCGACTACCATGGTCCCGACCAATCCATCAATTACGCCCTCGACGACGAAAAGGGCTTCATCGGCACGGGGTACCAGTTCGAATACGACGTCGTATACCAACTAGAGATTTCCATGAGCTTCGGGCGCAACCGGTTGTCAGCCTCGCTCAATGGCACCCCGGTGGTTTATGAACTCCCGCTGAGCACCCGAATTCAACGCCCCTCCCTGGGCAGCGTGGATGTCGTCTGGGCTGCCAATCCCAAGGGCACCTGGAACGACAACTACATGCTCTTCGACGATTATCGCATCATCGCCTACCCACCGAACGCGGTAGCCCCGTTGATGGAAATGGCCGGTTTGGATGCACAAGGCAAAGCCCGACTGAAGGTCTGGGGCGAGCCCGCGGTGCGCTACCGAATCCAGTCGAGCAACGATCTGAAAACCTGGATCGACCGCGACATCGTTGTCTCGGCAGCTCCGGATGGCTTGGCGACCTGGACCGATACCCAACCCACTGGCACGCGCTACTACCAGGCGGTCGCTCTGCCTTGAATGCTTGCTGGATCAGACCGCTCGAGCCGCAACCGCAGATCTCCCAAAGCGTCCCGCACCTCCAATCGGTCTGCCCAGCAGCGTAGTTCCAGAGCTCCGATGCGTTCGGTCCACAGCGTGAGACCGGGTCGCCCGCGGAGCCTTCGTCGCAAGGCTACTGGACTCCGTTCGGTGGCGGGCCGATCTCCCGTCGCCACCACGAGCAACCGCGGATTTACCAGCGCCAGAAGCGCTTCGGACGCAGCCTCACCTGAGGCAGGGATGCCCGTAATGAGAACATCGGCTGCCAGTGAAGCGCCCTCACGCCGAATCAATGCCTTTTGACCGTCAGGCCCCAGGTCTGGAGCCAACAAAATCTTCCAACCGGCCGCATCCATCAAAAGAACCAACGCACCATCGTCTGCACGCGAGAAAGAGTCTGAGCCGTCCGGATGGAGCACCGTCATCGCGCCAAAGAAACGGCCGCGTTGAACCCGCTGAAAAGGAACTCCATTGGACGCTGCCAACCTATCCAAACCTCGGAACAACGGCGAACGCATCCGACCCACCGGAAGGATGAGTTGATGCGGCGGAGCACTGGTCATTAACACGGGCACCCCTCCCAGGTGACGAACATCCCCATGTGAAACAGCCAGGGTCGACACACGATCGACTCCCCGTGATTGCAGCCACGGCAACACCACTGCCTTGGCAGTGGCCGCGTCTCCGGTATCCAACAGCAGGTCTGCAGAGCTTCCTGGCCGGTCGATCCACACTGCCTCGCCCGATCGGAACACCGTCACAGTGGCCGCCGGTTCACCGATGTGAGGCGCACCCACCATGAGCACGAGCCACAGAGCCGCCGCCCCCCACCAGAGCTGTCGACGACGCTGGGTCTCAAGGCAGCCCGAAGCCGCGACGACCCAGAGGATCGTGTAGGGGATCCAAACCCAACTGCCCGGCGATGCAGCCGACCACCAGCCTCCAGGAACCGCCTCACAGGCGCGGCTCGCAGCCATCATCCCATGCATGCCCACCCAAGCGGCGGAATTCCACAGCTCGGTCCCCATCGGCAAGCCCATCGACAGAGCATTGGCAATGAGCACCAGGCTGCTCAAAGGGACCACGATCAGGTTGGCCACCACTGAAATGACGCTGACCAAATGGAAGCATTCTACCGACATCGGCCACGACGCCACCAACGCGGCCAGACCGGTGACACATCCGCGGCACAGCCCTCGCTCAGCCCATTCCCAGACCCGTCGCGTACGAGACCACTGCGAGGGCGGCAGCAAAGGATCTGGGCGCCAGGGGCGATGCTCGAGCCACCAGACCTCCCACCTCGAAGGGAAGACGGCCAAAGCTGCCACCACCAAAAACGACAACAGGAAACCTGCCTGAAACAGTTGCCCCGGCTCGGCGATCAAGATGAGCAACGCCGCCAGCGAGAGGGAGTTGAGCAAGTCACCGGGACGCTCCAGCATCCATGTTCCCACCACTACCGAAGTCATCACGGCCGAACGGACGGCCGACGGTTGCCATCCGGTCGCCGCGACGTAGAACCAAATCAGCGGCAAGGACAAGCCACCGCACAGGGCACGACTCCAACCCAGCACACGAAACGCCTGCACCAGCAGAACAGCGATCAGTGCAATGTGTAGGCCACTAATGGCAAAGACATGCAGTGTTCCCGACCGCATGAACCCATCGTCCACATCGCCGGCCAAGCCAGTCCGCCAACCCAAGGCCATGGCCCAAATCAAGCGAGTCGCACCATCCTCGGGCAGTCCCTGCGCGAGACGCGCTCGAGCCCAAGCCAGAAACCGCTCGCTCCAAGGCACCACGTCTGTCGCCCCAGGGCCCAACTCCCAATCTCCGGGAGCCTCGCACCGCAACTGGAGGCCGATGCCTTGTCGGCGAAGGAAGGTGGCGTAATCGAACAAGCCGGGAGCCACCGGGCCTGGCGGCGCGGAGACCAAGCCAGATATTTCTACGGACTGTCCGCGGAAAAACCGCCCATCAGGGACGCCCTGACTGCTGACAATCACCTGGCCCGAAGCCGATTCCCAAGGTTTGTCTTGGGTGCGCCACTCAGTGACCTGAAGCCGAACCACGGTTCGTTCCACCCACTGTCCTTTGCGCTCCGAAAGCCGCACTGATGGCGTCTCGGCCAAGATACCCCGCACCCGTCCAAGCTCACCATGGCCATCCAGCCGCCATCTCAAATCATCCGGACCCAGTGGCCACTGCGTCGTCTGGTAGCTCAGTGCGCCTGCACCAAAGAGAGCGAGGCCAATTCCTGCAACGAACCCCTTGGGCCAGAGTCCGGCCAGCGTCAAACCCAGCAACGCCACCGTGAGCGAAACCCCTCCGAAGTCCCCGGGAAACAACTCAGCCGACCAGATGCCGGCCGCAACACAAAGAGCAGGAATGAGCAGAGGTCGACGCATGGGGCGTTTTCATTCATCGAACGATTTCCGAGAGAACCTGAAGGAATTTTTTGACAACAAACGGGATGCTTCAGCGCGAACACCGCCAACGCCAACGCCACCAGAGTGCGGCCAGGGCCAAGCCCAGCGCGGCACCTGCGGCATCGATCATTACATCCCAAGGGCTTCCGACTCGTGTTGGAACGAAGGTCTGATGCCATTCGTCGGAGACGGCATACATCACCGACAGCCCCCAGGCCAACCCAGCCGCCCGCAGCGGCTGTGGGGCTTCAGTGGAACGACGCACGGCGAGAAAAACCCGCCAAGCCAACCAGGCCAACACCGCATATTCGGACACATGGGCCCCTTTACGGATCAAGAAAATCACTTCGTCCATCCGCTCGCTCGTCGCCTCGGGCATCCACCAGCGCAGCAAGGGACCAAGGATACGAAAGCCCCGCTTTCCGGAACCGGAATCGGCGGAAGCCCAAAAAATCACACCCATCCACAGCACCAGAGGCCCCCAGTACCGGAGTCGTTGGAACACCCCTAACACGCTAACAAGGGAAGCAAGCCATGGCCGAATGGAAAAGGGCAAAGAGCTACCCCATAGCGGCGCACCTTCAACATCCTAAAGCTTCCACCCGACTCCTGCTTCCAGGAAACCGAACACCGCCGCACCGGCCTGTGCGGCATAACCACTTCAGTTCTTACCCCGACCGTCATCCACCGGCCAGTTGCCAATCTCGGTGTGCGGCTCGTTGTCGTTGTTCCAGCGGGCCCGCCAAGTCGTGCTCAACGGATTGACCACCTCCCGGCGCAGCGCCGATTCAGCGTGACCGTCGGCGAACATAATATTGCAGCGCAGGTTGTGGCGCTTGGCTGGCCACTGATCCTTTTCCTTCGGGTCGATATTCCCGTCCCATGAACGGTCCGTGAGGCTGTCGGCGATCATGATCATATCGGACGGAGCCTTGACCCGGCTCTCCGGCATCTCCGGTTGGCTTGGCGGATTAATGTCACCGCCCAAACCCAATTGCTGACTCAGGTCCGCAGTAGGATTTCGCAGGCCCCAATCATTGTATCCGAAGCTGAAGCGGGTCCCTGAACCCGACGCCAGCACTAGGTTGATGCCCTGAGGGAAGGTCTTGTTAACATTGGTGTCCCACTGGGCATCTTTGGGATTGGCCGGGCAATAGAACGAAGCGCGGTTGGTGCCCATCTCGCCGAAAAGGCGCAGCGGCCAAAGATAGTAGAACTCAGGCACTTTGATGCAGCCGGGATATTTTTGATAATTCTGCGTGTACATGGCCGTCGCGAGGCCCATTTGTCGCTGGTTATTGATGCAACTGATGCCCAGAGCCTTGGCCTTGGCCTTGGCCAGCGCCGGCAAAAGCATCCCCGCCAAGATCGCGATGATGGCGATCACCACGAGCAATTCGATCAGCGTGAATGCGGCATGGATGCGGCGCACAGGATTCGAGGCATGGGAGATTAACATGGCAACCGGAGGCTTTAACTGCGGGGAATTTCCTAAAGACTTAAACAGAGAAAAACCAACTTCGCCATGCAAATGCCGCACGGTCACCTATTCCGAAACCACACGCCATGGGCCCAGCGGTTGATGGAAGCGCGTCCGTGCTCTCCAGCTTCCCAAGGCTTCGGCATCTCCATCGCGGCAACTCACAAGGCTCAAGCTGTCCAGATCCACCCAAAAAAACGCCACCTGCCCCCATCGACGCCCGAGCGCGATCGCCTCGGTCGCTGAACCGGTTGCCACGGCCCACCCAGGTTCCTGGTGTTGAAAATCTGGAGATCCCCCGACCACACGGAAGCGCCACCACCCGTGGTAATCCAGATCGGCAACCAACCCCCTGTCGGCCTGCTGATTGACCGTCTCGGAGCAAACCTGATCCCCCGGGTTGCAGGCCGTGACGATGGTAAAGCAAGGGTGGATGATTTCCTCAGGTCGGATTGCGCATTGGAAACGGACAGTCCGGTAGGCGGGGTTCATGGACTTTTCCGGCAGATGTCTGAGATGAGATTGAGGGCCCACCGTTGGGCTCCCGCACCGTCAGTAACGTCGTGAAAACCGGCGTAACCTGCCAGTTTGAAAACCACCGCCCAAAAAAACTCAACGGCTCAACGACTTGCCCTCCGCTTTGTTGGTTGCACAAGCGGATCCTGATTCGGTCCGTTAGGCCTTGAGCGCATTGAACCACCCGTCGAAGAAAGAACAAACGCGGCCGCCCATCCCAGAAGAAAACGCCCGAAACAACCCGTCATAACCGTAGATTTCAAACCGACGACTTTCCGCTGCTTCCGGAACGTCGCTGACACTGCACCGCACAACTAAAAATTGTTGGCGAAGGTGCGACTAAAATTCCAGCCCTATGCTCCCACGCAAGGCCTAGCCAGCCCTCGTCCATTCCCAGACCTAAGCCTGACTGACTAAGGGCTCTGGCCGCGCCGGAAGTATCCCAGTCAGAAAAATAATCCCATGAAACCCAAAACGATTTTATCCCTCTCAATCAGAGGGGAGAAAAACAGAGAAACCGAAGAGACCGCGATGCCGCTGATCAAGGATTCGGAGAACCGAGATTCAAAAACGCGAACACCAGTGCCCCGATGATGATCAACAGCAGGACGCCTCCGACCGCAAAAAACACCTTGTTGGCCTTGTTCGATTTTTTTGAAAACGCCGTCCCGCCGCCTGCAACCGTTGTCCCAGCGTCCCCAAGCTTCACCGTTTGCCGAGAAGCCTCGGTCTGCTTCTTGCCTGTTTCGAAGCGGAGTTGCACTTGACCCATTCGGAGAATCTGACCGGGGCGAAGGGTGGCTTCCTTCTCGGCAGCCAACTGCAATTCATTAATGAAACTGCCGTTGGTGGAACTCAAGTCCTTGACGATCAGATCATCGCCCTTAAGCCAAAGCTCGCAGTGGTGACTGCTCACGCTCGCCTCGGGAATACAGATGGCGTTCTCCTCCAGCCTTCCGACTGAAGCCTTTTCAGGTTTCACCTCGAAGCTGAGGCCGGTGAAGCCCTCTGTCAGAACTGTGAGTTTCGCCATAATGCGGTTTACCAATGTCTAACTACCCGTTCCCGGCAGAGTCAAATGCCGAATCCATGCCCTTGGCAAAAGACTGTCACTGGAGTGGACAGCTTTTGTCTGATCCCCTCGTTCATCTTGGGCTGATGAATCGATGGAAACTATGGACCGCCAACGCATCCCAAGAGCGTCTGATTGCCCGCTTTGGCACAGGACGTCTCGTCCAGTGCGATGGCACTCGTTATGAACTGCGTGGCGGAAATGATTGGGACTTTGCTGCCGCTCAAGAGTGGGTTGCTCATTTTCTTCACGAAGCAGTCATCGATCGGCCGGTCACCCCGCGAGACTGGGCTCATCGGCGGACGCCCCCCAAGTGCACGGGACTAAAAACCTTTGCCTGTAGGACACTTCGTTAAGCCCGCATTCCTTTTAAACGGAGAGTTTTATCCGACGACATCGACGCGGAGGTCGC
>CAMDDW010000048.1:0-22030 GCA_945893185.1 Akkermansia muciniphila | reverse complement strand
GTGGTGGACAAGGGGGTGGTGGTGGTGGATTCGGCGGCGGCGGCGTCGGCAACAACGTCAGCCAACCCCTCCTTGGTTTGATCACACCGAATGTGGTCGTCCAGCCGTTCGGCCCGACGCTCGACGTCGTTCCTTATGTGTCGTCGGATGACGAGACCATCCAAATGACCATCATCCCAACAATTATCGAGTTCATCGGCTATGATGATCCGGGTCCGTTTGTGCCGCAAGTTATCGGCCTAGGTTCCGGTAGCACGATTAGTCGTACGGCCCAGCTTCCGCTTCCGCGCTTCCGGGTGCGCATGCTCACCACCAGCGCCATCGTCTGGGACGGCCAGACGGTTGCCTTGGGCGGCCTCATTGCCGAAGACAACGTCAAATCACGCGACAAGGTCCCGGTTCTGGGTGACATTCCAGTCTTGGGCCGTTTGTTCCGCAGCGAAAATTCACGGACGGTCAAAAAGAACCTCATGATTTTTGTCACCGCCACCATCTTGGATGCTGGAGGCAAGCGCGTGCACGATCCTGAGAATCTGCCGTATGATCCCACCACGACACCGCCCAAATCGGCAGTCAACCAGACGGCGTTTTAAACCGGCTGCCAAGATACGGAGCCGGTAAAATGATTGAACTGCCGAGAGGTCTTACAAGTCTTCTGGCAAACCATCCATGAACCAAATTCGAAACTGCCGATCATCCTGGACGCTGATGGGGCTTGCAGCACTCATCGGTCTGTCCGGATCGAGCCTGGGGCAAGGGGTCCTCTCCCGAGCACCACGACTGACAATTCAGGAAGTGGCTCCGGCTACCCTCGAATTGCTCGGATCCGAGGTGCGAATCCTTCCCAACGGCACCTCGCCTTTGGGTCTGGTGGGCGATCAAGTAAATGCCTCCGTGGCCGCCAACGGATCGGTTGCTTTTGTGGTCTGGCAAGACAATGCCATCGACGGTGAGGGGCTCGGCATCGGATCCCGCGTCTACAACTTGCAGACCGGGTCGGCCAGTCCTCAGATCCTTCGGGTCAATCAACAGGCGCTCTTCAACCAGGAGAATCCCGTCGTTTTATCTCTGGCCGACGGTTCTGCTGTGGTGGCTTGGCAATCCGGCAAGCCCGGAAAGCAATCCATTCATGCGCGTCGGCTCTCCAGAACGGGTGTGCCTCAAGGAGATGAATGGGTCGTGGCGGTCGCCGATTCGAATGGCAGCCATCAATCTCCGGCGATGACTGAAATCGCCGGTGGCGGCTTCGCCATAGCATGGCAAGCGAGCGGAGCCGATGGGGTTTCCTCTAAGATCCACTTGCAGAGCTTCAAGAGTTCCGGATCACTTTCCGGCAACCGCCGGGTTCTTGGCACTTCGGCCGTTGTGGATCGAGCGCCGACGCTCTCGGCTCTCCCCAATGGCGACCTTGCCGTTGCTTGGGTTGCTGAGCAGGCCTCAGCCGATGTTCTGAATCTTGGTGGCCAAGCCACCCGTCGTGAGGCCAACTCCGATATTTTTGCCCAAATCATTCAGGCTGACGGTCAGGCCGCATCACCTATTTGGGTCAACGGAGCCGCATCGCCCTGCGACCGGCCTTCCATGGTGACATTGCCCACTGGAAAGCTGCTCATCGGATGGTCCGAGTTTGATCTGGAGTCCAAATCCGCTTGGGATATACGCGCGGCAACCGTGTCCAACACCGGTGTCATTGTCGGATCCCCCATCACCCTCAACGATTTTCGATCCTACGATCAGACCGGGGTTCGCCTTTCTTCCGGGCCTGAGGGAGCATTGGCTGTCTGGTCCACGCGCGGAGCTGACGGATCCGGTTTGGGTGTCGCTGCCAAGGCCATCACTGCCAACGGACTGGTTGCCGGTGACGAAATGATCCTCAACCAAACCCGCAAGAACGATCAATTTGCTCCGAACGTGGTCGCTACCATTTCCGGATATCGGGCCATTTGGAGCGATTTCTCGGGTATTAGCACCGGCGTTGACTTGACGGCTCGCGATCTCAAAAAGGTGTCCGTGACTCCGCGCCACAAACTCCGCCTCTCTTGGGAAACGGTGGTCGGGGCCAAGTACCGCTTGGAATCCTCCACAGATCTCATCCACTGGAACGAGGTTCAGGCCACTCAGACGGCCACCTCAACCACTCAGACCGCGTCCATTGATGCAGGCGCTGCTGCTCAGTCCTACTTCCGCATCCAATCCGATCGCTGACCATGCGCACGACCTATTTCATCGTCCAAATCGTCGCCCTACTGCTGCTCGGAGTCCTACCGACCGGGGCATTTACCTTGTTGGGACCCATGGCTGGTTGGCAGGCTCCCGATCTCGGCTACAACATACCTGATGGCGCTCCTGAATACGGTGGACCGCGACTGCGTGGAGACGAGTATCGGCTAAGCACGCCGATCGTTACCTACGGTATTGACGGATCATTCATGGAATTCTTCGGAGTCGATGGAGCGCGCGCTGTGGATGAAGCGTTTGCTCTTTTTAATAGTCTGACCAACGTTTCTGCATTCAGCGAGAATCTTGAGGAATTCCCGCTCAAGGCAGACGGAGTAAACCCGACGGCGAGTGCTCTGGGACTAATTGATCTTAAGACCCAAATCTTATCTCAGATCATGGCCACCTTGGGGCTCACATCGCCAGAGCGGTGGTGCTGGTCCATCCGCGGTCGCAATGGCGACCCGATTCGATATTCGGTTGCCAACTTCAATTACGACCCTATCTCTGGTCGTCCTTCCCGGTATGTTAATGGTACAATGTATTCGTACATAGTGCGGGATATTTTTAATACTGGTGGCGCTAGAATATTTTCCGATGCCCGTGAAATCCCGGTCGATTCGGCCAACCCCAACATCAGCTTGGCATCCACGGTGAGCATTAATAGCTTCCTCACCAGTGATGACCGCGTGGTTCGCTCTATCAATCCCAACGGTCGTTACTTTACCGGCCTCACCCGGGACGACGCCGGCGGATTGCGCTACCTTTATCGCCCTGCCAACCGCAATTATGAGGCTGCACCTGCAGGGTCTATTCGCGGCAGTGTTTCAACGTCAATCGGCAGCTCGTCTTCTTCATTGGAATCTCCATGGACTATCGCGGGTTCCGGTGGGGTCGTAGGAACCACGGATGTCGGGACTACAACGACAAGCAATGTTTTGCAATTGGTCAATCTCGGTGTGCGCGCTGGGGTCGATCGGGTTCGCTTCGTGAAAGTGAATTTGGACCCAGTACTTCGCCAAAACGCCCGCCAGGCGGCGGTGACCTATCCTGAAGTGGTCAACTCCAACGGGATAGTGATTCGTCAGGTTGTCAGTCGCTTTATAGCCCGTCCGGAGATTTTAATCAGTGCGCGTGATTTGGGTGTTGCAGGCAATTATGTCCCTGTCGCCTTTCAATTCACGCCGGTCACATTCCAGAATACCGGTGCCACCCTCGATGCCGACGCAGAAGGCCCGGGCAACATCGAACCTCTATCCGGCTATACCTTCTCAAAACTGGGTGTGTATTCGCTCCAATTTGGGAACACTGACGAGCAAGACGGCCAACCAGGGAACATTTGGGGCTCATTTGACGGAAGTACCAAAGCTCCAATCCTCTATCCGATTGGCAGCAAACTTTCAGATCTTGAGGCAGCTGTTCTCTTCAATCGGAGAAACTGAACCGACCGATGAACACAACGACATTTTCAACCCGAGTCTCCATGACGGTCAGATCCCTCATTCTCGCCATGGCCTGCAGTTGGGTTGCAGTTGCGGGCGATTTCTATAACGGAGGCAATTACTCGGTTGATCGACCAATCGATGCAGTCTCGTTTGTCAACGCTGGGACTTTTTCCGCTGACCTATTTGATTTGTTTGCGACTCGGAACACACTCAATTATACCAACCTAGGTACCATTCAAGCCAGCTACGGAATGGAGTTCCAGAACATCAACTCGGCTGGCTTTCGTTATCCAAGTCGAAATATTGTTAATGGCGACCGTGCCGTAATTGAAGGCATTGGGTCGGCAATCATTGGCTTTGGTTATCCAGACGGGCAATCTTATACCTATGGGGATGGTGGTTATCTGATTTTCAAGGCCACCAACATTGTCAATCGGGGTCGGATATCCGTCTCATTTTGGGGTGATCTCTCCGCAAGCGGCCAGCAGGTTGATCTAACTCGATCCTCTCTGACCACTCTCAATCGCACCTCCCCCGAATTTGGACGGTTTACGAGTCTTGAAGGCGGAATTCATGTTGCAAACAGCCCCGGCGGAGTCGAGAACCTATATTGGGGATATTCGACATTAGCTGTCGATTTCGCCTCCTTTGCAACCGCGAGACCGGTGCGAACCATCTACACGACAGCGGTGACCAATATCGTCGTTACCAACATTTTGGCAAATGTCGACATTAGCTATCTAGCGGCCATTGATCGGGTCCCAGGGAACCCCATCGACAACCCTGAGAACTGGATTGGTGATGGGATTTCATCGGCAGGTTTTCCTCCAGTGCCGGCCTTGGTTTACATCCAGACAAACCAACTCACTGCCACCAACAACCGGATCAACGCGGTGTTCATCATCAACCGCAACTCCAATATTGTGGCATCAGCTTCGGTGGATGGAACCCGTGGTCTGTCGGTAACATTGGGATACCTCAACACTAACAACACGGCCGGTTCGGTCGAGTTCGAGAGTTTGCGCATCGTTGAGAGCTTCACCACCGCACCCACCAATCTCTATGGGTGGGATTATCGTACCCCCAACACGGCCGTTCCTTACAACATTCGTCTTACTCGCAATGTAGGGGTTTCAATTCCGATCAATCGGGCCGAGAGAGCAGTTATTGGTGATGAACTCAATCCGCTGAATCCGATATCCAAGTCCAATCTCTTGTCGCGGTATCTGAATGATTCAAGATCGGGAGCCAACAGTCGGTTTACTAGGGATCTGTTCACAACGGGTTACTTCGGTTTGCTGACCAATGGGGTGGCCTATACGAACTTGGTCTCAACCAACGACTACATGGCCTATTCTTTCGCCATCACATCGCTGCCGTCCAAGATTCCGAATCCCACCAACAGCTCTTACGGATCCGTGATTCGTGCGTTGGGTAGACGTTACTTTGGATCGCAATCCCAATCATCTTTCGGATATGCCACAAATCTTGCCGGTCGGGTGAGGATCGATGCTGTCAACCTGAATCTCGAGGACGCCCGGATTCGCGCCCATGGCGTGGTCAACATTAAGGCCAAGCACTTCACCTCATCGGCGACCACGAGCATCGCCGCTCCCTACGCTCAATATGATTTGGGTTCTACCAACGGCACTATGATTTATCGTGGGTTGAATCCGGTGGGGCAACCGAATTTGACGGGAATCATCAAAGTCTTCGTCACTTCGTGGACCAACACCGCTGAGTTTCCTGATCCCGCTGCGGCCGCAGCAACCTCGGATCCCAACGCTGGAACAGGAACAACGACCCCCGTCAATCTCTTGGCCGACACTCACTTCCGTGTGATGATTATCGATGCAGACATCGATCCGTTGAAAACCACGGGCGAATTGGTCGGCTTGAAGCTTCGAGCCACCAATCTGACCACGGTGGATCCAGTGCTTTACACCGTGCCCGATGTGGATGCGCTTCCGACGACCTACCCCGATGGATTCTCGGGAGCCTCATCGATCTCAGGCAACGAACAGGTGGCTCCCGTCACCGAGAACTGGATCAATCAAGGCAATTTTGAATTGATCGGACCGATCGGGGTCTCTTCCCGAACCTTCCCGATGTTAAAGACTCTTTCCAATAGTTCCGACATCCTGGGTGAGCGCGTGGTCCTTGGGGTGGGACAGACCACGGCCTTAAGTTACATCACCAACACGGGGTCCATCATCTCGTCCGGTTACATGGGCTTGGGTGCCTCCGTTCTCCACCATGCTGGGCGTATCGAGGGCGGCAACGTCATCGACCTGTCGGGGGATTCGCTGGTGTTGGCGGGAACCAACAGCATCGTGGCCGGTGGTGGTTTAAATATCACGGCCAAGAATTTGGACGCCAGTGCTGGTGGAGCCATCAGCACCCCAAATTTGATCACCCTGAACGTGAGTGACAAATTCATGGCCCCCGCTGGTAACGTGCTCGCTCTGGCCGCCGCCGGAGTGACGTTGAAGGGTAATGTAATTTCCAACGACCTCAGCGGCGTGAGCGTTTCCGTGAGTGCCGGTCGCTTCCAGACAGCCTTCGTAGACTGGTCGGGTGTGAATCGCGGGACTGAGGCAGCAGGCTTCGTGAACAACTCGGCGATCGCTGCGCTGGTGCTGACGATTGGCGAATATGGCCGGGCTGACATTCGTGCTTCCGGATCGGGCGATCGAGCCCTGTATACCAAGCGCTTGGAGTTGAACGGCGACTTCAGCCAGTTCATCAACATCACCAACAAGACGTTCGATGCCGACGGGCTGGCCTCGGCTCTGAGCATCGATAGCAACACACGCCTTTACTACAGCATCGTCTCGGTCAATGGCATTGAACTCTCCGGACCGGTTCTCGATGGCGCACTGGGTGGCCGTTTGCGCCTGGTGCGTATTAGTGGAGCCAATGGCGGACCGGTCTCGTTGACCGTCGGCAATGGCTACGTGGTCGAAGCTTCTTGGGCAGTTCGGTACTCTGTTTCACTCGATTCCGATGGCGATGGCCTCGTCAACGCCTTGGATGCCACCCCATTCTCTGGAGCGATCGTGACCACCAAGGCCATTGAGATTCAGGGTAAGCCCTACTTGGAAATCTCTTGGGACGCAGCGGCCAATACCGAGTACCAAATTCTGGCGCAGGAGCCTGCAGTGGACTCGACTTGGACTGGCTTGAGTCGCATGTCCAATACTTCAGGATCTTCGAAGGTGCTGAAGTTCTATGATCCGCTCGATCAGGGGACCGGGGCCAAGGCCTATCGCATCCTCTATAAGCCCTGACCGGCACACTTCCTTCGGACTCGATTCCGATCGTTATCGGGCGCTGGAGAATTCAAGTTCTCCGGCGCTCTTTTGCTAAAGATGATCACCATGGGAATCACCGGAGGAATTGGGGCCGGGAAATCCGAGGCTTCCGAATACCTGAAGCGGCTCGGCATTCCTGTCTTAGACACCGATGTTGTGGCCCGGGAACTGGTGACACCCGGCCAACCTGCCTTGGATGAGATCGTTGCCGCTTTTGGGTCGGATATTCTCGATTCCCAAGGCCTTCTGGATCGCAGCGCTTTGGGTCAGAAGGTCTTTGGAAACAGCGCAGCCCGTCAGCGGTTGGAGGGCATTTTGCATCCCCGGATTTATGAGGGATGGACGGCCTGGATCCGCGAACAATCGCTTCAAGATCAGCGCCTTTGCGCAGTGGTGATCCCATTGCTCTATGAAAAAGGATATGATTCCCACTTTCAGGTGATTGTTGCCTTGGGCTGTACCCCACAAACCCAGCGTCAACGCCTGCATCAGCGGCAATGGTCCGATCGGGTGATTGACCAACGCTTGGCGGCTCAGTGGCCTATGTCGGAGAAACTACAGCGCGCCAACTACTGCCTTTGGAGCGAAGGCCAACGCGAGGCCCTCTACCAACAAATTGAAACCGTGCTGAAGTCGGTGGGATGTTCGAGATCGACGTAAACCGGACCGGTCGAAGTGGTCGAAGTGGCGAATCCGGGTCGGATCGAGGGCTTTACTTGCTGCCGGGCTTGGTTGCGGGAATGGCCGCGAGGTCTGGAGGCAAGTTCAGGGGATCAAAGGTTTCCACATCGAGCCGGATCAGAGGGATTAATGGAACGCCCAGATCCAGGGTACCATCGGAACGGTCCACCACCATGGATACCCCCACTACGCAGCCCTGAAGCCCTTGGACAATTTGGACTGTCTCGAGGGCCCGCCCACCCTTGGTGACCACATCCTCTACCACCAGGCACCGTTCTCCAGGTTGGATCTTGAACCCGCGCCGCAAGACCAGCGTGCCGTTTTCCTTTTCGGCGAAGATGAAGCGGCAGCCCAGTTGCCGAGCCACCTCTTGACCGATAACGAGCCCACCCATGGCTGGAGCGATGACCGTTTCAACTCCGAGGGAACGCACCTTTTCAGCCAAGGCGGCCCCAAAACGTTCCACGAGCGGCATTTGTTGCAGGGCCAGAGCGCACTGGAAGAACTGTCGGCTGTGGAGGCCGCTGCGAAGGATGAAGTGTCCGTCCAGCAGGGCACCGGTTTGCCGGAACAGGGAGAGGGCTTCCTGGTTGGTCATCGGCCGTGAGAATGACCGGGTGGTTGGCCCGGAACGAGCGGAAATCCTTAGGCCAATGGTAGTCGCCAACCGAAGGATTGCCGGACGGCCTCGCGGGTTCTTAGGCCGGATGGCCCTGCCCCCCGGCGTGCATTACTTGGAAGCCGAAGGGCACAGGCTGCGGATTTCGCAGCCGCTACAATCGGGAGACCGGGCCCCGCAGCGCCGCCGGCCGTGCCAAATGAGCCAGTGACTGAAAAGGGTCCAATTGCTTGAGGCGACCCACTGCATGAGGTCCTCTTCGATCTTCTCGGGATGAGTGTGAGTGGTGAGCCGCAAGCGTTGGGCCAGGCGGGCCACATGGGTATCCACCACGATTCCGGATTCGATCCCAAAGGCATTCCCTAAAACCACGTTGGCTGTCTTGCGTCCCACGCCATCCAGGGCGAGCAAGGCATCCATGGATTGAGGCACTTGGCCGTCGTGCTGTTCTAGTAGAACTCGGCAGCAGGATTGGATATTTCGAGCCTTATTGCGGAAAAGGCCAATGCTCCGCACGTCGAGGGTGAGCGTCTCGAGATCGGATTCGGCATAATCGCGGGCCGATGGATATTTTTGGAACAGAGACTCAGTGACGATGTTGACCTGTCGGTCGGTGCACTGAGCCGAAAGGATGGTGGCCACCAGGAGCTCCAAGGGATTGGAGAACCGAAGTTCACAATGAGCCTGCGGATAAGTCGCTCGAAGGCTCTCTATCAAAGCATCGACCCGACACTGCCGGGCCGTCGCAGACTCGCGGGGCATGCCAGCGAGTCTTCCGCGAAAACCGCGCGGGTCAATCACCGCCTCCCGTCACTCTCAAGATCCCGGTTGGATTTCTACGGATTGGCTCCATCGTGACCGTCAGATCTGCCTGAGCAGCTCAATTGTCTCCCACCATGTCCAAGATCCCTTCCGGTCATCCCGATGCCCTCGGCCCCGTCGCCCAGGGTCCTGCCACTCCCCGCCGTCGTCCGGTCCGGACCGAGAAGGAATCCTGGACCAAGCCGGGAGTCGCCGAGGTGGCTGCCCCATCCGAAAGCTTCACTTTCAAACTCAAGCCTCGAGAAATCGCGCGGCATCTCGACCGTTTTGTCATCGGTCAGACCGAGGCTAAGAAAGTTCTCGGCGTGGCGTTGTGCGACCATTTCCAGCATGTGCGCATGACCCAGGAAGGGGTTGATGCCCCGTTCTACCACAAGCAGAACGTCCTGTTGCTGGGTCCCACCGGCGTAGGTAAGACGCACCTCATCCGATCGGCGGCTGAACTCATCGGCGTCCCTTTCGTGAAGGCCGATGCCACTAAATTCAGCGAGACAGGCTACGTCGGCGGTGATGTGGACGACCTGGCCCGAGATCTCGTGCGCAAGGCGGGTGGCAATGTGAAGCAAGCCGAACACGGCATCATTTATCTGGATGAAGTGGACAAGCTAGCGACCCGCGGCGAGGGCGGCGGTCGGGATGTTTCCGGTCGGGGTGTGCAAACCAATTTGCTCAAGCTGATGGAGGACGGTGACGTGCCGCTTGTCTCGCCCAATGACATGAATGCCCAAATCCAGAACGCCATGACTTCAATGCGTGGCAATGGATCGGCTCAACCCGAGACCATCAATACCCGGCACATCCTCTTTATTGTCAGCGGTGCGTTTGCCGGCATGGACCAGCGCATCCGTTCTCGAATGCTGACGGCGGCCACCAGCGGTGCGGTTGATGTGCCCTCGTCGGCTTCGAAAGTATCTCGGTTGAGCACCGATGAACTGTTTGCTGAGGCCATGACCAGCGACTTCATCCAGTATGGATTGGAGCCGGAGTTTGTTGGCAGGCTCCCGGTCCGCGTGGCGTGCCATGGACTCGATGCTGACGACCTCTTCAACGTCCTACGCCGCAGCGAAAGTAGTTTGATCCGTCAGTATGAGCGGGCCTTCAGCGCCTATGGAATCGAAGTTGGTTTCACCGACGCTGGCCTACGGAGTTTGGCCCGGATGGCCAGTCAGGAAAATACCGGGGCCCGGGGATTAATGACCGTGTGCGAGCGGGTGTTCCGGGACCTCAAGTTTGCCTTGCCGTCGAGCAAGGTCCGGAAGTTCGAGGTGACACCGGAGTTAGTGGCCGATCCTCGCAAAGCCTTGCGAGAGTTGCTCAAGGGCGGTCGCTGAGCGCTCGAGCGAGTGTGGAATGAGTGTGGAATGAGTTTGGAATGAAACAGGGCCTGAATTTTTAGTTCGCTGGCCCAGAATTACTTTCCCCTCAGCCCTCGATTTCGTCGGACGCGCCGATGAGGCCCGCCAAGAGCCCGCCCGAAACCGTGGCGATGGCTCCCACGATGGACAGAAAAACAGGGAGGTGGAAGTTGATCGCGATGGCCCAAAGGTGGCCTCCGCCAATGGACAGTCCCAAGCAGCCGAAGATGAGAAGCGTCTTCATGAGGTTAAAAGGTAACGGCGTTTCACGGGTTGTCATCAAGGGTTTACAGTCAGGGTTTACAGTCCCTCCTGAATCCTGGAGCGAAGAATTAACGGGCACGCAGAGCTTGAACGGTGGCGATCTTGGAAATGTACCAGCGACCTTCCCATTTTCGGAACCGCAGTTCGAATTCTTGAGCGGTCTGGCCATTCCGGGAACCCGTGTTGATGGCAGCGACCACTGTGGCCTTTGCCGAGGTGGGCATGAGCTCGCTAATCTGAATCTCGCTAAGTTGGACCTTCAATCCGGGGAATTGTTGGGTCATCCCCGCCGCGGTTGCCCGAACCTCATCCACTCCGGAGAGATTTCCAGAGATCCCACCAAAGACATCCACCTGGATTTCCACATCTCGGGTTAGGCACTGGGTTAATTGGCTCACGCGCGCCAGCAGAGCCAAGCCATCGGCGGGTTTGCCCTCGGAGGAGACGGAAGAGCGAGCCTGCTCGAGAACACGGCGTATGCGCTCTTCCTCGGAGGGGATGAACCACCAAAGAGCGCAGACCGCCAAGGCGATGAGCACTCCCATGAACGGCTTCCGAAAAGACGGACTCATGGGTTCATCAGACGCCCGACAATGCGGTTCTGATTTACGATTCCGAAGTAATGATCGTCCCGGCGCATGGATCGGTTGTCGCCGATGACGTAATGGTCGCCGTCCTGGAGTTGCACTTCCGCCACATTCCATCGTGCGGGGTTCTGGACCCCATTGGTTGGAGGCAGCAAGTAAGGTTCTTCGAGGAGTTCGCCATTAATGAGCACGGTCCCTTGCACGATACGCAATCGCTCCCCCGGAAGGCCGATCACCCGTTTGAGCAGGAGCACTTGCTTACCGGCCTCCTGGATACCGATCACGTCACCGCGCTGGGGCGGTGCAGATCGGTAGGCCAGTTTGTTGAGAAAGCGCCGCTGACCGTCCCGGTAGGTCGGCTGCATGCTGATGCCCTGCACCAAAATGGGTTGGATGGACATCCGGAAACCCACGAAGACGATCACCAGCGTGATGGCCAGTCGCACTAGTGTGGTGCGGGGGTTGCGGCCAATGGCCATCACTTGCCACCAAGGGATCGGGGTATCGATGAGTTGGGACATGCGTTTGGGGTGCTCAGATCCGTGAGCGGCGGAGTGGATCGCTCAGGGGTTCGTCGATCAAATCGGTAGGCCCGAAGTGGTCGCAAGGCAAGGATGGACCCATCGGTCCGCAATAAGATCCTCCGTCCTCACGCCAAGATTTCGCGGATGACGTGGCCTTCGACATTGGTCAGGCGCCGTT
Source organism: Akkermansia muciniphila (assembly GCA_945893185.1). Classification (GTDB taxonomy): domain Bacteria; phylum Verrucomicrobiota; class Verrucomicrobiia; order Limisphaerales; family UBA9464; genus SXXZ01. The sequence goes on along the minus strand of CAMDDW010000048.1, from coordinate 10,024 downwards.
GGACGCCGTTGTGCTCAAAGGTCAGTCGTTCGTGGTCCAAACCGAGCAAGTGCAGGACGGTGGCATTGAAGTCGTACAACGGATGGACGTCCTTCACGGCCGCTCGTCCGAGTTCATCGGTCACACCATGGCTGACACCTTTGCGAATTCCGGCGCCGGTCATCCAAGACGTGAAACCGTCTGGGTTGTGATCTCTTCCTTGAGCTCCCTTTTGGAAAAACGGCATGCGCCCGAATTCGGTGCACCAGACCACGAGGGTGTTTTCCAGGAGACCTCGCTGTCGCAGGTCGCGGATGAGGGCGGCGGCCGGTTGATCGAGGATGCCCGCGTGGCGGTCGTACTGTTCCTTGAGCTTGTTGTGACCATCCCAGTTGAGTTCACCGCCACTGGCATAAGCCCCATTGAAGAGTTGAACGAACCGCACGCCCCGTTCGATGAGCCGGCGAGCCAAGATGCAGTTGCGGGCAAATCCGGCCTTAATGGGATTGCCGGTGTCGTCGGCTCCGTAGGCTCTCAGGATATGGGCCGGCTCAGTGGACAAATCGCTAATCTCCGGAACGCTGAGCTGCATCCGCGCCGCCAACTCATAGCTGGCGATGCGGGCAGCGAGTTTCTCGTCACCGGGGTGCTCTTCGAGGTGGCGTTGGTTCAACTGCCCCAGCAGGCGGCGGGCGGCTTGATCGGCGTCGCGAGTGATTCCTGGGGCTGACAGGTGACGCACCGGATTTTGAGCGCTCCACGTCGTTCCTTGAAAGGTGGCCGGCAAGAAGCCCGAGCCCCAGTTGTTCGATCCATTTTGCGGGACGCCACGAGGGTCGAGGAGCGAGACGAAGGCAGGCAGATCTTGATTGTCGGTGCCCAACGCGTAGCCAATCCACGACCCGATACTGGGGAACCCATCCAGTGCGAAGCCGGTGGAGAGAAAATTCTCGGCTGGCCCGTGGGTGTTGCTCTTGCTGGTGAGCGAATGGACGAAGGCGATGTCGTCGGTCAATTCGGCGAGGTGCGGGATGAGGTCCGAGACCATCTTGCCGGTTTGCCCGCGCGGTCGGAACGCATACTGAGGGCGGGCCAAGTTTCCGGCGGGTCCCTGGAAGGTCACAGCAGGTCCGCCCGGCATGGGTTTGTCATTCCAGCGGTGGAGCTCAGGCTTGTAGTCCCAAGTTTCCAGTTGGCTGACCGCTCCGGCGCAAAAGATCACGATGACATTCCGGGCCTTCGGGGAGAAGTGCGGCGGACGCGGACGGTTGGGATGAGCCGGGTCGGCGAGGACGGCGCTCAAATTTGGTTGGGCCGCCAGAAGACCCTCTCGACCGAGCAAGTGGGTGAGTGCGACCGAGCCGAGTGCAGTGGCGCTGCGACCCAGAAAACCGCGGCGGTCGAGCAGTCCATGCCCCTGGAAGGAAAGCGATTCGGCCCCGGGGTTCATGGAATGAAGAGAAACTCGTTGCTGTTAAAGAGGGCCCGGCACAGCACCTCGAGATCTTGCCCTCGCAGAGCCTCTAGGGCTTGTTGTTCTTCGGCCGGTGTGGCGGGTCGGGACAGGGCCAGTAGGAAGGCTCTTTGGACTTGGTTTTGCGGCCTAGCTCCCGCTTCGTGTCGCACCCGACGGGCCAAGGCAGCCGAGCGTTCCAGCGTGAAGCGGCTGTTCCAAAGATTCAGGGCTTGGATGGGGGTCGTCGATTCGCGCCGCCGTGACGTGCTCTGTCCGGCATCGGGGCAATCGAAGGCTCCGAACACCGCCTCGGGTTCTCGGCGTACTTTATGGGCGTAAATCATGCGTCTTAGGCCGTTGGCCGGAAAGGACTCCACCGGTTTGAATCCACTGAGGCCTCCGCGTTGATCGAAGAGGTCGAAACCCCGGCCACCGCGTTGTCGATTGAGTTCTCCGGCCACCGCGAGCATGGCGTCGCGAATGGGTTCAGAACTCAGACGTCGTGGTGGGTAGCGCCAGAGAAGCCGAGCTTCGGCGTCCAGTGCCGAAGCCGCTTTCCGATGGCCTGAGGACTGTCGGTAGGTAGACGACAGCACGATCAACCGATGCAGGTGCTTGGCGGATCCACCGTTGGCGATGAACTCGCGGGCCAGCCTATCCAAGAGGCCGGGATGGGACGGTCGGCTGCCCGTGCGTCCAAAGTCGCTGGGTGTGTCGACCAGGCCGGTCCCAAAATGTCCCTGCCAAATCCGGTTGACCATGACCCGAGCGATCAATGCCTGATCGGGTTGGGTTAGCCATTGGGCCAGAGCGTGTCGCCGCTCGGGCTCCGGTGCGTCGGCCGGCAGGCGTACGATTCCCAAGACCTCCGGCACCGATGGAGCCACCTCGAGCCCGGGCTGTTCGGGATCCCCTCGGTGCAGCAGGTGGATGCGGTCGGGTTTGCGGAAGATTCCGGCAAAGGCTTGTTGCGAGGCCACGGCTCCGGCAATGGCGCGTTCGAGCCGGAGGCGTTCGTCCAGTAAGGCCTGGGTTTGTTGGCGGGACCGAGGATCTAATTCAGCCAGGGCGGCGGCCGGCAATTCCCACTCATCGGCCGTGGGATTTCGGCCCTCAAAGGGTTTCCGGTCACTGGCATCGGCCACTGTGATCCAGTCGCCAGAGTCGGTTTCCACTTCGATGCGATAGGCCGTGGCGAGCCGATCGGAGAATTCTCCCTCACGGTCGCGGGCCCAACTCACTCGGTCGATGCGCCGAGGCTCAGGGAACTCCAGGACGACCCATCCGCGGCCCTTCTCGTGCGACATCCAGCTGTGGGAGTTGCCGTAGTGTCCGTCGTGGATAAAGCGCAGTTCGTGGCGGTTCTCCACGGTGGAGTCGCCCGAGGATCGGACGTGGGTGCCCAGGCTCGCCAAGGCCACGTTGTGAGACTCTAGGTCCCATACTTCTAATTCATCGATGCACGGTTCGAGAGAATTGGTCTCCAGAACGGTGAAGCGGACCCGCCGTGTGGTGACGGAGGCGAAGCGGTCGGAGTTCATCCGAGCTTTGAGCGCCACGCGGGCGGCCTTGGAACCTGACGAAGAGCTTCCAGTGGGTGTACCGGGTCGGGCCAAGGGTTCCAGTCGGGACAGCGTGGCCACCACGGCCGCCTTGCGCTCTTTCCACCGGCGGATGTCCTCGCGGCGGGTTTGGGATTCAGGGTCCGTCAGTTCCCGATCACCGTATTCGACCCCGGCGAAGAAGGCCTGCATGCCGAAATAATCCCGCGAAGATATTGGGTCAAACTTGTGATCATGGCACCGCGCGCAGCCGATGCTCAAACCCAGGAAGCTCTGAGCGGTGTTGACCACGATTTCGTCGAGGGCGTCCTGACGGGCCAGGCGCTTGGAAATGTCGTCGGCTCCGATTTGTCCGGGCAGGAGCACCGAGGCGGTGACCAGAAATCCGGTGGCCGCATCGTGACCGTGCTGGTCTCCGGCCAGTTGCTCACGGATGAAGTCGGGATAGGGCGTATCGGCATTGAAGGCTCCGATCACATAGTCCCGATACGGCCAGGCATGGGGGCGTTCGGTGTTGACCTCGAAACCATGCGTGTCGGCGTAGCGCACCACGTCCAGCCACTGTTGTCCCCAGTGCTCTCCGTAGGCCGGCGACTGCAACAGCGACTCCACCACGCGTTCGGTGGCATCCGGTCGTGGGTCCCGTTGGAAGGCCAGAGTCTCTTCTGGCGTCGGCGGAAGGCCGGTGAGGTCGAAGTGCACCCGACGCAACCAGGCGATGCGGTCGGCCTCGGGTGACGGCTCGATGCCCGCCCGTTCCAGCGCATCCAAGATCCACAAATCGGGAACGGTTCGGGCCCACCCAATGGCCTTCGGCTGAGGAGGCTCCCCCTGGCTGAGGGGTTCAAAGGACCAGTGGGTTCCACGGGGGCTGGTCGCGGCTTCAGCCAACAACGCTGCGACTCCCCAGAGCGCGGTCGCGAGGTGACGAATCCAAACTGGAATCAAGCAGAGCATGCCAAGGGCTATCCGGGGAGATGAAGTGCCTCACAGCAGAGCATCCTGCTTGCCGGGGTCAAGGGGTTGGCTACTCGGACTTTCTGCTTGCCTAGGAATGGTTCCGGCCGAACGTATCAAAGATATGAAGAAAATCCTCGCACTCGCCGCCACACTGTTCCTTTCCTCTTCTGTTTTCGCCGGGGAGTTCCCCGACATCAGCGTCAAGGAGGTCAAGGCTTTGGTGGCTTCTAAGAAGGCCGTGTTCATCGATGTGAACGGTTCCGAGTCCTACGCCAAGGCCCACGTCCCGGGAGCCTTGAATTTCGACACGATCGAAAAGAATTTCGCCAAGTCGCTGCCCGCCGACAAGTCCTCGTTGATCGTCGCTTACTGCGGCGGCCCTCGTTGCAAGGCTTACAAAGCCGCTGCCGAGGCCGCTGAGAAGCTGGGCTACAAGAACGTGAAGCACATGTCCGCTGGCATCTCCGGATGGACCGCTGCTGGCGAGAAGACCGAGACGGCCAAGCACTAATCGGTCGTCGTTCGACCCATCACCGTTCGCCCCCGCCTCAATCCGTCTTCAAGTTTCCATTAGGAAACCCAGGCACGGTTGCTCTGAGGATGGTCCGGATCACCGCGGCTTCTTCGTCACTCAAGTGGCGGGAAGCCGCGTTTGTTTTTTCGGTCGACAAAGACCGTTGGGCCGCTGGCTCCAAGGCTCGGTCCAAATCCTGGAGGATTCTTCGGCGCAGATCTTGATCCAATCCATCGAAGAAGGGCGTGTGAACCAGATAGCTGCAGCGGAAGCGCAGCAGGTGGGTTTGCAAGTCCAAGTCTTTCAGGGAATGTCCGCCGATCGATTTCCGGTTTCGGGCAAATGCTTCCCGGAAGGCCGGGTCTCCGGGCACACCCGATTGAGGCAGAGAGGCCTCTTGGGCAAAGAGCAGGTAGCCCAATAAATCGGCCAGTTCGGTCTCTAGATCTGGTGGGAGGTCTTTGGGCAGGGCGCCCTGATTTTGGTGACGGAGTTCCCGGAAACGGTACTGGGCTCGGATGAGACGATTAATGCCCCCCACTTGATGCTCATGGAGCAGGTGGGCCAGCAAGTCGCTCGTGGCAACCGGATAGCGCGCGAAGGAGAATTGCGTGCCGGGCTCTAGGGGTGTGGCACTGAGTTCACCTTGGTAGAGTCGCCCCATCCGATTGCCCCAGTGCTTGTCAAAGCTGCCGGTGCCCGTGACGTACCAACCGCCGAAGCGCTCAGCCAGCGGTTGGGTGTGGCCGGACTGGCCGGGATGGAAGGTGTCGAGGCTGCCACCGCCGGGACTAGGAGCCACGGATTTCACGGACAATCCGGGGATCTTGAGCGTGTCCTCATTGGCGTGGCAGTTCATGCAGCGCCGGGCCCGTTCCACCACTACCCGGGAGTCGCTCCGGGGAATATCGAAGATGTAGAAGACGGCTCCGAGTTGGGCGTCGATGGTAGCGACCTCAATCTTCCCGCCAGGCACGTAGCCCAGATACAAGTCGTCGCTGAAATAAAGGGCCCGCGGATTGCCGGGGTTGATGAGGCTCAGTTGCAGGCTGGTGTTGGAGAAGACCAATAATTGGGAAGACTCTGGAATGTCGAGAGCCGCCAGCAGGCTCTTGAGGAAGGCGCGTTCACTGGAGCGGTCCAAGGGGAGACGCCCTTCCGCGAGTTCAGGAATGCGGCGGCTGAAACGGTCGACGGCCGTTCGTTGGAAATAGCGGTGCGGCTCAGAATCTAAATCAGGCTCCCACTGCGATGAGTGCGCTATTCCGATGAGGCCCACCAGCCCAAGCAGCCCCAGGGATGCGGCTCCGACCGACCCTCTCCGATGCAGTGTGCCCTTCATGGGTTCCAAGGTGTCACCGGTCCCGGGGTCGGACAAATTTCAAGATCGGATTCATCTGGTTCACCAACTCGGTATCGCGGGGTAGGTTGAATTGGTCCCAATAGCGTTGCTTGAAGGGGTTGAGATAGGTGCCTAGCGCCTGTTCGTTGGCCACCGTTTCGGGAAGCACCTCGGTCCACCACGCGTCGTAGGCGGTTTGCAGGCGGGCTACGATTTCGGGGTGACGGGCGCTGAGGTTCTTATTTTCTCCGGGATCGGTTTCCAAATCATAGAGTTCGCGGTGGTTCACCAGTTTGAAGCGGGAGTCCCGGATGGCGCACAGGCGGTAGCGTGCGGCGTGCGCCTCGCCATAGTCCCAGCGACCAAAGTGGGTCACCAACAACCGGTTGGCCCACGGTGCCTGTGAATTTTCGAGCAGCGGCACCAGGGAGCGGCCCTCAACTTGGCTGCGGACCGGGGTGAGGTCGGCTCCGGCCAGCGAGGCTAGGGTTGGAAAGAAGTCGATGTGGGCCGTGAGCGCCGCGCAGTCGGTGCCGCCGGGGAGTCGGCCTGGCCAACGCCAGAAGGCCGGCACGCGGGTTCCCCCCTCGTAGGCGGTCCCCTTCATTCCGCGCATTCCTGCGTTGAAAATCCCGTCCACCGAATGCCCGTTGTCGGTCTGGAAAATCACCAGAGTATTTTGGCTCAGTTGCAGCTGATCCAAACGCGCCATTAATCGACCGAGCGCCGCATCGAGATGGGCGATCATGGCATAGTAGGCCACTGCATTGGTGGACAGCCCGCGGTTCCGATACGGTGCCGCCCATTCTTCGGAGGGGATCACGTAGGGACCGTGTGGGGCATTGGGCGTGACCATGGTGAAGAAGGGTTTCCCTTGAGCTTGGCACTGGGCCATCCAGTCGGCGGCTCGGTCCATGAAGACATCGGTGCAGTAGCCGTGGGTCTTTTCAAAGCGGCTACCATTCCAGAGGGATGGGTCGTGGTATTGGTTGCCTGGGGCATCACCGCAGCTTCCCGGGAAAGTTTGCCCAATGCCGCCGCCGCCGTGGATCAACACCTGGTCGAACCCGCGTCGTTCTGGCAGGTAAGCGTCTTCATCGCCGAGGTGCCACTTGCCGAAGATCCCGGTGGTGTAGTCGGCCTTCCGGAGTACATCGGCCAAGGTGACTGCATCGAGCCGAAGGCGTTCCCGCTCAAAGATAGTGTGGGTGACTCCATTGCGAAACTCGTGCCGGCCGGTTAGCAAGGCCGAGCGGGTGGGAGCGCACGTCGGGCTGACATGGTACTGCGTGAATCGGAGGCTTTGCGAATGGAGTCGATCTAGGTGCGGGGTTCGCAGGATGGGATTCCCGTGGCAACCCAGTTCGCCATAGCCCTGATCGTCGCTCATGATGAGGACGATGTTCGGCCGGCTCCCGGCGAGACGACTCGATGGGGTCCGAGGGGATTCAGCCGGCCGAGATTCTCCGGTTGCCGACGCAGTGGCCCTCGCTGCGAATACGATCCAGAGCCCGATCCATATTCGGCAAAAAAGTTTCATGGCTCTGGTTGTTTTGGGGAGTTCAGTCCGGGTAACCGTCCGGGTGTTTGACATGCCAATCCCAGGCCGTCTGCACAATCTGGTCGAGGTGCGGGAAGCGCGGATGCCACCCGAGTTCGGTGGCGGCCTTCTGAGCGGCGGCGACGAGGCGGGGCGGATCTCCCGGACGGCGGTCTTTCTCCACCACCGCGATGGGTCGACCAGAAATCCGCCGGCAGGCTTCGATGACTTCGCGCACTGAAAAACCGGAGCCGTTGCCCAGATTGAAGAAGCCGTGTTTGCCGGGAGCCAGGGCTTGGATGTGGGCCTGAGCCAGATCGGCGATGTGAATGTAGTCGCGAATGCAGGTGCCGTCGGGCGTCGGATAATCGGTGCCGTAGATATCGACCTGGTCTTTTTGTCCCAAGGCCACTTTTAGCACATTGGGAATGAGATGGGTTTCGATGCGGTGGTGTTCACCAAACTGGGCGCTGGCCCCGGCGGCGTTGAAGTAGCGGAAGGCCACGAATTCCAGACAGTGGAGGTCGCGGTACCAAGAAAGGATCCGCTCGAACATCAGCTTAGACTCGCCGTACGGATTGACTGGCCGCTGCGGCAGTGTCTCGTCCATGGGCATCTTTTCGGGGATGCCGTAGGTGGCGCAGGTGGAGCTGAAGACGAATTTCCGAACCCCATGGGTTACGCAGGCGTCGAGCAAGTTGATGCCCGAAGCCACGTTGTTGCGGAAGTATTTGGAGGGGTTGGTCATCGACTCTCCCACCAGCGCGTGTGCGGCAAAGTGGATGACGGCCTCGGGTTTCACTTGGCCGACGACCGAGTCGATGAGGCTGCGGTCGCTGAAATCTCCGCCCACGAACGAGGCTCTGGGATCTACGGCGGAACGATGGCCTTCGGAGAGATTGTCGAAGACCGTGACCGAATGTCCGGCATTCAGAAGCTCTTCGACGCAGACCGAACCGATGTATCCAGCCCCGCCGGTAACAAAAACGTTCATGGCTCAGGAAGTATGGGCGGATGGCTCCGCAAAAAGCCAGAAGCCTCGCCGGTCGTCTGGGTCCTGATCCCGCTTAATTCAGGACCGAGAGTTGCAGGCCTCCCAGTTCCCCTTGCCCGACTGGGGTCTGACCCGTTTAAATCAGGGTTTGCCGTGGAAGCCCCACGGCGGTGAATTTTTTCGAGAAAGAACAACCCACATGGCTTACACCACCTGTTCCGTCCCTGACGGCGGCAAGATCAGCATCCAGAACGGCAAGCTCAACGTTCCCGACCAACCCATCATTCCCTTCATCCGGGGTGACGGTACTGGCCCGGATATCTGGGCCTCCGCGGTGCGGGTGATGGATGCGGCCGTGGCCAAGGCCTACGCGGGCCAGCGCAAGATTTCCTGGATGGAAGTCTTCGCCGGTGAGGAGAGCTTCAAGCGCTTCAACAACTGGTTGCCGGAGGACACCGTCGAGGCTTTCCGTGAGTTCCTGGTGGGCATTAAGGGTCCGTTGACGACCCCGGTGGGTGGGGGCATCCGCTCGCTGAATGTGGCGCTGCGCCAGATGCTCGACCTGTATGTGTGTTTGCGTCCGGTGCAGTATTTTGCCGGCGTGCCGAGCCCGGTTAAGCGACCGGAGCAGGTGGACATGGTCATCTTCCGCGAGAACACCGAAGACATTTACGCCGGCATCGAATACGCGTCCGGGACTCCGGAAGCCCAGAAAATCTTGGACTTCATCGCCAAGGAATTCCCCAAACAGTTTTCCAAGATTCGTTTCGGCACCACCCAGGCGGCGGCCGACTTCTGGAAGATGGCGGGCAATGAGGGTTTCCCGACCGACATTCAGGTGGGCGTTGGGATTAAGCCGGTGAGCTATTCGGGCTGCGTGCGCCTCATCCAGAGCGCCATTGAGTACGCCATCACCAACGGGCGTAAGTCGGTGACCTTGGTCCACAAGGGCAACATCATGAAGTTCACCGAGGGGGCCTTCCGTGATTGGGGCTACAAGGTGGCCAAGGAACACTTCGGAGCCGTGGAAATCGATGGCGGTCCGTGGTGCAAGATCCCTGAGGGCAAGCCCGGTGCGGGTCTGGTTATCAAAGATTCCATCGCTGACATTGCTTTGCAGCAGGTGCTCACCCGCCCGACCGATTTCGACGTGATTGCTACGCTCAATCTGAACGGCGACTACTTGAGCGATGCGTTGGCGGCTCAGGTGGGTGGTATCGGTATCGCTCCGGGCGGCAACATCAACTACATCACTGGCCACGCTATTTTCGAGGCCACTCACGGTACGGCGCCCAAGTACGCCGGCAAGGACATGGTCAATCCGGGTTCAGTGGTGCTCTCCGGTGAAATGATGCTGCGTCATCTTGGTTGGATCGAGGCGGCTGATTTGATCCTCAAGGGCCTCAACGGAGCGATCGGTTCGAAAAAGGTGACCTACGACTTCGCTCGACTCATGGAGGGTGGGACCGAGATCAAATGCTCGGCCTTCGGTGACAACCTCATCGCCCACATGTGAGCCTGCGGTGTCGCGGGGTCGCCCATTAGTGCACACCGTCAAACGATAAAACGTCTCCGTCCCCAAATTTTCTTCTTTAGGTGCTTTTCTCTCGGGCCAAGGCCCCTTTGCGGTTGGTATTCGATCCTGCTCAATCGGTCGTTGAATCTGGATCTCCACGC
>CAMDDW010000047.1:0-23349 GCA_945893185.1 Akkermansia muciniphila | reverse complement strand
CTTGTGGGCAGCCTGTCCCTTGTGGGCAGCCTGTCCCTTGTGGGCAGCCTGTCCCTTGTGGGCAGCCTGTCCCTTGTGAGCAGCCTGTCCCTTGTGAGCACTGAGCGGTCCGTGTCTGCGGCGGTCCGGCTCTGCGGACGTGGCGCTTTCGGAGAAATCGCCTTACCTCGGAGGTGCTTGGGTGAGGTTGGGCAGCCTGTCCCTCGTGAGCAGCCTCTTGTGAACAGCCTGTCCCTTGTGAGCAGCCCCTTGCCGGGCTGTCCCTTGCCGGGCCTGCTCGGGAGTTTAACCCGTTGGAGAGTGCGCCCTGCCGGGCGCACCAAAAAAAAGACCCCCGTCGTTCCGACGGGGGTCCAAAGAAAAACCGGGGCGCCAGTCAGAGGATGACCATACGCCCCGGGGAATAATCAGAATCAGTTCTGTAGGACTTAGTGGAGATCCTGAGGAGTTGAACAACGACGCCTCAGAAAACGAATAGTGCGACTGACTGACAAGGTTTAACTAAATTGTTTAAATAGACTGATTTTGCTTTGTTAAATGCCTTGTTGAGTCTGAATTGAGCGCTTTGTTTTCAAAAAATTGAAAATTTTAACGAACAACCCACTCAACAAAAATTGAACAGTTTAAAACCACTCCCTAAAAACACTCTGTGAAAACCTATAAACGTCAGGCACCAAAACTTCAGCCCTACGATTAAAAGTTAATTTAATTCGCTCCGGTGAAAAGTCAAGGGAGCCAAATTACTGCACTTTTAAAACTCTGCTGCGAAAGAACAACACCACCTTAACAGGGATTTTCGCTGCGTCAACTACCAACTGGCTAAAAACAACAATCTCAACCATCCGAGCGAGGGCTGGAACTGGCAGCGGGAGGGTCGGAGACTCTGAGAACTTGTCCGACGTCTTCGGCGACAGCCAAAGACATCCAACCTGGACGGACACGCTTTTCGGTCCGATTAGATTCGTTTAGATGGGTGCTGAGAAGCAGTTCTGTTTTCAGGCTTTTTACGAACCTTGCAGAAGAAAGTGAGCGTGAGACTCTCCAACGCCACCGCTACCGGATCGCTGCGCGGGCCGCTGAACCCAAGGCCCAAACACAGATCCTGGTCAAAGACATCTGCATCGAGGCTCTGGCTAACAAAAAAACTGCCATCCCCATCTCCAGATCCGACACGCTGCGTTCCGTTCATCCCAACTACGACCGTGAACCCCTCCGAAATCACCGCCTTCGCCCTGACCCTTCTTATCATGCTCGTCGGCTTGGCGGGAGCGCTCCTGCCCGGACTCCCCGGGACTCCGTTGATTGCCCTCGCAGCGCTGGGGCACCGATGGATCCTCGGGGATCGCGGAGCAGCCACATGGGTTCTGCTCACGCTGATCGTCGTCGCAGTTTTCTCAGCCCTCTTAGACTTCGCGGCAGCCAGCTATGGTGCCCAACGACTCGGAGCCACTTGGCGCGGTATGGTGGGAGCGGCCATCGGCGGTTTGCTGGGGTTGTGGTGGCCTCCGTTGGGATGGATCGCTGGCCCGTTACTGGGCGCCATTCTCGGCGAATGGATCGGAGGACGCCCCTGGAGCGAGGCGGGTAGCGCGGGCGTCGGGGCGGCACTCGGCCTCATCGCCGGGACCGCTGTCAAAGTGGCCAGCGCCAGCGGGATGATCCTCCTCTGGGTTGTCCATGTGCTGTGGAAAGCGCTCAACGCCGCTTGAAGATCGGAGACTCTTCCTGCCCGTTGGACTCCAAGTAGCCCAGCAAGTCGAGGATGTCTTCCCGCCCCCAAGCCAAGAGCAATCCTTCAGGCATGGACGACACCTTGGAGACGACGCGGTGACGCACCTCACTGGGTTGCACGGTCACCTTTCGATCGGTCAGGGCATCAACCCCAACAACGATCTGGGTCGGAGAATCTTCCAACACCCGACCCGTGATCTCCTTCCCGTCTTTCAGAGTCAGGACCATGGACTGATACTGCTCGGAGATGACCGCGTTAGGATCGACAATGGAACGCCACAGGTCCGCCCGGGAGTAACGGCTAGACACCCCGGTCAGCTCAGGTCCCGTTGCGCCTCCCGCCCCCTGAAAGCGGTGGCAGACCCCGCATTGGGAGAGCTGATAAACTTGCTGACCTCGCGCGTAATTTCGGCCCGACAGGGGCGTGCTCAAGACATCGGCCAAGTCGTCAAACTTCCACACTCGATTCCCGTTGGGGCGGCTGGGTATCAGTGTGGGAATCGTGGGAGCGGGGACGGCGGATGGCGGCGCCTTCATCAGCTCAGCAATCGGGCCTTTTTCCGCGTCGGGAATTAACGCGAAGGCCTTCTGCTCGAGGCGTTTGATCAACGGATCAAATCCAGCCCCGGGGTTGGGCTTCTGGTCCACATCCAGGAACCATTGATTATAGGTGGCCGGAATGTGGCCCCACTCCGAGGGGATTTGACGAAACCCAGCGAAGTAGCGCTGACGCAAAGCCGGAGTCCACCCTTGGGTCATCCCGTGCAAGGCTGCCGTGTAGTGCATCCGTTCCTGCCACGTACTCGAGGCATCCCGCAGCTGAAGAATCTTGGGCACAACCTCTCCATCGCCCAGTGCAACGAGCAACTGCGACAACTCGCGGTTACGAGGCCAGGTTGAGGCTGGGAACTGGCGACCCAGTTTTTCAATGACCATTGGCTTGAGGGCTGCCGGAATTCCATGGCGGGCGAACGCCACCTCAATCACCCGGAGCTGGGTCAGAAACCCCTCTTCGTCCAACGCGTCGAGGGGCCACCGGCCCAGGGCTTTCAGCAGCGCCACTTGCTGCGCTCCATCCCCGCATCGCGCTAGGGCTAACAGGGCGCTCAAACCGATCTTGGGATTCTCCTCGGCCAAAGCCTTCTCGACCCAGGTGGCCACCGGTTGCGATTCCAGCGCAATCCGGGCGGCCTGGCGCAGCATCGGATCAGCCGATCCCAACTGCGACCAACCCGAGGCCAGCCAATTGGTCTCCGCTCGGCCATGGACGGCTTCTAATTGCCGTCGCTGCGCCCGAGCTTCTTTGGCACCCGCCACCACTGCGGCCGAAGGCTCGGAGGCCGGGTTGCCAACAAAGGTCAGTCGGTACAGTCCCGACTGGCCTCCACGTCCGCCGGTAATGCAATAGAGGGCTCCATCTGGTCCCACCTCCAGATCGGTGAGGTTCATCGCGCCTCCCCGGAAAAGCGTCTCCACCCGACCGGTGTACCCGGCTCCCTGTTCTTGGAGATGCACAGCAATGAGTCGCCCAAAAACCCAATCTAGGCCGAAGAGCGCTTTCTGGTAGCGGGCAGGAAAGGCCGTACCTGTCCCGAATCGGATGCTCGTCGGCGATCCGATGCCCACATCCACCACTGGGGGCATCGAGTCGGCATAATAGTCGGGCCACTTTCCGGAACCTTCGCGGTAACCGTGGTCGGAACCACTGACGAGGTGTTGAATTCGCGAGGGCCGATACCAAGGGGTTCCCCAGTCGCGCTCCATGTCCGAATCGAAGCTAAAGAGTTCACCGTCGGCGTTGAAGGCGATGCCATAGGCGTTGCGTTGGCCGGCCGAGAACAACCGCGCATCCTGACCGTCCCGATCCAGACTCAGCACAAAGCCGCCAGGAGCCTTGCGCCCGGCTCCGAATCCATTGACATCCTCCAGTCGAGGCAACGCCAGATCCTCCGCATAATGGGCCACCGGAGAGCGGGTCGACAAATCGCTCGGCACGTCAGTGAAGTTGCCAGCCACGGCATAGATCCGATCATCCGGCCCCTTCACAAGCGCGTGGGGTCCGTGCTCACCGCCACTGCCTGTCCAGCGCCGGAGCAATTGGGTGGACTCGTAGCGGCCATCACCATCGGCATCGCGAATCCGGTACAAGTGATACCCGTCCGGGCCTCTCCCATTCATATACAGGGCCCCGAAGGCATGCAGCAGGCCCATGGCTCCACCCACCTGGGTCTCCAGTCGTTCCATCTTGGCCAACTTGCCCTGCTCGATCGTCAGGCGGAGCAGAGACTCAGGCCCCTGAGGACTGATGATTAAGCGCCCCTGATCGTCCCGCGTCATAGAAATCCAAGATCCTTCGCCAGGCCGCGCACTGTGAATCAACTCCAGTCGAAAGCCTTCCTTCACTGAAATGCCGTCCACCGGCGTGGCCAATGGCTCCAACGAAATGGGGCCCCAGGGCGGAGTTCCCACCACCCCCAACAACTGGACCGGAGTCCAACCGGACACACCGTCCGAGGAGGTCTGCCAAGAACCATCCGTCACGAAGTCCACGCGAGGAGCGTCCCGCATCAAGAACTCGATCCGGGCCAAGACGCCAGCGCCTCCGGAGAGGTTTCGCGCCCGAATTTCGAGTACGTTCTCCCCCCGGGACACCGATCGGATCTTAAGTCGCGTCGGCTTCTTCCAAGAATTATTGGATCCCAGTCGCTGGCGATTGACGGACACTTCAGCTTCATCGTCGGCCGCCAAAACGACATCACCACCCATGGCGCCGGGCGGCACGATGAAGGTCTTGCGGAAAAAGCGAACTTCGTTCTCCGCCCCGGCCGGCCCCCAAATCCACTGCGGCGCGGATTCGGCATGGACGAACGAGACCCAGATCACCATCAGAAGTAAGAACCGCGAGGTCATGCCCAAATCAAAGCCGTTCATCTCGAACAACGAAAGCCCGAAGCCCGGAGAGAAACAGGAATGTCACACAAACTAGCCAATTGTTTCTTTCCGACGAGAGGGAGGGGCACGAAAAATCCTCTGGCCGGCGGCCTAACCCATGGCATGCTCGATCGCGTTGGTTCTCCCGAGGACCTTCCAACCGCCGCAACAGCGCGAAGGAGGCCCTCATTCTGGAACGCTCAAAAGGCGGACTGGTAGAGGAGGATTAGTTTGGTTGTTTGGGTTAGGCGGGCGTCGCAAGGCGCCCGCTTTTTCTTTTCCCACAGTCCCTTTCCATCGTCCCCACAAGAGTCCACGGCGCGACGATTCGATAATTGCCCGAGACAGGGCCCAACCCCGAGGAATACCGTCCCTAGGACATGCGCCTCTTCGACCGTGGCATCCTCTGGCTGGCCGAAGGGTTCGGTTCGGGGCGACTACGCCCAGGACCTGGAACCTGGGGCAGCCTCGTGGGCTGCATTCTCACCGTCCCAGTGCTGACGCTGCCGCTCTGGATGGCGGTCTCCGTGACCCTCGCGGCCATACTCCTCGCAGTTCCAGTCTGCTCGCGGGCCGAAGCCTTGCTGGGCAAAACCGACCCAGGATCGGTCGTCCTCGACGAAATTATCGCTATTCCACTCACCCTGTTGCCCTTGAAGGCGGGCTGCCTGCTGGGGGTGATTTCTAGCAGAGATCTGACCGTGCTGCCGACCCACGGCCTCTGGTGGTTGGCGGCGTTCGCGCTGTTCCGGGTCCTCGACATCGGCAAGCCGGGTCCGATCGGCGCCCTCCAGCACCTCCCGCGCGGATGGGGCATCGTCATGGACGACGTGGCTGCCGGATTGATCACCGGCCTGCTCCTGCTCGCTGCCGCTGCCCTGATGCATTGAACACCCTGACTCCACTTCCATGTCCGCCCCAACTCCGTTCCGATTCCCAAAACTAGCGACCTTCAAGAGCGCCGAGGAGCTGCGCCAGCGGCTCGCAGGACTTGGACATCCCCTGCCCGTCGACGACATAGCCCAACCCGCGTTGCTGGGACGCGTAATCCCGGCCGGTATTGGCATACCAAAACCCATCGGTAACCGCTGGGCCATCCTGCCGATGGAAGGTTGGGACGGCACCCCGGACGGACGACCGACCGACTTGGTCCGACGGCGCTGGCGGCGTTTTGGACAAAGCGGGGCCAAACTCATCTGGGGCGGCGAGGCCGTGGCTGTGCGCCCGGACGGAAAAGCCAACCCACATCAACTGATTCTTTCTGAGGCCAACGTGCCCGATCTGGCGGCGCTGCGAGGCGAACTGGTGGCGGCACATTTGGAACGGCATGGCCAAGACGGCGACCTGCTGGTGGGCCTTCAACTCACACACTCGGGCCGCTTCGCCCGCCCCGACGACAAGGTCCGCCTCGAGCCGCGGATCGCCTACCGCCACCCCCTGCTCGATGCCCGATTCGGCATCACCGACGACCGAGCCGTCTTGAGCGACACCGAGGTAGACGACCTCGTCGCCGACATGGTCGCGGCGGCCGTCCGGGCCCAGCGGGCGGGCTTCGACTTCGTGGACATCAAGCACTGCCACGGTTACCTGGGACACGAGTTCCTCTCTGCGGTCACCCGGCCCGGCCGCTACGGGGGCTCCTTCGCCAACCGGACCCGCTTCCTGAGCGACATCGTGACCGGTATTCGCCGCGACGCCCCCGGCCTGGCCATTGGGGTCCGCCTGAGCCTCTTCGATAGCTTCCCTTTCCAGAAGGGACTCGACGGCATCGGTACTCCCACACCGTGGTCCGGCCCCTATCCTTACGCGTTCGGGGCCAATCCGGACAATGCCCTCGAAATGGATCTCTCGGAGCCCTTCGCCTTCCTGCGGCTGCTGGAATCGCTGGGCATCCGGCTGGTTTGCCTCACTGCCGCCAGCCCCTACTACAACCCGCACCTCCAGCGCCCGGCCATGACTCCTCCCAGCGACGGCTACTTGCCTCCGGAAGATCCGCTGGTGGGCGTGGCGCGCCAAATTGAAGCCGTCGCCCAAGCCAAGGCTGCGTTCCCAAATCTGGTGCTGGTGGGTTCGGCCTACACGTACCTTCAGGAATGGCTCCCGGCCGTCGCCTCAGCGCAAATCGCCGCCGGTCATGTGGATGTCGTCGGATTAGGCCGAATGGTGCTGAGTTATCCGGATCTGCCCGCGGACATCCAGGCCGGACGCCCTCTGCAACGCCGCCAAGTTTGCCGCACCTTCAGCGAATGCACCACTGGTCCCCGCATCGGTCTGGTCAGCGGATGCTTCCCCCTCGACGACTTCTACAAATCCCATCCGGATGCGGCCCGGCTGAAGGGCTGAGGCTGAAACTCTGAAACTCGGCTGGAAGAGTTGCAGGTCCGCCGCCCCGGCAGGAATCGGGGCTCGTTGCCGGTCGGCACGCGCTGGAACGCGGGGATCCAAGGTTGAACCCTAACGGCGAAAGCACTGTCCTAAGCAGGCCCACCCGGGTACGACCTTGCGTTCATGCGCTGGATCCCATCATTTGCTGCGATGCTCGGCTTGGCCTGCGGGCTGACCGGGGCCGAGACCCCGTTAAATATCCGCCTAGGCTACCCGGCCGACGCCAAGCTCCTCATCATCAACGGCGACGACTGCGGAATGTGCCATACGGCCAACTTGGCCACCATCGAGTGCCTCGAAAAAGGCCTGATGACCAGCGCCACGCTAATGGTCCCCTGCCCGTGGTTCCCCGAGATGGTGAGCTACGCCAAAACGCACCCAGAAAAGGACTTCGGTCTGCACCTGGCCCAGACCTCGGAATGGCGCTTCTACCGCTGGGGCCCGGTCGCCCCGCGCTCCGAGGTTCCGGGCCTCATCGACCCCGACGGCTACTTGTGGCAGACCGTGCAACAGGTCTATGCCAAGGGCACGCCTCAGGAGGCCTACCTCGAGGCCCGGGCCCAAGTCCGCCAGGCTCTGGCTGGGGGAGTCGATGTTACCCACCTCGACTCCCACATGGGGACGCTGCAACTCAATGCCGCCTACGCCGAGCAGTACCTCAAGCTGGCCGTAGAATTCGACCTACCCGTCCGCATGGCCTCGCAGGAAACGCTGGCCAAAATGGGCGGATCCACCCAGCGCGCAACCTTTGCCGCCCAGGGCATCGTGTTCCCCGACGACTTCGTGTACGAGGACCTCCAAGACGAACCCAAGGACGTCAAAGGCTATTGGATGCGGAAGCTGGCCGACCTCAAACCCGGTGTGACCGAACTCTACATTCATGCCGGCATGGCCACCGATGAATTGAAGGCTATCACTGGAAGTTGGAAGACCCGCACCGAGGAATTCGAGGCCTTTACCCGAGATCCCGATCTCAAGGCCCTCGTGGAGCGAGAGAAGATTATCCGAATCGGTTGGCGCCCACTGCGGGAACTGCAGCGCCGGGACCGCAAGGGACGCTAACGCGTTCACCGCTCTCAATCGCTCCCGCGACCTCCGCCCATGTCCAACACCCCGCGCAAACCCGGTTACAATCCGGCCCTCGACGGCCTGCGGGGCATTGCCGTCCTGGGGGTGTGGCTCTTTCACCTGCATCCGCCGTTGCTGCCCGGAGGGTTCCTAGGGGTGGATGCTTTCTTCGTCCTCTCGGGCTTCCTCATCCACGGAATCGTTTCAGCCGACCTCGAGTCGGGCCGATTTTCCTTCCGTGAATTTTACCTGCGTCGGGCCTTGCGGCTCCTGCCCAACGCCACCTTGACCCTTGGCGTCACGCTGGTGCTCTGGAACCTCTGCCTGCCTCCCAATTCGGCCATCCAGCCGGGGCTGCACGGCCTCTTCACGCTGGCAAACCTTTCCAATCTTTTTGTATGGAAATACCTCGGGAGCTACTGGGGTGTTGCCGCTGAAAGCGCTCCGCTAACCCACTTCTGGAGCCTGGGCATCGAGGAGCAATTCTATCTCTTCTTTCCTGCCCTGCTCTTCCTGCTGCACCGCAAACGCTGGCTGAATCTCGGCAGTCTCGCGGTGCCTGCCATCCTGAGCCTGGCCCTCTGGATTCACGGATCGCAGCACCATCCGTCCGGAACCTTCTACTTGCTGCCCACCCGCGCTTGGGAACTCCTGCTAGGTGCGGCCGCGGCGCACTGGGCACGGTCGTCACCCGTCGCACGTCAACTGCCACGCGCTACCGGTTGGATCGGGCTGGCCCTTGTCCTGGGCAGCCTGGTGGCGGCGCCCCATGCGGATTCGTCACTCGGGGCCATGGCTTTAATTCCCACCGTGGGCACGGCCTGCGTGCTGGTTAGCCTCCAACAACCCACCCATCCCCTGACCCGGGCGCTGTCGTGGCCAGCGCTTGTCGGACTGGGCCTGATGTCCTACTCGCTCTACCTTTGGCATTGGCCGCTCATCGTGCTGGGCCGACTCCTGGCCAACTACCGCAATCTGCCGGAGACCGCCGGCGCGGTGGCCGGAGGAATTTTGAGCGTAGGAACGGCCTATGCGGCTTATCGCTGGGTTGAAAAGCCCCTGCGGGATTCTAACCGTAGCCGCCCAAGACGCTTGGCCTGGCTGGCCGGTGGAATGGCCCTCACGACCGTTCTCTGCGCGCTGTCGTGGTATCGGCATTCTGAGGTGGATCCCGACCATCGCTTCGAGCCCATGACCTTCTCGGGCCGGCTCTACGACTGCTCGACACCGCAAGATCCCCACTGGAGCGAATCCTCCCGCTACTGGGGTTGCCGCATCCCCATTCCTCCCGCCGACCAACCTCCTGAACCGTGGCGTACCGGCGGACTGAGGACCTCGGGAAATTCGATCAGCCCCCGGGTTGTTGTTTTCGGCAGTTCCCATGCCCTGATGTATTCGAAAGTGATTGATGACCTGTGCCGTGAACGCCGGGTTCCGATCGCTTTCCTCAGCGCAGGCAATGGTATTCCGGCCCTGTTTGTGAATGTCGACAGCCCGCTCTTCCCGAGGCGCGACGACGGGGCCGCCTTCGATGAAGCACGACGACGCTATCTCCGCGAATGGCGACCCGAGACGCTCTTCGTCATCGATCGATGGGATGCCTGGTCTGGCAAGGATCTAGAGCGAGATCTCAGCACCTTCCTGGAGGAGGTTTGTCCCTTGGCGCAGAACGTCGTCTTGGTGACCCAAGTCCCCGTTCTGCGAGTCGGCGAAAGTGAAAATATTCGGGGGTGGGTCCATTGGCGGCGCGGGACTGACGCGGCGCTGCCCCGCATCCTGCCCGATGCCCGCGAACCCTACCGCCGGGAGAGCGTTCGGATTTTACAGCGCCTGCAGGAGCGCTTTCCGAACCTCCGAATCGTGGACAGCGCCTCCCGTTTCTACCGGGAAGATGGATCAGTGCGCTATGCCGAGGGACGCCGATTTTTCTACACCGACGACGATCACCTCAATGACACCGGGGCTGCGGAAATATCCGATCTGCTGCAGCCGTTGCTCCCGGCACGCTGAGGCTTGCTGAAGCCGGCTGAAGCCCGCTGGAATCGGCGGGTGGGCGACCGTTGTGTTGCGTTGAACCCCCGTCACACCACCGACGCCGACCCCGTCAGCACGGTTAAGGATCGAGGGTTCACCTCGAAACGCACCGGGCTAGTTCCCAGGAGTTCGCCATCCAACGCAAGCAGTTGCGGAGGATCGGCGGACACCTCCAACCAATGCCCTCGAAAGAACCGGACCTGCCGGTGACGGACATGGGTACCGCGCAGCAGGCGTAAGAATTGAAGAGCCAATGCCCAGCGCCCCACCGCCTCGATCAAGGTCAACTCCAAGACCCCGTCAGTCATTGAGGCTCCCGGTCCGATGCGCATTAACCCGCCGCCGGCGAAGGGAGCATTGCCGACCACCACCGCCACCGCATTGGAAAGCACTTGCTCGCCCTGCTCCGAACGAACCCGAAGCACCGGGGGCCGGAACGAGAACAGCGCCCGAAAAAAACCGGCTGAATAACACCATCGGGGGCCGAACCATTTTACGGTGGCCGGCGTGGTCTTGCGGAGCAGTTCGCCGACAAAACCCACCCCGCCGAAAAGGATGGCGTGCCGGACCCGCTCAATCGATTCGGTCGCAGCGCCTCCGGATTCCGTTCCCGCTGAAGAATTCTCGCGCCACGTGACCCGGATCGTGTCGAGGGTCACCGGCCTGGGCTCCAGGATCGCACGGATCGCTGCCTCATCGTCCCGACCAACCGATCCTGACACTCCCGCCAATTGGGCGATGTCATTGCCACGTCCGAACGGGGCCACCGCGAGAGCGGCCCGGGAACCTCCGGCAATCAGCCCACTGGCCACCTCATGCACCGTTCCATCACCGCCGGCGGCGATGACGCACTCGAATGCGGCCCCATGGGTGCGCGCCAATTCCAGCGCATGACCGGCGTATTCGGTGACCCGAATATCGCAATGAACCCCGCCCTCGGCCAAACAGGCCACGAATCGCTCCAAACGGTGGGTCTGCGGCCGGGATGAAGCCGACGATGGATTACGGATCAGCAAGACTCTTCGCGGCTCGACGCTCATGGGGTAGACCCCAGTCAGCGCCGCACCCAAGTCGCGTGTCGAGTGGGAATTCCCTGAGCATTGAACTCCCGCTCAAAGTCCGTCTTCACCTCTAACAAGCCCTCCGGTTCTTGACCGGGGAGAAAGTGTTCTGTGGCTCCATTGAAGACCTCCAGCATTTGCTCGAAGTACGAAGCGTCATCGGTGCGGCAATGGAATCGCCCACCAGGCCTGAGGCTTTGAGCGGCCAGTGCGGCGAAGGCAGGATTAATCAGACGTCGACGGTGATGCCGCTTCTTGGGCCAGGGATCGGGAAAATACACATGAATGGCCGACAAGGAGGCCGGAGCGATCATCCAGTCCATGAGGTAGGTCGCCTCCATGCGCAGCCCGCGGAGGTTCTTCAATCCCTGACGCCGGCCCTTCCGGTCGATCTTTCGCAGTCGGCCAAATAGTCGTTCTACACCCAGAAAATTCACCTCCGGATGCGCCGCAGAATACTGGAGCAGGAAGGAGCCATCCCCCGCACCCAACTCCAGTTCAACTGGAGCGGTGTTGCCGAAGAGCACGGCAAAATCGAGCCGACTCAGAATGTCGGGCCGGATGAGGATCGTATCGGGAAAGAGGTCAGACGCCATGACGACACTCGGAGGTTAGGGGCCTTTGGTCCAACGAGGAAGGGTTGTATTGAGGCGCCTGGGGTCAGTGAACCTTCGGGCAACCTCCCATCGGAACGTTCTACGTCTACCGCTAATACCCGACTGCAGCCCGTTGACGAGTCCGTCGGACCCTGTGTCTCTGCATTGCCTTCCTGGAGCAATCACCGAACCTTGCACCCATGATCCGCATCTTCCTCCTGGTCATGGCTATTACTCTTGGTGCCGAAGGTCTCGGTGGCCTTCGTGCTGCCACCGGGAGCTCTTGGCCGATGTTCCGAGGCGATCCGGCACAGAGCGGGGTTAGCCCGGCGCGCATCCCGGAGGCACCGGTGCTGAAGTGGCGTTTCAAGACCGGCGGTGCGGTCAGTGCCACCGCCGCCATCGTCGACGGGGCCGTCTTCATTGGATCGGCCGATTCCAACGTGGTCTGCCTTTCGCTTTCAGACGGCAGCAAACGCTGGTCCTTCCGAACCGGCGGGCCGGTGGAGGCGTCGCCTCTGGTCCTCGACGGCCGCGTCTTCATCGGCGACACCCTGACCAACTTCTTCGCCCTCGACGCCAAGACCGGGGCCAAACTGTGGAGCCAGGGCTTTGACGACAAGATTAAGAGCAGCGCCAACTGGATCACCGGCACCAACGGAACCTCTACCAACATCCTTGTCGGTGGCTACGACTTCAAGCTCTACAGCCTCGAGGCCACCACCGGAAAATCGAACTGGGTCTACGAGACGGGCAATTATATTAATGGCTCGCCGGCCATTTCCCGCGGGCGAACCGCCTTCGGCGGCTGCGACGCCATCGTCCATGTGGTTGATGTGATCGGCGGCAAGAAATTGCGGGAAATCGAAGCCGGCGCGTACATCGCAGCTTCCGGGGCCATGGAGGGCAACCTGCTCTACGTCGGCCACTACGAAAACGAATTGCTCTGCGTCGATGTCGAGGAGGGGAAGATCCTTTGGAAGTACCGCGACCGGGCTTTTCCCTTCATGTCCTCGCCGGCCGTGACCGCCGACCGCGTGGTCATCGGCAGCCGCGACAAACGCCTCCACTGCATCCAGCGGGCCGACGGCAAGCCGGTCTGGACCTTCCAGACCCGGGGCAAAGTGGAGAGTTCTCCGGTGGTGGCCGGCGACCGCGTGATTGTCGGGTCCGACGACGGACGGCTTTACATCGTCTCTTTGGCCGACGGCAAGGAGCGCTGGAATTACGAACTGGGCCAACCGATTCAAAGTTCCCCCGCCGTGGTAGATGGCCACATCGTCATCGGTTGCGACGACGGCTTCGTGTACTGCTTCGGATCCCCGCATTGACAGGTGGCCGGCTGGGTCCCCTTCTCAAGGGATCCCGTAAAAATGCTCAGGTCCCCCCTTTGACCCATGTCGCTACCCACCCAAGACCTCGGCCTGAGTAGCAACATGTCACCGGCCGAGGAACGTTTTGAGCGCCTGCGTAAACGTGTGGGTTGGTACCTGGCCCCGATGGTTTTGGTCGTGCTGTGGTTTATTCCATTCCCGGGATTGTCCGTTCCGGCTCGACACCTCTTTGCTATCGTCGGCATGTCGCTGACACTTTGGATGACCGAAGCCATTCCTCTGGCGGCTACGGCGCTCTTGGCACCGTCGCTCTGCGTGCTGGCTGGGCTGGGCTCAGCCCGGGAGGTTTTTAAGCCCTTCTCCGACCCGGTCATCTTCTTGTTCATGGGCAGCTTTATGATGGGCGAGGCGATGCTCAAACACGGCCTCAACCGACGTTTTGCCTTCACGCTGCTGGCGATGCCCTGGGTCGGAGCCAGCCCCACCCGCCTGTACGCCGCCTTCGCAGGCATTACGGCGGTGATTTCCATGTGGGTCTCCAACGCGGCCACGACAGCCATGATGCTGCCCATCGGCCTATCGATTCTGGCCGAATTGGGCTCTCGCCAAGGAATAACTAATTATCAAGCCACGCCATTTGCTGCAGGGCTCATGCTCATCACCGCCTTCGCGGCCTCAGTCGGCGGCTTGGCCACGCCCATCGGCACCCCGCCCAACCTCATCGGGATCGGAGCCATCGAGCGGCTCTTGGGTTACAAAATCACCTTCTTCCAGTGGATGGGCCTGGGACTTCCGATTGCCATCGTTCTGACAGGGTTTCTGGTCTGGCGGTTCAGCCGACATTGCCCGATTCCGACCGTATCCCTGTCCACCAATCGCGATTGGCTGGAGACGGAACGGGCCAGCCTGGGCAGTTGGACCCGAGGGCAGTTAAATGTGGTGGCTGTGTTCCTGGGGGCAGTGGCCTTGTGGATCTTGCCCGGGCTCATCGCGGCCTTGGATGACCGAGGATCGTCGAGTCCTGCTTATTTATGGATCGGTGCCCACGCTCCAGAAAGCATCATCGGCCTTCTGGCAGCTTCAGCGATGTTCTTCCTGCCCACCAATTCCCAACGGGATTCCTTCACTTTGGAGTGGCGGGACGCCGCAGCCATTGATTGGGGAACAATCCTGCTCTTTGCCGGAGGCATGTGCTTGGGCGAATTAATGTTTTCCACCGGCTTGGCCCACTGGATTGGTTCAGGCTTGGCGGCGCTGTTCCAAAGCCATTCGGTGGTGGGCCTGACCCTACTTTTCACCGGAGTCGGCATCCTCGTCAGTGAAACTACCACCAATACCGCCTCGGCCACCATGGTGGTGCCCATCGCCATCGCTGTTGCGCAGGCAGCGGGTATCGATCCCCTCAAGCCCGCCCTGGCCACCTGCCTCGGCTGCTCCATGGGTTTCTTGTTACCGGTTTCCACTGCGCCCAATGCCATGGCCTACGGAACGGGCTGCATCCCTCTGAAGACCATGATGCGTCACGGGCTGTGGCTCGATGCAGTCGCCTGGGTTGTGATCGTTAGCACCGTTTTGCTCTTGGGTCCGTCGTTACCTCCCAAGCCGTAAGCAAAGACCGCTCGCCCCATCACGGGGCCTGACGGACTCAAATTCTGTTTCTGCACAGCCTGCCTACCCTTTTTCACCTTACTGGTCAAAAAGAACCACCCCTCGCTTTCGACTCGAAAACGACGGGTAGAAATCACGAGGGGTTTTCCCAGCCTTTCCACAGTTTTAGCCTGATAAACCAGAGCGAAAACGTGAATGGCATCCCTGCTGCTTCCAGGGTTTTAAGCCGAAATGGTAGACGCTCAGGAAAACAAACTCCTGCGGGTCGATCCGAATTCTCCGGCACCGCATTAACACCATGAAGAGGTGCTCACAGGCCCCCTTCAGTAACTGGACATAACACACATGAAGAAAATCGAAGCAGTGATAAAACCCTTCAAACTCGAGGAGGTCAAAGACGCCCTCCATGACGTAGGCATCGAGGGAATGACCGTCTCCGAGGTCAAGGGCTTCGGTCGCCAGAAAGGGCACACCGAGATTTACCGCGGCAGTGAGTACACGGTCGATTTCCTGCCCAAGATCAAAATCGAGCTCGTGGTATCAGATACCAAGGTGAACGAGGCCACCTCGGCCATTATCAAAGCCGCCAAGACCGGCAAAATCGGCGATGGCAAGATCTTCGTTTCCGAAGTCACCGAGGCCATCCGGATCCGCACCGAAGAGAAAGGGGACAACGCAGTCTGAACCTAAGGCATCCCTCAAACACCCAGCCCCAACCACCCCTTACTGGACTCAAGGACCAAAAAATAGATGAAAACGTTTTTTAGAAAATTTTTCCTAACACTCACCTGCGCCCTTCTGGCGTTTTCCGCAGTCGATACCCGCGCCGCCGACCCCAGCGTTGAGGAGCGCTTGGCCGACTTGGAGGCGTACGTCAACAACTCGGCCCGCGCCACCGCTAGCAACACCAACGTCACGAGCAAGATCGCCGGCCCAGGCCCGGGCCATAACGCCTGGCAAATGACCTCCACCGCGCTAGTGCTGTTCATGACCATGCCCGGATTGGCGTTGTTCTACGGCGGTCTGGTCCGCAAGAAGAATATCCTTTCGGTGTTGGCTCAGTGCATGGGCATCGCCGGACTGGTGACGATCCTTTGGTGGGCCATCGGATACAGCCTCTCGTTCGGCGTGGGCAACGCATTCATCGGCGATTCTGCCTATGCGATGCTCAAGGGCGTCGAGTCCGGTGCCGTGGGCGCGGGCTACTACTGGATTAGCGACTCCATGTGGGCCATGTTCCAGCTGACCTTCGCTATCATCACACCGGCCCTGATCATCGGAGCCATCGCCGAGCGTATGAAGTTTATCGCAGTGCTTCTGTTTGTGACCATTTGGATGTTCGCGGTGTACTTCCCGTTCGCTCACATGGTCTGGTCCACCACCGGCTTGATGTGCGGACCGCTCAACAAAGACGCCGCCATCAAGGCACTAGATTTTGCCGGCGGCACCGTGGTCCACATGACCTCAGGATGGAGCGCTCTGGTCCTTTGCATCATCCTCGGCAAGCGCAAGAACTACGGCCGTGAGCCGATGACCCCGCACTCGATGACCTTGTGCATGGTTGGCACGGGCATGCTCTGGGTCGGCTGGTACGGCTTCAATGCGGGTTCCGCACTCGGCGCCGACGCGATCGCCGCCAACGCGTTCACCACCACCACCTTGGCTGCCGCCACCGCCGGTTTCGTCTGGCCCATGATTGAATGGATCACTCGAGGCAAGCCCAGCGTCCTCGGATTCTGCTCGGGCATCGTCGCTGGTTTGGTTGTGGTCACTCCGGCCTGCGGCTTCATCACCCCGACTTCCGCGGTCATCGTCGGCGTCTTGGCCGGCATCATTCCCTACCTGGCCTGCTCCTTCCTCAAGAAGATGATCGGTTACGATGATGCTCTGGATACCTTCGGTGTGCACGGCATCGGCGGCACCTTGGGAGCCATCCTCACCGGCATCCTGGCTGACGAGAAGGCCAACTCGGTGGTGGGAGGCCTGAAGGCCGGCCTGCTCGGTGCCCAGCTCAAAGCGGTCGTGCTGACCATCGTCTGGAGCGTCGTGGCCACAGCCATCATCGCCTACATCGTGAAGGCGCTCGTCGGACTCCGCCCGACCGAGGAAGTAGAAATCAACGGTCTCGACCTCGCCGAGCACGGCGAAGAGGGCTACCACAACTAACCCCTCGGCCCCCCCGAAAAACTCTTCAAGCCGCACTGGGAAACCAGTGCGGTTTTTTGCTGTCTGGCTCCAGAGGGACCTACGGAATGTTATCGGAGTCCCCACCCGATCCGACGCCTGCCACTTCAATCACCAAGGCTGTCGTGTTGTCTCGACCGCTGGCTGCCACAGAGGCCTCGACCAAGCGCTGCCCCAATCCCTCCTGCGTTCCAGCCACTCCGGCTACCCCGATCAGATCCAGCAGGTGGGCATCATACAAACCCTCGACCAAACCGTCGGAGCAGAGCAAAAATCGATCACCAACAGTGTAGGCAACGGAGCCGATCTGGGGATCCACGAACTGATTGCCACCCCCCAGTGCCTTCTGGAGCACATTCCTCCTCGGATGGGTTCTGGCCTCGCGCTCATTGATTTTTCCCTGCCGATGCAGCCAACCCACGTGAGTGTCGTCTTCGGTGAGCTGACGAATGCCTCCGGTAACGGGCAGGTGGTAGATTCGACTGTCACCCACATGGGCAAAGTGAAGAAGTCCCGGAGCAAACCAGCACAAGCTCAGGGTCGTCTCCATGCCACGGCACTCCTCATAACTTCGGCCCAGATAGACCAGGGCCTTGTGAATTTCCTGGAAGAGCGCCTGCAAGAGCACCTCGGCAGAATCGGCTTCTGGATGCCCTGATTCTGAACGGAATCCCTTCGGCAAAATTTGAGGCACCTTTTCGACGGCGATCCGACTGGCAAATTCTCCGGCTTGCGCGCCCCCCATGCCATCACTGACAGCAAAAACGAAATCGGCTGTCTGGAGCGTCGACTGCCCCTCCTTGCCGAGACGCTCCAACTCCTGCTGGTTGAACCGCAACCCCACGAAGGCATCCTCATTGTTGGCGCGAATCTTCCCGCGGTCAGAACAACCAGACCAGTGCAGGCGGAAGCGGGCGATATTACCGGCCGTGGCATTCATTCAAGGGCCCTCAAGGGATGGGGTGGAAGCCGAGTTCAACAAAGTCGCAAACTCAAAATCGATGATGCAAAACCGTCCATCGGATCCCCGGTAGGTGACATTCCTGGCAGCCTGGTCGTCGTGCCGGACGTCGTAAGTTTCCAACTCAGCAAAAAGGCTTTGGAGCCGCTCAGAATCCAAGTGCTCGACCCGTTGCCCGCAATTGGTCGTAACAATTTGAGGAAGGTTCGAATTTTCTACGATGAGTCGCGGCACGAAGGGACACCCTCGAGCCTCCAAGAACTTCAGAACTTTAACCTCGGTTTCGAATCGAATGGCGGCATCGGGGCCGTGGTAGGTCTTGATCACCCGGCCATCGAAGCTCAGATGGACCGTAGACCGCAGTGTGTCTTTGACCTTCAACATGAGCGTGGCGGTACCCTAGAAGGCCGACCGCCATCCGGCCAGTGGGGAAGCTGGTGGAAGCCCAGGATGGGGCAAGCCGCACCCATGCGATCGGCACATTGCCCTGAAATTTTCAACAACCCCGCGGAAATTTTGATTCTTTTTACCCACCAAGACCAACAATCAACACTCGTTTATCGGTCTTCGCGCAAAATTTGTAGGCGAGCAGGCCCTCTAAGTTTATCATTTCCGTCGAAAACATCCCATTTCCCCGGGCGGGAAGTGCGGCGAACGAATCATGGCACCTGCCCTGCTTCATGAATTCGCTGCATCGGGACGATTCGCTGCAGTCACTACCATTCACATCCATGGCTAAATACAAATTGGAATACATCTGGCTCGATGGTTACCAGCCAGTCCCCAACCTCCGCGGCAAAACCCAGATCAAGGATTTTGAGAGCTTTCCGAAGCTGGAGCAATTGCCCCTCTGGAATTTCGACGGCAGTTCTACCCGCCAAGCTGAGGGACGTAGCTCCGACTGTGTCTTGAAGCCGGTGGCTATTTATCCCGACACCACCCGCAAGAACGGCGCTCTGGTGATGTGCGAAGTGATGATGCCCGATGGTGTGACTCCTCATCAGAGCAACACTCGCGCCACCATCTTAGACGACCCCGGCGCCTGGTTCGGCTTCGAGCAGGAATATTTCCTCTACAAAGATGGCGCTCCCCTTGGCTTCCCAGAGGGGGGTGGGTTCCCCTACCCGCAAGGTGAATATTACACGGGTGTTGGCTACAAGGCCGTCGGTGACATCGCCCGCGAAATAGTCGAAGAGCACCTCGAACTGTGTCTCGATGCGGGCATCAACCACGAGGGCATCAATGCCGAAGTCGCCAAGGGACAGTGGGAATTCCAGATCTTTGGCAAGGGCTCCAAAACCGCCGCCGATCAGGTCTGGATTGCCCGCTACATTTTGATGCGCCTCTGCGAAAAGTACGGCATTGAAATCAACTGGCATTGCAAGCCCCTCGGCATGGACGTGGATTGGAACGGTTCGGGCATGCATGCCAATTTTTCGACGACCTACATGCGCGAGACGGGTGGACAGCCTTACTTCGAGTCCCTCATGGCGGCGTTCGACAAGTACAAGAACGAGCACATCGCCGTGTACGGACCGGACAACCACTTGCGTCTGACGGGGTTGCACGAGACCCAATCGATCGACAAGTTCAGCTACGGCGTGGCCAACCGCGGCGCGTCGGTCCGAGTCCCCCACAGCTTCGTGAACAACGGCTACAAGGGGTATATTGAAGATCGCCGCCCGAACTCCCAGGGCGACCCGTACGCGATTTCCAGCCGTATCCTTCAGACGATCGCTACGGTCCCCACGCCGTGATCGACCAGGGCGTCTGAGCGCCTCCTGAAATGACTCTCACAAACCCGGGCGATTGCCCGGGTTTTTTCTTTCTCAGGACCTCCTCTGAAAAAATACGACGAAAAAAAACTCAGCGTTGGCGTCAAGATCACGCAGCTCACGCAAAGGCATCCATCAAAAATCGGCGAAAGACCAATGAAAGCTTTGTTTTAGAGAGATGGCATCTTCATAGCTTGAAAAGGGACAAATGGCGTTGACACTCTAGGTTGACTGCCTACAGTCGCCCAACCTTAAGCCCTTAACTTCACAAACTAAATCCTATGAATCGTCTCCGCAAACAACGTCTCGGCGCTTTCACGCTGATCGAGTTGCTCGTCGTTATCGCCATCATCGCGATTCTGGCCGGCATGCTCCTGCCTGCTCTGGCCAAGGCCAAGTCTCGCGCCAACCGCATCTCCTGCGTCAACAACCTCAAGAACATCGGTCTGGCCTTCCGCACCTTTGCGGTGGACTTCGGTGGCGCCTACCCCTGGCAGGTTTCTCCCGATCAGGGCGGTGTCTCGCTCGTCGCCGCCTCCGTGGCCGGCACCATGGCTACCGGCATCTCGAACAACGTCACCGCCGCCTTCGCGGCCGTGTCGAACGAGTTGAGCACCCCGAAGATCGTCTGGTGCCCCTCGGACGGCAGCCGCTACACCGCCTCCAACACCTGGGTGGGTGTGCAGCGCTTGGCTCTCGCCAACAACCAGAAGGTTCCGAGCTACTTCCTCGGCACCACGGCCACTGAAGAGCAGCCCCAGAGCATCTTGGGCGGCGACCGCAACGTGACCAACGGCTCGACCGAGGCTCTGCTGGCTGGCAAGCACATCATCTTCGCGAACCCCGACGCCAACGGTGCCATCGCCGCTGCAGTTCTGACCAAGATCGGCTACACCAGCTCGATCCACCAGAACGCCGGCAACATCCTCTTGGGTGACGGCTCCGTGCAGCAGGTTTCCTCGGGCCGCTTCCGCGATCAGATCCGCGACTCCGCTGCCGCCTCCGGCGCGCAGAACTTCATCTTCCCGGCTGCTGGCAACTAAGTTGCACGCATCGAATTCAACCCAACCGGGTTGAACACACAAAAGGCACCCCCAACGGGGTGCCTTTTTGTTTTGCCACTCTAGTTTTCTCGGTCGGGTTTCCGGGGAAGTAACCGATGAGACCCGGTGAGACCCTGGAAGTAATGCGGTGATTGCCATCGGATCGCCTCGCAATTTCTCAGCGAGAATTCGCCCCCCTTGGGAGGACTGTTCGAAGTCAGGCTTACGAGAGCTGCTAGAGCTCACTCCGGAACAGAACCGCTTGGCCCGAGTCGATTCAGAACGTCGCCATCCCGGGTCTCCTCACTGAAATCGTTCCGGCTCGGGACACCGTCAAATCCTTCAGGATCTCATCCAGCGTCCGCCTGGGGCGAAACCCCGTGAGGCGTTCCAGCAACTTCAGGCTGGGCTTGCGGTGGCGCATGTCCTCAAAACCCGGACCGAAAACGGTCTCATAGGCAACCAACTCCACCCGGGATGCCGAACGCGTCACCCGGATCACCCGCTCTGCCAGTTCCCGGATTTCCACCGACTGATCATTGCCCACGTTCACCACCTGCCCCACAGCCTCCGGGGAGCGCATCAAGCGAAGGACTGCCTCGACGGAATCAGCCACATGACAGAAACAACGGGACTGACGACCGTCACCATAGACCTGCACCGGGCGACCCGCACGGGCCGAGTCCACGAAGCGCGGAATGACCATACCATAGGCTCCGGTCTGCCGGGGACCCACTGTGTTGAAGAAACGCACGATGCGCACGGGGACACCGCGTTCACGATGGTAGGCCATCGCTAAAAACTCATCCATCAGCTTGGAGCAGGCATAACTCCAGCGTGCCAAAATCGATGGACCAATGAGCAAGTCGTCGGTCTCCGAAAACTCCGGCTGGGAGCTTTTCCCATACACCTCGGAAGTCGATGCCAGCAGCACCGGTGTGCCACTGTGAGAGGCTGCGGCCAGCACAGCTTCAGTCTCACCGAGATTGGTCTCGATGGTACGGATGGGCGAACGCATCACCTGTTCCACTCCTACAACGGCCGCCAGATGCACCACCATCGCGGCACTGGCTACGAGTGATTCCAGATCGTGGCATTCTGACACCTTGCAGGCGCGGAAACTGAACCGAGGATTCCGCTCAGCCAAACTCAGATTGGAGCGAGAACCCGCGGACAAATCGTCCACGACGATCACCTGCTCTCCCGCCTCCAGCAGACGGTCGGTCAAGTGCGATCCGATGAAGCCCGCGCCACCGGTCACTACGATGGGTTTACCATGCACCCGGCTATGGTGCCGGGAAGCCGGATGGAAATGAAGCATTCAAGACACGCTCTTAAACGCATATGACGGGACAATCCGGTTGACACCCCGAAACTCGATTCCTAGCGTTTGGAAGTAAATCCTATGTCCGAAACCACGCCTCCGGTCAACCCGCCCGCCGCTGCCGAACCCCAGAATCCGGCCGAGGCGTCCGCCCAGAAGAAGCAGACAGTACGCATTAGCCTCCCGCCCAAGCCCGCGGGTGGCCCTTCGATCCGCGTGCCTTCTGCGACGGCGACTCCCGCCCCGGTTTCCGCAGCACCCGCCGCCGCTCCGGCCGCACCGGCCGCGGCCGCACCGGCGACATCCATGGCGGCAGCCTCAATGTCTTCGCACGCCACCAAAGCGGCCGCGCCCGCAACACCCGTTGCCGCAGCCGCCGCTCCGGTCGCCAAACCGGCTGCCCCGGCCAGCCGTCCGGCTGCCAAGCCTGCCAGCATTAGTGGCCTCGACATGGGATTGGCCTTCGCCGCGATGGCCCTCGGCATCGCCGCCGTCGCCGCGCAATTCGTCGTTGCGAACTAAGTCTTTCGGGCTTTCTTTCCAAATCTATGGCTGCTGCCAACATCATCACTGCGACCACCCAGAACTTCCCCGCCGAGATCATCGGCTCCGAACAACCCGTCCTGGTGGACTTTTGGGCTGAGTGGTGCGGCCCTTGCAAGATGCTCGGACCGGTTCTCGACGAGCTGGCCACCGAGTACGCCGGCAAGGCCAAGATCGCCAAGGTCAACATTGATGACTACCAGGACCTGGCCGGTCAGTTCGGAATCCGCTCCATCCCAACCTTGCTGCTCTTCAAGGGCGGCCAGGTGGTCGAGCAGTCCGTGGGCCTGAAGTCCAAGAAGGATCTCAAGGCCAGCCTCGACCGAGCCATCGCCGGTTGACCTGACTCCAGTTCAAACGTTTTTTTCTTGGGATGGGCTGTTGGCCGCCCTGTTTATTTGGAGCAATTTATGATTCCTCCCCTCGAATTCGGAATTAGACAAAATGGCCGATCGTTTCTTCCGACTGGAAAAAACAAGTCTGTCAGGAAACCCACTGATCAATCGTTATCTTCTTTGAGGTCCAGTTATGACCCCCCCCCTTTCATCGTGTTCGCCACCCATCAGCATTCACTCTGATCGAGTTGTTGGTCGTCATCGCCATCATCGCCATTCTCGCGGCGTTGCTCTTGCCCGCCCTTTCGAAATCCAAATCCCAAGCCCTAAGCGTCCGCTGCCAATCGAATCTCCGGCAGCTCAACCTGGCCCTCTTGAGTTACGCCAATGATCACCGTGACAGCGATCCGCCGCGGCAGGGGGCCCCTTATTGGAC
>CAMDDW010000046.1:0-25692 GCA_945893185.1 Akkermansia muciniphila | reverse complement strand
TTTGGCGCACTGGCCATGAACGCGCTGCTGGGTGGAACCGCCCACGCGGCTGCTTCGGCCAACCCGGGGACCTCGGGCCAACGCGGCAAGCCTCACCACCGGCCCAAGGCTAGGAATGTCATCTTCCTCTACATGGATGGAGGCGTCTCGCAGGTGGACACCTTTGACCCGAAACCGCGCCTCACCCGAGAAGACGGAAAGCCCTTCGGACTGCGCATGGAACCCACCCAGTTCGAGGACAACGGAGCCACACTGGGCAGTCCCTGGGCGTTCCGTCCTCGTGGCCAAAGCGGCCTACCGGTCAGCGAACTCTTTCCCCAGGTGGGTTCCCGCGCCGACGACTTGTGCGTGATCCGCTCCATGGTGTCGCGGTTCTCGGAGCACAACGCCGCCAACTACTTCCTGCATTCTGGCAGCGGGATGGCCGGCCGGCCGAGCATGGGGGCCTGGACCACTTACGGTCTCGGAACCGAAAACCGAGACCTCCCCGGCTACGTAGTCCTCGACGGGGGGCTCATTCCCTCGGGCGGTGTGGACTGTTTCGGACCCGGTTTCCTTCCGGCCAGTCATCAGGCATCGCTCTTGCGCAACGACCTGCCCGCCCTAGCCAACATCCAACCCTTGGAGACGGCGCCCGGCCTTCAACGCGACAAACTAACCTCGGTGCGCGCGCTCGATGCAGCCGCGCTCACGCGACTGGGCTCCCACGACGCCCTCGAAGCGGCCATCGCCAACGCAGAACTGGCTTATCGGATGCAGATGTCGGTGCCCGAGGCGACGTCGATCCACGGTGAATCGGAAGCCACCCGACGCCTCTATGGCTTAGACTCCACCTCCGAACACACCCGCTCTTATGGCCGGCAATGCCTGGTGGCCCGTCGACTCATCGAGCGCGGCGTCCGATTCGTCGAACTCACGTGCACCCGGGCCCACGGCAACTCCCGTTGGGATGCTCATGGAGATTTGCGCAACAACCACTCGATCAACGCCCGTGCCATCGACCAACCCATCGCCGGTTTGCTAACCGACCTCAAGGCGCGCGGCCTGCTGGATGAAACCGTGGTCCTCTGGTCCGGCGAGTTCGGGCGCACCCCCTTCGCTCAAGGTCGGGATGGCCGAGATCACAATCCCCACGGATTCAGTCTTTGGATGGCCGGTGGCGGCGTTCGGGGAGGCATGGCCTATGGATCGACCGACGAGTACGGCTACAAGGCGGCCGAGAACCCCGTCGAAATCCACGATTTGCATGCCACCCTGCTGCACCTGCTGGGAATCGATCACGAGCGGTTGACCCACCGCTTCGGCGGCCGCGACTACCGCCTCACCGATGTCCACGGCCGCGTGATTCAGGCCGTGCTGGCGTAAAATGTATACCGCCCACGAGGGCACTGGATCCCACGGGACTTTTCCCGCTACGGCGCAGGGCTGGGATGGTGGTGTGAATGAGGTTCAGCGTTGGTCGTCATGAACCGCATGGGTTTCAGCGGGATGTTCTGAACCTCGGATTCCCCCTCGCGGATCCGGTAAGCCGAATCGATCCGGGGAATCTTCACCGATTGCTGGGATCGGCTTCCTGGCCAATCAATCTCTACAGATTTCACCTCGGTAGCCCGGCCCAAGCCGATCTCCAGTCGGAGGGGATTTCCACCGAAACTGCCTCCGGTGTTGCAGGTGCGATGGATGATTCGATCACCATCCGGCGTCGCACATCGAATTCGGATGCGTGCTCCAATGCCCGAGCGGTTCGCTGTCCGACCTTCCAGCTTCAGCTTGATCCAATGATTTCCATGGCCGGGGTTCTCCAGGAGCGCGTTGGGATACTGGTCTCCATGATAGGCCCCTCCTAAATCCTCGTAGACGTCCTGATCTCCGTCGTTGTCGAGGTCCGCGAAGGCCACCGCATGCCCCTTCTGCAAGGTTCCAAACCCACCGCTGGTAGTGACGTCCTGGAAGCGACGCCCACCATCGTTGCGGAACATCCGGTTGGGGATGAGCGTGTCGAAATTGGGATCGCCGGTGCCGAGGTAGAAATCGAGCCAGCCGTCATTATCGAGGTCCCCAAAGTTGGAGCCCATCGCGTGCAGCACCCGATCCAGGCCGACGGCCTTCGAGACATCTTCAAAGGTGCCGTTGCCCCGGTTGCGATAGAGGCGGGCCCGCTCGGCCGGGCTGGGCATCCCCAGCACGTCCGCCACCACTTCGCCGACGGTCCGGATGCGGTAGCCGGCCACGAAGAGGTCCTCAAACCCGTCGTTGTCGTAGTCGAATGACCAGCAGGGGAAGGTTGAGCGCTGGCCGGTCACCCCCGCCGCCTCGGCCACCTCGGTAAAACCCCAGCGCGCCTTCTCGGTGGCAGTCCCCGGCTTCGGGCCGTCGTTGCGGAAGAGCATGCTCCGGCCATCCTGCACCGACAGGAACAGGTCGGGCCGGCCGTCGTTGTCGTAGTCGATGGCCGTCGAGCCCTTCACGAAGGCCACCACGTCGAGGCGGTTGACCCGCGACACGTCGGTGAAGGTGCCGTCGCGGTTGTTGCGGTGCAGCTCGCAGGGGTGAGGCGGACCGCCGGGCATGGACTCGTTGCCGATGAAGAGGTCGAGCCAGCCGTCGCCATTGTAATCGAACCACACGGCGTTCTGGGTGGGATGGAAGGACAGCAGGCGAGCCTGCTTCGTGACGTCCTCGAAGCGGCCACCGTCGTTGCGCAGGAGCGAGTTGGGGTAGCGACCGCCCTCGCCCATCCAGGCTCCCCGCAGCACAAGGATGTCCTGGTCACCGTCGTTGTCGAAGTCGGCATGCAGCAGGTTGAGTCCGCCGGTGAGGCCCTCGAGCCCCGCCTCGCGGGTGCGCTCCTGGAACCGGCCATCACCCAGATTGTGGAAAAAGCGCATCGGGTCCGAGAGACCGATGGACGAGGTCACGACATCGAGCAGGCTGTCGCCGTCGAAATCGTCAACGACCGCACCGCCCGACAGCTCGGTGCGCGCCAAGCCGACATTCGGTCCGACGTCCAAGAAACGCCCGATGTCGTGGTCGGAGCGGAAGACGTTGGTGGGGATGAGCCACTGCGAAGGCACCCGGTCGGGATATTCACCGAGGGTCATGTGGGCGACGTTGAGCAACCAGCGAGCGGACAGGTTGTCGGGATGGCGGGCCAGGAGGTTGGTGAGCACCGAGCGGGCCTGCAGGGAATCGTCGCGGGTGCGGTAGATGCCGCCGCCCCGCAGTGGCAGCAGGCAGGAGTCGGAGTTGTGGTTGCTGAGGCAGTTGGCCAGTTCGCCGCGCCTCATGTGGCAGAGGGCCTCGCGGAGCGACAGGTTGATGTCGTTGACCTCGAGCAGGGGCATCTCGAGGGCCTTGGCCATGGACCGCACACGCCGGATCTCCATCAACGCCTCTTCGAGCCGGTTGACCTGGAGCAATTCGGTGGCGAGTTGGAATCGCGCATGGAGTTCCCGCTCCGGCTCCGGGTTCCCCTCAAGTGCCCGGCGAAACGCCTCAACCCGGCCGAGGTTGAGGAACCGGTTCTCCATCGGATTGGCCTGCCCCGCCAATTGATTGAGCAGCCGTGCCATCTCAATCGTGCCCGGTCCCCTGGGGTCGGGAGAACCGCCGGCCTCCCGGGTCGCGGTGGAGCCTGGGGCCGCGTCCTGAGCGGTGGCCGCGGTCATCCCGATCATCCAAGCCAGGATCACCCACGCGAGGATCCCCGGAAGCAGGCCTCTGGGAAGCTGACCTGCCAACCCCGCGACGAGCCACCGTCGGGACAGACCCGCCTTTCGGCGGGCCAACGGTAAAACGCCTGCACTGGTCTGGGAATCTGTTCGCATGGATGGGTTTCCGTTGGCTGGCACAGGAAGTCCAACCGGAAGAGCGATGGCCTAAGTCTGGTGGTCGGTGCTATGCGGTAACCAACGATTTTCATCGACCACCCCGGCTGTCGAGCAGGAATGTCGGCTTTTGGAATGTCTCTACCGGGTGATCCCAACTTGGGTCATCAGCCACGCGTACTCGAAAGAAACCTCCTTCAGCCGGTCGTAGCGTCCGCTGGCTCCACCGTGTCCGGCCCCCATGTTGCACTTCAACAGCAGCGGCCGGGTGTCCGTCTTCAGGGTACGAAGTTTGGCCACGTACTTCGCCGGCTCCCAGTACATCACCTGACTGTCGTTGAGGCCGGTGGTCACCAGCATGGCCGGATACGCTCCCGGCTTTAGGTTGTCATACGGACTGTACGAACGCATGTAGTCAAAGGCGGGCTTCTCGTTGGGATTTCCCCATTCCAAGTATTCACCCACGGTCAAAGGCAGACTCGCGTCCATCATGGTGTTTATCACGTCCACGAACGGCACCGCCGAGTGGACCGCCCGGAACAAGTCGGGTCGCAAATTAACCACCGCACCCATGAGCAACCCCCCGGCACTCCCGCCTTCGATCACCAGCCGATCCGGGGCCGAGATGCGGTTCTTCACCAACCATTCGCCGCAGTCCACGAAGTCGGTGAAGGTGTTCTTCTTGTGCATCAGCATGCCGTCGTCGTGCCAGGCCTCACCGAGTTCGTCGCCGCCGCGAATGTGGGCAATGACAAACACCATGCCGCGTTCCACCAGCGACAGCCGGGCGATGGAGAAGCTGGCATCCATGCCGAGGCCATAAGAGCCGTAGCCATAGAGGAAACACGGCGCAGAGCCATCGAGCTTCACGCCCTTCTTGCAGACCATCGACAAGGGCACGCGGGTGTTGTCGCGCGCAGTGACCCAGCGCCGCTCGGTGACATAGCCCGAGGGATCATACCCCCCGAGAACCGGAGTGCGTTTCAGCAACGTAAGACGACCGGTGGCCAGGTCGCAGTCGTAGACGCCCTGAGGCGTGGCCATCGATTGGTAGGTAAGCCGAAAAGCTTTGGCTCCCAGCTCCGGGGTGCCGGTTGCATGGGCTGAATACACTGGTTCCGGAAAGGCGACCTCCACCCAATGGGTTGAGTTCTTATTCTGGATTCGCAGGTGGGTCAGCGCCTCCTTCTGTTCGGCCACCACCAGGTGATCGCGGAACACTTCAAGGCCCTTCAGCAGCACGTCGGCGCGATGCGCAAGCACCTCGGTCCACCGCCCGGGTTCTGCAACCGGGGCACTCACCAGACGGAAGTTTTTGGCGTCCTTGTTGGTTCGCAAAAAGAGCACTCCATCGCGATGTTCGAGGTCGTACTTGTGTCCCTTCTCCCGCGGCAAGACCGGACGGAAGGACCCCTTCGGATCGGAGGTGGACAAGATTCGCTGATCCCAGGTGTCGGTGCTTTGCGAAGAGCAGACGAACCACTGATGATCCTTGGTCCGCCCCAGGCCCAGGCCGAACAATTCGTCCTTCTCTTCCAGCACCAATTCCGGCCGACCGCCTTCCAGGAACAGGCGCCACAGTTGGTTGCTCCGTTTGGTCACGGCATCCTCGGTGGTGTAGAGTACAAACGCACCGTCGGCCGACCACTCGAAGCTGGTGACCCGCTCGGCCAAGGGAGCGGAAGTCTTCCCGGTGGCGAGGTCTTTGCGGTAGAGGGTGTACTGGCGGAAGCCCGTGACATCGGTGCTGTGCAGCAGCGAGGTGCCCGCATCGCTGATCTCAAAACCACCGAGTCCGAGGAACGAATGGCCCTGAGCCAAAAGGTTCAAATCGAGCAGAACCTCCTCTGCGGCCTTGGCATCCGAAGCCCCATCTGGCGACGCCTTGCGCCGACAATGAATGGCATACTGCCGGCCCTCTTCGGTCCGGGAGTAGTAATCATAGGCCCCGCGCCGAAGCGGAACGGTGAGGTCGGTTTGCTGGATGCGCCCCAGCATTTCCTTGTAGAGCGATTCACCAAAGGCCTTGGCCTCCACGGTGCTGGCTTCCATGTAAGCATTCTCCGCTTCCAGGTAACTAATCACCTCCGGATTAGTTTTCTCACGAAGCCAGAACCAAGGGTCATTGACCGATTCGCTATACCAAATCGAACGGTGTTCGTGGGTCTTGGCGACCGGCGGTTTCGGAGGTTGGACGTTGGAAGTATCAGCCATGACAACGAGGGATGCGCTCATCCAGGCAACTCGGAGCACGAGGACGAAACCGACGGTCCGGGCGCGCAGCGATCGCCGACCCGGAGTCGCTCGCGCAGTGGAACAGCGCATCATGAATTGACCCTTGGCCCAGAACCGTCCGCGTGCAAGCCACGAGGAACCAGAACCACTTCCTTCACCCAGGCCCGACCCATGGGGTCCCGGTGCAGGGTGATCCCGGAGTTGCAGTCGCTGGCATTTGGCACCATCAAATACACATGTCGTTGCGCGCTGCTGCCGCCCTGATTTCCACGGCCTTGGTTGCCACCTTGAATTTGATGAGTGCTCCCCTCCATTACCCCGCCACGTCGAAGAGCAACGTCGTAGACACCTACCACGGGGTCCGCGTCGAAGATCCCTACCGCTGGCTCGAAGACGACAACGCTCCGGCGACTCAAGACTGGGTGAAGCGCCAGAACGAGGTCACTTTCGGTTACCTTCAGGACATCCCGCAGCGTGAGGGTATTCGCAAACGGATGGCGCAGATCTTCAACTTCGAGCGCTTCGGGGTGCCCTCCAAGCAGGGCAACCGATACTTCTTTAGCCGCAATGACGGACTGCAAAATCAGAGTGTGTGGTACACCACCCCCCGCCTGGATGCCGAACCCACCGTCTTGCTCGACCCGAACAAACTCAGCACCGACGGCACCGTCGCCATCGGCCGTTTGGAACCGTCTGAAGATGGCAGCAAGGTCGCCTATCAATTCTCGAAGAGCGGCAGCGACTGGCAGGAGATCCGCATCCGCGACGTGGCCTCCGGCCAGGAACTGCCCGACCGCCTCGAATGGGTGAAGTTCTCGGGCATTTCGTGGGCCAAGGATGGCTCGGGCTTTTATTATTCCCGCTACGACGTCCCGAAACCCGGATCCGCGCTGACCGCGGTGAATGAGTTTCAGAAAATCTATTTTCACACCGTCGGGATGGCACAATCGACCGACCGGCTCGTGTACGAGCGCAAGGACCAAGCCAAGTGGGGATTGGGCGCGAGCGTGTCCGACGATGGCCACTACCTGCTGTTCTCGGTCAGCCAAGGCACCGATACGCGGAACCGGTTCTTCTATCAGGATTTGCAGAAGGCCGGCTCGCCGGTCGTCGAATTGCTGAACGATTTCGATGCCAGCTACAACTTCGTGGGCAATGACGGCCCCGTGTTCTGGTTCCTCACCGATCTGAAGGCCCCGCGCGGTCGCCTCATCGCCATCGACACCCGCACTCCCGAACGCACGGCTTGGAAAGAACTCATCCCGCAATCGGAGGCCACCCTCACTCAAGTCAGCGTGTTGGGTGAGCGCTTTGTCTGCGACACCCTGCGCGACGCTCGGTCCGAAGTGCGCATCCACCAGCTCAACGGGTCTTTCGAAAAGGCGCTGGAACTCCCCGGCATTGGCAGCGCCTCGGGCTTCGGCGGAAAACGGGAAGACACCGAAACCTTCTTTGGCTTCACCAGCTTCACCGTGCCCGGACGCATCTACCGCTACGACTTCAAGACCGGTGCCAGCACCCTCTGGAAACAGCCCAAGGTGGCGTTCGAGCCTGACGACTTTGAGACCCGACAAGTTTGGGTCACCAGCAAGGACGGCGTGAAGGTGCCGATGTTCATCACCCACAAAAAGGGGCTCAAGCCCAACGGCCACACG
Source organism: Akkermansia muciniphila (assembly GCA_945893185.1). Lineage (GTDB taxonomy): Bacteria > Verrucomicrobiota > Verrucomicrobiia > Limisphaerales > UBA9464 > SXXZ01. The sequence continues at coordinate 17,975 of CAMDDW010000046.1, read as the reverse complement.
CCCACGCTCTTGTACGGCTACGGCGGGTTCAATATTTCGCTCACTCCGACCTTCAGCGTAGGCAACCTGGTCTGGCTCGAAATGGGCGGCATTTACGCGGTGCCCAACTTGCGCGGCGGCGGTGAATACGGCGAGGAGTGGCATCAAGCCGGCACGAAGCTCCGCAAGCAGAACGTCTTCAACGACTTCATCGCCTCGGCCGAATGGCTAATCCAACAAGGCTGGACCTCGCCGAAGCAGTTGGCCATCCAGGGCGGCTCCAATGGCGGCCTGCTCGTCGGGGCTTGCATGACCCAGCGTCCGGAGTTGTACGGAGCTTGCCTGCCGGCGGTGGGAGTGATGGACATGCTTCGATTTCATAAATTCACCATCGGCTGGGCTTGGACCAGCGACTACGGATCGAGCGAAAACGAAAACGAGTTCAAGGCGCTGTACGCCTACTCGCCCTACCACAACCTCAAGCCGAAGACCGCCTACCCGCCCACGATGGTCACCACCGGCGACCACGACGACCGCGTCGTGCCGGCCCACAGCTTCAAGTTCGCCGCGCGCCTGCAGGAGGTCCACACCGGGCCGAATCCGGTGCTCATCCGCATTGACGTCAAGGCAGGCCATGGCGCGGGCAAACCTGTCTCCAAACAAATCGAAGAACGCGCCGATCAACTGGCCTTCCTCGCCCGCCAATTCGATGTTCCGGCACCGAAAGCTCCCTGAAACAAATCCCTTTCCGGCCTCAATCCCTTTATTTTCCTATGACTCCCCATCGCATCGGCATCATCGGCGGCAGTGGACTCTATTCCATCGAAGGCTTTACCCGGCAGAAATGGGTGAAGGTGAAGACTCCCTTTGGCGATCCGTCCGACGCCTTTCTCACGGGCGAACTGGCTGGCCGCGAGGTGGTGTTTTTGCCGCGCCACGCACGCGGCCACCGGATCCTACCGGGCGAGCTGAACCATCGGGCCAACCTCTGGGCCATGAAGAAGCTCGGCGTGCAGTGGATCATTAGCGTCAGCGCCGTCGGCTCGCTGCAAGCCAAGCTCAAGCCGTGCGACATCGTGCTCGTGGACCAGTTCATCGATCGCACCAAGCGCCCGACCGAGCATTCCTTCTTCGGCCGTGGCATCGTGGCCCACATCGCCTTTGCTGATCCCATTTGCGAAGAATTGCGCCAGTTGCTCTTCAAGGCGGCCAAGGCCGAAAAGGCCCGCGTTCACAATGGCGGCACCTACGTGAACATGGAGGGACCCGCCTTCAGCACCCGCGCTGAATCGCTGGCCAACCACCGCGACGGCTACGAGGTGATCGGCATGACCAACTTGGGCGAAGCCAAGTGCGCCCGCGAAGCCGAGATCGCCTATGCCACCCTGGCCATGGTCACCGACTACGACTGCTGGAAGGTCGACGAGGCCCACGTGACCTTGGATATGGTCATCGCCAACCTCCACCGCAACGCCGGTCAGGCCAAGGCCATCTTGTCCCGGGTCATCCCCACCCTGCCCTCCGAACCGAACTGGCCCTGCCATGACGCCCTGCGCACTGCCATCATGACTGAGAAATCGCTGTGGCCGGCGGCGACCCGCAAGGCCTTGGGGCCAATTCTCAAGAAATACCTCTGAGCCTCGAGCCCGTTTAGCCTAACACCGCCTGAGCCTGACACCCCCTGAGCACCCAGCCCCCTGATCCAGAAAAGGCCCTCGGAGGTGCTGCACCGGGAGCCGCCGCTCAGGCCACAGCCATCGCAAGCCCTGTGCTTCCGGTGATCCACGACTGGTTCGCTCGCCGGCACGGGGAACCCACCCCGATCCAGGCGGCGGCTTGGCCCGTGATCGCGGAGGGGCGGCACGTGCTCATCGTGTCGCCCACCGGCACGGGCAAAACCCTGGCGGCATTCTTAGGAGTGCTCGATGCCCTGAATCGAGAACACGCCTCGGGCCAACTCCGCGAGTCGCTCCGCTGCCTTTACGTCTCACCGCTTCGGGCGCTGGGCTATGACTTGGCCAAGAACCTCCAGGCCCCGCTGCAGGAAATCTATGGCGAGGCCAGCCCGATCCGGATCGGCCTCCGCTCCGGGGACACGAGCACCACCGAACGCCAACGCCAGTTCAACCATCCGCCCCACCTACTGCTCACCACGCCCGAAAGCCTCTGCCTGATGCTCAGCCAGGAGAAGTGGCTACCAAAGCTGGCCACGGTGCGCTGGATCATCATCGATGAATTGCACGCGCTCGCAGAGAACAAGCGGGGCGCCCAACTCACCCTGACGCTGGAACGACTCGAACAAGTCATTGCCTCGTCCCTGTCTGCTTCTGGAGCCTCGAGCGGGCCGTCTGTCCCCAGCCATCGGGCTCCCCGCCTTCAGCGCATCGGACTTTCAGCCACCGTGCACCCGCGCGAAGACGCCGCCGCCTTCCTTGGAGGCACCGGTCGGGATGTCTCAATTATTGAGGCACCGACGGCCAAACGGATGGATTTGCGGGTGTATTGCTCGCTCCAACGGGAGCCCTATCCCAAGGCAGGATTCACCGGGCAACGCCTCATCCGCGAGTTGGCCAAACTCGTCACCTCGAACCGCACCACCCTGGTGTTCACCAACACCCGCAGCGGTGCCGAATCGGCCACCTACTGGCTCAAGGAACAATTGCCCGCGCTTGCAGGCCGCATCGAATGCCACCACGCCTCGCTTGACCGCGAACTGCGCCTCGACGTCGAAGACCGCCTCAAGCGCGGCGAACTGCGGGCCGTGGTGTGTTCCACCTCCCTCGAACTCGGCATCGACATCGGGAACATCGACTTGGTGGTGCTGTTGGCCACGCCGAAGGGAGTCGCCCGGGCCTTGCAACGCGTGGGGCGTGCCGGGCACAGCATCCATGAGGTCAGCCGCGGATTGCTCATGGCCACCAATGTCGGTGACTTGGTGGAATGCTGCGCCACCGCCCTGCTGGCCCGGGCGGGCCACCTCGACCGCATTCGCATCCCCGAAGCACCGCTCGACGTGCTGGCCCAGCACCTCATGGGTTTGGCCTGCATTGCCACGTGGTCGCGCGACGACGCCTACCAACACGTTAAACAAGCCTACCCGTACCGGAACCTGTCGCGCACCGACTTCGATGCGGTGCTCGATTTCTTGGCCGGCGGCGGCGAGTCCCTCCGCCAGCAGTACACCGATCTCTTCGGCAAAATCCACCTCGAGGCCGACACCTTCGAAGTGCGCTCGGGTCCTGCCCGGCGGGACTTCCTCCAGAATATCGGCACCATTTCTAGCGAGGGCGTGGTGCAGGTGCTCTTGCGCAACACGCGGATCGGCTCCATCGAAGAGGGGTTCTTCCGACGCCTGCGCATTGGGGATGTCTTCGCCCTGGCTGGCCGAGCCCTCCGCGTAGAACGGGCCGGAGCCATGGAGTGCACCGTGACCCGGGCCGATGGCAGCACCCCCACGGTTCCGCGCTGGGGCACCAACAAGTTCCCGTTGGCCAACCGCGTGGCCCGCGAAATCCGGAGTTTCCGCCGTGAATTGCGCGAACGCTTCGAAGCAGGCCAAGCGGCCGGTTCGCTCCAAGATTGGATCGCCCGACGCCTCGACTGCGGGCCCACCAACGCGGCCGTGATCCATCGGGTCCATGCGGCGCAACACGGGATCAGCGAAATTCCGACCGACCAATTTCTGCTGGTAGAAACCTTCCTGGAGCCCCCGGAGGCAGACGCGCCCCCCGCGCCCCCATCCCAGCCGCTCCGGCGTCGCGGCCCGGCCCCGTCGGCAACCGAGCCTGGGCAACTGGCGATGGCGGGCGTCTGGCTCGACCCGCGGGCCCGCTCGACCCGAATCGCTTCGGCTTCGGGTGCGCCAATGAGCTCCCCAAATGCTCCCTCTCGAATCGCCCCGGCCCCGGGAGTGTCCGTCCGCCGCCATTACTTTTTCCACGCGCTCGTCGGGCGTGCGGCCAACGAGGCCCTGGGACGAGTTATCGGCCTGCGCCTCGGACGCTTGCGCGGCGGCAACACCGTGACCACGGCCGATGACTACGGTTTCGTGCTCACCGTGTCGACCGACCAAACCCTCAGCGCGGACGATCTCCCCGCCCTGTTGTCCCCGGACGGTTTCCAGGAAGACCTCCTGGCCTCGCTGCACAAATCCGATCTTCTCAAATACCATTTCCGGAACGCCGCCCAAACCGGGCTCATGGTGTACCGCAACCATTTCGGCGCCGAAAAATCCGTGAAGAAAGTTCAGTGGAGTGCCGAGGTCATTTTTAACGTGCTCGAACAACACGAACCCCAGCACGTGCTGCTACGCGAAGCACGTCGGGACGCCTTGCACGGTTTCCTCGACGGCGAGCGGGCCGAAGCCTTCCTCACCGATTTGCGCGATCAACACCGCCCCATACGCCTGCGCGAAGTCCCGATGGTTTCTCCCCTGGCCTTCGGCATGTACGCCACGAAGATTCGTGAAGCCCTCATGGTGGAAGATCCGCAGGAAACACTGGAGCGGCTTTATCACCATTGGTGGGCCAAACTTGAAGGAGCTCAGACCGGCTCGTAGATTGGCCCCCGGCGTCGATGTCGGGAGCTCAATCCGAGAACCCGCAACACCGTCCCCTGTCTCCACCATGCCGATTTACGAATTCGCCTGCCCCAAGTGCCGCAAGGTCTACAGCTTTCTCAGCAAGCGTGTCGCACCGTCGCACACACCGGCGTGTCCCAAGTGCGGCAGCAAACGTTTGACCAAAGAAATCAGTCGGTTTGCTTTTCTCAACGGCGCACCAGAACCCGCAGCCACCGGCGACGGCGGCGAAGGCACTGACCCCTCTGGCGAAGGCGGGATGGAAGAAGCGGGTATGCCCAACATGGATGATCCGCGGATCGCGAGGGCCATGTCGGAGATGGAGCGCGACATGGACCATCTCGACGAAAACAACCCCAAGCACATGGCCCACCTGTTGCGGAAGATGAAGGACATCCTGCCATCGGGATCCGTGCCCAAGGATTTCGAAGTGGCCCTCAAGCGCCTTGAAGCCGGCGAAGACCCCGAAAAAATCGAAGCCGACATGGGCGACGTGCTCGGCGACCTCATGGGCGGCGAAGACGGCCCCGGCGGTAGCGGCGGTGGCGGAGGCAGTTACTCCAAAGACCCAGGCCTGTACGATTACTAGAGCCTGCAAGACCACTAACTGATGACGAGGAGCTAAACCATCGGCCAACCCGATCGCAGTCATGGCCTGCCGGAACGGACCGCTCGGAGATCGGTCCCTACCTAAGAGGTCTTCGGGCTACACACATGGATCCTTCCACAAACTCAGCCTCGCCCACGCACTTCCGAGGTCATCGGGCTACACAGCAGGGTTCCTTCCACAAACCCAGCCTCGCCCACGCACTTCCGAGGTAGGGCGATTTCTCCGAAAGCGCCACTCCGGCGAACAGGACAAAGAAGCGCCACTCTGAACCCGGCTGGAAGCCTCGCGTCCTCCGCGTTTAGGGTGATCTTCAGAAAGATCTTCGGAATTTTACTGAAAGCAGGGCTATTGATTTGTTTTTAGCGTTTATTTAAAGCGGTTTTTGAATTTTATTGATCATCGAATAGATTTTCGGTTTTTCCATGATCACAGCGTGTTCCACCCCGACTTCGATGGAGCCTCTCCTTCCGGTGGCCGGGCGAGATATGCTGGCCCGACTCACCTACGACATCTTGGCGGCATCCGGCCCCCTGCAGCCGGGATTCCCCGCAAAAATCCTCGAGTTCTATTTCCCCCAACTGTTTGTCGATCTTCCGGCCCACCTGTCGGACCGGGTTGGACGGTGAGGGCGTTCCCGACGATCCCGGAGAACGGAAACGGGGTCAGTTCTAGGGGCCTCGGCCCTCGGAAATCAGTCTTGCAATGACACAATAATTGGTGCTTTTTTGTGTCAAATAAGACATGCCGAAACACTCGACATCCACCGATAGCAAGGTCCTTGACCGCATTCGCGGCCATCGGCATGGGTGGGTGTTCACTCCGGCCCACCTTGCCGACCTCGGTAGCCGCAACGCTGTCGCCTCAGCTCTCAAGCGGTTCAAAGCCGAAGGGATGATTCGCCAGCTTGCCCGAGGACTGTATGACTGTCCGCTCCATGAACCCGTGCTTGGCACTGTCACCCCTTCCGCCGATGCCATCGCTCGCGCACTCGTGGTCCGCGACGCCATCCGACTCCAACCCTCCGGCGCATACGCCGCGAATGTGCTGGGGCTTTCCGAGCAGGTGCCTTCCCGCATTGTGTTCCTCACCGACGGTCCGGCCAGGAAGGTGAAAATCGGCAAACGGGAAATCCTGCTACTGCATACCACCCCGCGCAACATGGCCACTGCTGGGCGCAAGAGCGGCACCCTGATCCAGGCCCTGCGCCATCTCGGCCAGAAGCAGGTAGATGACAAAGTGCTCGCGACGCTTCGCCGTCACATCAACGAGGCCGACAGTCCGTCGATCCTCAAGGACTTGCGACACGCTCCCGCCTGGATTGCCGACCTCCTCCGACCCCTCGTTGTGCCGCCTCCCTGAACCGTGAACGCATTCCTCCAGATCCCAAAGCAGCGACGCCTTCTTGCCTTCCAGCAGGTGGACGCTGCGATGGGCTTGCAGGCCGTGAGCGTGGAGAAGGACTTCTGGGTGTGTTGGACATTGCGCGAATTGTTCCGGTTGCCAGGCATTGGCGAACATCTCACATTCAAGGGAGGTACATCTCTTTCCAAGGCGTGGAAGCTCATCGAACGTTTTTCAGAGGACATCGACCTTGTCGTTGATAAGGAAGTCCTCGGTTTTGGGGGTAATACCGCTCCGGGCACGGCTCCCAGCAACAAGCAGCGCAAAGCGCGGTTGGAGAACCTCATGGATGCCTGCCGCCTTTGGGTGCAAGGAACGATTCAATCGGCGTTCGCGGCCCGGATCACGGATGCTTTGGGCAATTCTGGATGGAAATTAGAGGTCGATCCCGAAATGGCTGATGGCCAATGCCTGCTGTTCCACTATCCATCTGTCTTTCCCGCGGGAAGCGCTGGTTATGTTCGACCGGTGGTCAAAATCGAACTCGGCGCTCGCTCCGACGACTGGCCGCACGAGACAAAATCGATCCAACCCTACGTGATCGAACACTTTTCGGCGCTCGATCCAGATGGTTCGTTCTCGGTCCGGGTTCTTGCTGCCGAACGAACGTTTTGGGAAAAAGCCTGCCTGCTCCACGAAGAAACTTTCCGCCCTGCCGACAAGCCACGGAAAATCCGTATGGCCAGGCACTATTACGATCTCTGGTGTCTACTTCGAGCAGGAGTGGGAGACATGGCCCTCGTGAACAAAACTCTTTTCCAGCGGGTTGCCGAACACCGGGAAATCTTCTTCCGCTATTCTTGGGTGGATTATTCGACTCACAAGCCCGGGACCTTTCGGCTTTCCCCACCAGCGGACCACGTCGCCAACTGGCGCGCCGACTACCGGGAAATGATCGGCCCAATGTTTTTCGGCGAGACCCCGACCTTCGAGCAGATGATGGCCGCAGCGGCTGAGTTCGAGAAAACTTTTAACGCGACGGCTTGATCGCCTTATGACCATCTCCGATTCAGTGCCAGACGCGAATGGTCAGGAAACGGGGTCAGAAACCGGGTCAGGGAACGATTTTCGATTTTCGAAGTCCCCATTGGAATTCCTTCACCCACGCGAGAGCCCATGGCGGAAGCGGACTTCAGCGACGACCTCACGAACGGTATCAGGACCGACCTGGGTGAAGGTCCATCACGGGCATGAGCCTTAACGTGTCACAACCAAGACGCTCTATAGTTTACCGTTTCATTTCTGAAACAGGTTTTGGACTCAACAACGCTCTTGGGATGGTGTCAGCATCTTTCCGAAACCCACTTAAATCTGCCGGTTTGAAAACCACTGTCCCTAGAAACTCGACGGATCATCAAGCTCGGGCTCCGGGAAGGTCTCATCGAGTCGCCCAGCCCAAAAGGCCCCCTGCAGCCGGGTTTCCCCGCAAAAATCCTCGAGTTCTATTTTCCCCAACTGTTTGTCGATCTTCCGGCCGACCTGTCGGACCGGGTTGGACGGTGATTCTCGACCCGTGCCTCCAAGAAGTTTGAGGCACCGCAGAATCTTGCACAAACGGGCCTCAATCGTGATTAGTCAGCCGCACAGACGGGTGGCTTCCTCAATCAATGGATGTTCGAAGGCGCTGGCGTAGGCGGCCATTGAGCCTGCTGAAATCCGGAGTTGTCGCGCGGTCTTCCGCCACTCCAAGACGGCCGCCAAGACTTCGCGGAGAATGGCCTTGGCTTCCGGCCCTCGAAGTCCGAAGCGGGAGGCTGCATCGAGAGCGCCCATCACGCTCGGTTCGTCGTGTTCTTCTGAGATGGCGGTCTTCGGGGTTTGGGCCCGGTCGATCTCTGGAACAGGATTGAGGTCATAGGCCGGCGACAGCGACCAAAGCCCCGCCGTGCGCATCAGGAATCCATGGTTGCGGAGGTGATCGTCGTAGTTGCTCGCCAACAGCGAAAAGACCATCCGACGCCACAACTCGCGCAACTCCAGTCGCACCTCATCACCGAACTGACGGATACCGTCGGCCAGCATGGTATAGGTGCCCCTCTCTCCATGAGCGAGCCCCAGGAGACTGTTGGCCGAGATGAAGGGAATCCGCTTCCCGCCGTCCCGGTCAAAACGGGTGATGACGGAGACGCTCCGTCCCTTCGAATGCACCCATCGATGCTCGGCGACCCGAATGCCTGCGTTGGCCGCCAGCGTCAACGCGAGGATCTCACCGGCAGCGATGTCCCGGATGTCATCCGGCTTGGGAAACTTGGCAATGGCCAGGCGGCCATCAGGAAGAGCCACCACCGACTTGGGGCGTGCGCCACCCACCGGTGATCCTGCCCCCAACAGGAAGCGAAGGTCTTGGGCGGTCTCGGTTTCGCCGTGCACGGCATCGGCGGCGTTGATCAGGGCGGCCAACTGCACCACCGGAGGAATCCGCCCATCGCTGGCTGCCAGAAACGGGCCACATGAATCCGCCCGAAAACGAAGAGCGCCAATCCGCGACGAATCTTCGAGCGCCAGAACGTAGTCAAGATCCCGATAGGGCTTGGACTCCAACACGTGGCGTCGTACCGCCCGGTCGATGAGGACCCGCCCCCATCGATCCGGTCCGCAGTCCTGCAAAGCCCCGAATAAGGAGGTTCCGTGATGCGGACCCGGCCGCAACGGCAGGTTCGTGGGATCAATAGCGAAAGCCCTCGGGCTGGCCAGCCATTCGGTTCGATACTCGAAGGTCACCGACGCGCCCCGAGTCGCCGAGTGGAGCCGGCCAACAAACTGGGGCGATCCTTCCCAGTCCAGATGAACTTCGATGCTCATGATTGTTTCCTCCGGATCCGGCGGGAAAGGCGCTCTTCGTCCAGCTTCAATCCCAAGGCGTCTTTGGCGGGTGCGGCGAGTCCGGCGAGGCGGTCGTTCAACTGGAGCACGAATGCCGCAGTGGCCAGCGTTCCCAGCGAGACGTTGGGGTCGCCTTTTTCGAGGCGCCAAAGGGTACTTCGGCCGATGAACAGTCGGGCCGCCATGTCTTCGGTCGAAATGCCGCGCCGCCGTCGAGCCAGCGCCAGGTCGCGCCCCAGCTCACGCAGGGCCCGCACGGCCGGCAACGGAAGCGATTGTTTTACGGACATGAATTGTAAGGTGTCACAAAGAAGACGTTGTATGCAATACCGTTTCATTTCTGAAACATGTTTTAGGCTCAGCAACGCTCCCGGGATAGCACCAAGGACAACCGCTGCGCCCGTTTGAAGAGACACCGCGGCCAATCCGGTTGCCGCGCTGGATGGCCTACCCGTGAACGTGAACGGGGCTCAGCGTGCGGATTCGAGACGGTTCGCGCAGGCGATGCAGGCGGGGGCCAGGGAAAGGCCGCTCTGGATGCGCGGCGATCCGGGTTGCGAAGGGTCCACCGGGTGGGCGAGAGACCCAGTCGCCGAATCGTTCGAATTTCGGCTCGCGGTCGGTAGGGCTCGCTTTCCAAACTAGGCCTATGCAACTCGCTCTCAACCCCGAGGGCCGGCTGACCGGGACCGCGGACGGGGATGCCGATCAAGATCTGATCACGGCCTTCACTCAGGGCTCGGCGCAAGGGTTACTGGCCATCGCGGCCGTGCGAGACACTTCGAAGCAGGACGCCGTGTGGATGCACTGGCGAGGCTTCGTGGACGCCTGCCTGACGGCGCTGGCGCATTCGCCGGCCGTTTCTGATCCCGGATTGATGCCTCCGGTGGAGGCCAACTCTTCGTGGCTGGTGGAGCAGACGCTTCGAGCCCCCGCCATGGCCGGCGGCGAGTACCTATCGCCCGAACTACTTTCGGGCTTGTGGCGACAGCTCGAAACGCTGGCCCGGTCCGAAGCTGCCTCGGCAGGCGGTCTGCGCGAATGGCTCCACGGCATCAATCCCGCCATGCAGTTGCTGGGTCGGGTGACCTTCCATCTCGCCGAAAATAAACGCTCGGAAGCCACTCCGTTCGCGTTCATGGCGACCTTCACGCACCGGATCTCCTCGTCCGACCGACCGGTGCACCTGCCCCTCGGCCGCGCTCTGCAGGAGTTTGCCGGGGCCGGCAGCGTCGGAGCGCTCCAGTCGCTGCTCGAACCCGTCCGCAAAGCCTCTGAATCGTCGGCCTGGGCCCGGCAACAGCTCGAGAGCCGAGCCCTCTTCCAACCCCAAGCGTGGACTCCCGTGCAGGCTCACGCCTTCTTGCGGGAGATTCCGGTCTTCGAGCAGTCCGGGATCGTCGTGCGTATTCCCGACTGGTGGAAACAACGCCACAAGTCGCGACCTAAGGTGACGGTGCAAGTGGGCAACAGCCGTGGGCCTGGGCTGGGTTTGGGCGCCCTGCTCGATTTCTCGGTGGTCCCAACCCTCGACGGTGAGCCTATCAGCCCTGAGGAATGGGACGCCTTGCTCAAAGGCTCCGGCGGGTTAATTCCGCTCCGTGGCCGATGGGTCGAGGTGGATCCAGAGAAACTCCAACGCGTGCTAGACCACTGGAAGGTCGCCCAGCGGCAGGCGCGCCAGGGTGGCGTGAGTTTTCTCGAGGCCATGCGCCTGGTGTCCGGGGTCCGCATCGCCGGCGACACCACGGCCCTGCCCTCCGCTCAAGATGCCGATTGGGGTGAAGTGGTCGCCGGCGACTGGCTCGCTCAAACCCTCGAGACGCTCCGGAAACCCGGTACGCCCACCCCCGATGAGACGTCATCGACTGAACGCAACCCCGAGTTGCAAGCCCGACTGCGACCCTATCAGGAGGCCGGAGTCGACTGGCTGTGGCTGCTGCAAGGACTGGGCATGGGCGCATGCCTGGCCGACGACATGGGACTCGGAAAAACAATCCAGGTCATCGCCGTGCTCCTCCGATTGCAGCGAGCCACGGCCCAGGCGGGCCACGACCCGCGGTCACGGGTCCAGGTAGATGGCCCTTCGCTGCTCATCGCACCCGCCTCCCTGATCGCCAACTGGAAGGGCGAGATCCAACGCTTCGCCCCTGGACTCCGAGTGGCCTTCGCCCATCCCTCCGAGCCTGGCTCTTCGGCCTGGCGGCAGGCGAAAACCTCGGAGGAATTCCTCGACGGACAAGATCTGGTCATCACCACCTACGGCCAGGCAGCCCGCCTCAAGTGGATGACGGCGAAGATATGGAACTTGCTCGTCCTCGACGAGGCACAGGCCATTAAGAACGCCGGCTCGAAGCAGACGCAGGCCATCAAGGTGCTCCGAGCGCGGGCGCGCATCGCCCTCACCGGCACACCCGTCGAGAACCGACTCGGCGAATTGTGGTCGATCTTCGACTTCCTCAATCCCGGGCTCCTCGGGAACCTCACGGAGTTTGGCCGCTACGTGAAGCGCCTGGAGGGGGCCGAGACGCCGGACTTCGCTCCCCTGCGCCAATTGGTCTCCCCCTACCTGCTGCGCCGGCTCAAGACCGATCGCCGCATCTTGCCGGACCTGCCCGAGAAGACCGAACTCACCGCCTGGTGCCCGCTGGCAAAACCGCAGGCCGCTCTCTACCAGCGCGCCGTTGAAGAACTGGCCGAGCGCCTCGAGGAACCGGCCGAAAGCCCCATCCAGCGGCGAGGGCTAGTGCTGGCCTTCATGATGCGCCTCAAACAAATTTGCAACCACCCGGCCCACTGGCTGGGCAACGGGGCTTTCCATCCGTCGGACAGCGGCAAGTTCTTGCGATTGACCGAACTGGCCGAAGAGATTGCATCCCGTCAGGAGCGGGTGCTGGTGTTTACCCAATTTCGCGAGATGACCGTGCCGCTGGCAGACCACCTTCGCGGCGTCTTCGGTCGACCTGGGCTCATCCTCGATGGATCGACTCCCGTGGCCCAACGCCAACGTTTGGTGTCCGAATTTCAGCGCGAGGACGGTCCGCCCTTCTTCGTGCTTTCGCTCAAGGCGGGCGGCACGGGCCTCAACCTCACGGCGGCCAGCCATGTCCTCCATTTCGATCGATGGTGGAACCCGGCCGTCGAGAATCAGGCCACCGACCGCGCGTTCCGCATTGGGCAGAAGCGCAATGTGCTGGTTCACAAGTTCGCCTGCCGTGGGACGATCGAGGAGCGCATCGACCAACTTCTCCGATCCAAACGAGATCTAGCCGACTCCGTGCTTGGAACGAGCAATGGGGCTGAAACACTGATCACCGAAATGTCCAACTCGGAGATCCTTCAATTCGTCTCGCTCAACCTGAATTCGATCGGGCACGAATAAGCGACGTTTCATCCCCCTCTCTGAATCCCGTGCGATACTTTAGCAGCCCCTACGTGTCGGTCGCCGAACGCCTGAGTCTTGGGCGGGAAGCCGCTGCCAAGCTCTCCAAAAAATCCGGGCGGGCCGCGGCTCCAGTCGTCATCGAAGGCCGCGCCATCGCCAAGAGCTTTTGGGGATGCGCCTGGTGCAACCATCTCGAGGCCTTCAGCGATTATGCGAACCGCCTTCCCCGGGGTCGCACCTACGCTCGCAATGGGTCCATCGTTGATTTGTTCGTCGCGCCCGGGCAGGTCACTGCTCTGGTCCAGGGCAGCTCTCTCTACAAAATCGACATCCGCTTTCAAGCCATGAAGGCGGAGCGATGGCAGGCCTTCAAGCAGCGCAGCGCTGGACAGGTCACCAACCTCATCGACCTGCTCCAGGGCAAACTTTCGAAGGAAATTTTGGCCGACGTGACCCGCCTAGAGACCGGGCTCTTTCCCGCACCCTCGGAGATCAAGATGACCTGCTCCTGCCCTGACTGGGCTGGATTGTGCAAACACCTCGCCGCGGTGCTCTATGGCGTGGGCTCTCGCTTGGACCATCAGCCTGAACTGCTGTTTGTGCTCCGTGGGGTCGAGGTGGCCGAACTCATCGCCGCAGCCACCGCCAGCGCCGCCGCCGGTCCGCTCACGGGCGAGGCCCAGACCGCGGCTGATTCGGCACTGGCCGGAGAAGATCTGAGCGCCCTCTTTGGCGTGGACTTGGACGATGGGAGCGGGCGTGAACCGAAGTCCGAGTTATCGCAAGCCGCAGTGGCTGCGCCCATTGCAAATTCGACCCGAATGCCCCAGACGAAGAGCAGTGCTGCCGCCGGCAAAACTCCAGCGCGACCGCCGCGTCTGAACACGCGTGGACCCACCACACCGACCCGCGCGAAGGGCAAGAATCCGGTGGCGAAACGCTCGGCAACCCCACCCGCCCCAGACGCACCTAATCCGAAACCCGCCCCCACGGTGAAAGCCAAACAGGCCAAGATCAAACGAGCCAAAGCGGCTCCCCGCTCCAAGACAGGCTCCAAGGTCTAGGCCCGTTCGTCACCCGTCTCTCCGCTTGTGAAAGGACGGCAGGAATCGCGGGGTGCGGCGGGCCGGGGCGGCGATTTCGGAGGCGTGGGCGAGGCCGATGAGTTTTCCTTCGCTCCCGGCTCCACCAAAGAACGCGAGGCCCAATGGGCAATTCGCAAATCCTGCCACGGCTGCGAGGGCTGAACTGAGGCCCAGCTGTCAGTGACGGCGCTGGGCTTGCCCTACCGCAAAGATGGTTTACAACCCGGCCACTTCCATCGTTGCTTACGCCGTCACTCGCCCTCTGCGTTCCATGATTAAAAATCCGGCCTTAGGAGCCGATCATTCGGAGTGTTTTCCGGATATCTAATACAAGACTCTCTGGGGTCATGGCCTGCTTCTCAACGATTTGGGCGACCTGACCACGGAGTCGTTGGCGGTCTTCCGAGGTGAGGATCTTCGCCGTCATCACTACTACAGTAATCTGAGCACATCCCGGCTGCTTGCGGAAGGCTTCCAAGAACTCAAACCCGTCCATCTCGGGCATCATCAAGTCCAAGAGCACCAAATCGGGCGGGCCTTGGGTTAACCGTTCCAAGGCTTCTCGTCCATTGCTGGCAGCCACCACCTGCCAGCCCTCCTTGGTGAGACGCTTCTGGAGCAGTTCTTGCGTGGCTTCATCATCCTCAACCACCAGAACTTGTTGGCCCTGCCCCAGTTTAGCGTGACGGTTCACCACCGATGACAACCGGCTGAAGTCCAGCGGCTTGGTCAGATAATCGGCCGCTCCTAAACTGAATCCTAAGCCCTTTTCGTCGACGATGCTCACCACGATCACCGGGATGTCTGCCGTTTCCGGGTCCTCTTTCAAGGCGGCCAACACTTCCCAGCCATCCATGCCCGGCATCATCACATCGAGCGTGATCATTGCGGGCCGGAGTTCGCGAGCTCGGGCCAGGCCTGTCGCTCCGTCGGCGGCTGTTTCGACACGGAACCCATCGCGATTGAGCGAACGCCGCAGGAGGTCTTGCACCGTGGCATCGTCATCGATGACCAGCACCAGCGGGCCGGAGCCCGTGGAGGCGACTTCCGCAGCGGGTGTGCTTACGGCCGGGACCGTCTCCTCGGCCACCTCAATTACTTGGGCCGGGATCGTGGCGGTGAAGGTGGAGCCTTTACCCGCTTCACTGGCGACGGTGAGCTCACCGCCCATGAGTTGGCAGAACTTGCGGCTCAGGGCCAATCCGAGGCCTGTCCCTCCGTATTTCTTGGACGTTGAGGCATCGGCCTGGGCGAAGGCTTGGAACAAACGGCCCACTTGTTCTGGGGTCATGCCGATCCCGCTATCGATGACGTCGAAGACCAAATCCGCCCCCTGACGCCGGGCTCGCAGGGTGATGCTGCCCTTGTCGGTGAACTTGCTGGCATTGCTGAGCAAATTGAAGAGCGCCTGCCGGACCTTGGTGACATCGGCTCGCATGGAACCGATCTCCGGAGCGACTTCCAACGTGAGTTGATTGCCGTTTTTGTTAATCATGGGCTGCACGGTCGCGGCCACTTCATTCAACAGCGTCTGAACCTCGAAGGTCTCCAAATACAGAGTCATCTTGCCGGCCTCGATCTTGGAGAGGTCGAGGATGTCGTTAATTAAGCCCAGCAAATGCTTGCCCGCGCCGTGGATCTTCTGAAGGTCGGGCTTAATCTCAGGGGTTCCCAAATCGTCGGCCTCTTCTTGAAGCATTTCGCTGTAGCCAATAATGGCATTGAGGGGGGTCCGCAGTTCGTGGGACATATTCGCCAGAAATTGCGACTTGGCCTTGCTGGCCGCCTCCGCGGCCTCCTGCGCCACCTGGAGTGCCCCGCTCTTGGTCTTAATTTCCTCTAATTGCTGCAGGGCCACGCTATTGCTGGATTCAAGGCTCAGTCGTAACTCACGGAAACGATTGCCCAAGAGACAAAAACCGCTCAACGCAAAGGAAATCACCGCCGGTATTTGGATCCTTTCCCAAGCCAAATCGGGGTTTGAATCGGCTTGAACAGGTAACCAACTCACAATCAATTGTTGCAAATTTAACAGATGACTAAATAGATCTCCAGCAATGGCTGCCGAGGATGAATAACAACTAAAAGTAAACCAAGCACTAGGAATACCAACGCTGAGAATCAAAGTACTCATCCATATCCAGAACACAAGGCGGCTCTGAAGCTTAGATATGGAACTGTTCACATGCCTAAAGCTTAGGCCTGTTTCAACACAAAGCCAAACTAGGGCGAGACAGGCCAAGTCGATCAAGGACTCATAGATCTCGAAAGCACTATTAAAATTACTGAAATCGGTCACTCTATTCATAGCACCGTATACGCCCGATCCGAGAGCCGGAAGCAAAGCGGCTATCGGAAGCCAACAGCGGAGGGGGATTTTCTGACCCAACGTAGACCGGACGAGGCCAAATACGAATGGCACCAGCGCACAAACAATTACCAGCCTCAGATGGCTGAGGAGACTATTTTCGCCAAGTAGCAACCAGACACTCACCGGCACGCAGGTGAAACCGAACCAAAGGGCAAAAGCCATTCGTTGGTTGAAAACCCAGAGGCAACCCATGACAAGTCCGAGGGCCGCCACTATGCCACCAAGAAACCGAGCAGAATAGGATTGGCGCACCTGATAGTATTGCGCTAAACGAGTTGGTCCCTCCAGTTGGACCAAAGCGCGAGCGGCAGAGGATCGGAACCCTCCCACTACAGCCGCATCAATTAAAGCCTCGACGCTTTCTTCCTTGAGCCCGAGCATTCTCAGGACATTCAAAGAAGCAGTCACCTCCCGGAGCTCACGAATAGATTGGGTCAGCGGGACCTTCAGCAGATCGACGAAAGCGTTTGTTTCCATACGCGTCAAATAAACCCTCGGGACGCTTGTGTTCGATGACGAGAGATAGAGGGGCAACACCACTGACACCGGGCCGTTTGAAGGGGTCATTCCGAATATAAACAACTCCGTGGCAAACTGCTGAGGAAACCAGTGCAAATCAATTATGGAGCTTGGCCTGCCGTCGGTTTTGATGGTGAACCGATTAGTTCCCATTTCATGCCCGAATGCTACTCCTCCATCGAGCTTCAAATAAGCCAACCCAAAATTGGTCAAGGCGGGAATGTTCGATGGCAAAAAGAGCTCGATACTTTGGTGCCTGAGCGTCCGCGACACTTCCGTTGACGAACGTTCTTGGATTCTTTTACTGAGGGCACCGCGGAATATAAATGAAGTCTCGCCCCCATCGATGGATTTTAACCGGTTGGTATCCGAGTTTAGCAGCGCCACCAGGTGGGTGGTTCCCCACGGCAATCGCCGGGCCAATCCCTCCTTGATTTCGTCCGCCGACAAGACTTTGTCCCAAATTCGTATTTCGTCCATTTGACCGCAAAAATCCTCGATCCCGCCGCCGAAGGTGGCCTTCCCAAAATAATATTTCTTGCCGTTCCCGGCAGGTCGAAATGACTTCTTCGTTGCCTCTTGGAGGATGAGTTCTCCATTGAGGTAACTTTGTATTCTGTTGCCATCTGAGACGACAGTCAGATGAATCCATCCGTTGCTTTCATATCGGCTCAGAAAGCCTTTTTGAAAACCCACGAGCATCCCGCTCCCCCCCAACGCTTCACTGTGAGCCCGAACAACGTAACCACCGCTACTATACTGCCAATTGGCCACCAGCCGATCATTCTGGGTTCCAAACTCAAAGAATCGTGTGAATAAACCCAACCGTTCCGGCCTCACCCATGCCTCTACCGTAATTGCTTTATATCCATCAAGACTGTGAGGCGGTAACTCCAGATAACTATCATTACCATCAAAGTGCAGCACCGAGTTGGTAGGCTCCGCTGCACTGATGGGCTGGGCGGTAAATCCCGTGACCAGGGCCAAAAGAAATCCGCAACGAGCCACGAGGCAGAGGCCGCTCAAAACCCAAGACCGAAGAAGGTCGACGAGGTGGGGTTTCATCGGAAGAACGTAACCGTCCGGCAGGCACGCCGCGCGGATTTATTCTGAGCGGGTACAGTATGGGCGCGTGAACAATGACTTGATGCGGCCGAATGGGTCGAAGCGGCACCGGACGGTGAGCGAGATCCGAGCAATACTCAGTGATCACCAACTCAGTG
>CAMDDW010000045.1:0-26141 GCA_945893185.1 Akkermansia muciniphila | reverse complement strand
TTCCCGATCATCATCACCTTGGGTGCTGGTCTATTGGGATTCCTAGCTGGCGGCATGTTAGTTGATGACCCTGCCATTAAAGATACTATTCTAAAGACCCTCGGTAATGTCAAGCTTGCCTTCGAGGTGGTTGGTGTTGCTCTGGTGATTTTGGTCGGCACCTTTTTGAAAAAGAGAACAGCAGGCAAACATTCGCACTAATTAGTGCGATTAACATTTTATTCTCAATCAAAAAGCCAGCCTCTAAAGCTGGCTTTTTTGATATCTATGGCTCTATAAATGAACCGATATAGACTGGAAAATGAGGGATGTCACATCAGGAGCCAGAAGATGTTAATAGCCCAGAAAATATCACAATCAATGAAACGTTCTATTTCCAATTTAAATTAGATTGATTATGTTTTGACCATCGAAATCGATCGCCACCGTGCCGCGATCAGGCCAAAATGAAATGCACCTAACCCCTTCCTTATCTACAGAATGGCTACATTCAAATGCAGGGCTTTCACCATTCACTGTCACCACAACCTTTTGATTTGCCTTAATATCGTATATGAAACCCTCAGGCTCGAGGATAATTCTTAGAACTGCATTACAGTCATTATTCAATATATAGCTCGTCATAAATCACGATAGTTGCGCTAGCAGGAATCCAACTGGAGCCGCCAGGCTTGCTTACTTGGATATTTGATCTGAGATATTATATCAGACAACGTGTGAGTTATCTAACAGAACTTGCACAGCAGACGACCTTCAACATCGACCCACCAAACTGGTCGACTCTTTTCACCCAACCCACTCCGGATCCTCTGAGCGTTTTTGTCTCATCGAACCCCTTTCAAGAACGAGCGACGCCTCCCGCTCGAATCAGGGATTCAACAAATACGGAATCGGGTAGACCTCCAAGGCCTGCTCGACACCGCCCGGCCCCAACACTTTCTCCAGACGTTCACGTATTTCCCGGGCATAGGGGTCGCCCGGAGGCAACCGGTCACCCCGGCGCATAGACCGAGTCTCGGCCTCAATGATCACCGTTATCGAGGCCTCCAACGCCTCGGGCGGCAGCTTCAACTGCTCCACCACCCGAGCCATCTCGCGATAGGCGGGTTGCTCGGTGCGCAAGTAGGCCTTGAAACGATCGGGCCCCAGGGCCGACTTCAACCCCACGCCCAAGGAGTGGATCCCGGAGACGAGGGCGATGTCGTCCTGACGACTCTCATCGGTGAGGTCGGGCAATGCCACCGGTCCGCCGGAGCCCTTGGCGGTGAAGATCGCGCGGAACTCCTTCTCGTTCGGCTGAAAATAGCGCATCTCGTGAGCCAACGACCGGGAGCGGATCGAATGGCGCAGCTCGAATTCCGCCAAGTCTTCTTTCGAAACCTCTTGGGCTGCGGCCTCGAGGAACCCGCGCTCGGCGGCCTCGATCGCCAACTCCCATTCCCGCGGCCGCGCCGGATCGAACGGGATCGACTGGTGCAACAACTCCAGTCGCTCGTCCAAGGCCGAAAGCAGCCCGCCTGCGGACACCGATTCCTCTTTCCAACCGATCTCCGCCAGCAAGGCGGTGGTGATGTGCTGGCGCTCCCGTTCGAGGGCTTCGGGAGCCAGATACCCCGGGTCCGACGGCCGGAGCGCCTTGCGGGCGTCGAAGCTGGCATTGATGTCGGCCAGCAGGATGTTGCGGAGCGTCCGCGACGGACAACCAATCTCGCGGAGGTTCCGGAGATAGGTCGGGTAGTTCGTGGAGTGGATGCGGGCCCAGTCCAAGGCCACAGCAGCCGGTCCTTGCGGCGACACGGCCGCCTCGCGAGGCGAGACCAGCCGGGTTGCCACCAATTGGTCAATGGCCGTCAGCGGGCGGGACCTCTCGAGGGCCTGTCGGGTCAGCGGGCCGAGGCGAAAACCGATCAGGATGAAGACCAGGGCCCAAACGACCCCGCCGGCCGAAAAAGGAATGGAGGAAGTTCTCACGGTTCAGGGGGTTCTCTGGGGATGTCTGGGGGTTATGGCCTTTCAGCGTCTGCCTAACACACCGCTGGGCATCAGCCAACTGTACCGCTCCACGTAGGCCGGGTAGCTCGGCCCGAGGATGGTCTTCAGCCGGGCCTTGATATCGGCGATATAAATGGTGTCGTAGCCGCCCGACATCGAGTACACGCGCGCGGGATCCCGCGACACCTCGCGTTGCAGCTTGAAGTAGGCGGCAATGGATTCCGGGGGCAGCGAGAACTCCTCGACCTACGACACGATGCCTGAATAACCGGTTTCCCGGGTCAGGCGGTATTCCTCATAACGGACGGGCCCCAAGGCCTCCGACAGCGGAATCGGTCGGGAGTCCGGACCCGGCACCAGAGGAACGAGGCCTGCGGATTTCGGTTGATCCACCGCGGCAAAGATCGCCCGGAACTCCACGTCGGTGGGGGTAAATCGGCGCAATTGCTCCCGGAGTTGCCGCGCGATGGTCGAATGCTTCCGGCGGTATTCCAAAATTCCCTCGGCATCGAGGTGCTTTGAGAGGGCCTCCAGGGTTTCCTTTTCCAGGTCCTCGGTCAGATCCCGGGCCTGGGACCCATGGCGGCTATCCCGCACAAGATGACGGGCGAGGATGGCGTGAGTCTCCAAGATGGCCTCGACGCTGTCTGCCGGTTGGAATCGCGCGAGGTCCCGGCCCTCGACATGGGCGAAGAGGAAGGCGATGAGCTCGGCCTTCTTGAGCACCACGTCCCGTCGGGCCCGCACCGAGTGGGACCAATAGGGCCCGCTAGCCGCAGCGAGTTGGGGTCGATAGAGGTCCTCGACGTCGCCCTCGATGATGTCCTTGAGGGTCCGCACCGGGCAGCCGATGCGCTTCAGTTCGGTGAGGTACTTGAGGTAGTCGTCATCGCTGAGCGAGGCCCAGCGGATGGAGGCAGGAGCGGTAGAAGGTGCCGAGGCTCCTGGCCGCGGCCGAAACGCGTTAATCCGGCCGTCCAATTGCCGAAGGCCCGCCGCCGGAGATCCCGCCTCATCCGGGCGCGACACCGACCGGTTCAGCCACATCCCCAAGACAGCCCCCACCAAGAGCGAGGTGAGTGCGACTAGCATAGGACGTATTAAGGAAGGTTTCATTTCAGGTTGTTAAAGCTGGAGTCCAACGGCGATTAGATAGTGGATAACACTTTATCGAATTTGCCGATATTCTAGAGACTTAATAACGGAATAAACTGCAGATCTACAACTTGCGCCGCGATTGCGGTTAATAGTAATAATAAATTTTATCATTCGACGAGCCAACTAGCAATAATGGACATTGTTCTCCAAGGTTGGATTTACTTTCAATGACAGCTAAAATATCGCCTGATTAACCCTCGAATTTTGCCTCAGCTGATTACGATGGTATTTTCAACGGTAATGACAAGCCGTACTTCCGCTGAGCATCTTCCGGGCTCACAAGCCTAAGTTGTGGTGGACCACCCCCTTGCAATTCGCCCTCAGGGTAGGTTAACTCCCAAAGACGGTTATCGTTGGGATCAAGGTAAAGGGTATCCCACCCACTTGCATCATGTGAGATTTTCTTAAGGTGTGATTTTATTAAATCATTGATTTTGTCACAGATAGGATCAGCAATAATTTGACCGTAAGATATCAACCATTTTCCATTTAACTGAGTTTCTGTAGGTAGAATTTTCATGGGACTGAACGTCGAACTGCTCCTGGCGGGATGGGGCCATTTGGTATAACATATTCGCGAGCACCTCCCGAAGTTTTACCTCCTCCGATGAATCCGGGATTCGATCTAAAAACAGGCGATGCAATCCCTTCAGGAGGAGTTGGAAATTCAAAAACATCAAACCCACCTGTGGCTTTTGCGATGCCGAGCCGTTCGGCTATTTGAGATGCATTCATACCCGCAATATCTTCGGCTGCAGTCACAAAAACATCCTGTAGGCCAACCCTTCCCAAAGAATTCACCGGCATGCCTGAAGGTAATACTCGCGCTAACCGCGACGGAACCGGATTCGTTGGAACTACTTTGCGAATTTGTGCAATCCGACCACCCTTGACCGACCATCCGCCGGTCACATTAGAAGCCAAATGGAAAAGAAAAGCACCTTCTTTTCGGTAGGCATCTTCGGGGTTGATCAGGCCGACACGGCTCTCCCAGTAAGTATTGGCCGTGTCGTCCACCTGGCGCTGGATGGCCGCCATGGTCTGATCCCAGTGCACGATGGCTTGACCCATGTTCCAGGCCATTCCAATGGCCTCCAACTTATACGGATCAAGGGCCATGCTGCCCAACTCGACGATCCCTTGCACCTCCTCGGAGGCGGCCCCTGCGGCTCCTTCTAAGCGAAGCAGCATGGCACCCATCACGTCGTCGGGCCTTCTAGATTCTTCGTTTTTCAGCGTGAAGATGGTCGCCTTGGGAACGAACTTGATTTCAAGGGAATCAGTGGCTGACAGGTTCTCAAAGGGCCGTCCCACCGCGCCCGGTGAAGGCATACCGATATCTTCCGATTGGAACTCGTACTCGAACAACTTATCAACGGCACCGGCCTCATAATACCACAGACTGTACCCTCCTCCGCTGCCATCGCGGCGGTAGTACTTTATCGATCGACGCTCCTTTATGACATCACGACCGTCCTTCTTCGACGGATTGGCGTAACGGGCCACAGTCGCGGGGTCGGTGTATAAGGAACAGATACCCATCCTGGCGTACGTGTCAGTCGGTCCGTAGTAGGTCATCCGAATGGACCGCTTGAGGTCTCCAGTCACAGGATCCATCTCCTTTGCGGTGAGATTACCATGGATCTTGACCCCCACGGCGGCTACTTGGGCGTAGGTTCCGGACGGGAACCCGGGGAGATCTGGCAAATACCCACCGTCTTGAGCCCACGTCTTGAAGATCGTGGCCATTAAAACGGCTGCCGCCAGGAAGTGAATCTTGATTTTAGAATTCATCTGCGAGTTGTTGTGATGATCAATATAATCATTTTTAAATTAACCCGTTTTTGATTATTTTTTGCCTTCCAAAGCTCTCTGGTTGCCTAACCTCCCTCCCGACAACCCCTTTAAAACCGCAGTAATGAACGAGGATCACGCGGGGAATCCTGAAGCGCAGGCCGGATTGAGGCCCAGACGGGCGAAAATAGGCGATTCGCCTGAGGTGGCTTTGAAACAGCAGGAAGCCTCTGTCCACCGGATGAGAAGCAAGCGTGCTTGAAAACTCCGGGGACAGAGGCTTTGGGCAGGCTTCAAACGGGTGCTCCCGTGGTCGGCCCCCCATCCGAATGAAGTTGGATGGCAAATGGCATCCTAGGCTGCGTGCGGTCACCGCAGCCTGCCGGATTTAACCCCGGGCCACCGGGCCCGGGGTACGAAGCCTACAGCACCCAGTCATTCACCCCGATCGACCGCGCGTCGCCGCCACGGTGCGGCCGGTTCAGAGCCCTTCGCGGTAGAGGCGTTCGAAGTCGGGGGCGGTGATGGGGCGGGGGTTGAAGGTGGCGGTCCACTGGCGCGAGGCTTCTTCGGCTAGGAGCGGGACTTTGGCCGGATCCACGCCGGCGGCCGTGAGCGTCTCAGGGATCTCGGCCAGGCGGAGCCAACCGTGGAACCGGTCGGCCAGCACCGAGGCCGCCGCCTCGGGCGAGACGT
This sequence comes from Akkermansia muciniphila, assembly GCA_945893185.1. Classification (GTDB taxonomy): domain Bacteria; phylum Verrucomicrobiota; class Verrucomicrobiia; order Limisphaerales; family UBA9464; genus SXXZ01. The sequence continues at coordinate 20,501 of CAMDDW010000045.1, read as the reverse complement.
CGGGGCTAGTCCATCCGGCGGTGGCCGCCAGGTCGGCGTAAATGGCTCGAACTTCGGGATCGGCTGCATTAAAGCGGATCACCCGCGGGATCAGGAGACCCACGGCCGCCCCGTGAACGACCCCGAAATGCGCCGTCAAGGGGTTGGCCGCCGAGTGGGCCGCACCCAACATGGAATTTTCGATGGCCGTGCCCGCCAAGGCCGCCCCCAGCAGCATGCGGCCGCGGGCCTCAAGGTCGTCGGGCGAACGCAGCACGGTTTCCAGGGCCCCGGCGCACAGTCGGAATGCCTCCCGCGAGAACATGGAGGACCACACTGTACGGCGCGTGGTGACGGCCGACTCCACCGCGTGGACCAAGGCATCGAGACCGGTCAGGGCCGTGACGCGGCGCGGCTGCGACACCGTCAATTCGGGGTCGAGCAAGGCAATGCGCGCGGCGGCCTTCGGGTCAAGACACGCCATCTTGTGATGGGTGACCTCGTCGGCGATGAGGGCCGCACTCTGGCATTCGCTGCCCGTGCCCGCCGTCGTGGGGATGGCAATGAGCGGCAGCATGGGCCGGGTGGCCTTGCCGATTCCTTGGTAGTCGCGCATTTCACCGCCCTGGGTGAGCAGGAAATTCACGCCCTTGGCCGTATCGATGGAGCTGCCACCGCCCAGGCCGACGAACAAATCCACCGAAGCGGCGCGGGCCACTTCAAGGCCACGAGCCACATCGAGGGTGGTCGGATTTTCGCGAACCGCGTCGAAGACGGTCACTTCAAGCCCGGCGGCTTCTAACCGGCTCACGGCCCGGGCGGCATGACCTGCGCGCACGATGCCCGCGTCGGTCACCAACAAGACTCGGTGCCCGCCCAGACTGGCGGCCAGTTCGCCGAGACGATCCAGGCTACCGGCCCCGAACACCACGCGGGTCCGGAGAGTGCTGTCGAAGGAGGGAATCGTCATGCGTCGTGCAAGACTCGGTCAGCGGGCGATATCTTCAAGCCCGGCGCGTTCAAGAATTGGATTGAACGGCTGCGGAGTCTCGGGGTCTCTAGGGGTTGTGATGACTTTCCGAACTTTTCTCCCCGTCGCGGCTGGAGTGCTCTTGGCTGCTGTGGGATTGGGCTGCATCTCCCATCAGGAAACGGTCCATCGGGACGCGCAGCGCCTGCCCATCTCCTTCGAGACCGATGCCGCGGCCCGGACCTTCTATGAGGCCGTGGAGAAGATCCGTGAGTCGTCGCGCCCGACGGAGAGCAAGACCGAGTTCCACATCCCGGTGATTTTCTCCCACAAGATCACCACCGTGAACGGGCCTCACCAGGTGTTCAACGAGTCGGTGCAGCGCGCTGACACCAACCAGGATGGCAAGATCACCGAGAAAGAAGCCCGCATCTTCGCCGACAATACCAAGTAGCCGTTGAACAGGAGGGGGATCTCCCGCTGGAACCCAGGCTCGCAGCCCCCCTCTCCAACCGCATCGATGGACACGCCCGGGCGAGCCCATTCTGGGGCAGGGATCGGGGATTGCCCGTATCGGAGCGAAGCTTCACGCTGAAGGGCATGACGTTTTCCGTCCTGCTGGCGGTCGTGGTGCCCACCAACGGCACGGTCCTGCCGAATGCGATTTCGGCCGATACCGGAGCCGGTGGTTTTGGGATCCTCTTCTGGCTCCTAACCCTCTTGGCCGGCGTGGCGCTGAGCGTCATCATTGAGCGACTCCTCTACTACCACCGGGTGCAAATCGATTCGGCGCAGTTTTTGGCCGGCGTGCGCAATGTGCTCAAGCGCGACAATGTTATCGAGGCCATCTCTATTTGCGATGCCACCCCAGGACCCGTCTCCCGCTTGGTGAAAGCGGCGATCCTGAACCGCGATGCGGGCCGCGAGCGCGTTCTGGAAGCCATTGAAGAAGTGGGTTGGGTGGAGGTGCCGAACCTCGAGGCCAACTTGTCGCTGCTGGCCACCTTCGCACAAATCGCGCCGCTAGTGGGTCTCTTAGGAACACTCGTGGGCATCGGCGGCACGTTCCGCCAACTCCAGACTGGCCCGGGCTTCGCTGCTCCGGCCGAACTCTTTGCGGGCGTTTGGCAGGCGCTTTACACCGCGGGTCTGGGCATCGCCATCGCCGCGGTGTGCTATGCGGCTTACAACTACCTGGTATCCCGAGTGAATGCGGTCGTTCTCGACATGGAGCGTGCCTCCGCCGAGGCCGTCAAAATGGTGACCCAAACCGCGGACACCTCCGGCAACAAGGCTTCGGGAACCCCATGAAGTTTACGCGCACCCTCAAACCGCTGAAGGGACAGTTCGAATTGGCACCGTACTTGTGCGTGGTCTTCGTACTACTGTTCTTCATGCTGTTCGGGGGATACCTGGTGCTGCCGGTCGGCACACGCTTGGAGCTGCCCCCGGGCGGTTCTCGAAGCGGAACCTGGACCGGGGACGCCTTCCTCGTGGTGGCCGTCGACGCCGGGGAACAGTGCTACTTCGAAAACCAGATCGTTCCTGATCTAGCGATTCTTAAAACACGACTGACTGCACGAGCCAACGCGCCGAAGGGACCCCGCAAACTCTACTTGCAGGCCGATCGCTCGGTGCGCTACGAGCGGCTTCAGGAGCTAGCCACCTTGGCACGGGAGGCTGGACTGTCCGAAATTCTGCTGGGTGGTGGTGGCAACGGCGGAGGCGGACCGACCGGCACCCAAGGCGGACCCGAGGGTCGACGCCCCGGCATTCCCAACCCATGACAACCCCCGCCCCAGGTTGGAGTTCTCGGCTGTGGATCGGCCTCACCGCGCTCCTGGCGGTGCTTCATGCGGGTGGATTTTGGCTCATCGCCCGTTTCCCACCGGGCCCCAGTCTGGACGACGGCGACACTTTTGGTCTGGTCTGGTCGGCGGGGTTTCCGGACAGCCTCGACGTCCTAGTACTGTCACCCACCCGGTTTGCCCTGCCGGAGGCCGGCGGATTTTCGGGCGATGCGGCTGGAGCCTTGCCAGCGGTCGCGTACGGGTGGGGACGAACTGAACCGCGGCCTTCATTCCTGCCGGCCGATCCCAGCGGATCCAATCTGGGCCCGGCTCCGGCAACCCCCACTCCCCCATCCCGGGTCCTATCCCTTCCGGTGGTGACTCCGGCCAGGAGTGATCTAGCCCGGATGACGCAGGATGAGGCGCAGGTCGAGATGCGGGGCGCGCTAACCACTCGCAGCCTGGTGCGACCCCTGAAGATCGCGCCATGGACCGAGAGCGACTCACCGCAAACGACCCACGTCGAGTTGGCGGTCAATCCCTGGGGGGAAGTCTTGACCGCGCGCATCACCGTTGGATCCGGTTCCAAAGCCGCTGACCTAGCCACCTTGGAAGCGGTCCGGAACGCGCGGTTCCAGCCGTTGACCCAACCCAAACGACCCGATGCTCTGCACGTCGATCCGCTGACTTGGGGCGTAGTCAGCGTCCATCCAATCCCTGGCGCGGCCCCCAAGGGACCGGTCACCCCCCTCTGAACGGCGATGCACCCGGAAACTCTCATCGCTCTGTGGGTCGCTCTGCTTATGACGGCTCTAGGATTCTTCGCCCTCGGCGACGAGTTCCGCAGGCGGCGCATCGGTTCAGATGTCTCTCAAGACCAAGTGTTCCGCTGCGTGCGTTGCAGCTCGGTCTATACCGACGACGCCGAGGTGGAACGGTCCCGGTGCCCGCAATGCGGCAAAACTAACGAGGCCGTGCGTTTCTGAGAACCGGTCGGCGGAGGCCCAGAGAAGCTGGTTCGCACTCCGGCCGGTCACGCCAGAAATCAGACCGCTCACCCTGAGCCACCCAGCCCGCAGACTTTCCAAACACCACAAAAGGCGGATGAGCATTTGGCTTTTCCAACAAGGTCTACTCCACTCCGTGCATGAGCCAAACAGTCCGCTTCCTGCAAGCCTGTCCCTCCGACGAGGAGATTGACGTCGTTCGTCTGGTGGATTGCGTGATCATTGATGCTGTGAAATCCGGGGCGAGCGACATCCACATCGAGCCCTGGGAATCGAGTATTGCCGTACGAGTCCGGATGAGCGGCGTACTCAATGAGCTCATCCATTTGCCCAGCGATCTCCTGCCCAAGATCACAGGTCGCCTGAAGGTGATGGCAAACCTCATAGGCCATGAGACCCAATTACCCCAAGAAGGCCGCGCTAACACTTTCCCTGAGGCGGACAACGTGGTCTTGCGCATCTCCACCTTCCCTACCATCCGAGGCGAGAAGACAGTGATCCGTATCTTTGACCCGTCGAACCGAGCCTTCAACCTCGAGGCCCTCGGTCTCGAACCCGACATTCTGGGAACCCTCAAGGCGCTGCTGACCCGACCAAGCGGCCTGGTGCTCATGACCGGCCCCACCGGCTCAGGCAAAACAACGGTGATCTATGCCTCACTCTGCCACCTCATCGAGCGCTCGGGTCCGAGCATTAGCATCGCCACGGTGGAGGATCCGGTGGAGTTCACTTTACCCCTCATCGCCCAGTCCCAGTGCAATGTGGCTCGCGACTACACCTATCCGGTGGCCCTGCGGTCACTCATGCGGCAAGATCCCCAGGTCATCATGATCGGCGAGATCCGGGATGCCGAAACGGCCCAGATCGCCGTGCAGGCGGGGCTCACCGGGCATCTGGTCATTAGCACCATCCACTCCGGCAGCACCTCCGGAGTCTTCGCCCGCCTGATTAACATGGGCATTGAGCCCTTCCTGCTGGCCTCCTCAATCACGGGCGTCCTGGGTATGCGCCTCATCCGACGCAGCTGTCTCGTCTGCCTGGAATCCTACCAACCCGAACCGGCCGCTCTGGCCTACCTCCCAGTGGAGACGCATAGCACGGGTCAATTCCGTCGCGGAGGCGGCTGCCCAGCCTGCAACCACACCGGCTTCAGCGGTCGGGCTACTGTGATGGAAACCTTGACGGTGGACGAGGTCCTGCGCGATGCGGTGCTGCAGAAGCTACCCACGCGCCGACTGCAAGAAATTGCTCAGGCTCAAGGCATGGAGACTCTTTGGCAGGCGGGCCTGCGACGGGCCTTGCGAGGTGAAACCACTCTGGAAGAAATCCTTCGGGTAGTCGGTATGGAAGGATTCTAAAAAACACTCGGGGCACCCGGGAAAGAATTCCTGGATGCCCCGATTCGAACAGCGATCAGAGACAATCTTTTAGTAGCCGTACTGCTGCACGCTCCCGTTGGCCAAGATGTAGCCGGTGCGCTCGCGGTACCACTGGAAGTCTATCTTCCCCTGGGCATCGAAGGCCTTGGTGGCTGGATAGGAAAACTTCACAGCCTGGTATTTTGAGGCACCACTGAGCCAGCGACGGATCTCCGCATGTCCGTCGGCGAAGGAGAAGCCGCAGGCGCCGTTGTGATACGAGGCCGGGATGTCCTGCCAAGCCGAAGCATCGGGGTTATTAATGAAGTAGGCGTCATTAATGGAGTCCGGGTGCTCGTCGAGCGTGAGCCACGTCTTGGAGGGCGAGGGAACTTGCGACTGCTTGAGGAACTGGAGGCGATCGGAGAAGCCCCAGTTGCGTCCGTCCTTGGTGGAATCATTACCAATGCTGAAGCGACCAAAGAAGGAGTTCATGGCCATGCTCCGGTTGCGGCGAGCCCAACCCTTGGCGCGCTGGGCGGGCGAAACGAAGACATCGGCCGGGCACTTGTACACACCCACAGCCCCTCCGGTGTACTTGCCCAAAACTCCATTCACCACCCACGCGTCGTTGGTAACACTGCGTTCGGCGGTGCCGGTGCCGACATTCCAAGTCATGACGTTGTTCACCCAGTTATCGAACACTTTCTGGTCGATGGCCTGAATGGTCTCACTGACACCATAGTTGTTGGCCACCGCATCGTTGTAGTCGGAGGAGTACAGGTGCCAGGCCAAGGTGAGCTGCTTGCCATTGTTGACGCAGCCGATGCCCTGAGCCTTGGACTTCGCCTTTGCCAGAGCCGGAAGGAGCATGCCGGCCAAAATGGCGATGATGGCAATGACCACCAAGAGTTCGATGAGCGTAAAGCCACGGCGGTTGACCGCGCGACGATTGGAAATTTTGGGAGGTTTCATGATGGCTAGCGCTTACGATACCCCAGCCGCCAAGGCTTACAAGTGCGGTGTCCGCGCACGGCGTGGCGCACGGCGCGAGCTAGAACCTCCGCGAGCATCACGGGTGGACCACCCTGAAAAACTGACCGTTCGGAGCATTGGTCGTGGAGTCCAGCAGGATGAACACCCCTTCTGGATCACCGATCTCCAAATCCATCGAATCCTGCCAGGTTTGCAAATCAACCGAGCGCTCCAGGCGAAAGGTCTGGTCCATTTGTCCACCGAAGAGAAACAGGCTGTCTTCGGAAGACTTCGGATAATTGAGAACTTGCACCGGCGCATCGAAGGCGGTGGCTCTGGCTCGCAGGATGGCCCCGCCCGTACCGGCGACAATCCACTGGTCGTTGGCCGCACTCACCGTATAGAGGTTGCGAGTGGTGAATGTGGGCATTTCGACCCAATTCAAGAGGTCTTGCGACAAGGCCACGACACCTCCATCGCCCACCAGACAGAACCAACCGGAATACCATCCCACATCATTCCACCAAGTGGTCGAGGGCGTGGACCGCGCCGACCAGATCACCCCGTCGGTGCTGGTCAAGACTGTGCCCGCTTCGCCCACGGCCACCAGACGGCCACTGAGCCATCGCACTCGCCAAAGCCAGCGCCCGGTGCCTGAAGAGCGGGAAGACCAGTTGATGCCATTGGCACTGCTTAAGAGGACGCCATTTTGTCCGGAAACCAAAAACCCACCCGACCATTCGGTGGCGCCGCTCAGAATGGCGGTGGATCCGGAGGTTCGCCGCGTCCAAGACCGGGCATCCGGACTGGTCAGGATAGCTCCGCTGGAACCGGCGACGACAAAGAGGTTGGAGTTGGCACAGACGGCCCGCAGGTCGGCGGTGACTCCGGAGGCGATCGCTTCCCAGGCGATGCCCAGGGTGTTGACCTGATTGGTGATGAGCACCCGGACCACCTGGGTTCCGTTGGTTGCGGAATTGGTACTGACCAACGGCGCATAGTCGGTGCGGCTCAAGGCCAGTGCTCCTGAGGAACCCGCAGCGACCACCAAATTGGAACGGCCGCCCAGCCCGTAGTAATTCACTCCGGACGCACTGGCCGGCGCCAGGCCCCGGTTCCAGTTCTTGCCGTCCGGACTGTCCATGAACTGCGCCCATTCTCCGGCCGTGACCCGGAGGGTTTGTGGTTGGGTGTTGGTGGAGAACGTAGGCACTGCGCTAGTGAATGCGACACTCACATTGGTGCCAGGGACGGTGAGAACCATGGAGTCCCAGATGGCGGCAATGCCGGTCGGTTCGGTGTAGCTCCAGTTGAATCCGGCCAAGGTGGAAGACCGCGTCCCGGTGACAATCAGGCCATTGCGTGTTCCGGCCACCACCTGCTGCCCGTCCCACAACAGACATTGATAGGTCACCAGCGGAGCCGGATTGGCTCGGAGGGAATTGGCCTCGGACGACCAGACCCAATTACCGAAGAGGCTGACGCCGAAACGCAATTCCCCAGAACCGGCCACCAACCGCTCGTTGCCAATGGCTAACACGGCTGTCAGGGCGTTGGTGGTGCTGATCCGGCCAGAATCCCATTGGAGCAGTTGGGTTGTGCGGCTGATCGCGTAATTGCCTGCATCACCTACGACCATGACACCGGTGGATACCGGGGCCACGCGGTACCAATTGAATCCCGACTTGCCGGTGTTACGCACGGTCCAGCTCAGGCCATCGGCGCTGCTGGCCACAAAGGCGGCGTCGCCCACGGCCACGAAAACGCCCGAGGCATAGGTCACACTGCTGAGGTTGTTGGTTTTACCAACAGAGGCGGCCGTCCATTGGACTCCATTGGTGCTAACGAGCACCGTCCCGCCGTCGCCCACGGCCACAACCCGATTGGTCGAAGCAGCCACACTTTCCAGCCACTGGGTCTTGCCTGAGACAGCCGACTGAAACACTTCCCCGTCGGACCAGAGGATCGTTCCTGACTCGCCCACCACAATCGCCCGGTCCCCCAGATAGGTGGCTCCACGCAACGCGACCGAGGTTCCGGTCTTCTCCCGACGCCAGTCCGGCAGAGCGTCCGCCACCCACAGTGCGCCACGATCTCCCACGGCGAGGTACAGGCGATTGGTGCGCCACGCCAAATCGGTGATGGAATTGCCGAAGGGAGCGGGATTGGACCAGCGCCATGTCAAATTGGTGCCTTGGGCGTTGGCCTTCGGCGATCCGGCCACGGCACCCATCAAGATCAGCAAGCAAAGAGGCAAGGCCCCCCACCGACCCGTTGGTCCAAAGACACAGGCCTCCTTGCTGCTGCGGACGACGGTGTTCACTGGGTTTCTATAGGCGCTCGGGAGCGGTTGTACAATGCGCTCGGATCAATTTCAGGCATCTGTCACAGAGACTTGCTCCGGAGGCGGGAAACGTACAACAAAGGTCGATCCGTCCGATCCGGTGGATTCCAGTGAGACATCACCGCCGATGCTCAGAGCCAGTTGTCGAGTGATGGCCAGTCCCAAGCCGCTGCCGCCCGGCTTGGTGGAAACCGTGGGCTCGAAGAGGTGTTCCCGCACGGACGGTGCGATCCCCGTTCCGGCATCGGTGACGCGCACCATCAAACTGCCATCGGAGCCATCGACCGAGGCAATCCGCACCTCAGAATGATCTGGCGCCGCCTCCAGCGCGTTGCTAATCAAATTCTCCACCACCAGCAGGAAGATGTTGGCCTCCCGGTTGTGAAGCCGACGATGGGAATGACTTTGCAAAACGCTCCGAACACCCCGCGCCTGAGCCGCCGGATCTAGCCGCTGCAAGACCCGGGGCAGCAGTTCACTCATCTCAATCTCAAACTCGGAGACGCCACCGGAGTCCCGGAGAACACGCACCACTCCATCTATGAGAGCTCGCATGCGGCGGAGGGTGACCAGGGCTTCGGCTCGATCATCGGCCGCCACGGGCTGATCTCCGAGGCTGGCCAGAAAACCTTGAAGGCCCGCCAGGGGATTGCGCAGTCCATGCACCAAGTGAGAAGCCACGGCTCCCATCGCTCCGGTCTTGGTGGCCACCATCAACTCTCGATTGGCCCGAACCAATCTCTCGCTGCGTTCGAACAAAACTTGATTGGCGCGGGCCAATCGGGAAAAGGCGATCGTAATGGCCACCGCCAAGGCGCTGCCGGACAGCAGCAGGGTCACAAACCCTTGTCGCCAAAGACTACCATCGAGTTGGGCATACTCTTCCAATAATCCAGCACCGGCGACCTCCACACCCAAAATGCCGGCCAGCGACGGGGCCGTGGAATCCGGGAGGGGGATGTGCATCCGCAGGACGGCGGATTTCCCATCGGCCTGAACCCGGAATTCCGGAAGGACTTCTCCAGCGATCAAGCGCTCCAACTGCGATGGATCCGGCTGCGGAACAGACTCCTCACCATAAATCCTTGAGGGCAATCCGCCGCGGGCGTCGAAGACCGTAATCCGTTGAACATAGGCCAACTGCGGCAACGTGGCCACTTCGACGGCGGCCAACAGCGGGTCATCTACTCCCTCGGCGCGCAGAGCAGCAAAACGTCCTTGGAACAGGGCCGCCACTCCACGCGCTTCCCGTTCGGCCAAACCCGCACGGAGTTCCCGGCGCAGCTGGAGGCGCGTGCCGAGAACCGTCAACAACAACACAGCCAAGGCCACCGCCACCGCCGCGAGCGTGGGCCCATGCATTCCATATTGGAGCCGGTTGGATTTCAGAATTCCCATTCCAATCCCCCGGTGGCCGTGTGGGAGGAGTATGTGTAGAGCAGCACGTTGGAATTCTGCCGCTCGAACAAGTACTCGGCAAACACCGTCGCGTGGCGGCCCACTTTTCGGAACACACGGGCATTGGTTTCCACATCCTGGGTGTGGCGGTACTTGAAGAGGTCTTCTGGGGCCGGCGAAATGAACTGACGCTGGTAGTCCCATTGGCTCCAGCGCGCTCCCAACAAGGTCCCCCAACGGACTCCTTCCCAACGCAGGGTTCCAGCCACTCCCCAGCGATTGAAATCATAGAAACCCACCGCCTCATCCCGGTTCAGCATTTGGAAGAGGCGCACCGTGGAACGGAGTTTGGGTTTGTCCGACCACTGATGTTTCCACGTCAAATCGGCATTGAGCTGGGTGAACCGCGCCACCGTGTCGGGCTCGGGAATGCCCAGGAGATTGGAAGCAGGCCGCGAATCATAAGGGCGGTTTTCGTAGCGGACGGTGGCTTCGAGCGCCGATCCCTCGGCATAATCCCAGGCGATCACGGAGCGCGGCCCTGTCTGCCAGAATCCATCAATCGGGGCATTGAAGTTCTGGCGCTGCCAACTGTAGCCCACCTCCCAACGGAATCCGCGGCCCCGGGACCATCGAACGGAGGGTTGGGCGGTCAAGGAATGAACCTTGGTACGCACCGAACCCTGACCGTCGGCCAACGTCGAGGCGTCGAAAACCTGATTGGCGTAGAGGTGCTGACCCACAAGGCCAGGGCTCCATCCGGACGGAGTTTGGTATCGATACTCGCCATAAGTTGAAACCCAGGCATCGCCACTCACTGGCTGACCCACGAGGCCAGAATCCACCGTTTTCAAGTACTGACGTTCTTCACCGCCGACAAACAAGGTCCATCGATGGGCGTCGATGGGCATGCGCATCAAAAAGGCCTCGAACCCATAGCCAGCGAACGGGGTTTCTTGGGCGTTGGTGCCCGAAAGGAGAGCGTTGTCCCGCCACCCGCCCGAGCTGCGCAAGCTCACGGTTGTGGTCCACACCGGAATCTCCCACTCACCCTCGAGATCTCGCGGATGCAAGGGACCCAACACTTGCTGACCACCGAGGAGATTTCCTCCCACCAGGAAGATCCAGAGCCAGAACCCAACCGAAAGTCTTGCCCAGGGGCAGGCTTCCATTCGGGTGCGGTGGTGCGTCGGAGTCGTCATGCGAAAATGCAACGGATCAGTCTCCATGAGAGTGCCGGACACGAAAAAGGCAGGCGAGCCGCAACCTGCGATTCGCCTGCCTTGCATTATTTCAAAGTCGTTTCGCTAGGTGGAAAACCACCGCGGAAATGGGCTTGCGGAAATTAGCCGCGGGGACGGCCGGGGCCCTTGCCGCCGCCTGAACCACCGCCATCGGTGGGCTTGTTCTCGCGAACCGAGACGCCGAGGTCTTTCAGTTGGTCGCGGATTTCGGTGCGCACCTGCTGGGTGTCAGTCAGGAACTTGTCGCGATTGGCCTTGAGCTGCTCACGAACGGTGTTGCGCTGCTCCTGGGTGGCGGTGCTCAGCGTCTTGGCTACTTCCCGCTGTGCATCAATGAAGCCCTTGGACTGCTCACGGTACTTGGAGATCTGGTCCTGCAAGGACTGGGGCAAGGTGGTGAACACCTTCTCGGGCACGCCGATCCGAGGCACTTCGATGCCCGGGCCACGGCCGCCGCGGCCGGCTTCAGGCTTTTCAGGCTTTTCCACCTTCTCGGGCTTTTCCTGTTTCTGGGGCTTCTCGGGGGACTGAGCGACGGAGCTCAGGGTGGTTACCGTGGCCAGCAAGGCGGCCAGCAGGAAGGACTTTTTGGAGTTCATGTTTGTATCGATGTTTTTTGTGAATCGGGAGTTTCCCTCATCTCTTCGAAGGCGATTTCTTTGGAGATGATCGGTTAGGATCGTTTGGGATTGCTTTTCGTTGGATGCGGAAACTCTTCGTTTTCTGGGATGGTCCTTGCACAGACCGTGCCACGCGTCCGTCGGCCTGATAACCATGAGTTTGCTCTCGATTTCATTGGTTTTTGCAGTGTTGCACAGATAAAGCCCCCTCGGAATCGACCGGATTGGGGAATATTCCCCAATCCATTGGAGAGCCGAATGGGGACGAACACCCACTCTCTGGACCCCGGCGCACCCGAATGGCTTTCTGCTACCACTCCGAGACATCGCGCGATGAGACGAAACCGGTCCTGCAGAAGATTTCGCGTTTTGCCTGTCCGGAATCTATGCTCGCAGCCATGGGAGATTCGCCCGCCGTTCCGATCACGATCCGGAACACTTGGAAAGCCGTTGTCGACCACGCTCGACGCTACCAAGATTTCACCTACGTCTATCCGGTCATTTCGCGGCGATCGCGGGGGCTTTCCATTGGGGTGAACCTCAATCCCGACAAGCAGTGCAACTTTGATTGTGTCTACTGCGAGGTCGATCGCACCACGCCGGGAAAGGCTCGCGACGTTCGGCTAGACCAAGTTCGGGACGAATTGCGTTGGCTCATCGACCATGCTTTGAGCGGCGGGTTAGGTCTTGAAGCCAAGTTCAATGACGCCCCTCCCGAGGTGAGCCGAATCGTCCGCGATGTGGCCTTCAGCGGCGATGGCGAACCGACGATGGTCTCCAACTTCGATGTGTGCGTGGAAGTCGTGGCCGACGTGCTGCGGGAAAAAGGACTCTCGGAGACCAAGATCGTGCTCATCACCGACTCGGCTGGCTTGGACAAAGTCTCCGTGCGCCGGGGTGTATCGCTCATGGATGCTCATCACGGAGAGGTTTGGGCCAAGCTCGACGCGGGCACCGAGGAGTACTACCGGCACATTAACCGCAGTTCGGTGCGCTTCGACCGAATCTTGAGCAACTTGCTGGAGACGGCTCGGGTTCGACCCATTGTTATCCAGAGCCTCTTCCTGAAGACCCACGGCCAGCCCATGTCGTCGATCGAACTGGATGCCTATTGCCGGCGCCTCAACCAGATCCGGGACGGTGGGGGCACCTTGCGCGAGGTTCATGCGTACACACTGGCTCGACCCACGCCGGAAGCATGGGCCACACGCCTCAGCGCCGAGGAGTTGAGCACAGTGGCCGAGACCATCCGCGCTCAGACCGGCCTTCGGGTGGAAGAGTTTCCTTAGCCTTCAAGCACGAGCCTCAGCTTGGCCCGCGCCTCGCTCTCGCCTCGTCTTGCGAAAGAATCCGCTACGCCAACCCTTTCCTCCCAACTAAATCGTTCCGGCTGAGCCAAACTTCCGAGTAGAAACAAAAACTCCCGCGGGAAGCCCCATCATCATGGGGTCCAGCGGGAATGGATTCGGATTTTTTTAGCTCATGTACTCGCGCGGATCGGCCACTCGACCGGCCAGCGCGCTGGCGGCCACGGTCGCCGGCGAGGCCAGAAATACTTGGCTCTCCTTGTGACCCATGCGACCCGGGAAATTCCGGTTGGTGGCACTGATGCACTTCATGGGCGTATTCATCCGACCAAAGGTGTCCACCGGTCCGCCCAGACAGGCTGAGCAGCCGGCATTCTCGGTCATTTGAACACCCGCAGAAATGAGGATTTCCCAGATGGTCTGATTGCCCCAGCGGGTATTCTGAAGATCATGGACAATTTCCGGGGTGGCGGGCACGCCGAAGGTATCGATGACCACTTTCTTGCCGCGCAGCACGCGGGCAAATTCCACGAAGTCGCTGGTCTTGCCACCGGTGCAAGATCCGACATAGGCCCTATCGAGCTGAATGTGGGACAATTCCTTGGCGGACTTGCGTTGGCCGGGGTCCGGGTGACAGGCCACCATGGGTTCGAGCTTGGAGAGATCGATGACAATCTCGCGGGTAAACTTCTGGTCGTGATCCACCTCGACCGGCTCGTAGGTGGATCGGGTGCCGTTGAGTCGGGTGCGGGCGTCGACGTACTCGGCCGTCCGCGCGTCGAAGGGGAAGATACCGTTCTTGCCACCCGCCTCGATGGCCATGTTGGCGATGGTCATGCGGTCATCCATCGACAGCGTCGCGATGCCAGAGCCGTGGAACTGCATGGCCTGGTAGGTCGCGCCGTCAAAGCCGATCTCGCCGATGGCGTGCAAGATGATGTCCTTGGCCATAATGCCCAACTGCATCTTGCCCTCGAGTCGGAACGCAATGGTCGACGGCACCTTGATGAGCAACTTGCCCGTGCCTAGGACGAATCCGGCGTCGGTGTTGCCGATGCCGGTGGCGAACTGGTTAAAAGCGCCGGCCATGCAGGTGTGGGAATCGGTCCCGAAGAGAATCTCCCCGGGGCGGGTGTGACCCTTCTGCGGCAGCGCTGCGTGGCAAACGCCGGCGTACTGGGAACCGTACTGGCGCTTCAGTAGGCCTTTGGTGGCATCGAATTTCCAGGCGCCGTTGGGGTCGTCGATGACGTCATAGAAATACGGGATTTCCTGCTCTCGCACGAAGTCGCGCAAGATGTCGACGTTGCGGTTGGACTTGGAATCGGAGGTGAAGATGTAGTGGTCGGGGATGATGACCACTCGGTTGCGGTCCCACACCTTGGCGTTCTGGCCGAACTCGCGCTTGAAGACGCCGATGGTCCCCGGTCCGCAGACGTCGTGGGTCATGAGGACATCCGCATTCACCCAGATATTGTCACCGGCAGACACGTGGGATTTGCCCGCGGCTCGGGCCAACAACTTTTCGGTCAACGTCATAGAATCGTCGCCAATGGTAGCCAACGGACTGAGCCGGCCGCAACCGCGAGTTCTTGGTTGAAGTTGCACGGGAGGCTCCATGGGTTCTTGAGTGGGATGTCTCGGGTGGAGCTCTGCCTGATCGGTCGGGCGAAAGCGTCGGATATCCGGGGAAGAACGGATTATGCAGGACGAAAGCAGCCTCGGCCGGAACAATTTTCTGTTGGATCGGTGGCGCTCAGATCGCCAGTAACTTTAAGATCTGGTCGAGTTTGCGGTTCAAAGCGACAGACGGCGAACAGGCTCCGGACTGGATCGCTTCCGAAACCCTAGGGATCTCGACGATGCGATCGGCAGGGTGGTAATCGGCGAGGCTTCGAGCATTGCGGGCGGTGGAGGCATCGGCGGAGGCCGGGGCCATGAGCACGACCGGAACGCAGGAACGCAGCGACGGAGACAAGCAGCCGAGGGTGGCACGGGCCTCGTGGATCACTCCCAACCGATTGGAGGCCACAATTAGCGGTACTGCTCTCAGGCGGACGATCAGGTCCCGAGTATCCCCGTCAGCCGTCAAGGGGCTCAACAACCCTCCAGCCCCCTCGACGAGAGTCTGTTCCACTTTATCGGAATGCCGTCGTACGTGAGCTACAACCTCTTGAAGGGTCACGACCCGGCGCTCCAATCGGGCCGCTAAGGCGGGGCTCAGGGAAGCCTCGAAATGCCATGGGTTAATGTCTTCCAACGTCTGAGACCCATTCAGGGCGGCTTCGAGCACTCGGGCATCGCCACGACCGCCGCTGCACAGGGGCTTGAAGGCTCGGACCGTCCGTCCGAGCAGGACCAGTCGGCGCACTAGGAGTCCGGAAAGCACGGTCTTACCGACTCCGGTCCCCGTCCCGGTTACCACAAGAAACTCTCGCCTCGATGACATGGTATTGGACTTTGGTATCCTGGATCCCGAAGGACCAGCCCATTCGCCCCTTGTGCGGTCTTCCACCGTTTTGTCACCGTTGAGTTCCGTTCTGGAGGCCCACTTCGGGACCAATTATCATGACTCCCAACGCATCAGGCTCCTCAGCGATTCCGTTGCTGTCGAACCCACGACCAACGCCATTGGCCCGGCGGATCATCCCTTGCTTGGATGTCCATGACGGTAAAGTTACCCGAGGCGTGCAATTCGGCCGAGCCGAAGAGGGCGGTCTGCGCACGGTTGGTGATCCGGTAGAGATGGCTCTGCGCTATGATAACCAAGGTGCCGACGAGATGGTGTTCTTCGACATTACGGCCAGCGCCCACGGGCGAGCCTCGATGATCGACGTTATCGAGCGGACCGCCGACCAGTGCTTCATGCCACTGACGGTGGGCGGTGGCATCCGAACCGTGGAAGACATGGGGCAAATGCTCCGGGCCGGCGCCGACAAGATTAGCATCAACTCCAGCGCCCTCGCCAATCCGGAATTGATCCGTCAAGGGGCCGAGAAATATGGAAGCCAGTGCATCGTGGTCTCCATCGACGCCAAGAAGGTGGGCCCGGATCATTGGGGGGTTTTTGCAGCGGGTGGTCGAAAAGAGACTGGACTGGACGCGGTCGAATGGGCTCGCCGAGCCTACGAACTCGGGGCGGGCGAGGTCGTCCTCAATTCCATCGATGCCGACGGGACCAAGCAAGGCTTCGACCTGGTCATCACTCGGCGCATAAGTGAGGCCGTCGGAATCTCGGTGGTGGCCAGCGGTGGAGCCGGCAATTTGCAGCATCTGGCCGATGTCCTGAAAGAGGGACACGCCGACGCAGTTCTAGCCGCCAGCATCTTCCATTTTGGTACCCACACTGTTCGCGAAGCCAAGTCGTTTTTGGCTGCTCAAGGTATTACTGTCCGACTCTGACCGGGAAGTTCACTGCAAAAATAGTCAACGAAAGGATTTGCCCTGAACCTCAAAATAAGGAGGATGGCTGCTGTCTGTCAGAGATCTAGTGCTTCCAAGGCGTGGTGAATCCTCAGGTGAACTTGATTCGGTGAAGATTTGAAACCCGGCAGTCGGGAACAACCTCGAGAACGCAAGCGGTACTCCGAACAGCAAGTCATCTATGAGCAACAAACTGTTTGTCGGAAACCTTTCCTACAATACCACCGAGAACGAACTGCAGGACGCATTTTCCGCATACGGAACCGTCCTGGAAGCCAACCTGATGGTCGATCGCGTAAGCGGCCGTCCCCGCGGATTCGGCTTTATCACCTTCAGCACCCCTGACGAAGCCCAGAAGGCTGTCGAGGCCATGAACGGCGCACAGATTGGTGGCCGTCCCCTGACGGTCAACATCGCCCGTCCCCGTGAAGATCGTCCGTCCGGTGGTGGCGGCGGTTACGGTGGTGGTGGCGGTGGTGGCGGCGGCAGCCGTGGCGGTCGCGGCGGTGGCGGCGGCGGCTACGGTGGTGGCGGCGGTGGTGGTCGCGACCGGTATTAATTTGTACCGAAGTCATTAATTCTTTCACGGGCGAAGGCTGGAGTCTTCCGGTCTTCGCCCTTTTATCTTCACTGTTCCCATTCTGGTCGACCTGCATTCAGATCGTCCCCTTTTGTTCATGTCCTTGTCCCGATAGAGTCCTGTCCCCATGAAAGAAAACGCCATCGAAGTCGAAGGCCGCATCTCAAGCGTCCTGGCTGGCACTATGTTCCGCGTCGAGCTGAACAATCAGCATCTGGTTTTGGCCACCGTCTGCGGCAAGATGCGCAAGCGCTGGGTACGTCTCACCGTGGGCGACCGGGTCAAAATGGAGATGTCTCCGTACGACCTGAACAAGGCGCGGATTACTTGGCGGATCGGCTGATAGGCCATCCCGTTTTCATTGCATTTCTCTGCTTTTTACTGCTCGATTTTTCTTCCCTCACGGATTCCCTGGCAAAAATGGATTTTAGACAACTGGGCCTAGACCCTCGTGTGCTGCGCGCTGTCGACGAAGCCGGCTACACTGAACCGACGCCGATTCAAGCTGCGGCCATTCCCCTCATCCTTTCCGGCAAGGA
Organism: Akkermansia muciniphila; assembly: GCA_945893185.1. Classification (GTDB taxonomy): domain Bacteria; phylum Verrucomicrobiota; class Verrucomicrobiia; order Limisphaerales; family UBA9464; genus SXXZ01. The sequence continues at coordinate 2,967 of CAMDDW010000045.1, read as the reverse complement.
TCTCATCGGCATCGCCCAGACCGGAACCGGCAAGACTGCAGCATTCACGCTGCCGCTCCTGACACGTATGGCCACTGGCCACTCCAGCCCGGGGCATATCCGCGGCCTGTTCCTCGCGCCCACCCGGGAACTGGTCGTCCAGATCCACGAAAATGTGCGGGATTATGCCCAGTTCCTCTCCCTCAGCGTGGCCACGGTCTTTGGCGGTGTCGGCGAAAAGCCGCAAATTGAGGCGCTCCGACGGGGGGCCGACATCATCATCGCCACGCCGGGTCGCCTGATAGACCTCATGGCCAGGCGCTATGGCAATTTTTCCGGTATTCAGCACCTGGTCCTCGACGAGGCAGATCGCATGTTGGACATGGGCTTCCTGCCCTCCATCCGGGATATTGTACGCCAGCTACCCAAACGGCGGCAGACCCTGCTCTTTTCGGCGACGCTGTCGCGGGAGATCGAAGCGGTGACCCGCGAATTCTTGCAGTCGCCGCAGTCCGTCGAGATCGGCAAACGCTCCAATCCTGCCGAGTCGGTGGCCCAGTCGGTGTACGAAGTGCCGCGCCATCTTAAGCCCGCTTTGCTCCAACAACTCCTTCTGAATCCTACCATGGAGATGGTTCTGGTCTTCACTCGCATGAAGCATGGTGCCGACCGCATCGCCCGACGACTCGAGCAATCCGGAATCCGCACCGCGACGCTCCATTCCAATCGGTCTCAGAACCAACGCACGCGCGCCTTGGCAGAATTCAAGGGCGGGGCCGTGCGCGTTTTGGTGGCAACCGACATCGCAGCGCGGGGCATTGATGTAGACGGAATTTCGCATGTGGTGAATTTCGACTTCCCCATGGCGCCCGAAGACTACGTGCATCGAATTGGTCGCACGGGTCGAGCCAACGCCGTGGGTGATGCCATCAGTCTAGTCAGTTCGGACGAATTCAACGACCTGCGAGCGCTGGAGCGCTTCATCAACCGAGCCGTACCGCGCAAGCGCTTGGAAGGTTTCAACTATTCAGCGGCTGCCCCAGCTGTGTCTCCGGATTCACGCCGGGAGTCAGGCCCCTCGGGTGGGCGCGGTGGTGGTCAGGGACGAGTTTCCCGAGGATCTGGCCCTGCAAATCGCAGTCCCAGACCCCAAGGTGGCGGTGGCAGCAGAAGTGGCGCGAGCGGGGGGGCCTCCAGCGGGGGTACTTTTCGCCCTCGTCAGTTTCGCTAGGCCGGTGTGGGGCACCCTATCCGGCAATGGCGTCATGAGGCTGCAGGCCTATTCCGCCAAGTTGTCTTTTGCCAAGTTGTCTTTCGCCAAGTCCGGCTAATACAACAAGCCAACGCTTTGTCTCTAGCTTTTTGCTGAGAGAAGCAGGCCCGATGGTTGGGATCGTTGGCCATCACTGAACTTTCTGTTCAAGGGGAATGATGCAGCCTGGGGCTGCAAAGTTCTGGTTCCTCGTCACTTTCAGTGGGTAGCACGCGCTCCCAAGATGGGGTTGGCTTAAATGTTTCTTGCCCCGCACGAGATTAATCACTCGCGCCGACAGCAATTACTCCGGTGGTCATGAGAAGCGTTAAGGTGTGTCTCAATGTAGAAGAAACCGGATAAAACCCAAAATACCCAAGGGTCACTGATCGAAATTAGGAGGATTTCTCCTCGTAGGGGAGGTCGTCGTCCCCACCTTCCAAACTTCTGAACTAGCAGGCCTTCAAGGCAATGGGAACTCCCGGTTGCTGGGAACCACTGGCTGTCGGAGACAACCAATCCTGAAGGTCAACCCACTGGAAACGTCGAGGAACCAAAAAAACGGAAGGTTCCCGGTTGCCTCGGACAGAACGAGTTTTATCTGATAGGCAACCCCCGTCCCTGCAATCCTGCGGTTCCCAAGGAAGGCCTGCACGGGACTTGAACCCGTTAGAAAGTGCGCCCTGGCGGGCGCATTAACGAAAAGAGGCCGGGCTTTCGCCCGGCCTCCGTGTCACTCACGAGTTATTGAGTCTACTGTCTTAGCGCTTGGCGCGGATGAACAGAGCTGCACCGTCCACCGTGATCTCATCCCCGCTCTTAATCGCGGAGTCGGCAAAGGTGCCGTTGAGTGTGGTAGAGGTTTGAAGCGTTCCAGCGCCATCGAAGGTGATCTTCACCTTACCGTTAGCACCCAAAGCTGCCTTTAGGTTACCAATGACGGCCGCCGGAGCGGCGTTGAAGTCCCAGTAAGCGATCAAGCCCTTGGCGGCCGAGAGGGCCGTCGGCAAGGTGCCCTTGGACAAAGCGACGATGTCGGCCTCAACCAACTCCTTACCGTAGACCGAGAAGTCATCGATGATGGCGTGGCTGATCTCACCGCCGTTGGAACCGGAGCCCATGTAGAAGGCGTCGATGTCCACCGGCAAGGCGGCCGTGCTCTCACCAGACAAGAACAGTTTGCCGTCAACCCAGATGTTCTTGGATGCACCCTTCTTGGTGAACACGAACATGTGATACGCGTTGGTCCACCAGGACGAGTCACCGGAGTAACCGGAGAAGGTGTCAATTCCCGCTTCGATACGCTGGGTGGTGCCATTGCAGCAGCCCACAGTGTCAAAGTAGATGTGCTGGTTGCTCCACGGCGCATGCGCATGGAAACCACGGTTGTTGCCGCTGCCCGGGGAGTTCATGGTGAACGCTGAGCTATCGGCGACATCCAGCTTCTTCTGCCAGAAGGCAACTGTGAGCTCGTCGTTGGCTGTGGCTGCGTTGACCTTGGCCAAGAATGCACTGTTGAAGCTGACCACGGGGCCACCCTTCATCGTGAGATTGATGGCCTTGTCGCCCGCCTTGCCTGTGGCGCCAGCGCCGTCAGCCGTAAATACTGCCGAACCCAATAGCAGGCCGGGGTAAGCGCCCACCTTGTCCTCGGTCGTGCCACTGTAGGCACCCGAGGTGAAGCTGTAGTCGAGGGTGGCGGCCTTGCCACCGGCATCCAAATAACCCAGCGAGAC
>CAMDDW010000044.1:0-27270 GCA_945893185.1 Akkermansia muciniphila | reverse complement strand
GAGAAGTTTCGGGAGGAGTTGCTGACGCAGATGAGCGAGCGGATGGGGGCGGAGCATTACGGCGAGGAGCGCGCGGAGACGGCGGAGGCGCTGGCGGAATTAATCATCGCGGAGGAGTTGAAGCTGGGGCGGTGGCAGGAAGCTGATCTCAAAACTCGGCCCAAGGGGGATTCAGTGAAGGTAGCTTTGGCTGCGCGCTTGCGGGCGGAGACGACGATGACGGTGGGGTGGATCGCCGAACGTCTGGCGATGGGCACGCGCGGTTATCTGAACCATCTCTTGTATCGCCGGAGGAAGCTGGGCGGGGAGTAGACAATATCAAGAACTGACCCCTTTACTCTGACCCCTTTACTTGGTGAGCAGGCGGAGCAGGCCCAGCATGGTCACGCGGCAAAAGGCGATTTCGGCGGCGGCCTCGTGTTCCCAGTAGCGGCGGGCGCGGGGGTGGTGCGCGTGGTCCGGGTCGATGAGCGCAATCCAGAGGTTGAGGTCGGGGACGTCAATTGCCGCCATGGGCATCCTCGGCGACGAGCAGGGCGTCGATTTCGCGGTTGGAAAGGGCGGGGTGGGCGACGCCGGTGGCCTTGCGGATTACCGGAAGGGGGCTGCGCGGGCGGGCTTCGGCTTGGGCGGCGGCGGTCTGGGCGAGGCCGGTCTGGAGGATTTCGGCGACGTAGTCCTTGAGCAGCACGCCGCGCAGGGCGGACCGAGCTTTGAGTTCGCGAAAGAGCGGGTCGGGCAGGTCGAGGGTGGTCCTCATAAAAACATTTTTCTGGGAAAATGCTTAGCGGGTCAAGGGTGGTAGCGATGTTCTGTTTGGAAGATGCAAACAGTTCCGCCATCTCCAACTGGGTCAGCCAAACGGTTTCGTCTTTCGCCCGGAGTTTGATCTGACTACGGCCGTCTTCGGTGGTGTAGAGAATCAGGTGTCGCCGAGGGCGTCATTTTTGCGGGTGCACAGGAGGATGCCGATGGGTGGCTGGTCGCCTGCGGTCATCTGGTGCTTTTTGTAATAAGCGACGTAGGTGTTGAGCTGGCCAAGATGCTCGTGTTGGAAGGCATCGGTCTTGAGTTCCACGAGGATGTGGCACTTGAGGACGCGGTGATAGAAGACAAGGTCGATGAAGAAGTGTTCGTCGCCGATGAGAACGCGCTTTTGCCGGGCCTCGAAACAGAAGCCGTGGCCCAGCTCGAGGAGGAAATCCTGAAGGCGGTCGAGCAAGGCGTCTTCGAGGTCGGACTCGGCCATAACATCCCGTGAGCGGAGTCCAAGGAACTCTGGGCGATGAGATAGCAGGCGTATCGGGTGAGCATGATGTCCTCGATCTCCCGCTCCGTGCCGGAGCCGATCTGGACCATTTTGTTGACGTCAACAAAATGGTCAGAAAGCCGGTGGCCGGAGACTTCACAAGCGGTTTTCGCCCTGGAAATGGCGGTTTGGTGGAAGTTTCGCCGCTCACAGGCTGCAGGAGATCCGGAGTAAATATCCTTTCAAGGTTTAGGACTGGGTTGAGATCGCATCCCAAATCCGTTGGGGAGAAAGCGAAGCCACCATTGGATTCACAGAAGTTTGAGCGAGACCTGGTCCATGGTCCTGACTCTGTGGGCTTCAATCCTGCGCCCTTACCTAGAAGGAGTTCTGGAATGAGAGTGCCTGCCATGGAGAGTGCCGCTTATCCGTCATGTTCGGCGGAGTGGCGCTTTCGGAGAAATCGCCCCACCTCGGAGGTGCTTGGGTGAGGTTGATTTGCCCGTTTTTTATTCGGCAGGCACCATCCAACCCCATGGGAGCGCCAGGATGCCGGTGTCCAGCGGACGTCCCTCTCGGCCCGCGTGCAGCACGACGCTGCGGACGAGGATCTGAGTCTTGTTGAGCGAATCGCGAAAGGCCCGGATGCCAGACGCATCCGAACTGGTGACGGTGCTGCCGGACTTGATCTCCAGGGCGACGAGTTTCCCATTTTGTTCGAGGACGAAGTCCACTTCGTGGCCGGGGCGGTCGCGCCAGAAGTGGAGCCTGCGCTGGAGCGGGTCGAGGGCGCGCCACGTTTGCAGGGTCTGGTAGAGGGCTTGTTCCAACCAGAAACCCGAGTCAGGTCGGGCAGTGGCCTCCGCCGGTGTCTTGATTCCGGCGAGTGCTGCCGCGAGTCCGCAGTCGGTCCAGAGCAGCTTGGGGGTTTTCACGAGGGCCACATTGGGATTGGTGGCATAGGGCCGGATGCGGGTGACGAGGCAGCCGGTTTCCAGCAGGTTCAAGTAGCGATGGGTGGTCGGGTGCGTCAGCGCGGCGTCGCGGGCGACATCCGCCTGGTTGAGCAGGCGTCCGGTACGGTGCGCGGCCAGCGCCATCACGCGTTGGAAATCCGGCAGGCTGGAGACGGCGCTCAATTGCCGGAGATCGCGCTCCAGGTACGTCTGGATATAGGCGGAAAACCAAAGCGAGCGGTCGGAGTCGCTCGCGATGGCGAGCGCTGGAGGGTAACCGCCTCGCAGCAGCCAGGCCGGCCAGTCGCCAGTTTCGGCCGGCCACTCGCGAATATCGAAATCGGGAGCGAAGAGCCGATCGAGCGGCTGGAGGGCGGTCTTCCGTTGCTGCCATTCCGCGGGGCAGAAGGGTGGTAGTTCCAGATAGATAGCGCGTCCCGCTAGCGTGTCTGCCACGCGGTGCATGAGCAGGAGATTGGCAGAACCGGTGAGGAGAAAGTCGCCCGCACGGCGCTCCTCGTCCACGGCGCGTTTGACGGCCAGAAGCAGCGGTGGAGTGCGTTGCACTTCATCGAGAGTAACGGGGCGGCTCCGTAGGAGTGAGTCGGGCTGGCGTTCGGCCTGATCGAGCACACCCACGTCGTCCAGCGTGAAGTAGGCGCGGGATGGGCTCAGGGATTTAGCGAGGGTGGTCTTGCCGGTCTGCCGCGCACCGGTGACGACGGTCACGGGCAGCACTTTTAGGGCGGACTCGAGATTTTTGGCGAACCAACGCGGACGCAATCTCTTCATGGCGTGAAATAAATCATTTCACGGTATGAAATACAATGAGTAGTTGGAGCGTTACTGCACCGAACGGCTGAATTTGCGGTCATCTACGCCCATCGACCGGACCAACACAGCTTGAGTTTCAACAACGAACATTCCATGACCACTCCGTTTGACTCCGGTTCGGCCCTTACCCGGGAGATGATCCTTGGGGCCCTCTCTGATGAACTCGAAATCGACTCACTATGCCAGTGCCGTCCTCGCCTCAGTGGGTCAATACTACCCTGAGAACCGCATCCCGGTGCGGGCGCAGTACCTGTTGGAGAGATTGTTTGAAGACGGAAAGATATGCGACCTACGAGTTTGGCGGAAGTGGCTGCGCTGGTGGCTGGGGGTGACTCCTTTGATCGATGTCTGGCAAACCTTCTCGACAGCTTCTATGCATGCCCCACTGCGATAGCGTTGGAGAAAGAACCTCGCCGGCTCGATGCCGTGGCAGCGGACGTGGGGCGTATTCAGGACGCATACCTTGCGGCGACGGCGGAGGAATTGGCGCGGTCGTTTCACTTGCCCAGCCCTGAGTGGACAAGGGCCGAGGGGCGACAACTTCATCGTCCGTGGTTCGCTTCGCCATTGGCTTCGTTGCGTGCGGTGTTGCTGCAGGAAAGTCCGCCCGCCTTTCGCTGCCGGAATCTTTTCGTTAGCGCAAATGCGTTGTCTCGGGCCTAGCCAAGCTAAACGCAAACGCCGACAGCAGACGGATCATTCCCTGAGTGATCCCGCCTGCGACCTCCAGCTCGGAGTGGTGGGTGTCTGGCCGAAGGCAACCTCAGTTGTGGCACAGGCCACGTCTCACTCAACACCCGGCGTGTATCGCGATCCATGTCCTCTTCGTAACCGCTGGCTCCACCGCCGAGCTTGTCGTGTCTGCGGTGACGGGTAGGGTCTCGGCTATGGCAAGGGTGTATTCGGTGCTGGCGGCGTCATGGCTGCTGGGGGCGGTGGCGATGGATGCAGGGGCGGCAGCGCTGCCTCGCAAGTTGGCGTCGTCCGTCGAGCGTCTCAAGGCCGTAGGCCCAGAGGGGCAGGGCAATGCGGCCGCTCAAGCCGCCTGGAACGATGTGGCCAAGGCTAAGGCCAGTCAGATCCCGGAGTTGCTCGTGGCCATGGATGGGGCCAATGACTACGCGCTGAACTGGATGCGCGCGGCCATTGAGACGGCGGTGCAACGCGAGAGTGCCGCAGGGGCCAAGCTTTCGTTGAAGTCGCTCGAAGCCATCCTTCGCGACACCCGGCACCATGCACGGGGCCGTCGCCTGGCTTTCGAGTTGATCCAGAAGCTCGATGCGTCGAGGGCTCAGGCCATGCTGCCAGATTTTCTCCAGGATCCGGGTTCTGAACTGCGGCGCGAGGCGGTCGCCCAACTCATGACCCGTGCGGCCGGACAAACCAATGCGGCCAAGGCCACCGCGGTGACGATGCACCGTCAGGCGCTCGGGTTTTCTCGGGAGGCCGACCAAATCGAAGACATCGCCAAACGCCTGCTGGACCTCGGCGACAAAGTGGATTTGGCCAAGACCTTTGGTTGGGTTTCGAAGTGGCAGTTGATTGGCCCCTTCGACAACGCCGGCGAGGTGGGCTTTGCCAAGGTATACCCTCCGGAAGAACGCCTCGACCTGACAGCCGAGCTGGCGGGGAAGAGTGGGTCGGTAAAGTGGTTTCCGTATGAGACCCGCAGTGAGTACGGGTTGGTGGATTTCAATCAGGCGATCTCGTCCTTGAAGGGGGTTGCGGGTTATGCGACCGCCGAGTTCTGGAGCGATTCGGCCCGGAGCGCTCAAGTGCGTTTGGGCTGCAAAAACGGTTGGAAGATCTGGGTGAATGGAACCTTGGTTTTCGGTCGCGATGAGTACCACCGTTCGGCCGAGATCGACCAGTACCGCATGCCGGTGTCGTTGAAGGCTGGAAAGAACATTCTCCTCGTCAAATGTACCCAGAACGAACAGACGCAGGACTGGACCAAGGAGTGGGAATTTCAACTCCGGGTTACCGATGAGCAGGGCACCCCGATTGTCTCCACACGCTAATCCTATCATGAATTTCACCACATTTGTTGCCGCGACGCTCGCGGTGATCGCTCCCCTCGGAGCCGCAGATTGGACGCAATTCCGTGGACCCAATGGAGACGGTCTTTCTGGCGAGACCGGGGTTCCGGTGCGCATGGAACCGAGCTCGCTGACTTGGTCCATCGCGTTGCCGGGCCGGGGGTTGTCGTCCCCGCTCATCCTCGGCGACAAGGTCTTCGTGACGGCCGGCAGCGGCGCCCGCCAGGATCGACTCCATGTGCTCTGCTACCGGGTGTCGGATGGGGCCTTGTTGTGGGAACGCCAGTTCTGGGCCACCGGTCGGACCATGACCCACGAGAAGATCGGTGCGGCCACGCCGACACCGGCCTCGGATGGTAAGGCGATTTACGCGATCTTCTCGTCCAACGACTGCGTGGCCTTGGACCTCGACGGACGCTTGCTGTGGTTCCGCGGGATGGGCCGTGATTATCCCAATGCCAGCAACTCCTTAGGCATGTCGTCGTCGTTGGTGGTGGTCGATGGTGTGGTGGTTGCGATGGTGGAGAACGACAGCGAATCGTTCACCGCGGGCCTGGATGCGCGCACCGGTGTCAATCGCTGGAAATTAGACCGCCCAAAGAAGGCCAACTGGACTTCGCCGGTGGTCTTCAAGTCGCCCGGACAGCCTAACCGGGTGCTGCTGCAGTCGGCGCTCGGCGTGACGGCGGTGGACCCAACGACGGGCAAGATCGCTTGGGACATCACTGAGGGAGCTTCGACCGTGCCTTCGCTCGTGGTGAGCCAGGGCAGGTTGGTCATTCCGGCCAATGGCATCACGGTGGTGGAGCCGGGCGCGGGCGATGCCAAGCCGAAGTCCATTTGGCGTTCGGCCCAGTTGCGTCCGGGCACGGCCAGCCCGGTGGTTGTGGGCGGTCGACTCCTCACCCTCAATGATGGTGGCATCCTCACGTGCGCCGATGCTCAAGACGGCAAGCGGTTGTGGCAGTTGCGGCTCAAGGGTTCGTTCAGCGCCACTCCGGTGGTCGCCGGTGGTCATCTTTATTGCGTGAGCGAAGATGGCCGGGTGCAGGTGGTGGATCCGTCGAAGGCCGAAGGAACCGTGGTCAGTGAACTGGCTCTCGAACAGACCGTCATTGGGACTCCCTCCATCGCGGCTGGGTCCCTCTTTGTTCGGAGCGATTCTCGACTGGTGCGATTGGGTGGCACCGCTCTTCGGTGAGGCGCTCGATGCTTTCCATTGGTCCGGACTTCGGGAAGATTTCTTCCATGCATTCCCCATCGATTCGACCCGCTTGGTTGTGGCTGGCCCTGCTGATTTTCGCAGGGTGCTCCTCGCCGGGAGGACGTCCGGTCCATTCTGCTGCCATGAAACTCCACCTGCGGTCTCAAAGTCCGGCGGCCTCCGAGCGTGTTGAGTCTTGGGACCCGCGACGCACGGCCATCATCGTTTGCGATCTATGGGATGACCATTGGTGCAAGTCGGCCTCGGCCCGCGTGGGTGAACTCGTTGAGCCCATGAACCGGACGCTGGATGCGGCACGAAAGCAGGGTATTTTCATTATTCACGCGCCCAGCAGCGTGACGGCCTTTTATCAGGGAACCCCGGCTCGCGAATTGGCCCTCAAGGCGCGTTTTTCGGCAACGCCCCGTCCGCTGGCCACGGCCGAACGCTGGGGCACCCGATGGTGCTGGCCGGATGCTTCGCACGAAGGGGTGTTGCCCATCGACGATTCGGACATGGGCTGCTCGTGCAACGGCACCAAGTGCACGATCCGTGAGGCGTGGACTCGTCAGCATCCGGGCCTGCGGATCGAAGCGGGAGACGCTCTGACCGACGATGGTCAGGAAACCTGGAACTTGTTGGCCGAGCGCGGCATCGACCATGTCATTTTGTGCGGTGTGCACCTCAATATGTGCGTGCTGGGTCGCCCCTTCGCCATTCGGCAAATGGTCCGCATGGGCAAACACGTGGCGCTGATCCGCGACCTCACCGACACGATGTACAACCCAGAACGTCCGCCGGGTGTGGACCACTTCACCGGCACCGACCGAGTGGTGGCACATATCGAACGGTATTGGTGTCCGTCGTTCACCAGCGCAGACATCACCGGCGGTAAGCCCTTCCGATTTCACGAGGATCACCGTTGAACGCCCCCGGCGACATTGACGCCTTCACCCTAGAGCGGTTTTGTTGAACGACATCATGGCCAAGCCCGTTGCCTGCCTGCTGTGCCGCCATGAGCGGACCACCGAGATCGATGCCCTCACGCCCAATGAGATTGGTCGTTTGTGGCACTACTTCGGCGTGACCCTCGGTCCGGAGGCGCAGGCCTCGTTCCAAGGTGCGTCTCGGGTGACTCAGCACCGGTGTGTGGCCTGCGGGTTCGAGTTTTTTGATCCGGTGCTGCCGGGCAATGGGGCTTTCTACACCGACTTGCAAACCCAGGTGGCTCGGTACTATCCGGGCGATAGTCCTTCGTTTCTCCATGCGATCGACTTGGCTGTCCGAACTGGTTCGCGCGATTGCATGGATTTGGGATGTGGCGACGGAGGTTTTCTGGATTTGGCGCGGGCCAAGGGCATTGAGACCCACGGCCTCGACCTCAATCCGAAGGCCGTGGAGGCGGCACAAGCCAAGGGACACGATGTCCACGCCTCGACCGCCGAAGCCTTCGCCCAAAGCCATTCGGGCCGGCAATTTTCATTGGTCACCGCCTTCGAGGTCATGGAACACGTCCCGGATCCGGTGGCGTTTTTCCGCGATGCGGCCCGACTGGTGGCTCCGGGCGGGCATTTGGTGATTTCTGTTCCGCACGGGCAGGGGCTTTACCGTTGGTGGACCCTCGAACCGTGTCAGTGGCCGCCCCATCACATCACCCATTGGCGTCGCTCCGACTTGGAACATCTCGGTGAGCAGCATCAAATGCAGCCCGTTTGGTTCGGTGCCGATCCGTTGAGGGGCGTCCAGGTTCGCTTGAGTCTTCAAACTCAGGGAGACTTGGAACACGGCTTGAGCCGAAGGCCGGCCAAACCGGGGCGATTCTGGACCGAACTGATGACCTTCCTTTACCGGGTGGGCCTCTGCCGTCACTACCTCCGCTGGGGCACCAGTTTGCATGCGCATTACCGCAAGCCGCTGGGCTGAGCTGACGGAGGCCGATGCGCTTCGATAGAACCTAGCCTGAGCCCGCTTCCGCATTTTCCAAGGTGATCCGCTGAGTGATTCCTGTACTGTTTAGCGCTCTACCTTGTGCGCTGCGATTCGAAGTCGGCCGCGTCTGCTGCTGGCTCTGTCCCTTTCAACTCTTGAACTCAACCCGATGAGAATGACGACCTGGACGAAACTCACCGCAACCCTGATGTCGGTTCTGGTCATCGCGACGACCGCTCTGGCTGCGGAAGCATCGATGGATCACTTGGTTATTTCTGTGAATCCAAAGATTCTCAGGCCCACAACCCAGCCGAACCTTTTCGGAGCACTCACCCTCAAGGCCATCGACGCCCACGGCGCTGAGCAGTCTGTGCCGATTTCCGAGGCCGCGATCACGGTCAAGACCAAGATCGCCAGCGGCGGTGTCACCGTGGCTGTCCTCAAGAACGGAAAGATCATTCCTAAGGAAGGCGGTGTTGCCACCGTCGAGGCCGTGGTTCGACGAGACGGCCGGGAGTTCAAGGCGAGCACCGATGTGGTCGTGAGCCCGTTCTACCGCGACTACCATCAGGCGTTGGTGCTGAAGCTGTTCCTCGGCATGGAAGGCGAACCGGTGGAGCGCTTGGCCAATGATCCTACCTTTCGGAAAGGCCACGAAGTTTTTTGCACCTTCGAAGAGGCGCTCGAAGTCATTCGCAAGACCGACAACCTGACGCGCGGAATCCCCAAGATCATTTACCTGGTGGGTTGGCAGAAGGGCGGGCACGACCACGGTTATCCGGCCTGGAGTGAGGTCAACCCGCGTCTGAAGCGTCCACACGATGCCACCGCTCTCGCGAGCCTCCGGTGGCTGATCCGCGAAGGCCGGAAGCACAACACGACCGTCAGCCTGCACCTCAACATGGTGGATGCGTACCGGCACAGCCCCTTGTGGGACGAGTACGTGGCTCAAGACTGTTTTGCCAAAGACGAGAGCGGAAACCTGCTGGTGGCGGGCATACAAGTGAAGGGCGATGACATGTACAATGTGGTCTACCCCAAGGAATGGGCCGCCGGTTTGGCGCAGCGGCGCATGGATGCGCTCATTAAGATGATTCCTGAGCTGAAGGCGGGGCACACGATCCACATCGATGTGTTCATTGCCAACCGCGATGGCGGAAAGCCCCTTAGCCCCTGGCATGCGAAGCCCGAGAACGGTGGCCTGACACCGGAAAAATACGTCGAGACGCAGAGGCAGATTTTCCATTACTGGCGGGACCGAGGTTTCGATGTCACGGGCGAGGGAACGGGTTGGGCGCATCCGCCCGGCGAGCACTTTGTTGGATTGCAGCCGATGTCGTGGTGGTACTCATGGAACCCCATGGAGGTCCCGGAAAGCTTGGGTGCGCGGGGTCGCACGGACCGTGAAGGGGATGGAGACTTCCGCTTCGGGTCGAGCATGCATGGCGAGGAAATCTGGAAACAGGACAAGGACACGCTGCCGGGGTTTCTCGGGATGTTCTGCCGCACCACTCTGCCTTGGTACTACCTCGGCCGACTGGACCGGTTGAAGGTGGAAGCCGGCGCAGTTCACTACAGCGGCGGAGTCATCGCGCGAACCGAAGACGGCAAGAAGATCATCCGCAAAGGGCCGTTCCTGCTGCGCGAAAACGACGACTTGTTCGTCCCCGCGTTGTGGAACCCTAAGGAGATCGTGGCCTACAGCCGGAAGGGCTACACCGACAAGTCCTGGCAAGTGCCTGCCGACTGGGCATCGGTCAAGCAAGTCACTGTCCAGAACATCACCTTGCAAGGACTCGCTTCCGACAAGACGACGGTTCCGGTGATCGCCGGAGCCCTTCGGCTGACGCTCAAGGCCGACCAAGCGGTGTCGATCGTGCCCGCAGTGCGCCGCCATTGAAGACGGCCGACAAACCGTATCAGCCGGTTTCCGAAGTTAAGGCAGCAGTCGTGCCCTTCAGTGAATGCCCCCTGAAACACGTTATTCAGTGGGCGATTCGTTGCCCGGTAGTGTCCTGACCCTACCTCGTCGGGAACGTGTTCAAGGGCAGGGTAGAAGGGATGGTCGAGGCGTTCACCAGCCTTCAAGACCAACTCCAACGCGAACGCCGTGCCATGGAGAAGAACTGAAAGGAGCGCGAGAAGCAGATGGAGTGCGTCATCAACAATTCCGTCGGTCTCTACGGTGACATGCAAGGCGTCATCGGTGGCCCGATTCCCACCAGCGACGCGCTCGAACTCGAATCGGAGGCCTTGGTTGAAGCTCCAGCAAACGACGACTGATTCGGTGATTCGATGATTTAATGGAAACAAACAATCGTTGCAGACGCGATAGCCTGAGCTCAAACGCTCGATGAAAGACGAACCTCCCGAATTCACACCCGCGGTTGCCGACGCCACCTCGCCGGCGTAAATTAAAGGGGTGGGCATTGATGAAATCTGCGCTGAAGTGGAAGCGCTGCCTGTGGATGAGCGCAGGCGTTTGGCTGCCCTCCTTGTCTCGTTGAGGCACAAAGACTTGGTGGACTATCGCGCCCGCATGGCGCGAAAGATTGATGACGATTCACCCGAGAACTGGGTCACCTTGGAAGAGATGGACCGTAGGTTGACCACTTGAGCGATGGCCTACCGGTTGTTGGTCTCCATCGAGGTGATCGAGTTTATCGAGCGCCTGCCGGTAAAGATGCGGGAAGCGCTTCGCTTCGCCATTCACTCCTTCGGGGGTGACTTCGGACCGACTTGCCACCGACTTGCCGCCTGTTTGCGGGATGACCTCGGGGGAGGTGAAGGTGACGGTGACTCCAAGTTTCGGATCGGACTTCCAAAATGGACGGGGCAGCCCAGCGTCGTCACATTGCTGAACCATTAGCACACTGCCACGACCGGCCTTTCCAACGGCGGCGTAAGTTCATCAGTTGTCGGGTGGCCCGGAATGATAGCCAGTCTAGGCCCGGGGGCCGTGCTGGTAAGGGGCGTCGGGGAAGGGGAGGTTGGCTGGCGATGTGCCTCAGGAAGGCGGCGAAGGTGGCCCGGTACACCGCCGAGGCATGGCCGTGGACGCGGTCACTCGCTCGGCGGCGGACGGTTTCAATGCGCGGGGCGGGCCATTGGGCCACTTCGGCGATCAATGCAGCGAGCGCCGTCAGGTCGCCGGCCGGATAAGCCAGCACCGGATCGACCTCCGCCGCATACCGGTCACCGCCGCTACCAATGGCCGGGTGGATGGGGATCACGCCGGCGGCCATGGCTTCGAGCAGCGCTATGGGTGTGCCTTCGTAGTCGCTGACGAAGAGCAGGGCGTCCCAGCTCGATAGAATGCTCCAATACTCGGCGCCCGATTTTCGACCGTGAAAAACAAACCGCTTTCGATCGGGTAATTGGCTCTCCAGCCACGCTCGTTCGGGTCCATCACCCAGAAATTCGAGTTGGTATTGGATGCCTGCTGCATCCAATCGGTTCACCAGTTCAGGAATGCGGTCGATGCGCTTCTGCTCGTGGGCCAGACGGCCACAGAAACCCAGGCGGAGCGGGGAACCCCACGGACGGTTCGGCCCGGGCAGGTCGGCGGGCGGGTCGATGGGATACAGTACCCGGAGCAGGCGATCGGGCGACAGGTCGGGGCGGGCTTGCATCACGCGCTCGGCGATGCGGTCGTTGACACAGGCGAAGCCGTCGGCCCAGTGAGCACGGGTTTGCAACTGCTCGTCGAGCCCCGGCGTGTCGCTGTGCAAGTACAAGATGCGGCGGGCCGGCGGGAACAAGTCGTCGAAATACGGCCAACCCCAGGTCGTGTGGTAAACGACCACGTCGGCCTGCCAGTTGGGCACGGCTTCAGAAACCCGTCGGCGCGCTTGCCGAATAGATAAGTTGTCCCGGAAACCCAAAAATCGAGCGCGAGGCCAACCGGGTGCGGGATCTTCCCAGAAGACGAGGAACCGCGAATCAATCCCTTGGTCCGCATCGGTGTCATGGTGGGATCGCAACACCGACTCGACGCCTCCGAGTCCCGCGAACTGGGTGCCCAACGACAGCGCCTTCAATGGGGACGGCGGGGGCGACTCAGTCGGCCTCATGCACAGGTGCGTTGGAAGTTTTGGGAATGAGTTGAACCCAGACTCGGCCGTCTTGAATTCGGGTGGGGAATGATTGCAGGGGTTTGTCTGGCCGTGTGAGGCCGACACCGCTGCGAGCATCGTAAGCCCAACCGTGCAGTGGGCAGTGCAAGGTGCACCCATCTAGGTAGCCAGAACCCATGGATCCGCCACGATGCGGGCAGGCGTCTTCGACCGCATGGAATCCATCGTCCAAGCACACGAGGGCGATTCGGACGCCCCGGGCTTCGATGGTTCTGCAATTTCCCGGGGCCAAGCTTCCGGCCTCGGCCACATCACACCACGTGTCCATGGACCGAGATAGCCACCGCCGCCGCCCGGAATGCAAGCTCACCGAGCAGAACCCGCAGTGTTACCGAAGAGGTTGCCACTTGGCATCAGCCGTTCCGAGGGTAGCCTCAGGGTTACTGCCTACCATGATGCGCCATGTTTTGTCCGGGCTTTGCCTAGGAATCCTCACTGCGGTCGCCCAGAACGGTGACAAGCTTGGAGAAGCCCAACGCGAAGTAGTTGCCGCGGACCGAATCCCCCCGGCTCCGGTGCTCTCACCTGCCGACCAAATTCGCACCTTTCGCCTGCCGCCCGGATTCTCGGCGGAGGTCGTCGCGGCTGAACCGCTCGTCCATTCTCCCGTGGCGGTGGAGTTTGATCCCCAGGGGCGGCTTTGGGTGGTAGAAATGATTGGCTACATGCCCGACCAGGAGGCGCGCGGTGAATCCAATCCCACCGGTTCCATCGTCATCCTCACCGATACCGATGGCGATGGCCGGATGGATACCCGCACAGTTTTCGCCGACCATCTCGTGATGCCGCGGGCCATCCATCTCACCCATGGTGGCGCATTAATTGCCGAGCCACCCAAATTGTGGTGGATGAAGGACACCAACGGCGACGGCAAAGCCGATGAAAAGATTTTGGTGGCCAGCGACTACGCCACTCAGAACGACCCGGCGCTGGGGCTGAAATCCAATCCAGAGCACGCCAGCAACGGGCTGCTGCGCAACCTCGACAACTGGATCTACTCAGCCGATCACACGGTTCGCTTTCGCAACACCTCCGGCTCGCCGCCGACGTGGATCCGTGAGGAGACGGTCACGCGCGGCCAGTGGGGCATCAGCCACGACGACTCGGGCCGGTTGTTCTACAACTCCAACTCCGATCAAATTCGCGGTGACCTGTTGCCGACCCATTATCTGACCCGGAATCCGAATCTGAAATCTCCGGTCGGAGTGAACGCCCAGTTGGCCAAGTCCCAACAGGTTTGGTCGGCGCGGGTGAATCCGGGCGTGAACCGGGGCTACCAGCCCAACACGCTCACGGCCGAGGGAAAGCTCGCGAGCTTCACGGCGGCCTGCGGACCGCTGGTGTATCGCGGTAATCAGTTTCCCGAAGACTTCCGGGGCGACGTGTTCTTGTGCGAACCGAGCGCGAACCTCATACGCCGCAACAAGCTGACGGAACAGGATGGCGTGATCACGGCGACCAACGCCTACGACGCCGACGAGTTTTTAACATCCACTGACGAGCGCTTCCGTCCGGTGAACCTCCAGAATGGTCCCGACGGGGCTCTCTATGTGGTGGATATGGCGCGTGGACTCATCCAACACCGGATTTACCTGACCAGCTATTTGCGCAAGCAAATCGAGTCGCGAGGGCTGCAGGCTCCGACCGACTTGGGGCGCATCTACCGCATCGTCCATTCGGGAACGTCGCCCGATCGCAAGGCGCAACTGCCAGAGAAACCATCCAATCGAGACCTGATGGTCCGCCTGTCCAGTGCCAATGGGTTCTGGAGAGATACCGCCCAGCGCTTGCTGGTGGAGAACCCCACGTCCGAGTCGGCCGAGGCCTTGCAACAACTGGTGTCTCAACGTGAATCAAGGCCTGCGGTGGTGCGTCTCCAGGCGCTCTGGACACTCGAAGGGCAGGGGAGGTTGAGCCTGGAAACCCTTCTTTCGGCCCTCGACGATCCGGATTCTAAGGTGCGTTCTGCTGCGTTCCGAATCACCGACAGGCTGCCCCCGGGCCCGGTGCGGGACACCGCAGTCGAACGCCTGGTCCAACGCGCTCCGACCGTCCGTGGCGACGCCCAGATCGCCCTGCTCTGTTCTCTGGGAACGATCGGCACACCGGCCGCCGACGCGGCCATGCGATTTTTGTTAATGACCGGTCCGTCCACGCCGTTGCGTCAGGATGCGGCGATTAGCGGGCTCAAGGGGCGCGAGTTGGCGTTCCTGACCCAATTGCTCAGTGACGCCCAGTGCGGGCCGGACAAGCAAGATCACGCTCCGCTAGTGTCTAAGCTGGCGCGATGCGTCGGGGTCTCGGGACGTCCCACTGAAATTGCGGCGGCGTTGAACTTGGCGGCCAAACTCAAGGAGAACGAGTGGCCGTTGACGGCCTTGCTCGACGGATTTGTTGGCCTGGTTCCGGTGGCGACCAAGGGAGCCCCGGCTCCGCGAATTAAGCAAACGGAGTTGACCGCTGAACCCGACGGATTGGCGACACTGCGTCGTTCCACCAATACGGTGATTGTTGGGCGAGTCCAAAAGATCGCGTCGCTCTACTTTTGGCCGGGTAAATCGGCCAGTGCTGACACCTTGGCCGCCGCCAACGTGCAAGTCTTGCCGCCGATCGCCAAAGCCAGCTTTGACCGAGGTCGTGAGATTTATCCCACTATTTGTGGCGCGTGCCACCAACCCCATGGGAATGGTCAGGAGGGCTTGGCTCCGCCGTTGGTAGACTCCGAATGGGTTCTGGGTTCGGAACAGCGCTTGATTCGGGTGGTCCTGCATGGCATGCGGGATGCCATTACGGTCAAAGGTGTCCGCTACGAGTTGAACATGCCGGCCTTGGCTGAAGCCCTGGACGATGCCCAGATTGCCGACTCCTTGACGTACATCCGTCGCGAATGGGGCCACGCCGCAGCGCCGGTCTTACCCGAGGCCGTTAAAACCGTCCGGGCGCTCGAATCGAAGCGCGAAGATTCGTGGACGCAGGCCGAACTGCAGAAGATTCCGTGACTCAACGGTTCTTTGGGCGGTGCTGACCGAGTGGATTGATCGAAACCACGAAGGGCGATTTCACCTGCAAAGACTGGGTTTTCGCTGATACCGACCGAATGCACAATGTGTGTTATATTCACTTAAGTGGTCGAGTCTGCTTCCTTGAGTGTTGAGTGTTTTGTTCCCTGCAAACGATCTACGACCGATGAAACACGTTGGATTTAGCCCGACAAGCCTCCTAGGCACAGACAGGTCCTCGAGCGGTCCGGCTCTGCCGACATGGCGCTTTCGGAGAAATCGCCCCACCTCGGAGGTGTCGTGGTGAGGCTGAGTTGATAGCGGGAGTTCGGGATGGAGCCCGATGAGCCTACTGTACCGATGAGCCTCCGAGGCCCCCTTGGTATAGGTCCGATCTCCGAGCGGTCCGTGTCCGGAGACTTTGCAGAATCCCGAAAGGCTGTGGACCTCTCGGGATGTGGCTCACAGACCCAGCAGCATCGAAGGATTGGACCGGTCCTCGCCCAAGTGGAATCGCGGGAATGCCTTGAGCGAGATGGTCAGCGCCACCGTGAAGTCTTGAGGCCCGATTCGGTTCTCACGCAAGCGAAACCCAAGTCCCACGGTCCAACTCCGCAGATCTCGATAGATTTGGTACTGCTGCTCCTCAAGAGTGCCGTCGCGGGCTTCAAACTGGTGGACACCTCGGACCGCCCAGTTCTCATTCAATTTCGCGTGAAATCTACTGAAAATTACGTTGTTACCAGCCCCATACAAGGCCCAGTCATCGCGCAGGAATCGGTGTCCAATACTCCAGTCGAACCACTCGGTGGGCGACCACGTAGCCCGATGATTCGATTCCCTGAACTCGCGGGTCGCCGTATTAAACCGGGTTTCGGAGGTCAGCGTCAGCCAAGAGCGCGGCGTGAAATCGACCTCGGAATAGAGATCCGAGAATTGGGTCTGGTCGGGGCGTTGTTGGATGCGCCAGTCACTCAAGAGGGACCAATTCAGGACGTTCTCCACCTGCTCTTCCCGCTTAGTTTGTACCTTGTTCCGAAGACCCAGTCGCACCGTGTTCTGGCTGTCCACCGAATCAATTTGCGTGTAGTCGGGAAAATGGATGGGCAACAACTTCGGGCTGATGAGTTCGCGGTCGAACTGAGGTAATTCGGTCGGGGTCCGGTTGGGTTCCGGCACGAAGACATAGCTGAATTGGGGTTCAGCGATGTGGCGGGCCCCATTCATGTCGAGCGCCGAACTGGAGAACGTAGGCCAGACTCTCGAGGCCTTGAACCCGACGTCCACGCCGGTGTTGGCCACCCAACGTTCCTTGTCACTATTGATCGTGTTCAACCCCTCTGGGTCGCCGTAGTAGGTGGCCCGGGCGCCCAATCGGGGTGAGACATTGAGCCATCCGCCGACCATATGAGGTGACACCAGTTGGTGGTAGGTATCGCCGCGAAAAGCTGCGTAGTTGGTGCCGCCTGCCAGTGCGTCGCGGTACCGCAAATAGGCTAGTGAACTGTCGCTCTCGTAGTAAATCGGCGTTACCCCAATCTGCTGCCGCAGACCGCGCAAACGGACATCCGGCAGTCGCTCGACGGTCCGAAAGAATTCGTTGACCTGAGCGTGTGCCAGGAAATCGAGACTCCAATTCGAATTGAGTTGGGATAACTCGACGAAGGTCTTGGGCTGGGGATCGGTGCGGAATTCTCGCTCAAAGAAATCGCGAAGCACCATCGGGTCACTCTGGGCGCGCACGACACCTTTGAACTCGAAACCCGAATCATTGGTGAGCGAGTGCCGCAAATCGAACCGGTACCGGTCAGGATCGATGGGCCCGTTGAACGAACTGAGCTCCGGAGCCTGATCCTGGATGAAGTAAAACCCTCCCCGCCCCTTGCCCAAGTCGCCCAAATCATAGGACAGACGCGGCCCTCCACCGATGCCCCGGCGTTGGCGATAATCCAAGTCTACAACCGTCTCTAAATTCGTGCGTGAGAGCCAGTGGTAGCTGCCCAGCACATAGGGTCCATACAAACTACGGTAACCCGGAGTGATACTGAAAAAGTTGGGATGCCGGTCGGCCTTGCGGACGTACCACGGGAAATACATCACCGGCACCTTGCCGATGTACAACAATGCATCTTCAGCCGAAATGGTTCGGTTGCTGTCGATGCTCAAGATCTTGGCCCGGATCTTGTAACCAGGTTCCGCCGCGTCGTCCGTGGTCACTTCGCCATCGAGCACAACTTGATTGGTACCGCCTTGGGTCACCGACAACCGATCACCCCGAAGGAAGAGCGGACCCGCTCCAAAGCGAAACGACCCGGCTTCCACGCGCTTCTGACGAAAATCAAAGCGAACCTTCTGGCCTTTCCACTGGATGCGTTCGCCGGTTTCTCCAGCGTATTCAACGACGACATCCCCTTCGGCGGTGGCCTCTCCGGTTTCTTGGCTGAGCGTCACCGATTGTGCGCTGACCGCGCTGCCCATCCAGTGCACCACTACCCCGTTCTTGGCCGAGGCCGTCCGAGCATCCGGACTCAATTCAACCTCACCCAAACCGTCCCGCGATTCGATGCGGATCGACGACGGATCGACGGCGGCAACCTTCGGAACCCCTTCCTGGGCCAAGGCCGTCAGCGTCCAGGCGACCCAGGCGCCAGTGCGGGTGAGCTTCATGTGCCGATAGCGTATCGCGGGACCCCTCGCCGGGGCAATGCGCCAGCGCAGTGGCCCAGCAGTTGATATCAGGCCCACGCGCATCCCGTATCCAAAACCCTGCGAACTTTGGTGGGGCCTCCTTTGTAGACAGGCAATTTCCGGGGAAAGCCGGGCTGCCTCTCAATGCACCGCCTCGATCTTCACCGTGTGTGTGACCGAAACCTTGGCTTTGCGCCGGCAGATGTGGAACCAGGTCAAGCCAACGGCCGGTTCTCAGACTCTGCACGAACTCGCATCGGAAGCCCCAAGCCCCAAGTCTGTGACGCTTTGGGCCTCGGCGGCGGGAGGCCTCATCGGGTATCGTGTTGCCGATGGATGGATTCCTGCAGCAACTCCGCCGGCACTGGGCGGAGCGGTTCGGATCCGGGCCGCGGCACCTGGTGGTGGCCGTGTCCGGGGGCTTGGATTCCATGGTCCTGCTGCACAGCTTGGCCCGCCTGCGCCGGAAGTTTCCCTGGCAACTGACGGTGGCTCATTGCCATCACGGCCTCCGTGGGATCGATGCAGATGGGGACGCGGACTGGGTTCGAGCGCAGTCGGAGGCCTTGGGGTTGCCCTGTATCGTGGAAGAAGTTTCCGTCCGCGCGGCCGCCGAGGCTTCACGCGAGTCCCTCGAAATGGCGGCCCGCCGGTTGCGACATGCCTTCCTCGCTCGGTCGGCCCTCTCGGTGGGGTCGGCCGATTCGATGGAAGTGGTCTTGGCCCATCATGCGCAAGATCAGGCCGAACTCATCCTCCTGCGGTTGCTCCGCGGAGCTGGATCAGAGGGGCTGGCCGGCATGAAGGAACGTTCGCCGTCTCCGGCCGACCAGCGAGTTTCCCTGCTCCGGCCCTTCCTCGGCTTTGATCGGGGTACGCTAGAAGCCTTCGCCCGAAGCCAGGGGATTGGGCATCGCGAGGATGCCTCGAACCGGGATTTATCCATTCCCCGAAACCGTATCCGCCATCAACTAATTCCCGACTGGATGGCCCATCACAGCCCCGCCCTGCCCCGTGTTTTGGCGCGGATTGCCGACATCGCGGCGCAGGAGGCCGACTACCTGAGGGAGCAAGCTCAGCGTTGGCGGGATTCATTACATCCAGAACCCTGGGCCTCGCTCCACGTCGCGTTGCAGCGGGCCATCCTGCGAATGGAACTCATCGAGCACGGACGGAATGCCGAGTTCGAAACGGTCGAGCGGTTGCGTCGGGCCCGCTGCGGTTCGGCGCTAGACACGCTCTCGATCGACAAAGCGGTAGCCCCCCGAGCCCCAGCGAACCCATTGAATCGAGCGGGGCCCTCAGAAACGGTGGCGGTGGTTTTTCGCGGAGTGCGAGGTCAGCGGGTGTTGCCAGAGGGGAGTCTCTTTCGGTGGAAACGCCTGAAGCGCCCCCTGCCCTTCGGCCACGGCTGGGAACAACTCGATGCCACGACCGTCCCTGAAACAGCCGCACTGCGTCACCGCCGGCCGGGCGACCGGTTCCAACGTCTGGGGCAGTCGAACGCGGCGCGCCTCCAGAACCTCTTCATCAATCAACACGTGGCCGCTGCTGAGCGCGACCAACGATGGGTGCTCGACCTTGGCGACGGAAATCTAGCATGGGTGGAGGGTTTTTCGGCGGGTGAACGCCACCGATTGACCCCCTCCACCGCGGAGATTTTGGCCATCCAAATCCATAGATTGTAGCGCTCACCTCCACCCATCGTTTCAGAACCCGACAGGCCTCGACGGACCCGTGTAGGGTTCGGCTCCCTGTTCCCGAAAATCGGTGTGTTCCACCCGAAGCAGTTCCGCATCCGACACCGTGGGGGCTCCGATGAATCCGTGATGGCGACCCATCCAATAGGCCAGCAACCAGGCGCTCGGTTCCACCACGTCTTGGCCACCGGCTCCACCATCGGCTTGCATAAGCCAATGGTCCCAGCGCAAGGGTTCGGTCTCCCTCGGCGGGAAGGTTCGAGTCCCTCCTTTCAATGCGACATAACCCAGCGGTGTCCGCAAGTCGGTGCGGTGAGAGTTCTGGTAGGACCAAATCCGGAGATCCAACGGCCAACCTCGGAGGTGTTCAGCGCTGGCTGCGGCCTCCGCATCGTTGCCGGTCAGGGCGCCGTAGAGGTAATTGAACCAGGCGTTCTGTTCGACGCGAACCACTTCGTGGCCCCGCTCATATCCCCGGCGATAGAGTGCGCGCAAATCCGGGTTTTCCTCGTAGCGAAGGAGGTTCCAGTAGCTCCAAAACGCCAACTCATCGAGAAAGTGCAGAATACTGTCGGGCGGCGACGTGTTTCGGGCTCGCAGCGTGAACTCCGGATAACCCAGTCGAACCAGATCCTTGTAGGCCGCCGTGAACGTGGCGTCGCCCGTCCAACGTTCGGCCGTCTTGATGAAGGAGAGCAACTCGACGGCCTGAAGGCCTCGATCGAACTTGCCTTCGTCCGTTTGGAAATACTCCGGATCCCAACGACCCCAACGGGTGGGTTTTCCATCCACATCGATGAGTTTCCATCGATTGCGCACCAAATGTGAAGCGATTCGGGCCAACTGGCCTTTGGCTTGATCCACCTCCGCACCCTCCGCCACCAACTCCAAAAACAGTCCGAAGGAGTAGAACTGCGAGCACAGTTCATCACTAGAGGTGTCGCCCTTCCATTCAAAGCGACCATCTTGCGTCTCGTGCCACTCGGCCGCATAGCCGCCAGAACCGTGGTCAGCTTGATGACCGACCTCCCCCTTCACCCAAACCGACCGCGCCGGGAATCCAGAAATACCTGTCATTCCCTCGAGCCACCGGAGCGCATGGAACGTATTGGTGGCTTCTCGACGGGCCTCCGGATCGCGAGTGACGGCGTACCGGTACACTTGCGCGGCCAGATAATTGCCACTGTAGCCGCCATCATTATCACTGACTTCCCGAACTAAACGCTTTCGCGCCGGATCCCATTCCAACTTGTGGACGAAGCCCAAGCGCTTCTGGCCCCACTCTTCCAGGTGCCGTTCGTAATAGGCCGCCTTCTTGGCCAAGGTATAGGGCCGGTACTCGATGACGCCCAAGCCCCGGCCCGTGGCGAGGTAAACCGTTTGACCTGCCACAGCAATGCCCGTCACCCGCTCATCGGGCAGCCAGCGACGGCCCGCAAAATAATCAAATCGTCCGCTCACTTGGCGAATGGCGCCGCGGGAAGTGCCGATCCAAAGATCATTGGTAAACCCTGCAGCCAGACAGAGAGTGTCTTCGAACGGAAGCCCCTGCTCACCGCGAACCGAGGTCATGGACATGCCTCGCAGCACTCCCAGTCCACGATCGGTAGCCACCACCAACGCAGACCCATGGCTCAGCGCATCGCGAGTGGTCTTGGACGGGAGGGTGCCCCAGTCCCAGCCCAAATCAGACGGCCAAGTGTAAGCGTCTTCACCTCCAAAACGGCCACGGCTGTAGGGACTAATCCTCCCCGATCCCACGACGTAAATGAGGTCCTGGTGGGCTACCAGACGTTGAATTTCAAAGCGGGCCTTGGCTTCGGAAAAGGATTCGAGCGCGTGGCCCTGGACCCTCAGCAGTCGTGACCCCACCGAGGCGAGAACTTCTCCCCGAAACTCTTGGACGTCGCTGACGGGGGACGTGCTGATTTGCTGCCAAAGCCCCGCCTCCCGCACCCAAAGCCCTGGAACACCAATGGCCCAGACTTGGTCCCGCGCCACAACCAGTCGCTGGACGGATTGGGTCATCCCCGTGTCGGGTGCCCAATGGCGATCCTTTAAAGCAATCACCCCTCGCGCGGTTCCGACCAGCACTTCACCCCGATGGGCGATCACGGCGCTCAAAGCCACTTCAGAAGGCATCGTCCACCCGGCTTCCTGTAAGTAAGGCGCATCCGGGATGGTGATGGCGGATCGATGCACACCCGATAAATCAGCCCCGAACACGGTTTTTAATCCGATCAACAATAGGGCCAACCAGCGCCAATGTGAGAGCATCGGCCCATCAAGGCAGAGAAGCCCGTGGGAGCAAGTTGCAATGCCTGTGCTCGTCCGGTTGCCACCGGATGAAGAACCTCGTAAGATCTTCTCATTCGATGGAAAAGCTGCTGCTCATTGATGACGAGGTGGATGTTCAATACTCCTTCCGCCGGATCTTTGAGGGCTCTGATATTGAGCTTCATACCGCTTCCAGCGGAGAGGAAGGGCTCCGCCTCATTCCCAAGGTGAAGCCGGACTTGGTGCTCAGCGATATTCGCATGGCTGGCCTCAACGGCTTGGAAACCTTGCGGCGGATCCGCCAGCTCGATCCTCAGCTTCCGGTCATCCTCATGACCGCCTACGGCACCACGCAGACGGCCATCGAGGCCATGAAGTTGGGCGCCTACGATTACCTGCTCAAGCCCTTCGATGTCCCTCGGCTCAAACAGTTGGTAGCCAATGCGCTGAAGGCAGCGCGGGATACGAGGCAGACTGTTGCCATACGGCCGCAGATGGAGCAGCAGGACTACGAATTGGGTGTGATCGGCCGCAGCGCTCCGATGCAGGAGGTTTTTAAGCTCATCGGTCAATTGGCCGCCTCGGATGCTACCGCGCTGATCACCGGTGAAAGCGGCACCGGTAAGGAATTGGTGGCCCGCTCCATTTTCCAGAACAGTCGCCGGGCCAAAGAAGCGTTCATGGCCATCAATTGCGCGGCCATTCCGGAGAGCTTGCTTGAGAGCGAACTCTTTGGTCACGAGAAGGGAGCATTCACCGGAGCCACCGCCCAGCGTCCCGGTCGCTTTGAGCAGTGCCATCGAGGAACTCTTTTTCTGGACGAAATCGGCGACATGCCGCCAGCCACCCAGACCAAGATTCTGAGAGTTCTGCAAAACGGAACCTTCGAGCGGGTGGGCAGCAATACAACTCTCGTCGTCGATGTTCGGATCATCGCGGCGACCAACAAACCCCTAGAAGAAGCCGTTGCTCGCAAAGAGTTTCGGGAAGACCTGTTTTACCGACTCAACGTGGTCCGGGTTCACATGGCGCCCTTGAGGGAGCGTCAAGGGGACATCCGCCTGCTCGTCGATTTCTTCCTGCGCAAGATCGGGGGGGCTGGTAACGGCTCCAAATCCATCGGCGAGAAGACCCTCTCGGTGCTGGAAGCCTACCATTGGCCCGGCAATATCCGTGAACTGGAGAATGTTTTGAGGCGGGCCGTGGTCGTCTCGAAAGGTGCGGCAATCCTTGAAAACGATCTGCCACCCGAAATCCTACAATCGGTTCGATCCGCTCCATCGACTCAGGCTTCGCGGTCCCTTCCCTCTCCCACTTCGCCTGCCTCAGCGGGCCACTTGGTCCAGGGGTTATCCACTCCTGCGGATCCTTCCTTGTCTGCTTCCTCCCTGTCCGCTCCCTGCATTGAGGCCGCATTGGCTACTACCGTCGATCCGGCCATCACGGGTGACATCCGTCCCCTGGTGCTCCAACTCTTTCGCTGGGCACGACTCCAAGGCGGGATCAAGGTGCTTCCGGCTGTCGAGCGTGAGTTGGTTATTGAGGCGCTCAAAGAAACCCAGGGCAACCAAGTCCAGGCCGCCAAGCTCTTAGGGATCACCCGAGCCACATTGCGAAAGCGGGTGGACAAATTTGGCATCCGCCGAGAACTCAGCGTCAGCTGATGATTCGCTTAGCCCTATCCGTTCGGTAAGCCCTACCCGTCTCAATGCCCGCAAAGAACGCTCATACCAAGGGTGAGCGTCCCTCGTCGGCGTCAATGTAGTCGACAAAAGTCGTGATATCGGTGCGATGAGCCAGTCCGGATTGCTCTTTGCGCAAGGCCAGTCTGGCCCGCAGTTCCGGGTCCTCCTCAGAGCCGTAGTGCAGAAGCCAGTGATTGAAGGCCGCCTGCTCGGCCGGCTTGTGAACATGGCTTCGGACCCAATCCGCTACCTGTCCATCGGTGATCGCGTGGCGCACCACCTCGATGAAGGCGTCGGACTCGAGCCCAGCTGCCTTCAGCCATTGAGCATCGAATCCCCGCGTCGCGAAATTCTGCTGATAGTCGGCATGGAGCTGACCCGCCAAGGAGAGACGAATCTTGTCTACGAAACGGGGCAAATACAGCCAGCCGGACATTGTTTCCCGGGCACTCCGGGGATGGATCACATCATTCATAAAAAAACTTACTGTTCGGTGAGCAGTTTTTCCACCTTGGCGGCCAGATCCGTGCGGGCCTCTAGGTCCCGAAGGTTCCCCTTTTTGTCTACCAACCACATGGCGGGGATGCCGCGGATACCAAATTCAGCACCAAACTTGTTCTTCCAACCCTCACCGTCGAAGTACTGGGCCCAGCTCATCTTGTGCTTGGCAGTGAAGGCTTTCAGCGCGTCGACCTCTTCGTCGAAGCTAATGCCCACGATCTCGAAGCCCTTCGGGTGAAGCCGCTCGTAGGCGGCAACCACATTGGGCACCTCAGCGACGCACGGTCCACACCAAGTGGCCCAAAAGTCGATCAGCACCACTTTACCCTTCATCTGGGTAAGATCCACCTTGCGACCATCTGTTGCGGTGAAGGCAATGTTCAGGGGTTTTCCGATGCGCTCCTGAGTCTTCTGAATCCCTTCGGCCATGGCACGAACCTGAGCGGGCACCTTGTCGGACTTGAGAATCTTGGCTAGCAACTCCTTCGACTTTTCGCCGCCGCGCAGTTGGGCGATCTCGAGGTAGGCCGCGTAGACCTCTCCGCGTCCGGGGAATTCTTTTTCGAGCACTAGGAGGCGTTTCTCGAACTCATCGAGTACGGCATCCATCCCTTTGGATTGGAGTTTGCGCGCCTCAGCCACCGCCTCCTGCAGTTTCACTCCCACTGCAGCCGCAGCAGCCTCCTCCTGAACCTTCACCGGGTCGGGGCCGAGAGCCTGCAGTTCGGCCGCCTTACCTTCGTTGCCGAGGCCCACGGAGGCTTCCAGCAATTCTCGATACAAGCGCCGGGCCTCAGTCGCTTTGGGGTGATCTTTGAAACGTTCGTAAAACTCGCGGGCCATGTCCGCAGCATTGCCAGAACCGATAGCCTTCTGCTGACGGAACACCTTCACCTCGTCGGAGGTGGGCTGTCGCCCCTTCCACTCAGCCGGTGCGGTCGGAGGCTTTCCCTCAGCCTCCAAGAGGACCCAAGCCTTGTCCGCGTCGTTCGGCAGCAAGCGGCCCGTAGGTTTGGCGGCCTTGCTGCCCTGAGCTGGAGGAGTCGCTGCCGACTCAGCCGCTTGAACTCCATTGAGAGACAGAGCCAATCCCACCATCACAATCACCCAGTGCTTCATGAGCAATAAACGTGAACAGGGATGATGGGATTGCTAGTCGATTTTTTCACCCGATTGCAGAATGCCGTCTTAGATCGGGTCTGAAAGATCTTCAGCGAGTCAGGTAGTACTTCTTGGTGTACTCTTGGACCATGCGCCAAGTGCTGTACTCGGAGGCCAGGGTGGACCACGACTCGCGAATTTTGGAAATCCACTCACGGGGAATTCCGTCGGCGCCTCGGTTAAAATAGCTGGGGATTACCTCGCGGGTCAGGACATTGTAGAGGTTCTCGCTGTCCACCCGGTCTTGCTCCTGCACGTCCTCCGAATGGGAATCCGGTCCGATGGCAAAACCGTTGGAACCATTGTAGCCTTCCCGCCACCAGCCATCCATGATGCTCATGTTGAGGCATCCATGGGCCGTGGTCTTCATGCCGCTGGTGCCGCTGGCCTCTAACGGACGGCGGGGGTTGTTGAGCCACACATCGCAGCCAGAGACCATCTGACGGGCCACGTGGATATCGTAGTTCTCGATGAACACCAGATGCCCCTTCAGTTCGCTGAACTTCGAGAGGTGGATGACCTTCTGGATGAAGGCCTTGCCGTGGTCGTCTCGCGGATGGGCTTTGCCGGCAAAGACGAACTGGATGGGACGGCCGGAGTCCTTGACCATCTTCACCACCGCTTCGAATTGATCGAAAATCAGCGGCGCCCGCTTGTAGGTGGCAAAGCGCCGGGCAAACCCGATGGTGAGCGCATCGGGGTTGAGGAATGAATCAAAGGTGATGAAGTCGCCCTGACTGAAGGTTCCGCCCTGCAGCAACAACCGACGTCGGGCAAACTCGACCAACTCGCGCCGGAGGCGATACCGGATGGCCCAAATCTCTTCGTCCGATACCACCTTAGGATCGGACAAGCGCTTCCAGAACTCCGGGGAGTTGGCATCAGCGAACCAGTCCACCTCGGACTTGGCGGGATAAAGTTCGTAAAATTTCTTCTGCCAGACCTTTCGAACCGTTCCCTTCATCCAGCCGACGAGATGAATACCATTGGTGACATGACCGATGGGCACCTCGTCCGGATGCTTGGCTCCGTAGAGTTCCATCCACATCTCACGGCTCACAGCGCCATGAAGTTCGCTCACACCGTTGGCGGCCCGAGAATACTTCAAAGCCAAAACAGTCATGCAGAACGGCTCGGCCTCGTTGTCAGCGACCACGCGGCCAAGATTCATCAGCGCCTGATGGTTAATGTGCAGGTCTGAGGTGAAGGGGTACCCCGCGTAGCCCATGAGATCGCTGCTAAACCGATCATGACCTGCTTCTACCGGTGTGTGTGTGGTGAAGAGGCATTGCTTTCGGGTTTCAGTGCTCGCCTCGACGAAGCCCGCGCCAGCAGCGATCTTCTCGCGCATGAGTTCGAGCGTCAGGAAGGCGGCATGGCCTTCATTCATGTGGAAGGTGGACGGTTGGACGCCCAGCGTCCGCAACAACCGCACGCCACCCACGCCCAGGAGAATTTCCTGCATGATGCGCGTGGTGCTGTCGCCGCCATACACCCGGAGTGTCAGGTCACGGTACATCGGCTCGTTCTCCGGTCGATTGGTGTCCAGCAGGTACACCGGGATCCGCCCAATATTTACGCGCCATGCGTGGAAACGGACCGTGCTGGCTGCGATCTTGACCGAGCAGACCAGCGGTTCGCCCTGGGCACTCAAGACCGGTTCTAGGGGCAGGTTGGCCGGGTTGAGATGCGTGTAGAATTCCGTCTGCCAGTTCTCATGGTTGACGGTCTGCTGAAAGTATCCTTCCCGGTAGAACAGTGAGATACCCACGAAACCCAGTCCGAGGTCGCTGGCAGATTTGGCATGATCGCCCGCCAAAACGCCCAGCCCCCCGGCCGCGATGGGCAAGGTTTCATGGAAGGCGAATTCCGCCGAAAAATAGGCCACGGGGTTGGCAGCCAGCGCTGGAGC
>CAMDDW010000043.1:0-27325 GCA_945893185.1 Akkermansia muciniphila | reverse complement strand
AAAATGTCCTCCCAACGCCGCCGGCGCCGGGAGGAAAATCAAAGACAAAAATTCGGCGTGCAAAAAACCAACAACAACGAAACCTTACACCCCTGCCTCGTAGCGTAATAAACCACCTTCTGAGGTCTTTGATTCAAAAACGCGCCGATCCAGAGCCCTGAATCCAGAGCCCTGATTCCAGATCGAGGCCCCAATCTTGAGGTGGTGTTGAGTTTTTTGGTCTTTTCATCCTTCGATTTTTGGTGTTGACCCACAACCGGTTGTGGGTCGTTCAAACTTAAACAACAACCAATTGTGCTTTTCCGAAAGCTGTTGTCCTTAGTCGCTTCGACCGGCTAATATGTCGTTGATCTGACCTGCGGCTTCATCGCGGGCGGTCGTCCGGATATTCATTATGGCCGATAACGTTCCTCCGAAGGAAACCTACGATAGCTCCCAAATTAGCACATTGGAGGGGTTGGAAGCTGTCCGGAAAAAACCCGGCATGTACATCGGTGGTACCGACGAGCGAGCGCTCCACCACTGTGTTTCCGAGGTTCTCGACAATTCAGTCGACGAGCATTTGGCCGGACACTGCATGAGGATCGAAGTGGTCATCCATGTGGATGGTTCCATTTCGATCCGCGACAACGGTCGAGGCATTCCGGTGGACATGCATCCGCAGAAAAAGATGCCCGCCGTTGAACTGGTGCTGACCACGCTGCACTCGGGCGGCAAATACGGTCAGGGCGGATACAAATTTTCAGGAGGTACGCACGGCGTTGGCGCTAAGTGCGTCAATGCGGTCTCTGAATGGTTCGAGGTGGAGGTGAGTCGCGAAGGCAAGATCCACCACATGGAGTTTGAGCGCGGCAAGGTGACCAAAAAGCTAGAGGTCATCGGCAAGGCTAATGGCCGCGGCACCCTCATCACCTTTATGCCGGATTCGGAGATTTTCCGCGACACCATCGAGTTCAAGTCTGACCGGATTACTCAGCGTCTCCGCGAGTTGGCATGCATCAATTCGGGGCTGGAGCTGACCTTCTTGGATGAGCGGCAGTCGGATCCGAAGCTCGAGACCTTCCTATACAAAGAGGGGTTGGAAGAGTTCGTACGCCAGCTGAACAAGAATCGGATGACCGTGCATCCCAAGCCCATCAGCATCCTCAAGGAGAGCAAAACCGTCACGTCCGAGAAGGAGGTCGAGATCCACATCCATGTGGTGATGCAGTACAACGACAGCTACAACGACCAGGTTCTTTGCTACACGAACACCATCCACAATCCGGATGGTGGCACGCACCTTTCGGGTTTCCGGACCGCCTTGACTCGGTCGGTCAATCAATACGCCAAGTCGAACAGTATCCTGAAGGAGAAGGATCCCCAAATTACTGGGGATGACGTTCGCGAGGGGCTGACGGCCGCCATATCCATCAAGCACAGCGATCCGAAGTTCGAGTCGCAGACCAAGGTCAAACTCATCTCTCCGGAGGTCGAAAGCATCGTCGGGTCGGCCTCGTATGAAGGGCTGATGAACTACTTCGACGACAATCCGGTGGTGGCTAAGAAGATTGTCGAAAAGGCTCTGAATGCCGCCCGGGCTCGTGAAGCCGCTCGCAAGGCGCGTGAGGCGGTTCGCAAAACGGCCCTCACTGGCGGTGGACTTCCCGGCAAGCTGGCCGATTGTTCCGACCGCGACCCAGCCAACACCGAGTTGTACATCGTCGAGGGCGATTCGGCAGGTGGCTCTGCCAAGCAGGGGCGTGACCGAAAGTTTCAGGCAATCCTCCCGATCCGAGGCAAGCTGATCAACGTCGAGAGGGCTCGTCTCGACAAGGTTCTGCAGAACAACGAAATCCGGACCATGATCACCGCCATCGGGACGGGAATCGGAACCGGAGAGGGAGAGGGGGCCTTCAAGATCGAGAACCTTCGCTACCACAAGGTTATCATCATGACTGACGCAGATGTCGACGGATCCCACATCCGTACGCTGCTGCTGACGTTCTTCTATCGACAGATGACCCAACTCATCCGGGATGGGTACGTGTACATCGCCCAACCGCCGCTGTATTCGATCACCCGCAAAAAACGGACCGACTACGTCGATGACGACAATCAGCTCAACCGGATCCTCCTCCAGAATGGTACCGAGGAAGTCCGCCTGAAGAATTTGGCGGACGGCAAGGAAGTGCCTTCCAAACAATTGGAAGAGATTCTCGGCTTGCTCGAGACCCTCGACAAGCACGCCACGTTCATCCGACGTCAGGGTGGTGATTTTGCCGACTATGTCGCCCGTCGTGCGCCCGATGGAGCCTTGCCTCAGCACTTGGTGAAGGTTCGCGAGGGCAACCGTGAGACCGTGCACTACTTCATGTCCAACGAAGAACAGGAAGCCTTCAAGGTGGCCAATCCTGATCTCTTTGGAGATATCGAAGCCAAGGAGCGTCTGGAGAAGGCGAAGGGACAGAGTCGCCGAGCTACCCTCGTTCACTTGCATCAGGAGGCGCGCGCCGTTGGTGATTTGTTGGCGCGCCTGTCTAAAAAAGGGTTGGACGCCGACCACTATGCCGCCCAAGCCAAGCCTCTCTTTGAGTTAATTGAAGGCGAGGGCGAGAAAGCCACCGTCACGCCGATCTTCTCCATCCCGGAAATCCTCAACGAGGTGAAGGCGGTGGGTAAGAAGGGCATCCAGATTTACCGCTTCAAGGGATTGGGTGAAATGGACGCCAAGGAACTCTTCGAGACCACGATGAATCCGCCGAAGCGCAAGCTCCTGCGAATCGAACTCACCGATGCGGTCGAGGCCGAAGAGATGTTCACCCGGCTCATGGGCGATGTGGTCGAACCGCGACGCCAATTCATCGAGGACAACGCGCTCAACGTCCGTAATCTGGATGTCTGAGCCGAAGCGACGAAACCGACACCGATCCTGCTCCATCCCTCACTTTCCGCCCCATGCCTGAAGAGATCCAACCGAAACAACCGCAAGCCAGTGGTGGTGCCTACACGGGCAACGAGAAGATCCACACGATCAACGTCGCCGACGAGATCAAGGCCTCGTTTCTGGACTACTCGATGTCCGTCATCATCTCGCGCGCTCTGCCCGATGTGCGTGACGGACTGAAGCCCTCCCAACGACGCATCCTCTTCGCCATGGAGGGGCTGTCCCTGGTCCCAGGTCGCAAGCACATGAAGTGCGCCAAGATCTGCGGTCAGACCTCGGGCGATTACCATCCCCATGGTGAGGCTGTCATTTACCCGACCTTGGTTCACATGGCTCAGCCGTGGGCCATGCGGGAGAGGCTCGTGGACGGCAAGGGAAACTTCGGATCGGTCGAAAATGACCCTCCGGCGGCCATGCGTTATACGGAGGCGCGCCTCACTCATCTGGGCGCGGCCTTGATGACCGACATGGATCGGGACACGGTGGACTTCGTTCCCAACTACGACGAGCGACTGATGGAACCGTCGGTCTTGCCGGCAGCGTTCCCGAACTTACTGGTCAATGGCGGTACCGGTATCGCCGTCGGCATGGCCACCAACATGGCGCCGCACAACCTCGGTGAGGTGATTGACGGTGTCTGTGCCCAGATCGACAACCCCTCGATCACCATTCCAGAACTGACGAAATTCATCAAAGGTCCGGACTTTCCGACCGGAGGTTTCATCTGCGGCATCGAGGGTATCCACAATTACTTCAGGACCGGTCGGGGTAGCATTAAGCTGCGGGGCCGAATCGGGGTGGAGGAGCTCAAGGGCAACCGGGAACAGTTGGTCATCACTGAGATTCCCTACAATGTGAACCGTGCCGGGTTGGAGGAACAAATCGCCAACTTGGTGCAAGAGAAAATTATCACCGAGATCTCGGCGATGCGGAACGAGTCGGATGAAAACTGTCGACTGGTCATTGAGCTCAAGCGCGATGCCAGCCCGAGGGTGGTCATCAACAATCTCTTCAAGTACACCCAGCTCGAGACCAGCTTCAGCGTCAATGCCCTGGCCATCGACCACGGCAAGCCCAAGACGCTCAACCTGAAGGAGATCATCCAGTGCTACATAGAGCACCGTCGCGAAGTGGTGCTGCGTCGGACCCGTTTCGAATTGCGAAAGGCCGAAGAGCGGGCCGAGTTGCTGGAGGGTTACATTTGTGCCCTCAACAACTTAGATGAGTTCATTCGCATCATCCGCAGTTCCAAGACCCGCGATGAGGCTCGTATCAAGTTGATGGCCTTCGAATGGACCCGTGCCCAGGTGGAGCGTTGGAGCATCCTGATCCGCAGCGAGGACCGATTGAACGCGGCCGGTCGCTATGCGCTGACCGAGCGTCAGGTCGACGCCGTTTTGGAGCTTCGGCTGTACCAGCTCACCGGTCTCGAAATCGACAAGGTCACGGCCGAGTACAACGAGCTCGTCGAACGGATCAAGGACTTGCTAGACATTCTCGCCAAGGAGTCCCGAGTGCTTTCTATCATCAAGAAGGAGCTTCGGGATCTGAAGGACAAGCATGCTTCGCCGCGCATGTCCGAGATCGTCCCTGACGAGGGGGAGATGGCCATCGAAGACCTCATCGCCAATGAGGGGGTGATCGTGACATTGACCCACAACGGGCTCATCAAACGGACGAACGTCTCCAGCTACAGGGCTCAAAAGCGCGGTGGCAAGGGGGTCATTGGCATGACCACGCGGGAGACGGACAAGCTGGAAGATAGCGATTTTATCGAGCATCTCTTCACGTGCAGCACCCACGATTACCTCATGTTCTTTACGAACTTGGGCCGCGTCTACGTGGAGCGCGTGCACGAGATTCCGGATATGGGACGCGCGGCCAAGGGACGCAGCATTGCCAATCTTCTGGAGCTCCGCGGCGAAGAGAAGATTCAGACGCTGGTCCGGGTAATTTCCAAGTATGGCGCCAACAAGGAGGATTTGACCTGGAAGCAGGCCAACGAGCTCTTCTTCGTTACCCGACTGGGAACCGTCAAGCGGACCGAGCTGTCCGATTTCCAGAATGTCCGCAAGGGGGGTATCATCGCCATCACTCTCGATAAGGGCGACGATTTGGTGGAGGTTCGCCTCACCAACGGAAACAACGAAATCGTACTCATTACCAAACAGGGAATGAGCATCCGCTTCCAAGAAGATCAGGTGCGTTCGATGGGTCGCAACGCCGGTGGCGTGAAGGGCATCGAGCTGGAGAAGGGGGACGCTGTGGTCGCCTTGGCCCTCGTGGATCCAGAATCTACGCTGTTGGTTGCCGGCGGAAATGGTATCGGCAAACGGACCGACTTCGAGGAGTACCGTCAGCAGAGCCGTGGCGGCAAGGGCATCATCACCATGAAGACCGGTGACAAGACCGGCAATGTGGTGGGTGCGCTGACTGTCCGTGATTCCGATGAGCTAATGCTCATCACTTCCGGTGGCCAAATGGTCCGAATCCCGGTGAAGGGGATCCGCGAAGCCGGCCGCAACACCATGGGCGTCAAGCTCATCAACTTGGCCGAGAAGGACAAGTTGCAAGCCATCGCTCCGGTGATCAGCGAATCGCAGGAAGAAGACGCTGTCGCCACCGAGGCGAAGTAAGCATTCGGGTTTCACCGCACGGGGGCTCTAAAAAGGGCCCCGTGCGGCCCTCCGGGTTGTTTAAAACCGGGGTTGCTTCAGGTCAGAAGAGCCCAGGGCTTGTCGGTGGGCAAAAGGCAACGTCTTCGGCCCGAGACTCTCGGTGAGGCTCGATACTCGAGCGGAGAGGCTATGGACCACCTTACCGAGTCATTAGTTCGAGCGAGGCACATCGGTTTGCGCCACCTTTGGTTCTCCGCCTTTTTTGGCCCTGCTTGCTCTAGAGCCTACCGCAATCCTCGGCGCTCGGACGTTCTCTGAGCCAGGCAGATGCACCGTCCCACGTAAAACCCCTGGTACGGGCGGGCGGGTCAACCGATGCGCCAAACAATCCGGGCTTTGTTGAGGTCGTAAGGCGACATTTTCATCTTCACCCGATCGCCGGGCGTCAAACGGACAAAGCGTTTGCGCATTTTGCCGGAGATCGTCGCCAAGACGATGTGTTTATTGTCGAGTTCGACGCGGAACATCGTTCCAGCCAGAACAGCGATCACTTTTCCCTCAACCTCGATGTGGTCTTCCATGAGATACCGTATTTCATGAGCTGGCCCGAAAAAGGGGTCCCTTTTGGGCCGGTTGAGGTCGGGAAAGTGACAATTCAATTGGCCCTGACAAGTCACTTTTCGCAGGGGACCTGCCGGGATTACTGAGGCCGACGGATCTGAACGGAGACGTGACGGGCTTCCGGGATAATGAATTTCTTAATTTCGACGTGAACCCGACGGGCACCAAACTCGCGGAGAACCAATTCAGAAATATCGACGGCCAACGTTTCCAGCAGCTTCCACGACCTGCCTTGGCCAAGGCTAAGCAACCGTTGGCTCACGGCGTAATAATTGATGGTGTGACTCAGTTCATCGCCAGCAGCGGCCAAGGTGAAGTCGGTTTCCATTTTTACGCTGATGAGCAGGCGCTGGGGATGGACCCGTTCTTCGTCCGGAACGCCGATGTGGTAAAAGACCTCAAGGTCTTCAAGTGTGATGATGTCCATGAAAAGAGAGGTTCTCAGCGAGCTTGGACCATTTCCAGCAACCGCCGGGTCGGAGTGTTGAGCGGGAGTTCGAAGGCTTGTTCCCAATGGACCCAGGCAAATTCTTGGGCTTCTTCATTCAATGTCACCGACTGGCCAGGCAGGGCGAGGCAGGTGTAGTTGAGTAGGATGAAATGGGCCTCTCGATAAAACTCGGTGGAGGCGATGGAATCTTGGACCATCACGAACTGGATTTGATCGATTTCCAAGCCAGTCTCTTCTCGAACCTCCCGTCGGAGAGCCTCTTCAGAGGGTTCTCCCCATTCGATCTTTCCGCCGGGAATTCCCCACATGCCGGACCACTTGGCCGTCTTGCACACGAGCATGCGGCCCGAATCGTCCCGAATCAGGGCCCCGACGGTCGGAATAGGAAAGGCCGAACGCGGCGCGGGACCCGGTGCCAAACACCAGTGATTGGCCTCCAAGTGACGGCGGAGTTCAGACAGGTGCTCGACAATGAGGTGGGGCTTGGATTTGCGCAGTTTATCGAGGCTATCGTACCCGGTCAGGACTGCGACTGACTTCACTCCTCCGTGGTGGGCGGTTTCGATGTCGTGCTGCATGTCGCCAATGAACACGGTTTGAGTTGGGTCCAGTTCATTCTCCCGCAGGATTTGTCCGATGAGGTCTTTTTTGTCGTGGGCACCGAGGTAGGTCTTGTCGAAGAACGGACCAAAGCCTGAGCTCTTTTCTTGGTGAGCAAACAAGGCCGGATGCACCGCACTGAGGAGAAAGGTCCGTAGCCCGTGCTGCCGGCAAAACTCCAGAAATTCCCGAGCATGCGGCAAGGGTGTGACCGTGTCTTGGGCCCGCTTGAATCCCTCCAAGAACCAACCCTCCAATTCGGGAAGCGATTCCTTCGGTACCCGTTCCATGTAGAAGTCCCGGGCAGGGAGACGGAAGTCCCGCCGAAAATCCTCCAGAGACATCTCCGGCACTCCCGCCTGTTGCAGCGCATGGTTCGAAGCCCGCCAGACGGCCGGAAGATCATCCACCAGCGTCCCGGACCAATCGAAGATCACATTGCGAATCACCGAGCTAAGTTATCCCTGGCGGCCCTACTCGCAAACGCAGGATTTAGCCGGTGAGCCGATCCGAGGAAATGGGGCTGAGTGAGTCCTCCCCATCGCTCGGGGCCTTGCTGATTTTTGCATCGGCTTCAAGCCAGACCTGCCAGGCGGCTCGCATCGACTGAAAAGCCAGCGCCTCACCTTGCAGAGTATTGGCCGGATGCCATTCCACGGCATGAACCTCTTCCGGATTGCAAGGGCCCTCGGTCTCCAGAGGTTGAGCTGTGAAAAAGAGGTCTAGCACTGGGTAGGTCACCCCGTCGAAAAGGTATTCGTTGGGCTGAGAACAGAGGAATCGCAGCTCAGAAAGGCGAATACCCACCTCTTCCAAAATCTCCCGGTGCACGGCGGACTCGGCGCACTCGCCCATATTAATAAACCCGCCGGGCGGTGCTAGGAGCCCGGCTCCTGGATCTTTCGCACGCCGGATTAACAAGAGGCTCCCATCGTCCCGTTGGATGAAGACGGCAACCGCCACCGCAGGATTGAAGTACAATTGGAATTTGCAGGCGGCGCACTTCAACGGAGCCCCGTTTTCTGGCGGGGTGATGGGTTTTCCGCAGCGCGGGCAATGATGGAAC
This sequence comes from Akkermansia muciniphila, assembly GCA_945893185.1. Lineage (GTDB taxonomy): Bacteria > Verrucomicrobiota > Verrucomicrobiia > Limisphaerales > UBA9464 > SXXZ01. The sequence continues at coordinate 19,043 of CAMDDW010000043.1, read as the reverse complement.
TGTCGGGAGGGATGCATGGTTCGAAGCGGTCGGGATATCTCGGTCCATCGATTGAATTCCAAGAATACGGGTTCGGCAGGGCCGCTGAAAATTAAATCAACCCGGGATCTTGGACGGCGCGCGCTTTGCAGCATTAGCTCTGCAAGGCATAGTCCTCCAATACATGAGCGTTCGATCGCGGTCCGAAGCCCTGTTTGCTGAAGCCCTCAAGCACATACCTGGCGGCGTAAACTCTCCGGTCCGGGGTTTCCGGGCGGTGGGCGGCACCCCCTTCTTTGCAGCTTCGGCTTCCGGAGCGCGGGTCACCGACGTGGACGGCAATGCCTACATCGATTACGTCGGAACCTGGGGTCCAGCCATTCTCGGGCATGCTGCCTTGCCGATTATTCGGGCGATCCAGAGCACCGCCGAGCGCGGCACCAGCTTTGGCATTCCTCACGCTCAAGAGGTGACGATGGCTCAACGCGTCAAATCTTTGGTGCCATCGGTGGAGAAGGTGCGTTTCTGCAACAGCGGTACCGAGGCGACGATGTCGGCCATCCGCTTGGCTCGTGGATTTACCGGGCGGGATCTCATTGTCAAATTTGATGGCTGCTACCATGGCCACTCGGATGGGTTGCTCGTAAAGGCAGGTTCCGGTGCGCTCACTCTGGGATATCCAGACAGTGCGGGGGTGCCTGCGGAGGTCGCGAGGCAAACCCTTGTTCTCCCGTTTAATGATCCGGAGGCGCTGCGGAGGGTCTTCGAGCTACACGACGGCCAATTGGCGGCGGTGATTCTCGAATTGGTGCCGGCCAATGCTGGCCTCTACCTGCCTAGGCCCGGCTATTTGGAACTGCTCCGGCAATTGACCCGAGATCACGGAAGCGTGCTCATCGCCGACGAAGTGATGACAGGATTCCGACTGGGTCCGGCCGGTGCCCAAGGCGTGTTCGGCCTCACACCAGACTTGAGTTGCTTTGGTAAAATTATCGGAGGTGGCCTTCCAGTCGGAGCGTTCGGCGGGCGGGCTGAGATCATGGATCAACTGGCGCCCCTGGGTCCGGTTTATCAGGCGGGAACCCTGAGCGGAAACCCGTTAGCGATGGCGGCCGGCTTGGCTGCGTTGGATGCCTTGCAGTCCTCCGATGCCTGGAATCGATTGGAGGCTGTGGGAAGTGAGTTGGAGCAGGGGATGGTTACGATCGCGAAGGCTACCCAAATCCCCATGCAGTTTCAGCGGATCGGATCCATGTTCTGCGGCTACTTTACTGAGCACCCGGTCTGGAACCTGGCCGACGCGATGCGCAGTGATCGCACGCGCTTTGCCCGATTCTTTCATGGAATGCTGGACCGCGGAATTTACCTGGCACCGTCTCAATTCGAAGCCGGTTTTATTTCTACGGCGCATACCTCCGCGGAGATCGAAGCAACGATCCGAGCGGCCGAAGCGGTGCTAAAGACCCTGTGAGGAAGAGGACTGCGCCGACGGTGCCGTCGTTGCCTACCGATGGTTGCCTTGATTCTGGGGGTTGTCTCTGGCTGGCGGCCCGTTAGCCTCGAGCGAATGTCCCCGCTGCGCGTTCTCACCCTTGTTGCCATTGCCTGGTCCTGGAACTTCAGCATGGCCGCCGACGGACCCCGTGCGTTGGCCGTCGGGCAACGCCCTGAGGACCAGCGACTCCAGGCACCCAAGGATCTGGACGGATATTTTCCCTTTCAGCCCCCCGCGAGTTCGGAGGCTTGGGAACGTCGTGCAACTCAAGTGCGTCAGCGAATTTTGGTGTCGCAAGGATTGTGGCCCATGCCGACCAAGTCGGACCTCAAGGCTCAAATTTACGGGCGAATCGATCGCGGTGATTACACCGTGGAGAAGGTGCATTTCGAGAGCGCGCCGGGTTTCTTTGTGACGGGCAACTTGTACCGGCCGAAGAAGATCCCGGGCGGCAAAGCTCCCGCCGTGTTGTTTGCGCACGGGCACTGGGCCGATGCGCGACTCTCCCAGGCCACCGACGCGGAATTGCGCAATGAAATCGCCACGGGTCAGGAGCGCTTTCTTGAGGGAGGCAAGAGCCGCTTTCAGTCCATGTGTGTCCAACTGGCTCGGATGGGCTGTGTGGTGTGGCAGTGGGACATGTTGGGCGACTCCGATTCCAAACAGCTTTCCCACCAACTGGTCCACAGCTTCGCTAAACAACGCTCCGAGATGAACACCACCGAGAACTGGGGGCTTTATAGTCCGCAGGCCGAGGCGCATCTCCAGAGCATCATGGGCCTCCAGACTTGGAACGCGGTGCGGTCGCTCGACTTCCTGTTGGAGTTGCCCGAGGTGGATCCTCAGCGCGTGGCCATCACCGGAGCCAGTGGTGGCGGAACCCAGACCATGTTGCTGGCGGGTATTGATCCTCGCATCGCGCTTTCCTTTCCGGCGGTCATGGTCAGCACGGCCATGCAAGGGGGCTGTACCTGCGAGAATGCGAGCTTACTGCGGGTGGGTACTGGCAATGTCGAGTTTGCTGGTTTGTTTGCGCCCAAACCGCAAGGCATGACCACCGCCGATGACTGGACCAAGGAGATGTCCACCAAAGGCTTCCCTGAGCTCAAACGCCTTTACGGTCTCCTCGGTGGCGCGGACCGGGTGATGCTGCAGCGCGGTGAGCACTTTCCTCACAACTACAACGCGGTGTCGCGAACGGCCTTCTACAACTGGCTGAATAAGCACTTCCATCTGGGTCAGGCAGAGCCGGTCTTGGAGCGCGACTATACGGTCTCGTCCCGATCGGAACTCAGTGTTTGGGATGCCGGACATCCAGCGCCCATGGCGGCAGATCCCCAGTTTGAGCGAGGCCTTCTGAAACTGTGGACTGCGGATTCGAATCGTCAGCTCGAGAGCATGGCTTCGGCCTCCCCCGAGCAATACCGGCAGGTCTTGAAGGTGGGTTGGGATGTGGTCTTGGATGCCCGCGATCCGGCTCCGGCGAGCTCGCTCACTTGGATTCTCAAGGACAAGCAAGACCGCGGAGCCTGGATCCAAATGGCGGGCTTGATACGGAACACGTCCCGTCGAGAAGAGATCCCCGTGATTTTCTGTCATCCAAAGCAGTGGAACGGCAAGACCGTCGTCTGGCTCACGGCCGATGGAAAATCAGGATTGTATACCACTGCGGGTTCGCTCGTGCCTGCGGTCCAGAAGTTGGTGGACAGTGGAGCAACGGTGCTGGGGTTGGATTTACTGCATCAGGGTGAGTCTTCCATCGATGGCCGACCGCTCACGCGCACACCCCGCGTCAAAAACCCCCGGGAGGCCGCAGCGTACACCTTTGGCTACAATCCGGCGGTGTTCACGCACCGAGTCCACGACGTCCTCACGGCAGTGCAGTACATCCGCGGGCATGAGAAGCCCTCGAGCCAGGTTGCGTTAATTGCCTTGGATGCGACGGCTCCGATCGCGGCCGCTGCTCGGGCGCAGTCTGGCCCAGCGCTGAATCGGGTGGCCTTGCGGCTTGGAGAGTTTCGATTCGGCCGGGTGTTGGATATCCACTCGACGGACTTCCTTCCGGGCGGCGCCAAGTATGGCGACGTGGACGGGTTGATTACTTTGGGGCAGTCCGAATTAAATTCCATGAACACCAGCGATCCCATCGCCGCCGCGACTTGGGTGATGCGTTGAATGGATCGCTCAGCCCCTCTCTGAACCCACGCCATTTCCCAGATTCCGTTGAAGTTTATTTCCCGCGATTTCTTCAATGTCACAGCGTCCCAGCCAGCGATGTGAGATGTGATTTTCAGGCGGCGGCGGCCCAGAGCCTGTCTAAACGGTGAGGAGAGCCAACCGCCGGTCAGGAGAGTGGCGGCTTGAGTACGCGGCACCGATCCCTGCAACGCAAACTCTCGAAGATGCCGCCGGTCCGTTAGCCAGCGGGCTATAAAATAACCGACGTCACCCCACGTCGGTCCTGTCTCCGGATTGTCAGGGGCGATTCTCTAGGGCTTTGAGGGCATCGCGGATGCGCGCCTCCTGAGGGCCCGTCGGCACGGTTTCAAGAACCGCCCGGAGGTCGGCTGCGGCGCCGTCACGATCTCCGATCTGGGATTTGAGCCGGGCTCGATCGACCCGTTCCGCCGCCGCACTACGAGCATCTGGGGCCAGTGCGACCAGCAAGTCAGAATAGGGTAGGGCCGCTTCGATCCCAGAGCGCTCCATCGTGAAGCCTCGCAAATTGTTGATCATTCGAATGAGAATGGTTCGAGGGCTAGCTGCTTCGAGAAACTCACTGCGGATGGGTACACCGGCACTTTCTGTACCCAGTTCGTCGGCCTCGGAAAAGGTGATGGGGATGCCGCCATTGAAGGGATCATAGAGTCGGGCGGGTTCTCCCGGCGGTGCATGGCGCACCAGAAAGTGACCGGGCAGGGGCAGGCCCTCCAGGTGCTCAATACCCGCTGCTTTGGCCACCTCTAAGAATACAATGCTCAGGGTGATGGGAATGCCTTCGCGGTCTTCGAGCACGCTTTGCAGGTGACTGTTGGCCGGATTGCGGTAGTCGCCCCGACTCCCATGGAAGCCTTGCTCTTCGAACAAGAATTGGCGGAGGGCTGCGATTCGGTCCGGCCCGGTTTTGGCCGGACTGACCATCAACCGTGCTTCCGTGCCCAGTTCTGCGAGTTGGCGCTCGGTGTCGATGATATTGAGTCCGGGATGATCGTGCCAGGCCAGCAGCAGTGTGGCGTGGGTCAGACGAATCTCAGAGGCCGCGCGTGACAGCTCCGATACCAAGGCTTCACGGGCAATTTCGCGGTGCAGTTCCTTCGCTAGTTTACGCAAACGGGTCGCCTCGCTCTCCAGGCGCTGGGCACGTTCTTGGAGGAATCGATCGGCGGGCCCCGGGTGGGCTTTGAGTGCTTCCCGTGGTTCGCGCCCTGCCGTGAAGCTGGCCACCACATCGGGCGGTAGCTCTGCCTCTGTAGTGGTCTTGCCCACACGAAAGTCGCGGAACTCCGCGGCGGTGTTGCGGAATTTGGCCAAGCCGACCCGAGAGCCATTGAGGGCGCTATCTTTGCTTCGGAAAACCACCTCGCCATTGACGGAGCATTCCCAGACTCCGTCCGCTCGCCGCACTCGGAGGCTGTTCCAGTCGCCACTGCGATACGCGGCCGAAGGCACCGTGCCCAAAATTCTCCACGAAAAGATATCCGGTCCCTCGAAGGCGGTCAGACGGAGTTCTCCGCCGGTCGGGTAGAAGCCGTAGTGCCGACCCTTCTCGTCGCCGGCAAAGATCAATCCGGCGGCCCCAGAATTGTCATCGAGACGAACGGAGACCTGAAGTTCGGTGCCTTCTGGAGCGGCTTCGCGTTTCAAGAGATAGGCACGACCGCCAAAACCTGCGCCCGCGCCCTCCACTAAAATCCGGCCGCCTTTCTGGCGCCAATGGGAACCCAGGAAGGATTCCCACTGGTTGGTGTTGAGAGCCCCCTGACGCAACCAGCGATCCATGGCCATGGGGTTGGGTTGCTTGAGTAGAGCCTTGAGGTGATTGGCGGGCGTGGCAAAACCGAGATTTTGGGTCAGCAAGCTCTTGGCATTGACGATGCCGTGGACGTGGCCCGATCGATCGAGCAAGGGGCCTCCGCTGTTACCGGGTTCGATCGGCATGGCCAACTGCAGCATGGGTCGCCCTTCGAGATCTCGACGCGCAGAGAGAACTCCTTCTACGACGCTCTGGTTGAGGCCCAAGGGATGGCCTAAGGCGATGACCGATGCTCCCTGAGGCAAGGTGTCGCTGTCCCCCAAAGGCAAGGCGTTCAGCCCGGTGGCCCGAACCCTGAGGATGGCCAGATCATGCGGCCGATCCCAGGCGTGGATACCGATCACCTCCGGAGTGCTGCCGTCGGCCAGGCGTACTTGCACGGATCTCCCTTCGCCGATGACGTGCAAGCTGGTGGCAATGAGTCCCTCTGCAGCGATAACAAATCCCGTGCCGACGCCCTCTTGGGTGCCGTCGCGGCCCCGACCGTCAATCCGGACAATGGCCGTGCGGGTTTTGTCCACCAATTGGGCCGTAGTGCGGGCAGTTGGTTCAGCAGTGGTCTTGGAGCTTCGTGCGGGCGATTTGCTAGCGGGCTTCTGCGGCTGCGACTTGGGGTTCAGCGACGCAGCCTCTACCGAGGCCAGTCCCAGAAGGCAGAGGAAGAGCAGGGTGGAGCGCACGCGCGCAGTTTAATGCTTTTCGGGACGGATGCGAGCGCTGGAGAGAAACCGCTGAAACCCACCGCCCAGGAGTTCGGTGACGTCGCGTTGGATTTCCGGATCGGTCACCTCCCAGCCCGCAGCGGCGGTTGCCGTGTATTTTTCAGTTAAGGCTTCGGCAAGGATGCCCCTGGAGTGCTGCCATTTGTAGAGCACCTGATCGAGGACGCGGGCGTCGGAATGCTGCGGCGTGAAGGAGGTTCCCAACAATTCTAGGCGCATCGTGGTAATTTCGCGGATGAGCTGGGGGGTGTTGGTAAACCACCAGCAGCCGAAGGGATGAAGGTTTGGAAATTTGCGGGCCAAGACGACGAGCTCGTGTTGGTTCTCTCGCGCTAAGCAGGTCACCACGAAGCGGTTTTCTGGATGCGCGGCACAGAGGGCCTGAAGGGCATTTAAATCGGCCAGACCTACGCCGTCTCCGGCCATCCGAAGACGGGGGTTCACGGCCCGTTTCACTCCCATCATTAGAGCAAAGGCTTGTCCCTGATCGCGGCAATGCGGCAGGACGGCTCCCTCAATTAATCGGGCGATTTCGGAGTCGGCGGGCCAGGCAAAGGACGGAGGTAGCGACACCATGCAGTAGCGGCTGTCGATTCGCTGGGTCCAGTCGCCGAGAAATCGGCGGACTTCGCCAAGGGTCTGAGGGGTGAGTTCGCGTGAAACGGCGTAGCCTTGTTCTCGGAGCCAAACGGAGGTTTCGGGCCAGGCGACGAGCAGGGGATCGATGCGTAGGGCAGCGACGAAGCGGGGATCCCGGGCGAAACCTCGGTCCCAGGTGGGGCGTTCGATGGGATCGAACGGAGAGTTTGTCATGCAAATGGAGGCGATGTTGGCCTTCTCCAGGATGCGGTTGATGAAGTCCTGGGGGTTCTGGGAGGCGTACCAGTTGCGCAGGTTTTTGAGGTCGTTCTTGCGGGGATCGATGCCCAGTAAATTCAGTGTTGTGAGGACGCCGCGGCAGGCTTCCGAGATGGGGGAATGTTCGGTGAAGAGCGCCTCCCAGACATAGGCTGCTTGTTCTTGCTTGGAAGCACTCCAGAAACGTTCGAGTGGGACCGTCATCTGGCGTGAGGCCTCGCTCACGAGGTAGTGGTACACCAGCAATTGGTCGATGCCCCATAGCAGCATCTCGCCCTGCGCGGGGTCGTAGAGATGAGTATGGATGTCATGGACCGGGGTGGCCTGGACGATGCGGGAAACCCGCGTTTGGAGCGATTCAGCCATGGACGTGGGACGATCAAAGTGTAGGCGGCTGGGTTATGGCAACCTCGGATCCGACTTGGGGTGAGCTAGCGATGGAAGGGATGTTCGGGGTGTTTGGGTTGTGGGTCGCGAATCAGGGGGCAGGAGGGCTAAGGAGGTCGGGTGTGGGTTGTCGTGGGTTGGACGGTGGGTCGGCGGTGGGCTTCGCGGATCGAGCCTGCACTCGCAGGGAAACTCAGGGGGAGGATAGGGCTTTCGCGCTTTGCGCGAGGGGTGGTGGTGTTCGCTTCCTATGCTCGTTCCGGCCCGATCCGCTGACGCTCAGTGGGTCGTGAGTCGGGGATTAGGAGTCGGGGATCCGGGGGCGAATGGCTGAGGAGGGTGGGGTTGCGGTGGGTATGGGTTGTCGTGGGTTGGATGGTGTGTTGGCGGTGAGCTCTGCGGATCGAGCCTGCACTCGCAGGGAAGCTCGGGGGAGGATAGGGCTTTCGCGCTTTGCGCGAGGGGTTGTGGTGTTCGCTTCCAATGCTCGTTCCGGCCCGATCCGCTGACGCTCGGTGGGTCGTCCCTCATTTGCTCCGGTTTGACGGACAAACAGTGCCGGCGGAGACTGAGAGGAACTTGCGGTTCCGACCGCTGCGACGCAGAGTTATGTCGATGAACGCGACATTCACCTTGGATGATGCTGGGCAGATCCATCTGCCAGACACGCTCAAGCGGGTTTTCGGAGCCCAGCCCGGCATTCGCGTCCGGGCGGAGGTCACTGCGGATCGTATTGAGATCGTGAAAGTTCTTCCTGAGGTGACCGAAGGGATGCTGGAGGACGGAGTGCTCGTGCTGCCGAGATTCGGCATCAAAATGGACGCCGCAGCGGCCGTTCAGGCTGATCATGAGGAGCAGGCCGAGCACGCCCTGCGTCGATGAGTGTGCTGCTCGACAGTTCGGTGCTGATTGCGGCTCTGGCACCAGGTCGCCGTTCTGGTAGGGTGCTTGGCGCAAGGTTTTGTCCTGTCGTCGTTAGGGTCGGCAAACGCTGCTCAAGGCGGTGCCAGTTGGGCGCGAACACCCGGTAACACGGGTCACCAACCAGCATCAGGGGACGGATTTCATCCCCTGTCCGATTCGTGTCTCGCAGAGCCCGATGCACGGAGACGTGCTCGTCCGGTTCGAGAGAAGCTTTTGGAAGTAATCCCGGCAACCGCAGTGGGTTCGGAGTCATCGCCAGATTCTATCTCATGGGCCGGAAACGACCGCGTTCGCGGGCGGCCGTAAAACCCCTGCTACGCCACCGGTACATCCGTGGGGAAGAGGGGTGTTGGGGGGGGTGTCTGTGGATTGGAGGGATGAGTAGTCTTGTGGGAATGGGTTTCAATGTTTCCGAATTTGGTTTTGAAACTTGGAAGGGGAGAGGATTGGGATTTGAGTGGGTGGATGAGCTTGTGGTCGCGTAGAGATTTTTTGGGCACTTCGTCTTTGGCGATGGCCGGGGTGGCGTTTGGGGCGGCTGAGACGAAGGCCGCTGGGGTGGTAGGGAGTCAGCTCTATGGCTGGGGGCAATACTACCAGCGAGAGGGCAAGGATATGAACGCCCACCTCGATGAGGTGTTCTCGGGTCTGCGGGATGCCGGCTATGATTATGCCGAGGGGAATCTCGATGCGGTGCACCCCGAAAAGAACGCCGAGTTTGCGTCCAAACTCCGGGCCAAGGGATTGCGTCCTGTGAGCTTGTACACGGGAGGTGCTCTTCACACAGATGGGGCGGATGGCGTTGTTGAGCGCTTGGTGGCGGGTGCCAAGGTGGCCGCTCAGTCGGGGTTCGAGGTGATCGTGTGCAACGTGGACCCTATCGGGCGTGAAAAGACCGATGCGGAGTTGGTCAATCAGGGTCGGGCACTAGGCCGGTTGGGGCGAGAGTTGAAGTCCTTGAAATTGCGACTTGGCGTGCATCATCACACTCCGGAGCTGGGCCGTCAGGGGCGTGAGTATCATCACAATTTTGCGGTGACCCGGGCCGGTGAGGTGGATTTTTGCATCGATACTCATTGGATGTACCGGGGCGGCATTGTGCCGATGGATGCGCTGCGACAGTACGGGGACCGAGTGGTGTCTTGGCATTTACGGCAGAGCCGGGGGCAGGTCTGGTGGGAAGACCTCGATCAAGGCGATATCGACTATTCCGAGATCGCGGCCTTCGCCAAATCTCGGAACTTGCCTCGGCGTTTTTCCGTGGAACTGGCGCTGGAGGGAGGGACTAAGGTCACTCGGAATGCTGTTGAAAATCATCGCCGCAGCCGCGAATTCGTCCGGCGCGTGTTTGGGGTGTAGCAACGGTTTGGGAACGCTCAGGTTCACGGCTTGTCCTTAAGCCGTACCTGAGGCCTTTGAGCGGGTTGGGTTCGGGAGTGTAAGGCTGGAAGGGGATGATCGGCATCCGCGTGGGTCGAGAGATCCCGCGAGCCTGGGCCTAAAGAAGGATGGGATGAGGCCTTTAGAAGGCGTTTAGAGAAAACGCTCAATTAGCAACTGCCACTCGGTGCGCCCGATGCACCGGGGCTTACTTGTCGGCTTTCCGGGCGGCTTTCTCGGCCTTGGCGTTTTCTTCTAGGATGCGGGTGAGGCCTTCCGAGGGTTTGAGACCCAAGGCCATGGCCGCGTTTTTTACAGCGTCCGGTCCGAACTCTTTAGATTTTTTGGACACTGCCAGACGCACAGGCCAGTTCCGTGACCCATCCTGTTTTCGGGCGAGCCAGAAGAAACCCTCGACTCCACTCGGCCAAGGTTCGCCAATAGACATCCACAATCGAACGGGCGTGTTGGCACCGATTTGGGCTCCCAATGGGGGCAATTGCCCCGCGGTGAGTGGCAGTTGCAACAATTGGCAACGCAACGCCGTCGGGTCGCGCGGCGAGACGCCGGCTGCCACAAAGGATTCGGATTCGCTCAGCAGCGCGGTGAGCGCATTGCCGCTAGAGTCGGTGGGCCAGGTGAAGCGGACTACGTCGATGATGTTGGTTTCGAAGTCTCTGCCATCGCCGGGCAGAGTGACTTGAAGCGGAGAGCCTTTGAGCGGTATTTGAGGCAGGCCAGCCACTTCCGGGGCGGTGGGGCTTATCGAGGAGAAGGATTCGGGACTGTGCTCCAATTGAGAACGCATCAGGGCCACGGCGTCATCCAACGAGAGCACGTGGTGGACACGGCCGGTCACTGGGGTAGCCGGGTAATTGCGACGGGCAGGGGATGCTCCAAAGAATTGGTCGGCCGTGCTGCTGCGCGAGGCTCCTCCGGCCAGACGAATGGCGTGATTGAGGGCTTTGGCGAGGGCTTGAGCTTGGGCCTCGTCATCGACAGCGATCCAACCTGAGGAAACCGAGCGGGCGGGCATCTCTTCATTGGCATCTTGCCATCGACGTACCCCGCTGACGCGACCGGCATCGGTCATCCACACGGCGAAGGCCTGACGTTCACCGGCAAACCACAACCGCACATGGGTGGCATCGGGATCCAAATCGGCCAGGGAGAATTCGGTCGACTCGCTGCGGTCGAGGCTGCCGGGGATTCCATCGGTGGCGATGGTCCTGAAGCGCAAACGACGCCCCAGGACCTGGGCCAGTTTTACCCGGATGCGGCCGCCCCCAGCGATGTTTCGGAACTGACCATGCTCTTCCACCGTGCGGCGGATGAAGTCGATGGTTTCGTCGAACGTCGGTTCAGCCTGAGTGGTCGGGAGGCTCGCCAAGACTGCCAGCATCGCCAGCAACCAGCCCCCGATGGACGACCGAACGCCGGTGCGGGATGGTTGCATGGGATTGCCAGTACAGTGTGTGGTGCGAACGCAGCCTCAGCGCTTGAAGGCCAACGGAGCGGATTGAGGAGCTGCGGATCCTGAGGCGCCGGGCATTTCGTGGGCGCAGGGTTGATTGATGGGCACTTCGGGGATCCGGCTGTTGGCACCCACGACGCCATGCTGAAGCAACCAGGCTTCTACCTCTTCGCCGGAAACGTCGGCCAGCATCTGGCCATTGATCTCAATGGTGGGCTGCTTGGTTTGGCCCGTTTTTTGGACCATTTCTTCGAAGAATTCAGAGCGATTGATGATATCGCGCTCTTCGAAAGCGAGGTCGTACTTCTTGAAGACAGCGCGGACACCCGCACTCCATCCGCACGAGGGTTTCAAATAGGCAGTAATCGTAGGCTTTGACATAAAAATTCTTCGGGAACTTGGCAGTTATACTCGCAGGCGCAATCTGGGAAACGCTGGCTTAAGATCCACGAGACGGATCGTAGGCGAGCCAGGGTCCCAGCCAACGCTCCATCTCGCTCACTGGAAGAGACTTCCGGCGAGCCAGATCGGAGACTTGATCGCGCCCGAGCTTGCCCACTCCAAAGTATTTGGATTGGGGGTGAGCAAAATAAAGCCCGCTGACGCTGCTGCCGGGCCACATGGCGCAGCTCTCCGTGAGTCGGATGCGGGTGCGGGCCTCCACATCCAGGAGTGACCACAGCGTTTGTTTCTCGGTGTGGTCTGGGCTTGCCGGATAGCCTCCGGCGGGCCGGATCCCTTGGTAGCGCTCTTCGAGAAGGTCTTCGGCGCTCAGTTGTTCTTGAGCACCGAAGCCCCATTCCTTGCGCACCCGCTGGTGCAAGTACTCGGCAAAGGCCTCGGCAAGGCGATCCGCCAAGGCCTCGGCCATGATGGCGTTGTAATCGTCGTGCCCGGCTTTGTAAGCGGCGACCACTTCGTCCAGTCCGAAGCCCGTGCTGACCGCGAAGCCGCCGACATGGTCTTGGGATCCCTTGGGAGCCACAAAGTCGGCCAACGACCACTGGGGTGTTCCGTCTTCTTTGACCACTTGCTGACGCAGCATGTGGAAGGTGGTTTGAACGCTGGAGCGGGATTCGTCGGTGAAGACTTGCACGGAGTCTCCGTCGCGATTGGCCGGGAAAATTCCATACACTCCGCAGGCTCGGATGCGCTTTCGGGCGATCAAGTCATCGAGCAGAGCTTGTGCATCGACGAAGAGTTTTTGGGCCTCTTCGCCATACTTCTCATGCTTTAAAATAGCCGGATAGCGCCCGCGCAGTTCCCAGGTGTGGAAGAACGGAGACCAGTCGATGTAGGGCCGGAGCGTTTCGAGCGGAACGTCTTCCAAGACGCGGATTCCGGTGAATTCTGGGTGGGGCAGGTCTGAGAAGTCGAACCGGGCGCCTTGACTGCGGGCCTGTTCCAAACTGAGCAGCGGCGTATTGGTCGCTGCATGGTTGTCACGGAGGCGTTGGTATTCGTCGCGGATTTGAGCCACGTAGGCGGGCTTCAGGTCCGGGTTGATGAGGTTGCTCACCACCGGCACGGCGCGGCTGGCATCTAAGACGTGAATGACGGGCTGCGAATATCCCTGCGCGAGCTTGATGGCGGTGTGCGCTTTGCTGGTTGTGGCGCCACCGATGAGGAGGGGTTGGCGCATGCCCAGGCGTTCCATTTCGCGGGCGACGTGGGCCATTTCATCGAGCGATGGAGTGATTAAGCCGCTGAGACCGATGACGTCCACCTGATGCTCCTGAGCCGCCTTGAGGATGGTTTCGCAGGACACCATCACGCCCAGGTCGATGACCTCGTAATTATTGCACCCTAAAACCACTCCGACGATGTTCTTGCCGATGTCGTGGACATCGCCCTTGACGGTGGCCATGAGCACTTTGCCTTGGGTTCGAACTTCGCAGCCGCCGGCCACCGCAGCCGCCTTCTCGGCCTCCATGAACGGAGTGAGGTAGGCGACTGATTTCTTCATTACTCGGGCAGACTTCACCACTTGCGGGAGAAACATTTTGCCAGCGCCAAAAAGGTCGCCGACGTGGTTCATCCCGTCCATGAGGGGACCCTCGATGACCAACAGCGGTCGCCCAAGCTTTTGGCGGGCTTCTTCGGTGTCGAGTTCCACAAAGGCGTCGATGCCCTTGACTAGGGCGTGCGCCAAGCGCTTCTCAACGGGTTCCGATCGCCAGGCCTCATCGGCTTTGGCTTCGGCGGTGCCCCCGGGACCCGATTTGCGACGCAGCGCCTCGCCATAGGTCACCAGACGCTCGGTGGAGTCCGGACGGCGGTTGAGCAGCACATCCTCCACGAGGTCCCGAAGTTCGGGCTCGATCTCCTCATACACTTCGAGCATCCCGGCATTGACGATGCCCATGTCGAGCCCGGCCTGAATGGTGTGGAAGAGGAAGGCACTGTGCATCGCCTCCCGGACATGGTTGTTGCCCCGGAAACTAAAGCTGATGTTGGAGACGCCGCCGCTGACCTTGGCGAAGGGCAGGTGGGTTTTAATCCATCGAGTCGCCTCGATGAAGTCGACGGCGTAGTTGTTGTGGACCTCGATCCCGGTGGCGACCGTGAGAATATTCGGATCGAAAATAATGTCCTGCGGCGGGAACTGTGCGCGCTGGGTGAGCAGGTCGTAACACCGTTGGCAAATCTCGATGCGGCGCGCGAACGAATCGGCCTGCCCCTGCTCATCAAAGGCCATTACCACGACCGCCGCGCCATAGCGACGGATGAGTCGGGCTTGTTCAAGGAATCGCTCCTCGCCTTCTTTGAGCGAAATGGAATTCACGATGCCCTTGCCTTGGAGGCAACGCAGGCCCGTCTCGAGCACCGACCACTTCGATGAATCGACCATGATCGGAACCCGGGCGATGTCGGGTTCGGCCGCGATCAAATTGAGGAACTTCGACATCGCCGCAGCGCCGTCGAGCATTCCCTCATCCATGTTGATATCGATGATCTGAGCCCCAGCCTCGACCTGCTGTTTGCAAATCGCCAACGCCGCATCGTAGTCGCCGGCCAGGATGAGTTTGGAGAATTTCGGTGAGCCCGTGACATTGGCTCGCTCGCCAATGTTAATGAAGTTGGTTTCCCGGGTTTGGTTGAAGGCTTCCATGCCACTGAGGCGCAGGAGCGGTGGGAGTTGAGGGGTCTGACGCGGCGGCAGGCCCTTCACTGCCTCAGCGATGGCCTGGATGTGCGGCGGGGTCGTGCCACAACAACCGCCCACGACGTTCAGCCAGCCCTCTTCGGCCCAAGGACGGATTTGAGGAGCGAGGGTCTCCGCTGTTTCTGGGAAACCTGTCGGGGACAACGGATCGGGCAATCCGGCATTGGGATAAACGCAAATTTTGGTATCGGCGATGCGGTGGAGTTCCTGGACGTAGGCCCGCATTTCTTTGGGACCGAGGGCGCAGTTGAATCCGATGGTGATCGGCTCAGCGTGGCGGACCGAGTTCCAAAAGGCTTCGACCGTTTGCCCCGTCAGCGTGCGGCCAGACAAGTCAGTGATCGTGCCCGAGATCATCAACGGCAGTCGGACTTGCAAGCGATCTTGCACTTGCTGGATGGCCAAGAGCGCGGCCTTGGCGTTGAGCGTGTCGAAGATGGTTTCCACCAACAGGACATCCACGCCCCCTTCGATGAGCGCCTCCACCTGTTCGGTGTAAGCCGTGACCAATTGCTCAAAACTCACGGACCGGAATCCGGCATCGTTGACATCTGGAGAGATCGAGGTGGTGACCGGCATCGGTCCAATGGCCCCGGCAACATACCGGGGGATGCCCGTGGCTTTGGACACCGTATCAACGGCACTCCGGGCCAGTCGGGCCGAAGTCAGATTCATTTCCCGAGCTAGGTCGCGCAGGAACGGATCTTGGATCACGTCATTGAAGAAGGCCTGATCTTTGCGGCCCTCGGCATGCCGAAAGAAAAAGTCGTGCTGGCCGATGGTGGTCGCCGAAAACGTGTTCGTTTCGATGAGGTCGGCCCCGGCTTCTAAATAGTGCCGGTGAATTTCTTCGATGACCTGCGGTTGGGTGATTTGGAGCAACTCGTTGTTGCCCTTGAGGTCCTTCCCCTTCCAATCGCTGAACCGCTCGCCTCGAAATTGGGCCTCGCCCAGTTTGTAACGCTGGATGACAGTTCCCATGGCTCCGTCAATGATGGCAATGCGCTGTTCCAGCAGGTCCACAAATCCCTGACCACGCGTCCATGTATTCCGAGCTTCGGAACGATTCGACATGCGTTCAGGTTATCCTCCCTCTGGTAGGGTGCCAACAGATAAATCAACGCATCCCGATTCGTTGATATGTATTTTCAACGTGCCGACGCAAACGGGGTCGAGGATTTTTTAGTTGAAGCGGGGCGCGGCTCGCAAGGGGTGGCTTTCGTGCACCCGAAGAGTCCTGACGTCGTTGTTGCGGAGCCGTCATACGACTGACACATCCCGGGTCAAACGTTTGCCGATGAACTTGAGTCCTGATTCGGGCCGGCGTGATACAGACGCAAGCTTTCCGGAGGGGGACCGATTGCTACAGGTCTTTGACGCCGTTGGTGCCGTTGGGTGGCCCGCTCTCGGGTTTCGGGCCGAGGCCGGCGGAAATTTCTTTGCGACTCGGATGCTCGCCAGTGTTTTGGTTCATGCTTACTCCCGCGGCCGGTTTGTTTCTGAAGAGATCGAGGAAGCCTGCCGAAACGAGGACGATTTTTGGTATTTGTGCTCGGGCGATGCACCTGAGGCTCGGGTCCTTCGCCGTTTTCGCCGGATTCATGCCGCAGCGCTGATCGAAAGTTTGGCTCAATTGTGGGCAACTCCGACGTCCTCACAGCCTGAAACCCCGAAGCAATCGTGCGATTTAGGGCGGGCACGTCGCTGTCTCGAAGCAGCCATCGCGGCCGACAGCTTGGCCTTGGACTTTTAAAAGCCGGTCTCGACAGTTTGAGCGGGAGGCCTGCCGGTCTGGTAGGGATGGTGTCTCACCGTCCACTCCCTGGGCTGGTCTGGTAGGGATGGTGTCTCACCGTCCACTCCCTGGGCTGCCGGGCGAGGTGAGGATGGCCCGAGAGACTCGAGCCCTACCGGGGAGGGGATGGCCCGAGAGACTCGAGCCCTACCAGGGAGGTGGCAGCTGACCCAAGGAGGCCGCTGGCGGAGGGTCCAGGCCGGGAGGCCTGCCGATCTGGTAGGGATGGTGTCTCACCGTCCACTCCCTGGGCTGCCGGGGAGGTGGGGATGGCCCGAGAGACTCGAGCCCTACCGAGGTGGGGATGGCCCGAGAGACTCGAGCCCTACCGGGGTGAGGATGGCCCGAGAGACTCGAGCCCTACCGAGGGGAGGTGGAAGTTGAGCGAGGGGGAGATGGCTCCGAAAGCGCTGGGCTCGGGTTCCTGCCTTGGTAGCTCGAGTTTTTGTAGTTACCCTGTCCCACTCATGAAGTCCAAGGGGATGGTCTATTTGGTGGGAGCAGGTCCGGGCGACGAAGGTTTGCTGACCCGACGCGGTGCCGAGGTGTTGGCGCGCGCCGATGTTGTCGTCTACGACGCGTTGGTGGAGCCCAGTTGTTTGGCGTTGGCACCCGCCAGCGCTGAGCGCATCTACGGGGGCAAGCGGGCCGCGGCGCATGCGATCCCGCAAGACGACCTCAATCAGTTGCTGGTGGAGAAGGCCAAGGCCGGCCAGACCGTGGTTCGTCTCAAGGGAGGCGATCCGTACTTGTTCGGCCGTGGGGGCGAAGAGGCCAACGAACTCGCGGAGGCGGGAGTACCCTTTGAGGTGGTACCCGGTGTCTCCTCGGTCACCGCCGCACTCAATTACGCAGGGATTCCGCTGACCCATCGCGACCACTGTTCGGCGTTTACGGTCATCACCGGGCACGAAGATCCCACCAAGCCAGAGACTTGCCTCGATTATGGGGCCTTGGCGAAAATGCCAGGCACTCTCGTTATTTTAATGGGTGTGGAGCGACTTCGGGAGATTTCCAGTTTGCTCATCGCGGCCGGCAAGGATCCGAAAACGCCCGCGGCGATGGTCCAATGGGGAACCACCGCTCGGCAGCGTTCGGTGGATGCGACCTTGGCCACCCTCGCGGAGGCCGCCGAGAAGGCCGGCGTTTCGAGCCCGGCGATCATTGTCGTCGGCGGAGTGGTTTCGGAACGCAAGCGCTTGAATTGGTTCGAGCAACGCCCTCTCCGTGGCCAGCGTGTGGTGGTGACTCGAACCCGGAGCCAGGCGTCGGAACTGGGGCGTCGCCTTCGGGAACTCGGGGCGGATGTTCTAGAAATTCCGACGCTGCGAATCGAGCCACCGAAGGCGCTGCAACCGCTGGTTGAGTGCATTGTGGGCATTAACGAATACAACTGGCTGGTGTTTACGAGCCCTCATGGCGTCATCACGTTCTTTGACACCTTTTTCAAGGCCTATCCGGACATTCGCAGCGTGGGCAATTTGCGCATCGCCGCCGTGGGTCCGGCGACGTCTGCCAAGATCACCGAATTGCACTTGCAGGTGGACGCCATGCCCGAGCAATTCGTGGCCGCCAAGGTGGCCGATGCCATCGCCAAGGTGGAGTCTATTGAGAACTTGCGCTTCTTGGTTATTCGTCCCGAAGAGACGCCCTCAGAACTGGCCCGCTTAATCGAGGAGCGCGGGGGGATCGTGGACGAAGTGGCGAGCTATCGCACCGTTCCCGAGACGGCCGACTTGAACGGAGCCGCTGCCCGTTTCAAGGAAGAAGGGGCCGACTGGATCACCTTCGCCAGTGGCTCAGCGGTTCAATATTTCCACGAGCGCTTCGACTTGCCGGCGCTGCTCCGAAAGGCGGGGGCGCCTCGGACGCTCAGCATCGGACCGGAGACGAGCAAGGCTCTCGAGGCCCTGGGTCTGAAGGCTACGGCCGAGGCCCGTGTTCACACAATCGATGGGTTGGTGGAAACATTGGTGCGACAGGCCGCTCGATGACGGTGTGCTGATGGGTGCACTGTCCGGGGATAACAAGATGGGTTGGAAACCGAGCAAAATATGGAAAAAGCGGCTTGCACCCGTGACTTGCGCGGTCGATAATTGACGCCACTTTTTTATTTATGGCTGACATTGCAAATCGGTACTCCGAGAACGTCACGGGCAAGTACTTCGTCGACAACCAATGCATCGACTGCGACCTGTGCCGCGAAACTGCGCCGAAGAATTACACCCGCTGGGATGACGCTGGTTATTCTTACGTCATGAAGCAGCCGACGACCCCCGAAGAAGAAGCCGCCTGCAAAGAGGCCATGGAAGGCTGCCCCGTCGAAGCCATTGGCAACAACGGTTGATCGGCGATTTAAAGAATTCGGTGGCTGACCCCATCGGTGGTTCTTTAAAACTCTGACTACAAAAACGCCCGGCTTCGGCCGGGCTTTTTGTTGCTTGGGTTGGACCCGCCCCGCCCGCCATCAACACCCCACTGACCCCGGGACGCACAAAGGGGATCCCATGAACTGGGATCCCCTTTTGCACGATCTACTGAGAGATCAGCCCTGGAGGAGCTGCAAGGCGCTCTGGGGCATTTTGTTGGCCTGCGCCAACATCGATGTGCCGGACTGCACCAGGATTTGGTAGCGGGCGTAGGAGGTGGCCTCTTCGGCCACGTCGACGTCGGCGATGCGCGAAATAGCGGCGCTGAGGTTTTCCTTGGTCACCGTGAGCTGCTCATTGGTGAAATTGAGTCGGCTTTGCACGGCACCCAACGACGCGCGATCTTGAGCCAGCTTGTCGATCGAATTACGGATGCGGGTGAGTGAAGCCTGCGCGCGGGC
>CAMDDW010000042.1:0-28261 GCA_945893185.1 Akkermansia muciniphila | reverse complement strand
ATGCGTCCTTTGATCACCGATCGCCCCAGTTTGACCGAAGGACCGTACACGGTGGATGCCGGTCACTTTCAGGTGGAGTCAGATATCGGCACCTGGACGCACGACACCGATGCCTCTGGGGTCGTGTCCGAAATGACCAAATTGGCCTCGGTCAACCTGAAGACGGGCCTCCTGCCTTCATTGGATCTTCACCTAATACTAGACAGTTATGTGCGAACTCGCACCGAGGACCGCGCGGCGGGGATTTCAGGTCGAGCATCAGGTTTGGGAGATCTGACCGTACGCTTGAAGAAAAACTTCTGGGGCAACGATTCTGGATCCTCTGCTTTCGGGGTAATCCCTTACTTCAAGGTGCCCACCGCGGGGCGGGGTATTGGCAACGGGTCCGTGGAGGGTGGATTGCTATTTCCCTTGGCCGTGAGGCTTCCGGGAGAATTTGATCTGGGACTTCAGACGCGATTGGATTGTCTGCGCAACGACGGGCGTTCTGGGCATCATTTGGAGTCGGTCAACTCGGTGGTGGTGGGCCATTCGATTGTGGGCCCGCTTTCGGGTTATGTAGAGTTCTTCACTATTCACCCTTTTGAATCTAATTCCCCATGGCAGGGGTTGGTAGACTGCGGGCTTACTTATCTGCTCACCGAGGACATACAATTGGATGCGGGTTGCAACTTTGGCGTCACCGCGTCGGCCCCGGATTACAATCCGTTCCTGGGTTTGTCGTGGCGTTTCTGACGGATTGAAGGGACCTCTCGTTGACAAGCTTTGGGGTACTTGCTGCGATTGTATTCACCATCCCATGAATACCTCCAAAACCCTCCGATCCGGCCGTTGCCTGGCTCTGGCTCTGACCCTCCTCACCTGTGCGGCTCAAGCCGACTCGTTTAAGCTAGAACCAGGATTTCTTTCTCTCGTTGCCGGCAAGGACCTGACGGGTTGGAAGTACAAGCCGTCGGAGAGTTTTGACGGCAAGGTTGAAGCCAGTGATGGGCGCTATACGGCCAAGGACGGGCAGATCGTGGTTAATGATTACACTGCGGCCAAGGGACCGCACCTGCGCCAGTTGTGGACCCAGAAGGAATTTCCTAAGGACTTCATTCTTCGCCTGGAGTTTCGGGCCTCGGTGAACGCCGACAGCGGGATCTTTTTGCGCGGGCCGCAGTTGCAGTGCCGCGATTACTTGGTGGCCGGCCCGTACAAGGCCCTCAAGAAGTATAAGCCGCAGGACTGGAACCAGATTGAGGTGGTGGTGAAGGACAATGTCGCCCATTGCACCTGCAATGGTGAGGTGCTCGAGGCTGCGTTGAAGCTGCCAGAGACCGGCCCCATTGGCTTGGAAGCCGATCACGGCCAGATGGAGTACCGTCGGATCCGAGTCAAGGAACTGACCTCAAAGTAGTCCCAAGGAACGCCCTCCTGGCCGGAACGATTCAGTTGAGATGAACCTTCCGGCGTAGGCCGTCCGGAATAGGCCCAGGCGGAGTCACGCCGGGCCGAATAACTCGGTTGGACGATACGATGGCGGTGGAGGCTTTCCCTGTTTCCTCCGGCATCACCTCAGCGCAAGATACCCCGGTGACGCGACGGTCCCTTCTAGGTCGTCTGGCGCGGCAGTTGCCGGCCGGAGAATTGGTTTTCACTCCCGAAGCTTTGTCGGCTCATGCGGGCGACAAGTGGTTTGCCTCCCACCTGCCCGAGGCGGTGGCTCTGCCGGGTTCGGTGGAGTCGGTGTCACGAATCCTCGCCTTTGCCTCGAAGCACCAGATTCCGGTGACGCCTCGCGGGGCGGGGCATGGCTATGTGGGCGGGTGTGTTCCGGTGCAGGGCGGCATCGCCCTTTCTGTGGCGGGAATGAATCGAGTCCTAGAAATCAGCGCGGTGGATTTTGTGGCGGTGGTCCAACCCGGTGTGGTGACCGCCTCACTGCAAGAGGCTGTCGAGCGTCAGGGACTTTATTACCCGCCGGATCCTGCGAGTCGCGCTGATTGCTCCATCGGGGGCAACATCGCCACCAATGCTGGGGGGCCACGATGCCTCAAGTACGGGGTGACCCGGGATTATGTCATGGCACTCCAGGTGGTATTGGCCGATGGAACGGTGACCCGACTGGGTGGTCGAACTCACAAGAACAAGACGGGCTTCGATTTGCACCGCCTCTTTGTCGGGAGTGAAGGAATGCTCGGGGTGGTCACCGAGGCGACCTTGAAACTGTTGCCGCTTCCGGCCTACCGGGCCTGCGTCGGGGTCGGGTTTTCGGACATGAAGACGGCAGCCCAGGCCATTCGAGCTCTCTTTGCTGCCCGGTTCCTGCCGAGCGCTTTGGAATTGGCCGATGGCTTCACGGTCGATGCGGCCCGGCGTCGGACCGGATCCAAACTCCTGAAGGGCGCGGGCGCTTTGATGATCGTCGAGTTGGATGGTCGGGAGCGGGGCGTTCGCTCCGAGATCGCCGAACTCAGCCGACTGCTTTCGGAGTTCCAGCCCACCTTTGTCCAGCGGGGTTTGGGACCGGAAGGGTGTGAGCGTTTCTGGAAGTTGCGCCGGGAGTTCAGCTACTCACTGCGGGACACGGGGTTGACCAAGCTCAACGAAGATGTCGTGGTGCCGCGGGGATCGCTGGAAGCCTTGTTCCAACTCGGTGCCTCACTCCAGAAAAAGCACGGCATTCAGGTGGCCTGCTTCGGGCATGCCGGAGACGGGAATATTCATGTGAACCTGATGCTCGATGAATCGGTTCCAGCACAGCGCGAGGCGAGCGACCGGGCCCTCGACGAGTTATTTCAGGGTGTTGTCGCGCTGGGGGGTAGCATCACGGGTGAGCACGGGGTGGGTTTGGCTAAAAAACCGTGGTGGAACATCGCTGTCTCCTCCGAATCCGATGCGCTGCATCGGCGTGTAAAGGCCGCCCTCGATCCGGCCGGTATTCTCAATCCGGGGAAGTTTTTGGGCTGATCCCCCGACATGGAACAGCAGGCGACCCACGAATTTCCGGCTGTGCAGTGGGGTCTCCGTTCGGGATTCGTACCTGGGCAAACAGTGAAGGGCTACAGGCGGGGGTTCATTTGCAGTATCAGGCGACGCTGCAAATCCTCAGCCGGGTTGACTCCGCTGAGTTTGAGCTTGGTGTGCAATGCGGCCACCTCGATGACGCGGGCGATGTCACGACCCGGCCGCACAGGCAAATCCATGTGCGGAATGTCGATCCCGAGGTAATTCGCATACCCTTGATCCAAACCCAGACGGTCTATCTCGCCGGCCTTTTCCCAGACCTTCAGCGTGACTGCTAAATCGACACGCTTTTCGGCGCGGATGGCGGCGACACCGAACAACGCGGCGACATCGATGATCCCGATGCCGCGCACCTCCATAAGGTTGCGGGTGATGGTCTTGCCGGTGCCGAAGAGTTCTTTGCCGTCGTTCACCGAGAGGCAGACGATGTCGTCACAAACGAGGCTGTGACCACGCTCCAGCAGCCCGAGCACCGCCTCGCTTTTGCCGATTCCGCTCTCGCCCTGGATGATCACGCCAATGCCTTGGATATCGACCATGCAGCCATGAATCTGGGTCCGAGGGGCAAACAATTGCTCCAGCGCCAATGTGGCCTGGCTGATGAACTTCATCGTGACCAACTCCGTTTGGAACACGGGCACCCCGCGGTCGTCGGCAGCAATCAGGAACTCCGGTTCCGGGCGGATGCCACGGCAGAGCACCACGCAGGGGATCTTGTAGCGAAAGAGTTCGTTGTAGCGCTGGCGGCGGAGGTCCTGCTCCATGGATCGCAGGTAGGAGGTTTCGACCGCTCCCAGCACCTGCACTCGCTTGTTGGCGAAGTAGCGGCGGAAACCGGCCAGTGCTAGACCGGGGCGGTTGACCGTGGGTTCCTGGATGAGGCGGTTGAGGGATCCGCCTCCAGTGAGCAGTTTCAGCCCCAGAGGGCCGGCGTGGTCGGTGTAGAATTTCTCGACGGTGACGTTGGACGGCTTTACGGGCGTGGCCTTGGGAGATTTCACATGTTGAAGTCGGGGCCCAGGTAAATGTCCCTAGCCTTCGAATCGTTAACTAAGAATTCGGCGGTGCCCTCCACCAGGACCTTGCCCTGATGGATCACATAGGCCCTGTCCACCAACCGGAGGGTTTCCCGGACATTGTGATCGGTGATCAGGATTCCTAACCCGCGGTCGCGAAGTCGTCGAACGATCTTCTGCACCTCGTACACTGCGATCGGGTCGATGCCGGCGAACGGTTCATCGAGCAACAACAGTCGGGGTGAGGTCACTAGTGCGCGGGTGATTTCGAGGCGGCGCTTTTCGCCACCACTCAACTGGTAGGCATAGCTCTTGGCAAGGCGGGCGAGATCTAGTTCGTCCAGCAGGTAGGCCAGCCGCGATTGGCGCTCGCTGGCGGAACCTTCGCAGGTTTCCAGGATGGCCAGTAGGTTCTGCTCGACGGTCAACTTTCGGAACACGCTGGGCTCTTGCGTCAGATAGCCGATGCCCAGGCGTGCTCGCCGATGCATGGGCAAGCGGGTGATGTCGATGCCGCGGAACTGAACCGAACCCGCATCGGGGCGGACTAGCCCCACGGTCATGTTGAAGGAGGTCGTTTTCCCGGCGCCGTTGGGGCCCAGAAGACCCACGATTTCGCCTGCACCCACATGGATCGAAATACCATCGACCACTCGACGGCCCGAGTAAGCCTTGGCTAGACCTTCGACCGACAGCAGAGGTGTCGTATTTTGAGAGGCCACCGGAGCGGCGGTCTTGGCTGCAGTGGCCATGGTCAGCGGGATTTGGACGAGTTGGTGCCCCGGTTGAAGAGCGTCGAACCCTTGAGGATGTCCGCCTTGAGCTCGATCCGGTAGGAACCTCGATTGCGCATCGTCCGGGACTTCAGGTCGTAGATGAGTGCTTCGGTTCCAATCATAACACCAGAGGCCGTCTCGATTCGGGGGTCTCCCGTCAAAATGAGGATCTCCTGCTGCGAGCCGTATTCGGCCTGCTTGCCGAAGGCCCGCATGACATTGGTCGAGCCGTTGACTCCGGGTTGGAACAGTTCAATGACCACGTTGCCGGAGGCGATGAGCGATTGGAGTTTGCCGCCGGTGGGAAGGGGCCCTCCCGTTCCGGAGGCTTTATCCTGGGGCAGAGCCGCACGGAGATCGTCGCAGGTGATTTGCAGAACACCGGGAGACTCCACTCGAACATGATCCCAAAGATGATAAACGCCTTTTTCGAGTTCCAGCACGCAATTGGTGGCGGACAGCAGGATTTTGTCTTGTTGCTGTGCCTGTGCTGAACCGGAGACCAGGGTCAGTAACAGGGCGAGGAGTGGGAAGAGGACGCTGCGGATCATGGGGAAGCGGGTTTGGGCTGGAAGAGACGGGTGCGCAGTTCGATTTGCACCGAGTTGGTGACCGTCAGGCGTCGTTCGACGCCGTCGAATTGGAAGCCGTGGCCGAGGATGGAGATGCCGTCGGCTTCTCGTCGGGCCGTAAAGCGGCCGGTGGATCCGGCATCCTTGGTGGTGACATTCACCCGGCACGAGGGCGATTCGATGATGAAGTCCGAACTTTCGTCGGGACGGAAGGATTCTAGCTTGAGTCCGGTGACATCCCACAGGGCCGGGACGAGTCCTCCTTTATCTGAGGGTGCAGGCGAGGCCTCGGTGGACGAAAACCGCAGTTGGACCCGGCCGGTGACAGTGTCTCGAAGGCTAATGCCCCACTGACGGATGGTGGCTGCGGCCGAGGCCGACGTGGCGTTGGTGACGCCGGCCGATCTACCGCCTTGGGCCAATACCCCGCAGGCTATCATGCCTAGGAGGGCGCTGAGCCCGGTTCGGAGGTTTGTCGAGGACATGGCCAAAGAGTCTTGGAATCCAGATCGCGGCTTAGGAAGCGAATTTCTCGACCATCCGTTCCCAATGACCCTGGGCCTTGAGCAAGAGGTCGGTGGCCTCGCGGACCGCTCCATGGCCGCCAGGTTTCTGCGTGACCCAGTGGGCGATGTGTCGTGCCTCCTCGATGGCATCGGCCGGAGCAATGGCCAGACCGGCTCGCTTGAGCGCGGCCAGATCTACCCAGTCATCCCCCATGTAGAGGACTTCGTCCCAAGTGATGTTGGTCTCGCGCAGCCAGGTTTCGATGGCGGCTACCTTCGGTTCGGAAGATTGGTGGAGGAAATCGATCTTCAAATCCTGGGCTCGCTGGATCGTGGCTTCGCTGGGGCGGGCCGAAACCCAACCCACGCGGATGGACGCCTCGGTTTGCAGGAGTCGCAAGCCCAGACCATCCCGGATGTGGAACACCTTGGTCTCAACCCCGCCTCCCATGCTGACGGTGGCGTCGGTTAACACGCCGTCGACATCGCAGATAAATAGGCGAACCCGTCGAGCACGAATCAATAGTTCTTCAGAAAACGACATCCTGAGGTCGACAATCCGGCAATGCCTCAAGGCGGGCAAACAGGAAACCCAAGCCGATCAAGGAGATCGGCGGATGCGCATCTCCCGGACATTTGGGCTCCAGGGGTGGCGCTGCTGAAGTCCCCCAGGCCAGCGGACGTGAACCGCGGTCGGTGGAGTGGCCCCGGTGATGAGCACGCGCGAGGAGTCTTGGGACCACCATCCGGACCCCGCTCGGATCTCGATGGCTGGGCCGCTGGAGTTGCCGAACTCGGCCCGAACGACCGCGCCGATGGCCATCGGATTGGGCCCGGGTTGTTCGAGTCGCAGTCCCCAACCAGGCCGGGCCCCGCGGTTGTGGAGCAGAGCGGTGGGCCCGGCGTGCTGGGTAACCACGAGATCGACCCGTCCATCGAGATCGAAATCACCCGCTGCGCTGCCGCGGCCTTCGCCGGTGAGGACTATGCCCGAAGCCGCCGGTGACAACGCCTTAAAATGTCCTCGACCGTCGCCGGTGAGCAGAAGCCCCAGACCTGCGTCGTGCCGGGAAGTCTCGGCATCGACTCCGAAGAAGTTCTGGGCCAGGAATAAATCCTGGTTGCCATCTCCGTCGAAGTCGGCAGCAGTGAGACCAAAGGCAGGTGCCCATTGGGCCTCGTTAGGAAGCGCGCGGACTTCAAATCGATCCCCCCGGTTGAGGAACACCGTCGAAGCATGCCATTGAGACTCGACGCGTCGGGCTCGGGATCCATGAGGCCCGAGAAGAGCCAGCAAGCCCCCTTTGCCGTAGGCTTCGTATGAGGGCACGGTTTCAGCGGCGAAGGGCAGGGCCTCACGGACGGTGCTAAGTTCCCGCCAGGGTACCTCGCGCCGGTGCAGGGGGTCCCATGAGTGGATCAAGGGGGTGACTGTGCCTGGCACAAACTCGGCATAGGTGATTCGCACGGGGTCACGAGCGGGATCGATGCGGCCTTCGCCGAAATTCCAGCCCCAATTGCCTGCGGCGAGGTCGAGTCGGCCGTCGTTGTCGAAGTCGGCGGCGGTGAGTCCGGTCCAACGTCCCTGGTAGTCGAGCCAGTCGGCGGCTTTGCCTTCGGCGGTCACCAGGCCAGGTTTCCATGGACGCAAGTTGGTTCCATCAGCTCGAAAGAATCGCAGTAGACCGAACTCCGCTGCCAAGACCAGTTCCGGGCGTCCATCACCGGTGAGGTCGCTGGCGATCATGCCTGTGGCCAAGCCGGTGTTGGTTAGGGTGAGCCAGGGTAGATACTGGCCGTTTTGGCCGCGGAAGACTCGGGTGTCTGCCGACTCTGGCCAGCGTCCTGGCACATGCCGCCCGGCCACGGCTAGGTCGAGTTCCCGGTCCCCATCCCAGTCTGCCAGCACCACGCTGCCAGAGGCTTGGAGGGATTGGCCAAGGTTCTGGGGTTGGTTGGTCCGCAGCACGGAGCCCAGGGGTCCAGGGGCGTTGCTGACGCGAGAGGGTTGGTGCCCTGTAGCCAACACGAGGCCGCGGTGATCGACGGCGGCGGCGATACCCGTCACCGAATGGGCCTGCCCAGACTTGAGGCTGAGGTCGGGCCGCGGTTGAAAACCACCTGCGTGGTCGTTCCGGAAGACCATCCATTCTCCCCGTCCGGCCAAGAGCAAGTCGTCGAATCCGTCGGTGTCGATATCGAAGAAAGCGACTCCGGGGCCTTCGGTGGACAGTCGACGGGGAAGCAGGGGTTGGCGCTCCAAATCCTCGGTGGACGCCTGGGTTGAATCGCGGTGATTCAGTGCAGCGGAGACTTCTTCGAAGAGAGCCGTAGTCGAGAGTGGAGAAGCATCGGTGGGGCTTTGCTCGGTCGTACCCAGGGCGACGGCAAAGTCTTCCAGCACTTCCACGTGTGAATTGGGTGGGACTGAGTTCAACCGACTGCGTTTACCGCCGGGCCAGCGGACCTCCACCGTCACCGGTTGATCGGGCTGGGTGGCGAAGACCCTCAGGGCCTGGTCTCCGGACAAATAGCGACCCCCGGCCACCATTTCCTGGCTCTGAGAAACAGGGCCACCTTCAATGAGAATTCGGGCTCCGATCCCATGGGTGTTGCCCCCGGCGCCGCGGAGGCGTACTGCCACGCGGGGCGCGGTGGAATCGTTGCGGTAGAGGCCGGCTGCCTCCCCCAGATTGCAGGTCACCACATCGAGGTCTCCGTCGTTGTCTAAATCGGCCAAGGCCATGGCCGTTGTCACACCGCGATCCGCGAATCCCCAGTCGAGACTCCTGTCTTTGAAGCGCATATCTCGCTGGTTTCGGAAGGCCAGGTTGGCTGTATCGAGCCGCGGGAATCGTGACACGTTGCGCAGGCGTTGCTCGGCACTGGGAGTGCTTCGCTCAAGCGATTGTGCGGCTAGAATGTCGGCGTGCTGCACATCGTGTGCATTGCCGTTGGCCACGAGCAGATCTTCCCAGCCATCGAGGTCCACATCGATAAAGACCGCGCTCCACGACCATTCCGTCGCCGCGATTCCTGAGAACTGAGCGATCTCCGCGAAGGGCCCGCCGGCCCGGGCCACATGCAGGGTGTTCCGTGTGACCTCCGGGCGGTATTGAGGGTCGTGGATTGGTGGGCGCAGCACCGAGGTCATGGTGTTGGGGCGTTGCCAAGCACGGCGTTCTGGATCGCGGCTCAGCATGTCCACCACGAAGAGGTCCATCAATCCGTCTCGGTTGATGTCAGCGACATCCACGGCCATGGAGCTGAGACTCTGGTTTCGGAAGAGCGTGCGCGGAGCAGCCTGGAAGCCAGCGCCACCACGATTGAGCCAGATGTGGTCTTTCCAGTGGACGAAATCGTTGCAGACGTAGAGGTCGGGCCAGCCATCACCATTGAGGTCGCGAAACACGGCGCTGAGGCCCCAGTCGGTCGGAGGTATTTGAAGTTTCTGACCATCCTCATCAAGGAATGTTCCTTGGGTCCAAGAGACTGGAGCAAAGTTCCCTCCGCCTTGATTGAGATAGAGAAAATCCCGCTCCCCGCGCTCCAGGATTTCTGCGCTGCCGTCCCGCTCGCCCACCGCGACAAAGCGATCCTCTGGCGTCACCCGTATAGATCCATCGGCTTCCCGTCGTGCCTCAACGCGCAAACCAGGAGGTTGGTCTTTGAAGGTGGTGGTCCGGTAGTTAGTGACGTAGAGGTCGAGATCCCCGTCCCCGTCGATGTCGGCCAGCGCCAGCGAGGTGGCTCCCAAGCGTTTGGAGAGTCGGTGCTGGTTGGATTCAGTGAAGTGTCCGGCCCCATCGTTTAGGAACAGTCGCGTGCCAAAGCCGAGCCCGTTGACCAGCAGGTCGAGGTCTCGGTCGCCATCGACGTCGGCCAAGACGGTGCCGGTGCTGGGTTGGTCGGCACACGGCGCGCCGCCGGCCTCCGGTTGACGCTCAAAGCGCCAACCACCTCGGTTGAAGTACAACTCGTTGGGGCCCTCGAGGCGCGCGAAGTAGAGGTCGCACCAACCGTCTCCGTTGACATCCCCGAGAGCCACGCCGGATCCGTTCTCCAGGATGCGGTTGTTGGCCATGGCGGCCTCGCTGAGGGTGTTGGTTACAGAAAGCCGGGTGGTGTCCGAGGACATCCGAGTGAACCCCGTCCGAGTTCCTGTGAGGGACGGCAGGGAACGGATGCGCCCACCTGAAATATCGCGCCAAACGGGAGCCGGCGCACCGGATTCAGCCAAAATGGCTATTCCAAGTGCCCAGCCTACAGAGAGGAATCTGGGAAACCAAAGCATAGGGATCTGCCTTTGGCCTTATCAGGATTCCGCCCCCGGAGGGAAGCTCAGACTGGGGAAGGCTTTTCGGATCCGGGACCCTGTATTCGATGCTCTGGAGTTGGGGGTACCTCAGGGTCGATGCTCGATTGTGAGCAGAATGGATTAAGGGTTTTGCGCGAGCACATCCAAGGCCGCGCGCACTACATGTTCTACCGAAATGGACTGCATGCAGCGGAAGTCTACTGGGCAATGCCGCAGGAAACACGGGGCACATGGAGCCTCTCCCAGCAGGAGGTGGTGGCGTGGATTGCCGGGCAATCCGGGGCCGGTGAGTTCGGGCGAGGTGCTGCCGAAAGGGACGACCACTGGAACGCCCAAGGCCGCGGCTAGGTGCATGGGACCGGTATCATTGGTGATCACCACTCGACACAAGGCCAGCGCGGCCATTAATTCGGCGAGCGTCGTCTGGCCGGCGAGTGAAGTGACAGAGAGGCCTTGCAGGCGGTGGGTGAGTTCTCCAGCCAACGGAATGTCAGCAGGGCCACCGAAGAGGACGAAGTGGCACCCCGTCCTTTCCGACAGCAATCGGGCCGCTCCGGCGAAACGGTCTAATGGCCAGCGTTTTGCTGGTCCATATTCGGCGCCGGCATTAAGTCCGATGAGTGGTTTTCCAGAGGTCAGCAAGGCTCCGAGGCGGGTGCTCATCGCTTGGGATGCCGTCGTTCCTGCCGCCAATCGAGGCGGCACTGGCTCTGCGTTGGCTCCCAGGTGACCCACCAACCGGAGGTAGTGGTGGAGTTGATGGGAGTCGGTCGGATAGGCGGTTCGGGGAGCAGTGATACTCATTGGCGTCGTCGTCAGTCGCTGCACCTCCGACTGGGTTCGTTTGCGCATGCGCACCGCGCCTGGGACCGGTCGGACACCATCGGTGAGCAGCCAGCTTCGAAGACCTCCCCCTAATCCGACCCGCCTCGGGATGCCTGCCCACCAGGTCTCCAGCGCAGAACGCAGGGAGTTGGGAAAGATCACCGCCAAGTCGGCATCGATTGAGCGCAGGCGGCGCGCCACCGACAGAAATCTCTCGCCGGTCTTAAAGGTTTGCACGGCATCCACCGCTGGATGGGAGATCCAGAGATCGTGGAGCTTTTCTGGGCAGAGTAGGGTGATTCGCGCCTCGGGGAAGCGTTCCCGAAGGCGGAGAACTGCTGGGGTCGTCATCACGGCGTCTCCCAGCCAGTTCACACCCCGAATGACGATGTGCCGGGGGGTGATGAGGGTGGAGTTCATGAGGTCGGGCCCGGCGCCTGGTCGTGGGTCCTCTGATTGGCCGTGGGGGGTTTCCACCGTCGATGAACCCAGAACCAATTCGCCGGATCTCGGCGCACGGCGATGTCATATTGGCGATGGATCTCGAAGGTGATGTCCTCCAATGAGCGTTCCTGTCCGTGTTCGTCGTGAGTCGGAATCACCGGGCCGACTTCGATTCGCCAGCGCGCTAGGTCAGTGCGGTAGCAAATGGCCATGGTCAGAAGCGCCTTGTAGCGTAGGGCGATGACGGCTGGAGCGGGACTGCAGGAACAGTCACGCCCGAGAAATGGCAGCCACAGCCCCTTGCCTCCACCGTGTTGGTCTGAGAACAGGGCCAGTATGGATTGGTTCTGATCGAAGAAACGGTGGATGGCGCGTGTGGATTCGTGCCGTTCGATGAACTGCACTCCGGTCCGAGCGCGCAACCCTTGGAGAACCGTGTTGAGCGGGGCGAATCGTTGGGCCCGGTAGGTGGTCGCCAAACGCCAATTGGGCCAGTGTCCCTGCACGTGCGCCAGCAAGTCGAAGCCGCCGAAATGGCCCGTGGCCACGACCAGGCGATCGGCCCCGCTTTGCAGCAGGTCCTCAAGACCCACGAACTCAATGCGTGCTAACAACTCTTTCGAATCCATGCCCGGGGTGCGGACGGCGCAAGCGTAGGCTTCCCCGATGCGTCGAAAGTTCTCTAGGGCCAAGGACTGTATTTCCTTCGGCCTCAACTCGGGGAAGGTCTTGGCAATGTTGTCTTCGGCCACGCGGCGGTGGCGGCGGTCGAGTCGGTAAGCCAGGCCGCCGAGCAGATGCCCCAATCGGGCGACCGTCACCAGTGGTAAGCAACGGATCGAACCCAACAGGGCGTGTAGAAACCATTCAACAACTCGGGAAAACACAGCGTGTGTGGGAAGCTGCCACGAAAGTGGGGATCATTCCAAGGCCTCGCGCATGGCCTTGAACCAGTCTCCGCCATCGTCTTTGTCCACCGGTCGGGCGGCTGCCTCATCGGCGTCCTCGACGCATTCGGGCGGGAGTTCTCGCAGGAAGGGGGAGGGGTGACAGGGCATGACCTGGTCGTAGCGCCGGCGTCCCGAGCAGTGGCTGATGCGCAAGGTATCCTGGGCTCGGGTGATGCCGACGTAAAAGAGGCGGCGTTCCTCGTCGAGGGTGCCCTCATCCTTGCTGCGGGAGTGGGGCAGGAGACCGTCTTCCACTCCCACGATGTGGACATGAGGAAACTCAAGACCCTTGGCGGCGTGCATGGTGATGAGGGTCACCTGGTCTCCGGTCGTGTCCTTCTCTTCCTCGCGTTCCTGATCCAGGGTGATCCCCGCCAGAAACTCATCGAGCCGGTCCATGGGCTTGCCGAGAAACTCCGGGACGGCGTTGGGCAACAGCGGTCCGCTGGGCCGTGGGGCGGGTGTCATGTCCGAGAGCAATCCCTCGGGATCGTTTTCCAGATCCACGGTTTTGTTAGACTTCTTGGGGGCTGTCTCCTCGCGCTTCTTGCGACGGGCCTCGGCGGTCAATTCGCCGTCCAGATCATCGATGAGTTCTTGGATGTTGCGCACCCGGTTGTCGGCCACGTCTTGGTTTTTTTCGGCCCTGCGCAAGTCTGCCAAATAACCGGTTTCCTCGAGCCAATGATCGGCCCAGTTGCTCAGGCAAATGGGTGAGTTCTGGAGCAGGGGAGCCCGCGTCGTGTCAATCCAGTGAGCAAAAGCTGTGATAGAATCGCGCGTCCGTGCCTGGAAGGAAGCCAGCACGTCGGTGTGCCTCATGATGGTGTACACGCTGGCTTTGCGGTCCGCGCTGAAGGCCAGGAGTCGCTCCATGGTGACATCGCTGAGTCCCCGGGCCGGCTTATTGGCGATGCGCAGCAAGTTCACATCGTCGTTCGGATTTACGAAGCTCTTCAGGTAGGCGAGGATGTCTTTGATCTCGCTGCGATCGAAGAAACTCTGGCCGCCGATCAACCGGTATCGGATCCGCGCCTTGCGCAGAGCCGCTTCGATGGGGCGCGACTGAATATTCGTGCGGAACAGGATGGCCTGCTTGCCCCAATTGATCTGTTGGGTGAGTCGGTCGTACTCGATGTTCTCCGCCACGGTCCGGCCTTCGGTCTCGTCGGTGTCGAAGGCGTAGAGGGTAATTTTGCTGCCTTCACCTTTGGCCGACCAGAGGCTCTTTTCACGTCGCCGCGTGTTCTGTCGGATGACGGCGTTGGCGGCGCGGAGGATCATGTTGGTGGAGCGGTAATTTTGCTCCAGTTTGATAATCTTGACCTCGGGGTAATGCTTTTCGAGATCCAGAATGTTGGCGATCTCGGCCCCGCGCCACCCGTAGATGGATTGGTCATCGTCACCCACCACACAGAGGTTTCGTGAGGCGCTGGCCAGATGATTGATGAGCTCGAACTGGCTGGCGTTGGTGTCCTGATATTCGTCGACCATGACGTAGCGGTACTTGCGCCGGCAGGCTTCCAGAGCTTCGGGATGTTCCCGGAAAAGCCGCAAGGTCAGGAGGATGAGGTCGTCGAAGTCTACGGCGTTGCAGGCGTGGAGGGCGCTCTCGTAGCGGCGAGCCACGTGCTCGGCTAGAGCGCGGACCGAAGGGTCTTCGAAGCCGCCGCGGCTGCTGCCATTCTTGAACTTGCTGAGCATGGACAGCACGGCTCCGGCATCGGTCTTTTCCCCCTTGGCCGAGATTTGACTCAGAATCTTTTTCATCGCGGCGAGCTGGTCGCCGGTGTCGTAGATCACGAAGTTCTTCTTGTAGCCCAGTTTCTCGATGTGTTGTCGGAGGATCCGCACACAGAGCGAGTGGAATGTGCACAAGGTGGGGCGTTCAAGAAATGGGTCTTCCGGTGCCCCGGGATCCTGACGAGATTTGCGTACCTTGGGGATCATCTCGTTGACCCGCTCGAGCATTTCCTTGGCGGCCTTGTTGGTGAAGGTCACCGACAGGATATGACCAGGAGCGATGCCCTTGCCTATCATGTGAGCGATCCGGCAAGTCAGGGTGCGTGTCTTCCCTGTGCCGGCTCCGGCCAGGATGAGGACCGGACCGGAGTGGGTGACCACGGCTGCTCGTTGCTGCGGATTGAGCGATCCCAGATCAAACATGGGGGCCGGAGGATGAGGCGCAGCGGTGCGGGGTCAAGGGGCACCCCAAGGCAACCGGTGTTTCCCTTCGGAATCTCCGCCTGAGCAGAGACTCCGAGAGGGGTGTCACTCGTGATCAGGCGCGGCGTTCGCGGATGGAGGCCAGCAGGTCGGCGACGACCTCGCCCCGAGGCTTCGCACCCACATTGCCCTTGCCGTGCAGGCGGACGCTAACGACCCCGGCCTCGAGGTCGCGATGCCCCACGACCAGCATGGTGTGAACCTTGGAGGTTTCGGCGTCGGCGATCTTCGCCTTCACGGGGTTGGCACTCCAGTCGCCTTCCACGCGGACGAACTGAGCGCGCAGCTCAGCGGTGATCGACTTGGCGTATTCCACCAGCGGGGCCTCGTCGTTGAGCGTCAGGACACGCACCTGTTCGGGGGCCAGCCAGAGCGGGAAGTTGCCCGCATAGTGCTCGATAAGGAAGCCGATGAACCGCTCGTGCGTGCCCAGCGGGGCGCGGTGAATGCACAGCGGAGTCTTTTCGGTGTTGTCCCGGTCGCGGTAGGTCAGGCCGAAGCGGGCGGGCACGGCGAAATCGACCTGGTTGGTGGCGATGGTGAATTCGCGGCCGATGGCGCTCCAGACCTGCACATCGATTTTAGGTCCGTAGAACGCCGCCTCGTTGGCCACCTCCACGTAGTTAATGCCGGACTCGATGAGGACCTGCCGAACCATGTCTTCGGTCTTCTTCCAGAGTTCGGGCTCATTGACGAACTTCTGACCCAGGCGCGCCGGATCATGGGTGCTGAAGCGCATTTGGTAGCGGTCGAGCCCGAAGATCTTGAAGTACTTCAGGTACATCTCGTTGACCGCCCGGAACTCCTCGGCGAACTGCTCGGCCGTGCAGTAGATGTGCGCGTCGTTCATGTTCATGCTGCGGACGCGCATGACACCAAAGAGCTCTCCGGACTGCTCGTAGCGGTAGCAGGTGCCGTATTCGGCGAGCCGTAGCGGCAGGTCGCGGTAGCTGCGCGGTTCCGCCGCAAAGATGCGGTGGTGATGCGGGCAGTTCATCGCCTTCAAATAATACCGTCCGCCCAGAAGGGTGATCTCGGTTTCCAGTTTCTGGATGTCGTGGCGGACCTGCTCCTCGGTGTAGCCGCTGGGGTTAGGCGCAATGGCCTTGCCCATGCCTTCGGCGAGTTGGATGAGGTCGGCACGGCGTTCCGTGAGCGCATCGCGCTTCTTCCGTTCGTCCTCCTCGAGCATTTCTATCGGGGGGAACATGGACTCGGCGTAGTACGGGAGATGGCCGGAGGTCTTGTACATCTTCTCCTTGGCAAGATGGGGCGTTTTGACGCGCACGTAGCCGGCCTGGAATTCGGTTTCCTTGGCCAACCGTTCCAGTTCCTCCACCAGCACGGTCCCTTTCGGTAGCCACAGCGGCAAGCCGGGCCCGACATATTCCGGATCCATGGCGAAGAGCCCCATCTCGGTGCCGATCTTTCGGTGGTCGCGCTTGCGGGCTTCCTCCTGCATCAGGAGCCAGTTGTCCAACTCCTCCTTGTTCTTGAAGGCCGTGCCGTAGAGGCGCTGGAGTTGGGGGTTCTTCTCGTTGCCTCGAAAATATGCGCTGGCGACCTTCAGGAGCTTGATGCCCCCGGGCTTCACGTTGCCCGTGCGCATCACGTGGGGGCCGGCGCACAGGTCCACGAATTCGCCGTTCTTGAAGAAACTAATGGCCTCGCCCTCGGGGATGTCGCCCATGCGTTGCACCTTGAAGGTTTGCCCCTTGCCCTCGAAATAGGCCAACGCCTCGGCCCGGGTCTGGATCGACTTCTCGAAGACCTGGTTCTCCTTGGTGATCTTCCGCATTTCCTCCTCGATCTTGGGAAAGTCTTCCGGAGTGAAGCGGTGCTTCACGTCGAAATCGTAGTAAAAGCCTTCTTCCGTCGGGGGACCGATGTCCAACAACGCATCGGGCCAGAGCCTCAGGACCGCGGCCGCCAAGATGTGCGCGCAGGAGTGACGCAGGCGCATCAACTCGTTCATCTGCTCCCGCTGGTCCAGCGTTTTGCGCTGAACCTCAGACTTGGCGGATTCAAACTGGGGTTGTTGTTCGTCGTTCATTCAGGAATCGGGATTGGCAGCAGATGGACGCAGATGAAGGCAGAAGGGGGGCGGTTGTGGCAACTCTCGGGGACGTCTCGAGTGGAGATGAGGTGGGGGCGCTGGAGTGGGGCCCGGACTTGTTTACTTCGGGTGAGGCGTCGACTTGGGTACGAAGAGTCCGAGCGAGGCGGTGTAGCCGTGCAGGAAATTTTGGCGGGCCACCGGACCCAATTCGCCGTGCCCGAAAAATCCGGTAATGGCGGTGTGGCCCAGTTGCTCTTGTACGAGGCCCGCGTCGTGGTTTGGGGTACCGAAGAGCCGGGACCCGCGGCCATTGCAAACGGTCAGACATCCCCCGTAGATCGGGCGTCCGGCCAACTGTGTGCGCGCTTGTGCCAGCAGGGCCGACAGTTCCGCGTCGGCCGTCTCCGAGTCGCGTCGCTGGAATTGGAGAGTTTGTCCGGTGCGCGGGTAGGCTCCGACGGCGAGGGCTCCATTCTTGGGGTCTCCACCCAATAGATTGCGGACTAAGAAATCACCGCAGTGCAATTCTTCGCGATACTCATCGATCGCCAAGCCCACGAAGAGGTTGTTTTGGCTTTTCTTGCGCTCCTCCTCGCTCATGCCCTCGAAGGTCTCCATCAAGACCGAATAGGCAGGACGATTGCCGATCCCTAAGATGAAATTTCGGTCCGCTCGCGTAATGGTCCAGCTTTCGCCGATGGGCGTGCACCCTTGCGACACCACGGTCTCGAGCGTGACATCCCCACAGAGGGCCACGGCGACCAGTCCCTGCTCATGGACCCCGCCATTGAAGTAGACCTGACATTGCTCGGCCGAGAAATCGCCACTGGCCAAGCCGCCGACGGCAGGGGTGCCGGGGTAGGCCTTGTTCCATTGCCGTAGCCACGCCTCGCCGTTGAGGTGGAACGGGCTGGCAAAAACGAGCCAGCCATTGACTTGCTCCGGGGACAGGCCGGTTTTTTGAATCCACGCCGCCGCGTCATCCATGGCGTTGATTACGTCGTTGTCGAAGTGGAAGCCCTTCAGAGTGGCCCCGGGAAGGTGGTAAAGCCCGAGTACGAGGTCGGCCCCTTCCTCAAACTCGTTGCCGCCCGAAATTAATCCCACGCCGGAACAGCCTGCCAGGCAGGGAATCCGCCCATGGACACGCAGTACCTCCAAGACATCTTCGGCATACGGAAAGAGCGATGGGGCCAAGAAGACCAATCCCAAGGTGACGCTTGAGTCGGTCAATTGGGCCCGCAATGCCGCAGCCCAGCGGCTCAGCTCCGCTTCGTTCCAGCCGCCTTTCCAGACTCCAGTGACCCCGTGACTCCCCTGCATGCCGCTTACCATAGTCTCTGGGGGGAAATCGGGAAGGGTCCTGTTTTTAGTCTTCAGTTGGGGGTGTTTTGCTCCCGAGTGACCCTTGCTGAGCGACTGCTCTCCGCTTGCTCGTTGGCCGGTACGTCCGGAGAGTGGGCCGATGCGTTGGTTGCGCGAGGAATCGAGTCGGAGGTGGGGCTGGATGGTGGGAACTGTCTTGGGCCTGTCGGTTCTTGCGGCCGATGGGCCGGACCAGGTCGCCTTTAATGCTGCTCTCCGCTCCTTCTCGATCGGGGCCTATGCGCGTGCGGTCGAAGAGTTTACCGCGTTTTCCAGCCAGTTTCCCGATTCCGCCTTGAAGCCCGAGGCCTTGCGTCGGGCCTTGTATGCGCAAGGGGAGTCCGAGGCAGGACGCGGAGATCATGCCGCGGCGCAGAAAACCTTCGGGCTCTATCTGGCTCAGTTCTCTGGATCCGAGTTGGCCCTTCACGCTTCGGTGCGACAGGCCGAGGCCCTTTTCAGATCCGCTCAACCAAAAGAAGCGGCCGCCTTGTTGGATCAGCCTGAAGGACCGTTCCGACGAGCCTTCGCTCAAGGAAAACCTGTAGACTTACTTTGGACGGGTTCGATGCTGGCTGCCGAAGCCCATCTGGGTGCGGGCAACTGGAGTCGGGCTCGTGAAGTCGTGGTTGCAGCGACACCCTTGGCCCAGACGCCGGAGGCCCAGTGGGATCGGTTGCGGCTCGAGGTTCGCATTTTGGAGGCGGGACGGCAGACGGAGCAGGCCATCGCGGCGGCCGAACAGTTACGACGCATCGCCGATGCGGACGGGTTGGTTGTTCGACGCCCAGAATCCTCAGCGCTCTTGGGCCGCCTGCTCTTGGCTGCGGGGCAGGGGGCACGTGCGGTGGCACGCTTGGAGGAGAATTTGGCTACGGCTGTTCCTGCGGCATTCCGCAGCGATGCCATCCGCAATCTGAGTGACTGGTGGGTTTCCCAAGGGCAGTTAGCCCTCGCTCGCGAACGCCTCGAAGGGGTTGTCACCGGACTGGCTGACGATGCTTCCGTCGCCGCACTGCGCCTACGTCTGGGGCAAATTCATCTCCGGGAACACCTGGCCCGACGAGGGGCCGATCAGGTGGGCTCAGCCATCGCAGAATCCCACGTTAGCCTCACCCGGGCTGTGGCGGAACTGGAACGGGCCGCCACGCTGAATCCCACTCCCGAAGTTCGTGGACCTCTCACCCTGACCCTGGCTTGGTGCCGTTGGGAAGAAGCCCTCTCGGGCAATTCCAAGGCGGTGATGGCGCAGGCCTTGAGCGGTTTTCAGACGGCCTTGTCCCAACTGCCGGCCGGATCCCTAGATCATCTGGTGGCCCGTTTCAAGGTAGCCGATGCCGCCGCGTGGTTAGGGGATGCCCCCTCGGCTTTGACGGGCTATCTGGAGGTGGCTGACACCGTTGCCAAGCGTCCGCTTGAGCGGGAGACCTGGATGCCGGCCGCCCTGGAGCAGGCCGTGATCGCTGCCATCGCCAGCACCAACGCGCCGGCCGGCGAGTCGGCCCTGCGCCGTTTGTTGGAGTTGCCCCACGCGGCGGCCCGAGCAGGACAAAGCGTCCTGTGGCTGGGATCGTCCCTGGCGCGGCAGGGGGCCGGCGAGTTGGGTCGCAGTTTGTTGCAAGATTACCTCCTGCGGTTCCCGGAGAGCGCGGTCCGTCCCGAGGTGCAGTTGGAATTGGCCATGCTCGGGTTGCATGACGAGCGCTGGGCTGATTCGGTGGCTGAATTGCGGCGCTGGTTGGCGGCACATCCCCAGCATCCCGGTGCGGTGCGCGCCGGGTTTCATTTAGCCTATGCGTTGTCTCGTTCCGGCGATCCTGCGGCGGCCATGGGGAAGTTCTCTGAATTGGCTGCCAAGAACCCTACCGATCCCGGAACCGTATCTGCTCAACTCTGGCTGGCTGGCCGATTCTTCGAGCAACAGGACTACCTTCAGGCCGGGCAGGCCAGTGCCGCCATCCTGACCAATGCCACGGTGCGTACGGTGCGGGGCGACACCTGGTATCGGGCCAAGCTGTGGGCTGCTGAAGCAGGTCGTAAACTGCAGAATTTCGATTCCGCCGCTGAACATTTTCGCGAGTTGATCAACGATAAGGTGGCACCGCCCGAGATTCAGTCGGCCGCGCTCTTCCACTACGGCGAACTCCTCCAAGCCAAGCCGGTAGAACCCGGGAGCGAACCGCTGTCCCGCTATCGCTTGGCGCTGGAAGCCTTCACTCGGGTATTGGAGTTCACCAACAGCCCCTATGTCGCGCCGGCCCTAGGGATGATGGGCAATTGTCATTTTCAGCTCAGCACCCTCAATCCGGCCGACTACACCCGTGCCGCCGAGCTCTACCTGCGTACAGCCAAGCTTCCTGAAGCCGGAATTGAAACCCGTTGTCGCGCCTGGTTAGGCTATGCCGCAGTGAATCGCAAGATGTCTGAGCTGCGCAGTGGTACTGAATCTGGAGAGTTCCTGGAGCGGGCCATCCGGGCGGGTTTGGATGTCGCACTGGGCAAGGTTTTGTTGCCCGGCGAAAAACTTTCCGCCGACCTCTTGACGGAGGCAGCCCGTGCCACAGGAGAGATTCTCGAGCGCCTCGGTCGAACCGGTGAAGCAGCCGGTCTCTACGAGCATGTCGCCCATGAATTGCCCGCCGCCGCAGCGACCTGGGGGCAACGCGCCCGGCGAATCCGCCAGAGCCAACTCGAAAAGCCCCGTTGACCCCTGGAGCCATCGAGCACCCCTGGATTCGAAGGAAGTGTGTTGGCGCGGTGCACTGTTTTGCTTGAGGTTTGGCCTAGAGCGTTGTTTCTGGGTCTATGAATTCCCGCCGCCGGTTCCTTTCGGCCCTTTCCCTGATGGCAGCAGCTCCGGCTTTGAGTGTTCGAGCCGAGGACAAAGGTGGCGATGAGTTGCGATTGATGACCTACAACCTCCGCTACGCGACCCCCAAGGGACCGGAGGCGTGGCCCGATCGCCGTCCTGCCATGCAGACGCTCCTAAAGCAGTACGCCCCAGACCTGATGGGAACGCAGGAGGGGGTGTATCATCAGTTGCGCGACCTGGCCTCGGACCTCCCTGAACACGACTGGATCGGCACCGGTCGCGATGGAGGTAGCCGGGGAGAGTTTATGGCCATCTTCTACCGGCGGGCGCGCGTTGAACCGTTGGCTTATGACCATTTCTGGCTCAGCGACACTCCGGAGGTCATTGGTTCGTCCACCTGGGGCAACTCCAACCGACGAATGGTCACTTCAATTCACTTCCGCGACCGTCAGACGGGGAAGGAGTTTCATCTTTGGAACACGCATTTGGACCATGCGCTTCAGCCCGCCCGTGAGAAGGGGGCAGCCTTGATCCGGAGCCGATTGGCGAAGATTCCTGCAAACGAGCGGGTGATTCTGATGGGAGATTTCAACGCCGTGGCCACGCGGAACACGGTGTATGAAGCGCTGACCCGGGACATCGGATTTACGGACACCTGGTTCGCTGCGGCTCAGCGTAAGAATGAAACGCTCAATTCTTTCAATGGCTTTGGAAAGCCTACCTTCAACAGTGCCCGCATCGACTGGATCCTGTCTCGGGGTGAGGCTGAGATTCCGTGGTCCGAGGTGGTGGACTTGACCCCGGGAGGGCGTCAACCGAGCGACCACTTCCCCGTCTTCACCCGCATGACCTGGAAATAACCGCGTCGAGGGTTGAGGGGGATTACTGCGTCGGTACGCGGCTGGGCTCAAGACCTAAGCCGGAACGATTTTAATTGGATCGTTCTGGCTAAGAATCGAGAGGCTTGGGCGGCGGTAGCAAGAGGATCCAAACATTGGCAGCTAGGATGCACGAACCACCGAGGATTAACCGCAGGTGAACGAACTCATCGGGGTAATTCAGGCCGGTAGTCTTGGAAATCCAACCTGGTACGAACAGGCAAACCACGCTGGTGAAGACCGGTTCCGTGCAATAGAGCAGGCCCGCTTGGGTGGCCGTCACCTTGGGTTGCCAGTGATTGGCCAGCGGGAAGGTTACCAAAGTACAACCGAAGAGCAGCAGGGCGAAGAGGGAGGCGATTTCACTGGAGCTGACCGCCTTCACGATATCGTGGGGGTGCTGAGCCAAGGCAAAGGCCAGTGGCCAA
Source organism: Akkermansia muciniphila (assembly GCA_945893185.1). Lineage (GTDB taxonomy): Bacteria > Verrucomicrobiota > Verrucomicrobiia > Limisphaerales > UBA9464 > SXXZ01. Next base: position 6,077 of record CAMDDW010000042.1, on the reverse strand, counting down.
GCCGTCAGCGCCATGGCGCCGAACATGACGGTCGTGGAACGAACGGAGTCGTTGCCCGCGAACTGCGGTCGCTCCAACCACAGGATCTGGCCCGCAAACAGGACAGACCCGGCCAGCGTCTCCAACTCTCCTCTCCCGAGGTGGAAGTGGTCCCAGCGAACTCCCGCAAGAACGGCTGCACCCAACCCCACCAGCAGGCAAGCCCCCGTGACCGTCCAACCGGGCAGGCGGCGAGCCGTGAGGGTAATCCAAATCGGAATTAATACCGCATAGCCCTGCGTTAAAAATGCCGACACGGAACCCTCCGTGTAGGCCAACCCATCCATCTGAAGAATGAGCCCTATCGAGCCAAAGATCCCGATGCCCAGGCCTTGCTTCCACTCCAAAGCTGTGGGGCGGATGGAAAGAGGGCTCTCAACGTCGCGCCGTCGTCGCCACCGGCAGCGGATTGCATTGCCGATGAGAAACAACCCCGCGGCACAACTGAAGCGGCAGGCGACCAGCAAGGTGGAGAGGAAGAGGCTGGTGTTTCCCGGCGCATTGCGTTGACCCAGTTGCTCTATGGATTTAAGCAGTGGAAAGCTGAAAGCCCAGAGCGCGCAGGTGCCGATCAAGACCAGCGATGCGGTAGTGCGAGGGTTCATGAAAATTAGAAACGCCGCTAGAACGGCGGCGTTTCTTTGAGACCTACCAAATTGGTAGAGGATTATTGGGCAAAAGTCGTAGTATTGCCGGCCATCCATCCCACGTCCAGAAGTGACTTGGGGTCGCTAGCGGGGATCACTCCGCCGAGCGCGACGTAGTTGCCGGTCGCATTGAAGTTGACCTTGGCCTGACCAATCTTGGCTCCGAGCCAGCGACGAATTTCGGCATGTCCATCGGAGAAGGAGAAGCCGGCCGCGCCGTTGTGGTAGTTGGCGGGTTGGTCGACCACCTTTGAGCGGCCGGCCTTGTTGGCGTCGGTCATGATGTTCGCGAACGCCGCATCATTGATGCTGTCGGGATGTTCGTCGATGAGCACCCAGGTTTGTGAGGGTTGGACCACTGTTCCCAGCTTGATGTACTTGCGCCACTTCGTTTGGTTTGGGTTGTAGTCGTAATCGAGCCAGTCGCCGTTGCCCCAGACTTGGCTCATGGAATTGCTGCGGATGCGGGCCACTTTCAACTGACCAACGCGGACCATCTGGCGGTCCGCCGGGCACTTGAAGATCGCCTTGGATCCGCCGACGTACTTGAAGAGGGGGCTGTTGGTGATGTAACGCTCGTTGGCACTGTCGGCGGAGTAGTCGATGTTGCCTTCGATCCAGTTTGGACGGCGATCACTACCGCCCTGAGCCGACACGATTCCGTCTGAATTGTCGTCGGCGTACAAGCGCCATCCGAGCATAAGTTGCTGCAGATTGTTCATGCAGAGGATGCCGGTGGCCTTAGACTTGGACTTGGCCAGAGCCGGCAAGAGCATCTCGGCGAGGATCGCGATGATCGCGATCACCACCAGTAGTTCGATGAGCGTAAAGCCGCGCCGGAGGGCACGACCCTCGGAAAGATTCAGTTTCATTTGGCAAACTTGCTGCAGCCGGGCGATCTCCGTGGGTCAATCCAAGCGCCAAGAAGTTCAGCGCCAGCGGGCTCCCAAAAATTGCCATCGGTGGGTGGGTGTGTCCGGAATAGTTCACGGCTAAGAGGCTCATGAAGGTGTCTTTTCCGGTTCCACCGACATGGATCCTTGCCGGTGATAAAATGGTGATTTCAATTTTCAGGAAAAATCCATTGCAACCCGGCTGGCATTTCCTCACTTTCCGGCCCTCGTTTGGTTCGGGGCGTAGCGTAGCCTGGTAGCGCGCTTGTTTCGGGTACAAGAGGTCGTGAGTTCGAATCTCACCGCCCCGACCATCTGTTCACTGCCAGAAAGAGACTTCTGGCGACTGAGCTAAAAGGAAGCTAAGCTAACCTCGAAATTAGTAAGAGATCTCGGAGTTAAAGAGATTTCAGAGTTAAAGAGATTTCAGAGTTAAAGAGATCTCGGAGTTAGTTTGGGGATCGAACGACACAACGCGCACGTGGCGAAATTGGCAGACGCGCTACCTTGAGGTGGTAGAGCCGTAAGGTGTGCAGGTTCAAGTCCTGCCGTGCGCACCACTTTGAAAGCCCTTCTGGAGCGATCCAGGGGGGCTTTTTCTATTTTGGACTTCCCCTCAAGACGTTGTCTCGAAGGGGGCTTCCGGTCGTGCGCGGAGGAATGAGCGTTGCCTGAGACCGCGGTGGCGGCACTGTTGCGGGCGTGGATCCCGAGGTTCCGTCTTCTTTCAGCCGCCAGCGGTGGTTTCCGCTGCTGTATGGACTGAGTTGGACTCTGTTGGGACTGGCCTTCGCTGGGCAGCACTACCTGAAGGCGGCCACGTTCGGAGAGGGGGTCTCCTTGTCAGTAGCCGTCCAGGGCGCGCTGGCCGATTGGTATGTGTTCGCGCTGTTGGCGATACCGGCGTTCAAGCTGGGTCGGCGCTTCAATTTGGGTGGCGATCATTGGCGCATGCGACTGGCGCTCCACGGTGTCGGCGGCGCGGTGTTTTCGCTGGTTTGGATCCTCGTGCGTGCCGGTGTCGGAGAATGGCTCTTCCCGGGGCATCGCTCCGAGAAACCCCTCCATGACCTCATTCGCTACGTCCTAGTGGCGACCTTCTTTTTCAACATGCTGGTCTACTGGGTCGTGGTGACCGTCGCTCACGTGGTCGCCTATTCCGAGAGTCTCCGAGATCGGGAACGTCGGGTGATGGATCTGGAGGGTCGACTGAGCTCGGCGCGGTTGATGGCTCTTCAAATGCAATTGAACCCGCACTTCCTCTTCAACGCTCTCAATGGCATCGGCACGCTGATGTTCCGGGACGTCGACGCGGCCGATGCTATGCTGGTGAGCTTGGCCGAATTGTTGCGTCATGCCTTGGACCGATCCGGTCGGCAATTGGTCACGCTGCGGGAGGAGTTGGCCTTTCTGGACCGCTATTTGACGTTGGAGCAAATGCGCTTCGGCGATCGTCTGTCCGTGTCGCGGGAAATCTCTCCCGAGGTCCAAGAGGCTCAAGTGCCTAATTTGATCCTCCAACCGCTCGTCGAGAACGCCATCAAGCACGGGGTTGAACCACTCTTAGTTCCGGGTCGGATTATTATTCGCGCTTCAGAGTCCGTCCCGGGGCGCCTGCGGCTGGAGGTTCAGGACAACGGGAAAGGACTGCCCGCAGATCGTGAACCCGCCTTGGGGGTCGGAACGTCAAACACCCTGGCCCGATTGCACCAACTGTATGGGCCGCAAGCCCGGTTTTGGTTGGAAACATCCCCAAGAGGTGGCGTTCTGGCGGTGGTTGAATTGCCGCTGAGTCGTTGATCTGGTGCCCTTCTTGACCACGGAACCTGAATGGGTGGATGGATGCGCCAAAAAGCCTTTCCCGCAGACTCGACAGCGCCAATTCCCTTGGCAAGTTAAGCCCATGCCCCCGATACGAGCCATCGTTGTAGACGATGAACCCCTGGCCCGGGAGCGGCTTCGCCACTGGCTGAGTCGCGAGCCGCACATTGTTTTGGTGGCCGAATGCTCCCAGGGCAACGAGGCGGTGGAGGTGCTGCGTCGGGAACGCCCGGACCTCGTCTTCCTGGATGTTCAAATGCCAGGGTTGAATGGGGTCCAGGTGCTGGAGGCCCTTGGAGATTCGGCCCCGCCGGCCGTGGTCTTCGTCACTGCGCACGAGCAATTTGCCGTGGAGGCGTTCGAGGTTCAGGCCGTGGATTATCTGCTCAAGCCGGTTTCCCGGGAGCGGTTTAAGACGGCGCTGGATCGGGTCTCCAAGAGACTGGCGCTCTCCCGGTTGGAGGCCAGTCCACCAGAGGTCAAGCTTCCCGATCGTCTCCCAGTGAAGCACAACGGTCGCATCGTCCTGGTGCCAGTGGCTGACATCGACTGGATTGGTAGTGCTGACAACTACGTGGAGCTGCATGTGGGCTCCCAGACCTTCTTGATGCGCGAGACCATGAACGCCATTTCCCAGCGACTGCCCTCCGAGCGATTCGTTCGGGTGAGCCGCACGGCCATCGTGCAGGTGGCCCGGATTCGTCAACTTGAGCCGCTTTTCCACGGGGAATACTGCATCGAACTGCAATCTGGAGCCAAAGTCACCCTGAGCCGCAGCCATCGCGATCAGTTGCCGCGATTGGGTTTGCAATGATAGAGGGTGTTCCGGATTGGCAGAAGGCGTTGGCTGGGAGAGGGTTGCTGTGGCATGGACACGGTCCACAAACTCATTAGCTCCGAGGCATTCCCCGCCTGGCGCGAAGCCGTCAAGGCTTCGGGCAAGGTCTTGGTGGTGACCAATGGTTGCTTTGATTTGCTCCATGCGGGCCATGTTGCCTATCTGGAGGCAGCTCGCTCTCTGGGGGATGCACTGCTCGTGGGCCTGAACGGCGACTCCAGCGTGCGTGAACTTAAGGGGCCTACCCGTCCGCTCAATATCGAGGGTGATCGCGCCCGTGTTTTGGCGGCCCTGGAATGCGTCTCCGCTGTGGCGATTTTCCCGGAGAAGCGGGCCGTCCGCTTCCTGGCCGATGCCTGTACCGACCTCTACGTGAAGGGCGGAGATTACACCCTAGAAACCGTCGATCAGGATGAACGTCGGGCCGTGGAATCAGGTGGAGGCCGCATCGTATTCATTCCCTTCCTGCCGGGCCGTTCCACCACCGGGTTGGTGGCCAAAATTCAAACGCTTTGAACATGTCTTCCGAGACCCCCGCGGCCGAGCCGCTTTCCAATGCCCTAGTCCGCAAGCTCAAGGGACAGGCCCAACGCCTTGAAGCCTCCGTCCGCCTTGGGCGTGGGGGTGTTTCTCCGGCGTTTCTCACTGGCCTGGATCGCGAGTTGGCCCAGCACGAGTTGGTGAAAATCCGACTCTACGACCTCAAGGACAAGCGCCACGAAATCGGCGAACAGGTGGCCCGTGAGTCGAATAGCCACTTGGTGACGGTGATAGGCCACGTGGTGGTTTTGTACCGTCCCAAGCCCGACCAGGCCGCCCCGTCCGACTCGGCTCATTGACTCCATGAACCGGCGGACCTGCTTCCCCATCGCGCTCTGGGTGGCGTTGTGTCTCGGGTTACTGAGTTGGGGAATGTCCGCGGCGGAAACCGCTTCCAACTCCTCAGGCACGCTTCCGGCCGACAAGATCCTGGTCGTGCTGGGTGACAGCCTCTCGGCGGGATTCGGTGTCGATCTGAGTGAGGCATGGCCGGCGCGAATCCAGGAAAAAATCCGTGAAGCGGGCCTGCCTTGGAAGCTGGTCAATGCCGGGCTGAGCGGGGACACCTCAGCGGGCGGGCTCCGTCGTTTAGATTGGATCCTGCGTCGCCCCGTCGATGCCCTTTTGCTCGAGTTGGGTAGCAATGATGGTTTGAGGGGACTGCCGCTCGAGGCCACTCGCACCAACTTGCAGACGGTGATTGAGCGCACCCGAGCCAAGAATCCGAACGTCCGCATCGTGCTGGCCGGCATGAAGATGCCCGAGAACTTGGGCGAGGCCTACACCCGTCAATTCGAGACCCTTTATCGCGACCTGGCCGCGACGAACAAGGTTGCCCTGATTCCGTTCCTTCTCGACGGCGTGGGAGGTCGCGCGGAACTCAACCTTCCCGACCAGATCCACCCCAACGTCGAAGGCCACCGCCGCGTGGCTACCAACGTTTGGAAGGTGCTGCAGCCAGTCCTGCAGCCGCACTGAAGGTGGGGCGCTTTTTGCGAAAGCACCAGGTTGGCCGGGGAACGCCGGGTCGGGGGACCCGGCCTATACGGTGGGCTAGTTGGTTGGGGAAGGGCATGTTGTAGGCCCGGTGCCCTCACCGGGCGTCTTCGAGTGCGGTGCACTCACCGTGTTGGGAAAAATAATCGTCGCAGTACACTCACCGGGCGATCTGGTCTCCGAAAGCCCCAGGTTGGCCGGGGAACGCCGGGTCGGGGGACCCGGCCTATACGGTGGGCTAGTTGGTTGGGGAAGGGTATGTTGTAGGCCCGGTGCCCTCACCGGGCGTCTTCGAGTGCGGTG
>CAMDDW010000041.1:0-28456 GCA_945893185.1 Akkermansia muciniphila | reverse complement strand
ATGATCGGGTCTACGAGGCCGCTCGGCCGGAGATCTTCTTCAAGGCGCTCGGCTCCAAGGTGGTGGGACCGGGGGGCCCGGTCGGGATCCGTTCCGACGCCCGCTGGAGCGTGCCCGAGCCGGAACTGGTACTCGTCTTCAATCGGTATGGTCAGCGGGTGGGCTTCACCATCGGCAACGACATGAGCTCCCGCGACATCGAGGGGGAGAACCTGCTCTACCTGCCCCAGGCCAAGACCTACCGCGCGTCGTGCGCGCTGGGACCCTGGATCCGCCTCGGAGTCGACGAGGCCGAGGCGCGTACCTGGGGCATCCGGATGGAGATCCATCGGGCCGATACCCTGGTGTTCCAGGGGTCGACCCAGGTTTCCCAAATCAAGCGCTCGTTCGATGAATTGGCCCGCTGGCTGCACCGCTGTGAAAGTTTCCCCAACGGCAGCATGCTGCTGACGGGCACCGGCATCGTTCCGCCCAACGAATTCACCCTGGCCGAAGACGACCGGGTGATCATCGAGATCGACGGCATCGGACGATTGGAGAATTCGGTCGCCGTGGTTTGAGGCTCGGGCGCTGCCCGGGGCAACACGCCCCGCCCGGCTAGACCAGCTCGAGGCAACGGCGGAGTTCGTCGTCGGTATTGTAGAAATGCGGCGAGAGGCGGACCACGGCCTGACCGCCGGGCAAGATCCGGTGAGAAGCGGTGACGCCTTCGGCCTTCAGTTTCTGGTACACCGCTCGCATATCGGTGCCCTCTCGATGGAAACTGGTAATGCCACCGGCATTGTCCGCATGAGCATCGCCGTGGAGCACTGTGTACCCCTTGGCGACTAACTCAGGCACCAACCACAGACGCTTCCGGGCTAATTCAGCGGCGATGGCTTCCACGCCTACTTCTTGCACCAGTTCCAGGGCGGCCTTCAATCCGTGAAGCCCAAGAAAATTGTGCGTCCCGGCCTCGTAGCGTCGGGCCCCCTCGTGAAAGACCAGGTCGTCTTGCGTGAGATAATCTGGGCACTGCAAATTATGCCAACCGTGAACCACCGGTCGAATTTGCGGACGAGCCTCCTTACGAATGTACAGGAGTCCCGCCGCGCACGGTCCCAATAACCACTTGTGGGCGTCCGCCGCCAGAATATCGACGTTGGCCACGGAGGTTGGAAAGGCACCCAGAGTCTGGATCGCATCCAGGCAAAAGAGCACCCCCTTGGATCGGAGCATTCGACCGATGGCATCGATATTGATCCGCCACCCCGTCAGGTAGTGCGCACTAGCGATAGCGACCAACCGAGTATCTTCATCAATCTGTCCCTGGACATCCACCACTCGAATCTTGCCGAGTTCGCGGATGTTCATCAGACGCACCTCGACCCCCCGGTCTGCCAACGCCATCCAAGGATAAACATTGGAGGGATAGCAGTCGTGATAGATGAGAACATTCTGACCCCGTTTCATCTGAAGCCCCGCCGCCACCTGACTCAAGGCCAGTGAGGTGGGTCCAACCAATGAAACCTCGTCGTGGTCGGCTCCAATCAGACCCGCCGCCAATCGTCGAACCTGACCCACCAATCCAGGTTCAAGGGCCTCCTCCTGGTCATCGATGGAGCCGGCCTGGGCATAGGCCCCGATCGCCTCAACCACACGCCGTGGCAGCGGACACACCCCGGCATGCGCCAGGAACGTCTGACGCGCGGACACGGGGAATTCGTGTCGTCGTAGGGCTTCGTCTTTGAGGATCTCAGATATCGTAAGGGGCATCAGTTCAGGGAGATTTGGTGCGGACGCGGATGTTGATGACTTCGACCGCAACGGAGAAGCACATCGCAAAGTAAATGCAGCCCTTGCTAATGTCCTGCTGGAAACCCTCAGCCAATAGCTCCAACAGCGAGAGTGTCGCTAGACCGATCCACGCCTGCGGCGACTGAATCCATTCCATCCAAAGCATCGGGAGGACTTTGCCTCAAACCCAGTCCGGGGGCGAGTAGCGAAACTCGCCCGAGCGCGGACCGGGCGGGAGCAACCATTGGGCGTCGATTTGTTAGTGCTCACCACCCATGGCCGAACTGGTTTGAGACACATGCTCATGGGCAGTGTGGCTGAGAAGATCGTCCGTCATGCCTCCTGTCCGGTGTTGGTGGTACGGCCTGGGGAACGGGAATTCTTGGGCTAACTCGGTCCCGATGCGGTGAATGGAATTGTGATTCCTTCCCACTCAGACTTGGGCAAAATGATCAGCATCATGACCCCCTTCCAATTCTTGGTGGGCGCTTCCCTGATCTTGGGCTTGCTCCGCGCCGATTCCGTCACCCTGCCCCTCTGGCCTGCTGGGACGGTCCCCGGATCCCGGGGAACCAACGACGCCGACATCCCGACCCTCACCACCTACCCGGCCGCCCGACCCTCACAAGCTCAGCCCGCCATGGTTATCTTGCCTGGAGGTGGCTACGGAGGTCTGGCAGGCCACGAGGGCCGAGATTATGCACTGTTCCTGAACCGAGAGGGCGTGCATGGATTTGTCGTCAAATACCGGCTCGGTAGCCAGGGGTACCGTCACCCTTCGATGCTTCAGGATGCGGCCCGAGCCGTTCGTTGGGTCCGGGCCCATGCCGCGGAATGGGGGGTGGATCCCGACCGAATTGGGATTATGGGAAGCAGTGCCGGAGGGCACTTGGCTTCCACGCTCCTCACTCACCATGACGGAGGCGATGCCCAGTCGTCCGACCTGGTGGAGCGTGTGAGCAGCCGTCCAAATTTAGGCGTTCTCTGCTATGCGGTCATCTCCATGGGTCCCTTCAGCCACGCGGGATCCCGTCGCAATCTCTTGGGAGAGAACCCTTCGGCTGAATTGATCGAAGATCTTTCGAACGAAAACCGAGTCACCACCACAACTCCACCGGTTTTCATCTGGTCATTGCGGGATGACGCGGCGGTGCCCATCGAAAACTCCATGTCCTTCGCCACCGCCTGTCGGCAGCACAAGGTTCCCTTTGAGTTGCACCTCTACGATGGAAAACCCCACGGAATCGGACTCGGTGCCAAGCCTCCCACCTTCGAGAACCCTCACGTGTGGACCGCGGACCTGCTGGCTTGGCTGAAAACCCAACGGTGGCGCTAAGCAAAAACGCTCCCGTCGGACCGGTCGTCCTTATCGAGACTTCTTCCGCAAGCAGCGCGACGGTGCGTATGTCGCGGTTATCTGGCGCATCCACGCGAGTTGTATCGACCCCACCCTCGAGGAACTGACGCAGAACGTCGTGTGAGGCCCGGCAAAGATGACGCTCGGGCCGCTACGACTGGGTGGCAGCCCGCAGCGGGACAGACGCAGAGATCAGCCCTGCCGGGGGTCCTCGGGTACGCCACGATTCATCCAAGGCAACCAAAACCTGCCATGCCACAGGGTCAATACCTCCTCCCCAAATTCAGGTGAATTAGCTCTGGAAAATCCCGCCGTAATTTTATTTTTTTGACTTGCCACTCCCTTCGGTTTTTTTCACTGTGAAAATTATCCCCACGAATGCATTGCAGTAGTTTTTTCCACATTGCCGTTTCTGTGGCACCTAAAAGGGGTTCGATTTTAAGTACTTAAAACACAAATGAAAAACACAAAAAGAATCCCTATTGCAACAGCAGCAATGCTACTTCCCTGCGTCGCGTTTTCACAGGCCCTTGACCTCGCAGCGCTCGACCCCACCGCGGCAGGGCCCTGGTCGGAAAAGGCGAGGACCACCCTTATGGTTCCCAAGGTGGCGAATGACTCGGTCAAGGCCGACGGAACGTTGGGCCTCAATGAGTACGGCGGCTTCGCCGGAGTGACGGTGACACCCGGGGTGAGCGCCTGGATCCTGAACTGGCCAGAGGATCGGGCTTGGGACAATGCACAAGACTCCAACTTTACCTTTTGGCTGGCCCATGACGACAACTACCTCTATGTCGGCATCAAGGCCCAAGACGACGTCGTCAACAGCGATGATCCAAATGGAAGTTTCTGGAAGGACGATGCCATTGAAATTGTGACCGACGCGCTAGCGGACGGCTTCGACAACAACACCGACAATTCAAAAGATCCGGTCGGCGGCCACAGCTACGTCAACTTCCAGGGTCGGTTTTCCGCATGGAATGAGAACGCTGGAGCCAAAGGAAGCCAGGCGTGGGCCAATGAGGTCGACTGGAAATACGGAGCCAGTGGGGATGTTTTCGGTAAAGGCGCTGCCGTCACCGGCGGTTGGCAGATGGAGGCCCGTTTTCACAAGCGGATGTTTGAGAGTCCAACGGCCGGCAACAAACTGCGCAACGGATACCGGATGGGTTTCAACATCGGACTCGATGACGACGACAAGAAAGGCCCCGGAGCCAATGGGGACAAATCCCGCAGCCAAGATCTAGAAATTCAGTATTTTTGGGCAAACCGTCAACGGTACAAGGGAGTGGATGCCGATTACCTCGGTACCCTCTCGGCCGAAGATAAGGCCGCTCAAGTTTGGCGCACGGACGCCGAAAATCATCCGTTGGTCATTGATGGCAACGGACGGTTGTCCCATGCCGGCACCGGGGAAATCATCTTCGGTTACGACGAGAATCAGAAATCGTCCGGGAAGATTCTCTTCATGACATCTTCCTCAGCGTCTCCGATCAATTCCGATCCGGCATTGATTGCCCTGCTTCAAGCCAAGGGGTATACGGTGACAGTATTTCAATCGGGCGGTCCGCCGAATGAAATGCGCAACGCCATTGTAGGGCAGGATGTGGTCTTCATTTCCGAAACGATCGGTTCGGGAACGGTGCTGGAGCCGATTGGGGATCCCGCCGTCCAAAAATTCATTCTCCGCGATTCCAATATCCCAGTCATATCGGCGGAAGCCTACATGTGGGACAATGCGGAGTGGACCGAGCATCCGGCGGACTATTCGAATGAGTTCTCCTTCTTTGGGAACACAGGGCGAACCGAAGACAGCCAGCCAGCAAGCCTCAAGGATGCCGTCGATTCACTCTACATTCGTAATGCCGCGCATCCCATGGCCAAAGGCCTCCCGGCCAAAGCCAAGGTGTACAATACTCCGTATAGCTTCAACTATGGCAAGCCGTCGGCCGACGCCGATGTGATTGCTAGCACCCTATCAGATGGCACCTACCCCACCCTTTTCGTGTACGAAAAGGGTGACAAGTTGGTGGATGGCAGCACCGTTCCGAATAAACGAATTGGGCTCTTTTTCGGCCAAGCCGCCAGCCTGGTGGCCAACTGGGCGCCCGAGCTTGGTTTTCTGACCGAGGACGGCAAGACGCTGTTTCTGAACACCATCGATTACGCCATCGGTAAGCCCACTACTCCGCCCAAGATTGCCATCGACCGAAGCACCACTGGCGTCACCATTACCTATTCCGGCGGAACACTCCAGAGTGCTGATAGCGTGAATGGAACGTATTCCAATGAAACGGGCGCTAGCCCCCTCACGGTTTCGTCTTTTACCGGATCCGCCCGATTCTACAAGGTCAAGTCTAACTAGGTCGCCATCGTCACTAATTACCAACACAGGCGCCGCTATAACCGCGGAGCGCGATAAGCAAATCCCTATTAGCAGTCTGGTTCTGCGAGAGGGGCGGCTGGGAAACCGGCCGTCCCTACTCGACCCGCGAGCGTCAAGTATTCCCATGAAAGGTTTTTACCACGTCCAGAGGCGCTCTCCCTTTGCGCGCCCAGTTTCTGAGGGCTTTACCCTCATTGAACTCCTGGTGGTGATTGCCATCATTGCGATTCTTGCCTCCATGTTGTTGCCCACGTTGGCCAGTGCCAAGGAGCGGGGCAAACGTGCCAATTGCATCAGCAACCTCCGCCAACTGGGTTTGGCGACGCATGTCTACGCATTGGACTACAGTGACCGCATGTTCACGGGCGTTCGGGATGGCGGCGATTCCTTCCTGCTTAGCATTGCGACGGTGATGTACACGACGATTAGCAATCAGTTTGGAGACAAGGTGTTTGATTGTCCCAATGTCTATCCAATGTCATTGCCTGGAATTACAGACAAAAAGACGGGACGATACCAGACCGGCATAGGGTACTATATTGGGTATCACTATCATGGGGGACGAGTGATGCCCGAGGCAGCGGGTTGGACGGCACCGCTGAAGTTGACGGACAACCCGGTCGACCTGAAGAGCAACGCGAACGCGCTCAATGAGCCCTTGCTCCTCTTTTCGGACATAAACAGTTGGGCGGCGAATGGGAATGGTGGGTACAATTGGGTGACCGCTCCCCATGGAAAAACAGGGCCGATACGGCGGAATGGCTCGGTTTATATTTATCCGATCACGAACCCGTTGACGGCACGACAGGCAGGATCCGTTGGTGGTCACGTCGTTCCCTTAGATGGTTCGGTCCAGTGGAAACCCATCAAGCAGATGCGGGACATCTATTGGACCTATTCCGGGGATGGTGGACATCGGGGTTCGTGGTGAGTGGAATCGGCTCAGTTACCGCCGCCAAACCTCTCCTCGACGAAGCCCCCGCTACCGCACCGGTGCTGGCCCAGTGCTGGCCCTGAATGCCAATTCAGCAGGAATGCGCACCGAGGCCGGGCGCTCACCCTCCAGCAACTTGCGCATTAGTTCCATGGCCACCGAACCTAATCGAAGCTTGGGCTGGCGAACGGTCGTCAGCGGTACGCGAAAGAATTCGCTGACCAAGACATTGCCAAACCCAGCCACACTCAGGTCCTGAGGAATGCGGACTCCTTGGTTGAGCAAGGTATCCGCGGCCCCGATAGCTACCAAGTCGTTCACGCCTTGGATCGCTGTGGCTTCGGGGTTTTCCTGGATGTACTGCAGGGCCGCTGAAGCGCCCTCCTCGAGGGTGGAACCGGCATGGAATATCAGACGGTCTTCCACAGGAATTCCCGCATCGCGCAATCCCCGACGGTAACCCTCGATCCGCTCCTGCGCCCAAGGTGAATGGGTCGGGCCCGCAAAGAAGGCAATCCGACGATGTCCCAACGAGATCAGATGCCGCGTGACCGCTTCAGAGGCACTGAGATCATCCGTCTCGACGTTGACAAACTGTTGGCAAAAGGGAGCCCGCTGGCCCAACAGGACGGTGGGAATACCCTGTTTGAGGAGGTCCTCAAAAATCGGAGCCGTGGATTCCATCCGATAAACCGGAGCGATGAAAACACCATCCACACGCCGAGACATAAAACGCCGGATCACCGAATCTTCGCGATCTACTTGACCCAACGAATGAGCCAATAACAGGTCGAAGCCCCGTTCATAAGCCAATCCCTCCAAGGCCAACAGCACCCGCGAATAGACCGGATCGGTTGGGGCCGGAATTACTAACCCCAAGAGGCGGGTCTTGCGGTTTCTTAGACCGCTGGCCGAGGCGTCGGGCACATAGCCCATTTGTCGCGCCAACGCCTGGATTCGCAACTTGGTGCCGGCAGACAGGTCCGGCTTGTCGCGCAGCGCCTTGGACACCGTCATGACCGAAACTCCCCCCACCGCAGCGATGTCCTTCAAACGTACCATAAGACAGTGATTCGGAAAACCAACGCCCCGACGAACTTTGCCGTTCGGGAACTTTTGTCAGGCGACCTTTACTGATGAAGTCCGAAGCAGCTCCGCGGATCAAGTCCTCTTATGCTGCAGCTCACTTGGAAAAGTGAGGGCTGTCATCACGTGGGTTCATCTTAAAGTTTAGAACTTTCATTCATCATCAACTACAGTCGGAACACCCCCATGAAAATGCTGCAGGCCGAACCCACCCGGATCGAAATTGATGGACATCATTTGCGCTGCCTCCAGTGCACGCGTGAGCAGTTTCACCGTCGGCGCGTGCGTCTCGAAACCGCCAGCCCAGCCGGCATGCAACCGGAATGGCAGGAAAGCATTGCCAATACCTTCATCTGCTCCCACTGCGGCTTCATCCACAATTTCCTGATTCAATAATATCCTGACCGGAGGATCCTTGACGCTGCTGGTATGAAGGCCGATATGTGGTGACTGTTATGAAATTGGCGACCACCCACCTACCGAGACATTTCCGCGCATTTGCGGCGATGATGCTTGGGGTTTGGCTGGTGTCCCAATCGTTCTGCGTGGCCCATTGCCATGGGGTTTTGAGTGTCGGTGGCTCTGGCCTGTCCTCCACAGGACTTACCAAATCTTCCCACAGCTGCTGTGCCCGGTCCAAGCCTTCACACCGGATACAAACCGACGTGACCGCGCATTCGGTCTCACGTCCCCATAACGCATCCCAAGATCCGGAATCCAACAATTCCGAATCCCCGTCTCCGGCCAACCCGTGCTCTCCCCAGGCGGTGATCCAGGGGACGCTCAATTTGGAGCCTCCGACGTGGGCTCCGATCATTCTTCCGTTTCCACAAAGTAGTTCTGGCACCGAATTCTGCGGGGCTGCCGTTTTTTCCTGGCATCATCGAACAGCCGCAGTCCGACCACGCATGTCAGATCAGGCCGTTCCCCGATGGGATGCCGGCTTTGAGCCCTCGGTGATCCTTGGGTCCGGGCTCCGAAGTCTGGCGCCCCCCATCGGAGTCTGATCAATCCCTGAATCCGGCCTGCTCACCTCCAGGCATCCGGACCTAAAGGCCGTTCTACGAACGACCTTCTTAACTCAGCCGCAGACGGAATTCCTGTTTCAGGCATCCCCTGTCGGTGCTTCCCAAGACCAAGAAAGCGCCCAGCGCTTCAGTCCTGTTTCAAATCTCCCGTTGGTTCCATCCATGAATTCTTCGCCTGTCCTTTTCCGGCTTCCGAACCGAATCGGCGGTTGGGTCGTCAGCCTTTTGGTGGCCTGGCACTGCCGTGCCGAGGTCGTCACGCCGTCGGCCGTCCACCAATTGGCCGAATCCATCCCGAACCGTCACCCCGGCCTGCAAGCGTTGGAACTGCGGGCGGGTGCTGCCAAGGCCCAGGCCGAAGCCACGCGGCAGTGGGCCGATCCAACTCTCAGGGCCGGAGGCCTCGGCTTCACCTCCCGAGGAGCCCAGGCTTCTGAGGAAGGCGATATCGCCCTCGGAATTACCCAGACGCTGCCCGTCTTCGGCAAGGAAACTGCGGCTCGTGCCCTCGCCGAAGCCGAGGCCAAGACCGCCCGGGAAATGGCCGAGACCCGAATCGCCGTACTCCAGCGAGACCTCATGGAACGACTCCTGGAAATGGCCTTGCTCCATCGCAGCATCGATCTCACTGAAGCCGATCAAGTTTGGCTGCGCCGAATCCTCAACACCCTGGAGGCACGCCACGCTTCCGGTGGGGTTACCGCCACGGTGCTCCTCCAAGTCCGCAACGAATTATCCCAAGCCGAGACGCGGCTCAGGCTGCTGCGCATCGATACTCAGAATGCCGCGGCGCGCATCAATCGTGTCTTGGGACACCCCATCGACCGCGCAGTCGGGCCTTGGGAACTGCCGTCCAAAGCCGCACCCATTACCTATCAACACGATTGGCCGCGCCGCGCTCTCGCCGCAGAACCCCAGTTGCGGGTGGCTCGAAAGTTAAGCGACGAAGCCTCCGCCCGGGTCGATGCCACCCGACGCTCCCGACGCCCCAACCTGTCGCTGGGTCTAGATTCCCGGCAGTACTCGGGAGACGGCGGTCTGAGAAACGGGGCAGCCACCCTGTCGCTCTCCCTTCCCTGGTTCAACGGAGACCAATACCGCAAGGACCTCACCCGGGATCGCCTCCGACTTGAGGCCGCACACCGCGAGGTGGCCAATCTGGAGGCGGAGGTTACCCTGGAGATTCATCATTGGTTGACCCGTATCGAAAGCGCCCGCATCCGGGCCGAACTGGCAGAGGAGACTCTCCTGCCGCGTATCCGCACCGCTCTGGATACGGCCACCGCGGCCTTGAGCGCCGGTCCTGGTGAACTGCGAGACACACTGGATCTCCGTCGGCAATGGCTCGACGCACAATCCAATCAGGCCACCGCCATCGCCGAACAATGGTCTGCCATCGCCGAACTACTCCTGCTCGGCGGTTGGCACGATTTGCCCAAATCCACTTCCCCGCTTTCAAGTCCTTCTCCTGCTCCATGAAAACCTCTCGACTGCTGCTGTTGGCTGTCTTTGTCGCCGGTCTCCTCACCGGTGCCGGATTCTGGGTCCTCCGGTCCTACTGGGATCTTCCCCAAACATCCGTGGTTTCCCAACCAATAGGTGCGGACCCCTCGCGTCCACGATCCGTGCGGTTCTACCAATCGCCGATGCATCCGTGGATACGGTCCGACCGGCCCGGACGATGCACCATTTGCGGCATGGAATTGACCCCGGTTTATGAGGGGGATTCTGGAGCAGCTGCGGAGGGACCCGTCGTCGTTCTCGGAACTAATTCGATTCAATTGATCCACCTCGAAACCAGTGAGGTTTCCGAATCCCCCCTCATCCGCAACCTGCGGCTCTCGGGAACTTTGGATGACAACGACACCCGCCACCGGATGATTTCTGCCTCTGTGGCCGGGCGCATTGAGCGCCTGTCGGTCAACCGGCTGGGTCAAGAAATTCGAAAAGGCGACCCTCTGCTGACCCTTTATTCTCCGAGTTTGCTCACCGCAGAGCGCGAGTACGTGGCCCTCAGTAAACAACCGCACCCGGAACCCGCCGGCGCATCAACCGACCTGACCCCGATCCTGGCCTCCGCCCGACAGCGCTTAATTCAAATGGGCCTGACTCCGCGGCAAATCGATGCGCTGAAGGATAAGTCTCCCAGCGCCATGACCAGTGAGCTTGTGATTCCAGCCGATGGCACGGTGGTGCTCAAACAGGTGTACGAGGGCCAGTACGTCACCGAGGGGCAACGCCTCTTTGAGACGGCAGATTTTTCCACCATGTGGGTGCAACTCACAGCTTACGAGTCAGACCGCCAATGGCTCCGGGTGGGCCAATCGGCCCGCATCACCACCGCTTCCTGGAACGGCGGAGTCATCACCGGCCAGGTGAGTTTCATTGATCCGAACTTCGACCCGATGACCCGGAGCACCCGAGTGCGCGTTGAGGTCCCCAATCCGATCGAGGAGACGGCCGATGGCCCCCGACGACGGTTACTCCACCGGGTAACCGCCATGGCCGAGATCGCCTGCGTCGAAACCGCACGCACTCTGCCACGCAGCGCCCTCCTGTGGAACGGGGGGCAGCCGGTGGTCTACTTAAGCCTCGGCGCTGGGGCCTATGAGTCCCGGAAGGTCCGCATCGGCCGCATCGGCGACCACTTGGCCGAAGTGCTAGATGGCCTAAAACCCGGAGAACGCGTGGTGACTCAGGCGGCCTTCCTCATCGATGCGCAATCCCAACTCCAAAGCGGCGGCAGTGGCGACAGTGGCGATAAATCTAATTCCCAGGCTTCATCAACCTTACTAAGTCGATCTCCCGCACCACCTCCCTTGGCGGGGTTTCTGCAACTCTCGGCCGACTTGTCCGAAGCGCTCGCTTCGGATCAGTTGGAGGTTTTTCAAGAAATCCTAAGACGTATTCCACCTCGTCAGGAAGCACTCCGCCAATGGGCCACCCTGCCAGGTTCAAGCCTTCCCGAAACTCTCCAGAAATCCATCGCATTGGTTTCCGTTCCACCGGTTGCCGCGCCTCCTTCCAGTCTTGCGGAGGCCCGGAAATGGTTTCTCGACCAATCACGGACCACCGTAGACCTAGCCCGGTGGGCCCACCGTCAGGGATGGGAAGCGGGAGTCCGTACCTTCGAATGCCCGATGGTCGATCGAGCGATTCCATCGGCTCCCAAACGGGCGGGCTGGTTGCAGAAACGCGCGGAGGTCCGCAACCCGTTCTTCGGGACTAAGATGATCGATTGTGGTCTCGAACTGAAGGAGAAGCCGTGATTGCTCGCCTCATCGAAGCCTCTCTGCGCCAGCGCTTCCTCGTGCTTTGCGGCACCTTGATGCTCGTCGCTTTGGGAATACGGGCCGTGTACCGGACTCCGGTCGATGCCATACCGGACCTGAGTGAAAACCAAGTCACCGTCTTCGCCGACTGGGCCGGCCGGGGTGTTCAGGAGGTCGAGGACCAGATCACCTACCCACTGTCGGCCAACCTACAGGGTCTGGCGGGAGTGCGCAGCGTCCGAGCCACCAGCATGACGGGTTTCTCTCTCATCACCGTGCTGTTCGAAGACTCCATCGACAATTATTTTGCCCGCACCCGGGTGCTGGAGCGCTTAAATCAAATCAACGGCTCACTGCCGACCGGTGTCGTGCCAAAACTAGGTCCGGATGCCTCCGGATTGGGCTGGGTGTATCAATACTATCTGGAGGTAGATCCGGCCCTGGCTCCCGAGGGTGGATACGATTTGGGTCGGTTACGCAGCATTCAAGACTGGCTCATCCGCTACCCGCTCCAGTCCATCCCGGGTGTGGCCGAGGTGGCCTCGATTGGCGGGTTTGTACGCCAGTACCAGATCGAGGTGTCGTCCGCCAAGCTGCGGGCCGTCGGCATTACCTTGGGCCGGGTTCTTGAAGCCGTGGGTCGGGCCAACATTAACGTCGGTGGTAAGGTGATCGAAGAGAACGGACGCGAGTACGTGGTTCGAGGCGTCGGGTTAATTCGAAGCACCGAAGAATTGGAGCAAGTGGTGCTGTCGGAAACCAATGGTGTTCCGGTGCTGCTGCGAGAGGTGGCTCACATTCGCTTGGGCGGCGACTTCCGGCGGGGCGCGCTGGATGTCGACGGACAGGAACGGGTCGGAGGCGTCATCGTCATGCGGACCGGCGAAAATGCGCGCGAAGTCATCCGAAAAACGCGAGAACGCATCGCCCAAATCCAACCCAGCCTTCCGCCCGGGGTGAGCCTCCGCCCCTTCTACGATCGCAGCGACCTCATCGACCGCACTCTGGACACCCTGAGACACGCACTGTGGGAAGAGGTGATTCTGGTGACCCTCGCCCACATTTTGTTCCTCTGGCATTTCCGGAGCATCGTCATCGTTACCCTGCCCCTGCCACTGTCTATTCTGACGGCCTTCCTGCTCATGGAGCAGTTCGGTATCTCCTCGAACATTATGTCGGTGACCGGCATCGCCATCGCCATCGGTGTCTTGGTCGATGCCGCGATTGTGATGACCGAGAATGTCATCCGACACGCCGAGGAGGCCGAGGCCAACAAGCAGCGGGCAGGACTTGGAAATCGACTCACCCTGGCGGAGACGCTGCAAGTCACCCGCGATGCGTCTCTCCAAGTGGGTCGCCCGGTCTTCTTTGCCATGGTCATCATCATTTTGGCCTTCGTGCCGGTCTTCGCGCTCACGGGTCAAGAAGGCAAACTCTTCCACCCACTGGCCTTCACCAAAACCTTCGCCATGATCGGATCCACCTTCCTGGCGATGACACTGGTGCCGGTCCTGTGCTCGTTCCTCGTGCGCGGGCCGTTCCACCGCGAAGCAGACCATTTTCTAATGCGCTGGCTGCTTCGAATCTATGATCCCGTGCTATCGCAGGCTCTCATCTGGCGCAAGACGGTCCTGACCTCTGCGGGTCTGATTCTGGTGCTGGCGATCATTCTGGCTCTTGGACTTCCCCGAACCTGGGTGGCGCGGCTCGAATCAGCCGGTTGGCCCTCTGTCGCCAACCTGGGCAAGGGCATGGGCAGCGAATTCATGCCGCCCCTCAATGAGGGCAGTCTCCTCTTCATGCCGGTGCTGCTGCCGGGCACCTCGCTCACCCAGGTGAAGGAGATCATGAGTTGGCAGGACCGCGTAATCCGAGCCCTTCCGGAGGTTCAGACGGTGGCCGGAAAACTCGGTCGATTTGAAACGGCAACCGATCCGGCGCCGGTCGAAATGATCGAGACCACCATCACTCTCAAACCGGAATGGATTTCAACCAACCGTCTGGTGTGGGGATTCCTTCCGATTCCCACGGTCATCCGTAATCCAGAATGGCGGGCCGGGGTCATGCCGCGCGACCTCATTGGTGAATTGAGTCGCAAGCTCAGTGAGATTCCCGGCTATGTGCCCGGGTTCCTCCAACCCATCGAGAACCGGATTCTCATGCTGAGCACCGGCATCCGGGCCCAATTGGGCATCAAGGTGTTCGGAGACTCGTTGGAAGAACTCCAGCGCAAGGCCTTTGAAATCGAACGCGTGGTCCGCTCGGTTCCTGGAGCCGTGGGCGTCGCCGCCAGTCGAGTGCAAGGCAAGCCCTACGTGGAAATCGAGGTCGATCGCACGCAGGCGGCGCGATACGGCCTCAACGCACAGGATGTGCTCGAAGTGGTCGAATCGGGAATCGGCGGCACGGTTGTCGGCACCGCAATCGAGGGTCGGGCCCGGTTGCCCATCCAGGTCCGCTTAGCGGCCTCCGAACGCGATGACATCGATCGGTTGGGAGAAATCCTAATACCGACCGCCAACGGGTCCCCGGTGCCACTGTCCTTGGTGGCCCGAGTCCAACGCACCGATGGACCGGGAGAAATCGCTAGCGAAAACGGACGCCTGCGGGTCTTTGTCCAAGCCAACGTCCAAGACCGAGACCTCGGATCCTTTGTCACCGAGGTCCAGGAGCGAATGGACCGCGAAATCGTGCCCACCCTCTCCCGAGGCATGACCCTCGAGTACTCCGGTGAATTCGAGAACCAAATCCGAGCCAGCCGCACTCTCCGCCAGATTGTGCCGACGGTGTTGGTCATTATCTTCCTGCTGCTCTATCTGGTGTATCGCTCCGCCATCGAGGCCGCCCATGTCCTCTTGGCCGTCCCGTTTGCCTTGTCCGGCGGTGTGTTCTTGCAATGGGCTCTCGGCTGGCATTTCAGCGTCGCCGTTTGGGTCGGGTACATCGCTTTGTTCGGAACCGCCATCCAGACCGGGGTGGTGATGGTCGTCTATTTAGAGGAAATGCTGGCTACGCGTCGTGCTGCATTGGGAGATCGATTCACTCATAGCGACCTTATCCAGGCGGTGAAAGACGGCGCGCGTCTCCGACTCCGCCCCAAGGTCATGACCGTGGCCACCATCGTGGCCTCCCTTCTGCCGATTTTTTGGAGTCACCGAACGGGTGCTGAGGTGATGAAGCCGCTGGCCACACCCGTCATCGGCGGCATGGTCAGCAGCCTGCTCCACATTCTCATCGTCACCCCTATTCTTTTTGTCCTGATTCGAGAGCGAGAATTTAAAAAGCCGGTCAATCCAGCACACTAGCCCCTCAATCCACCCATCCCGCCTCAGAACGCGCTGGAACCCGTGATTGCGGCTTGCTGCCTGATTTTCCAGGGGGCAGGCTTTACCGCATAAAGCGTATGGCTGAACTCATTGGAAACCTTCTCGTCGCCCAGTCGGGCGGCCCCACCAGCGTCATCAACGCCTCCATTGCTGGGGTTATCACCGAAGCCGGTCACCATGAGGGCATCGAAGAGATTTTTGGCGGCCAGAACGGTATCTTAGGTATTCTCAACGAAGACCTGATCGACATCAACGATGAGCGGTCCAAGTCGATCGAGGGCCTACGGAACACGCCCGCGGCCGCATTGGGCACCTGCCGCTACAAGATTGATTTCAACAAGAATCCCGAAAAAGCGGCCAAAGACATGGACCGTCTCTTCGAGGTCTTTGAAGCCCACAACATTCGCTACTTTTTCTACGCGGGCGGCAACGATTCCCAAGACACGGCGCACAAAATCCATTTGGAGGCGGTGAAGCGCGGCTACGACCTGCGCGTGATGGGTGTTCCCAAGACCATCGACAACGACCTTCCGGTCACCGACCACTGCCCGGGATACGGTTCGGTGATCAAGTACAACTCGGCCACGGTGATGGAAATCGGCTTCGACGTCGGTTCCATGGCCACCGATGACGGCTCTTGCTGCATCGTCGAAGTCATGGGCCGCGCCGCCGGCTGGATCGCTGCTGGAACTGTCTTGGCCAAGCAGGGCAATCCGGCCAACCCACCGCACATCATCGTGCTGCCAGAAATCCCCTTGAATGAGGCTGCATTCCTCAATCGGGTGAAGGAAGTGGTCGCCGAACACAAGTACTGCGTGGTCGTCTGCGGCGAAGGTGTGAAGAATGAAGCCGGCGAAGAAATTGGTGCCGACAAAACCCGCCTCGACGCCTTCGGACATGCGGTACTCTCCGGAGCCGCCGACGCGCTCGCATCGATCGTCCAGGGCAAGCTCAACCTCAAGACCCGCACGGTGAAACTCGGCTATGCTCAGCGCGCGGCCGCTCACTACGCCAGCCTCACCGATGCCGATGAAGCCTTCGCCTGCGGCACGGCAGCCGTCCGCGCCGCTGTCTCTGGCAAGTCGGGTCTGATGCCCAAGATTGTCCGCCTGTCTTCCAACCCTTACCGCTGGGAGATCCAGCTCGAACCGCTGGAGAACATCGCCAATGTCGAGCACTTCATCCCGCGCGACTGGATTAGCGAAGACGGATTCTTGCCGAACGAGAAGTTCGTCGAATATGCCGCTCCGCTGATCGAAGGCCAGGTGGTCGTTCCGCAAAAGAATGGTCTTCCGGCCTACACCGTCCTTGCCAAGAGCCCGGTCGAGAAGAAACTCGCTCCCCGCGTGTAGGCCTCACACCGCTGACGGGCGGTGAATTGCCCGAAAGCCTCAAACCGCCGAACGGATCCCACAGATCCCTCGGCGGTTTTTTGTTGATGAATCCAACCTGGAACGTCCGCTGCCGAAACCATGACACGGCGTTGCATTGCAGTTTTAGCGCCTTCGACGTTGAATCCCTGCGCGCATGAGTTCGCACCCCACCGCTCGCAACCTCCCACTCGGAAAACCTCAGGGGCCCAGACGCCATTTCGCCTCGGACAACTACGCGGGCATCACTCCGGAAGCCTGGGCCGCCTTAGCTGAAGCCAACCAGGACCATGAGCCTGCCTATGGCAATGACCGTTGGACCCAGGCCGCCACAGACCGGATCCGCGATCTCTTCGAAACTCCCTGCGAGGTCTTCTTCGTCTTCAACGGAACAGCCGCCAATTCGCTGGCCCTGTCGGCTTGCTGCCAAAGCTACCACAGCGTCCTGTGCCATGAGGTTGCCCACGTCGAGAAAGACGAATGTGGCGCGCCCGAATTTTTCAGCAACGGCTCTAAACTCCTCCTGCTGCCCGGCGAAGGCGGAAAACTAACCCCTGCAGGCATCGAGGAGGCGGTCCGACGCCGAACCGACATCCACTACCCGAAACCCAAGGTAGTCACAGTGACCGAGCCCACCGAGGTCGGAACCCTCTACACCCCTCAAGAACTGCGGGCCATCGGAGCCATGACCAAGAAACATGGGCTGCGCTTCCACATGGATGGCGCACGCTTTGCCAATGCCGTGGCCGCTTTGGGGGTGGCCCCCCGAGAGATCACCTGGCAGGCGGGTGTCGATGTCCTCTCCTTCGGTGGCACCAAAAATGGCATCCATGTCGGTGAAACGGTGGTCTTCTTCAACTTGGCCTTGGCTGAAGAATTCGCCTACCGAACCAAACAGGCCGGGCAGCTTTGCTCGAAGATGCGCTTCATGTCTGCCCCTTGGGTAGGAATGCTTCGAGACGACGTCTGGCTGCGCCATGCCACACATGCCAACGCCATGGCGACGCTACTCCACGACCTCGTTGCCACTTGCCCGAGCGTGCGGATCTTGTTCCCCAGACAGGTAAACAGTGTGTTCGTGGATTTGCCCAAACCGGTCATTCAGGCGCTTTGGGACAAAGGGTGGCTCTTCTACAACTTCATTGGTGAAGGTGGCTGCCGTTTGATGTGTTCCTGGGACACCCGCGAGGAGGACGTCCGATCCTTCGCCGCCGACCTATTGGAATGCACCGGAGGCTAACGCCACGGGGCAGCTTACGCCCGGACCTTCCCCCAACGCAGAGAACCGGTTATTCTGTGTTCATGGAACTGCTCCCCGCCCACTGCCCGCCTCCGGGGTGAGGCATCGTCCTCCTCATTCTTGGGGGAAAGAAAAAGTCTCAATTTCGCCACGCCACCGCACTCCTGCCCGACATGACCCCCGATTCCCTGCCTCAGCCTGATTCGATCCCAGTCCCGTCACCCGACACCGTCCCCGGCGAAATTCTCACCCACCAACGCCGGGTCCGCTATGCCGGTAGCCACCCACGTCGCTTCGCTGAAAAATACAAAGAGAAAGCCCCGGAGCAATACGCCGAAGATGTCGCTCGGATTATCGCATCCGGAAAGACACTGGCTGGATCTCACCGATCGATTTTGGTGCCAGAAATCTTGGAGACGCTCGAACCTCAACCCGGACAAACCCTCGTTGACTGCACACTCGGCTATGGTGGCCATGCCCGCGAACTCTTGGCTCGCCTCGGAAACGACGGGCGTTTGGTTGGCTTCGATTGCGATCCGGTCGAGTTGCCCAAGACCACGGAACGACTCCGACAAGCCGGATGGTCGGAATCCCAATTCATCCCCATCCGGAGCAACTTCGCGGGTCTGGGGGCGGGCCTGGCCAGCTTGGATATCCACGGTGTCGATGGGATCCTGGCCGATCTCGGGGTGTCCTCGATGCAACTCGACGATCCCGCTCGCGGCTTCACCTACAAAGACGATGGTCCTCTCGATCTGCGGATGAACCCTTCCAAGGGGCTTTCCGCCGCGCAGTGGTTGGCTCGTGCGACACCAAAGCAACTAGCCACAGCTCTCCGGAATAACGCGGACGAACCCATGGCTGAAGCGCTGTCCGACGCCGTCGTCGCAGCATTGCAAACACAGCCGATCACCCGAACCCGCGAATTCGCCCGACTGCTCCATGAACTCTACCGAGGACGGCGCTGGACGCTGGACAAGGCCGAGGGCGATGCCCGCATCCGTCGGATTTTTCAAGCTCTGCGGATCGAGGTGAACGACGAATTCGGTGTCCTAGATGCCCTGCTGCGCCAATTACCCGCCTGCCTCAAGCCCGGCGGGCGGGTCGCCATTCTGACCTTCCACTCGGGCGAGGATCGTCGCGTCAAGCATGCCTTTGCAGAAGGTCAACGGCTGGGACTCTATACCATTGTGAGCGACTCGGTCCGACGGCCCGGACCCGAGGAACTCCGGTCCAACCCGCGATCGGCAGCCGCCAAACTGCGCTGGGCGATCCGGAGCACCACCGGGGCGGCAGACCAGTGAACCGACTGCGGAGCCTTAGACGCCCCGAACCCTATCCTTCTTGGCCTCGCGTTCGGCCTCAATCTTGGCCTTATCGCTGGCATAGCGCTGGCGGAGCAGTTCCATCGTCTCGATGTCCCGGGCTGCCTGCGCCGCCTGGAGGGCCGCGCGTGTGGACAAATCCGCCTGCGCCAATTTTGCGGCATAGATAGAATCCAATTCTGCCAGTTCCGCTTTTTGGGCGGTGGTCAACTTGGCCGGCGCTGCGGTCTTACCCAAACGATCCATTGCCAGTTCATAGGCCGATTTCATAAAAATCAGGATCTGCCAAACCTCTCTGGAAATCCACAACAGCATCCAACGGATCTTCAGAGTCTGTCTGAAAATAGGGAGGGGTTCTGTTTGGGAGGGAAAGGTTCTATTGGCAAGGCGAGAGAAGGAAGCAGACCCGCAGCGGTCTGTGACCGACAAGCAACGCCGCCAGCGGGCCCTTCCCCATTTTCGAACTGGCTCTCAGAGTCTAAGTTTCAGTTTGACGGAGGGAGCAGGCACTCCAGCTTTGCCCCTTTCACAGTTGCTTTCCGATCCATCGCAGCCAATTCGCCATGAGCCAATTCAAGCACGTTTCCAATCTCTGGAATGACGCCGAAGCCAATGCCCTGAGCGGCGCAGACCGTTTGGTCTATCGCTCCAACAAGCTGGGCGCCGACCAGCGAGTCACCAACACCGGTGGCGGCAACACCTCCTCAAAACTCACCGAGAAGGATCCGCTCACCGGCCAAGACGTGACGGTCCTCTGGGTGAAGGGGTCTGGCGGCGATTTGCGCACGGCCTCGCGAGAGTTCTTCAGCTCGCTTTATCAGGACCGCCTCATCGGCCTTCAAACGGTGTATGCCGCCCGCGCAGACAAGGGCCTGAAGTCCCCGGCCGAGGACGACATGGTGGCGATGTACTCCCACACCACCTTCAACCTCAACCCGCGCGCCTCGTCGATCGACACCCCGCTGCACAGCTTCATCCCGGGGCGTTTTGTCGATCACATGCACCCCAACGCGATCATCGCCATCGCCGCCTCCAGCCGTTGCGTGGAACTGACGCGGGAGATCTTCGGGGACTCCATGGATTACGTCCCCTGGATGCGCCCCGGTTTTGAACTGGGCCTAGCGATGCAAGAGGTGTGCCGCAAAAACCCCGAGGCCAAGGCCATCATGATGGGCCAGCACGGATTCATCTCCTGGGATGAGGACGACAAGCAGTGCTACCTCGCCACCCTCGAATACATCGAAAAGGCGGCGGCTTTCATTGAAGCGAAGTATCAGGCCAAGGGAGGCGACGCGACCGCCTTCGGTGGACCCAAGTACCAGAGCTTGCCCCAAGAGGTTCGCAACGAGCGGTTGGCGGCCATCCTGCCTTGGCTTCGGGGACAGGTGAGCCAGCAACGCCGGTTGATCGGCACGGTGCAAGACGACGAACGAATCCTCCGCTTCACCAACTCCCAGGATGCCGCACGCCTCGCGGAACTCGGCACCAGCTGCCCCGACCATTTCCTGCGCACCAAGATCAAGCCCCTGTATGTGGATTGGAATCCGCAGACCGAGGACGCTGCGACCCTCAAGGCCAAGCTCAAGGCGGGTCTGGAGCAGTACCGGAAGGACTACGCGGCCTATTACGAGCGCTGCAAGCGCTCCAATTCCCCGGCCATGCGCGACGCCAATCCTACGGTCATTCTCATCCCGGGTCTGGGCATGGTGGCCTGGGGCAAAGACAAGTCGGAGAGCCGCGTGACGGCCGAGTTCTACAACTGCGCCGTCGAAGTAATGCGCGGCGCTGAGGCAATGGACCGCTATATCGCCCTGCCCCAGCAGGAGGCTTTCGACATTGAGTATTGGCTGCTCGAAGAAGCCAAGCTGCGGCGCATGCCGCCCGAAAAGGAATTGGCTCGCCAAGTGGTCGTCGTGATCGGAGCCGGTTCCGGCATCGGTCGCGAGACGGCGCTGCGGATCAGCAAAGAGGGCGCTCAGATCGTCTGTGTGGATCTCAACGAGGCCGCGTCTCAAGCGACCGCCAATGAGATCATCTCCAAGCTCGGACAGGGCATCGGCGTTGCCGGGACCGGCATCAGCGGCTGCGGTCCCGCCATTGGCCTGGCGGCCAACATCACCGACCGGGCCAGCATTCGCGCTATGCTTGATCGCGTGGCATTGGCCTATGGAGGATTCGATTCCATTTGCGTCACCGCAGGCATCTTTGTCCCCAGCGACACCAGCGGCCATATCCCGGACGACAAGTGGGCCCTCACCTTCAATATCAACGTCACCGGCAGCTACCTGGTGGGCGACGAGGCTTCTAGGACCTGGAAGGAACAGGGATTGCGGGGCAATCTGGTGCTGACCACCAGCGCCAACGCCGTGGTCGCCAAGAAAGGTAGCCTGGCCTACGACTGCTCCAAGGCGGCAGCCAATCATTTGGTGCGCGAACTGTCCATCGAGTTGAGTCCGCTGGTGCGCGTCAATGGCGTGGCACCAGCGACGGTGGTGCAGGGATCGGCCATGTTTCCCCGGGACCGCGTGATCGGATCACTGGCCAAATACAACATCCCCTACACGGACGATGAGGCCACCGAATCTCTGGTCCGCAAGTTGGCCCAGTTCTATGCCGATCGGACGCTGACCAAGTCACCGATTACCCCGGCTGATCAGGCCGAGGCGTACTTCCTACTCATCAGTCAACGCCTCAGCAAAACCACCGGACAAGTCATCACCGTGGACGGCGGCCTGCACGAAGCCTTCTTGCGCTGAGTTTCTTCAAAAATGCCCCTCATCGTGCCGGATTGCGTGATCCGGCACGATAAGGGCGGGTGAGGCTTGGATTGATTCAAGTCCTGCACAGCCTCTACGAAAACTCAGATGGAGACTAAAGACTGGCTATCGGTAAGGACTGGGATTGGGGTCTTCTTCGCACGATTGAAGAGTCGGCCCCAAGGAGAGATGCCGGGTAAAGCGCCGCTCCTCAAAAAGCCGACCGCCCCGCAAAGAAATCTAGACGAAGTTTAAATCGAGCCGATTTCGAACTTTGTCGACCGGATTACGCCACCTGTCCCGGGATTAAGTTCGAATCGGTTACGTTCGAACCCGTAGCGACCTCATCGGCACTACTCTCTCCATCATCGGAGCCAGAGTCGGACCCGACCGGAGACACACCATATTCGCGAAGCTTGTTGCGCATGGTCCGCACGCTAATACCCAACAGACGGGCGGCCTGAGTCCGATTGCCACCGCAAGCATCGACCGCATGCAAGATGGCATGCTTCTCCAACTGATCGAGCGGAACAACGGCCCCCTGCCCCACCGAAGCGGAGCTCGGTTTAGAAAACGGAACAGAAAACGAGGCGGGAGCCGACGGCGTGATCTCGACCGCACCACCAATTGACGCAGAGCGCGGCACAGGGATCGGTGCGACAGCCACGTTGACACTAGAAGGATTAAATCCGAGATGACCCTCCGATAACTCGCCCCCATCGGGACACAAAATCACGGCCCGCTCGATCACATTCTGCAGTTCACGAACATTGCCGGGCCAGTCATGGGACATCAGTGCTGCTTGGCAGGAAGCCGAGATGCCGTTGACTCGGACACCGTGCTTGCGGGCCAATCGCTGCATGAACTGATCGGTCAGGAAGGATATGTCTTCTTTGCGCTCTCGCAGCGGTGGCACCGAGATGGGAACAACATTCAGCCGGAAATAGAGATCTTGGCGGAATTCTTTGCGAGCAATGCTCTCCTCCAAATTGCGGTTGGTTGTGGCAATGACACGCACATCCACTCGAATCAACCGATTGCCGCCCACGCGCTCCAATTCGCGCTCTTGCAGCACGCGAAGTAGCTTGGCCTGAACGTGGGGCGCCACCTCACTAATTTCGTCCAGCAAGATTGTGCCCCCGTGCGCCAACTCGAAGCGCCCTTCGCGCTTGGTGAGCGCCCCGGTGAAGGCGCCTTTCTCGTGCCCAAAAAACTCACTCTCGATAAGATTCTCAGGGATCGCCGCGCAGTTCACTTTGATAAACGGACCATTGGCGCGAGAACTCTCACGGTAGATGGCCCGTGACACCAACTCCTTGCCGGTGCCGCTCTCTCCCTGGACCAACACCGTCGCTTGGGTCCGTGCCACCTTGCGAATGAGATCTCGGAGAGACTGCATGGCAGGGCTGCGCCCCAGCAGTTCGCAACCAGTCGCCTCGGAGGGATCGCCTTGGCTGAGGTACCGATTGACCTTGATGAGCTGATTGAACTCCTGCGCCTTCTTGAGGGTGATATCGATCTGGTCCGAAGAGAACGGCTTGATCAGGTAGTCGAAGGCACCGTCCCGCATGCAGGCCACCGCCGATTCAATGGATGCATGGCCGGTCATCATCACCACCAAGGGTTTGACCGAACGGTTCTGGAGGATACGGAGGATATCGGTCCCTTCGCCATCGGGCAGTCGCACATCGACGAAGACCAGATCCCAGTTGTCCTTGCCGAGATAATCTTGGGCAACAGCTAGGGTCGACACGCCAATCACGTCGAACCGACGACGCTGGAGTTGGATCTCCAACGCCCTGCGAATCACTTCGTTGTCTTCGACGATCAGAACCTTCTCGAGCGACATGTGCTCGTTTCCGTCGGCGACGATGACATTTCCTAAACCCATGAGGTGCTTTTAAACCGTCAACTTTGAGAAGCGTAGAACTGGTCGACCCGGGCCATGACATCGCGATAGGCAATATCCTGCTCATAGATGAGCTTGAACTGTTCAATGGCCTCTTGGGGGCGATTCATTTTTTCCAGAACAATGCCGAGGTGATACGTCAAGTCCTTGGCTTCATCGTCAAAAACCGGCTTTTCCTTTAAAGCTTCCTGCAACTTTTTCGCAGCCATGTCATTCATGCCGCGCTGGAAGAATGCCCGGGCCAGCAGTCCCATGGCCGCAATCCGACGGTTAGGATTGTTCTGAGCCTTCTGCAACTCAGCGACCGCCTCCCCAAAACGCCCCAACTTGAAGTAGTGTTCGCCCAACTCGAATCGCACCAAGAGGTCGGTAGGATTGGCCTCCGCGCGGCGTCTGGCATCCTCCAACAGGTATTCCTGACGTTGTTTACGCAAGGCCTCTAGCCCGCTCTGACCCACCTCGGTCTGGGCATCCAAGGTCTTTTCGAGCATTGTGAATTGGGCCACGCGCGTATCCCGAATGCACTGAAGGATGAATGGATCGCTCATGCCACTCACCATCTGGACTTGCTCATAGTAGCCAACCGCCCGATCGAACTCCCCCATCTTGAGGCAGAGGTCGGCCAAGGTGCGCAGCACGCGAGGATTCGAAGGGTCGACTGCCCGGAGGGCTTCCTGTTCGCCCACCAGTCGTTCCAAGACATCCACGTCCTTCACCTCGCGCTGCTCCTGCTCCAGCGATTTGGCCTGATCCTTATCCCGCAGGACGTCTCGGTAGCTTCCTGTTCCACTGGAGAGCTGTTCGTAGCCCCCATCCTTCAGGGTGCGCAACGCCAGCAAGTTCTTGAGGCGCTCGTTGAACGCCGGGTTTCCCGGATCTCCGGACAACAGGTCTCGAAGCAGCTTTTCGGCTCGGGAGTGATTGCCTAGTTGGGTGTGCGCTTCGACCAATTTCTCGGCCAACTTGCGATCGGAGGGGTTGGACTTGAAGGCGACTTCCAGCGAAAGGAGCGCCGTCTTAGGCAACTGGGCCTGCAAGGCGGCATCGGCCAACAAATCATGGGCCTGCATGTTGGAGGGATCCTGATTCAGAGCTTCCTCGGCGATCAGGATCGCTTCCAGGGGATTGGACCGGAGCGCTAATCGTCCGGAGGTCAGAGAGTTGGCCGATCCAAGCAATTTCTTGAACAACCCACCCCCGCGACTCCCAGTTCGCTTGTGCTGAGCAGCTCGAAGTGCCTCACGGCATTCGTAGAACCCCGGTTCCGCCCTCAGCACTTGGCAAAACAAGGCCACCGCATAATCGAGATTGTTTTTCTGGAGAGCCGCCAACCCCTTGTCGAACAACTCTCTCTGTGCGACCGAAATCTGCAGCAACGTCTTCTCTGCCATTGCGTGAGACTATAGACGTTACCTAGTCCGCGCAACAGAACGGCGGTTTCGGTGACTATTTTTGAGAATCGATCCCTGCCACGATTCACCGCGTCAGACCACTCGCATCCACACGGTCTTCAGATAGGCGGGCTCTTCACGGCTCACCGGAAAATCAGACGGTTGAGGAACATACTGATCCTTCAGGACACGCCGCCCCACCCCGGCTAGGGCCTCTCGGATCTGACCAAGAAAGACCTCGGGCTCCAGGCGGGCCGCGTTCGTAGAGGCAAACAGGGTGCCACCAGGTTTGAGCAAGGCAGCGGCCGAGGCCACCAGAGTTCCATAATCCCGTTCGGCCCGAAAATCGCCCCGCTCTTTAGATCGTGAAAAGGTCGGGGGATCCAAGAGCACGCAATCGAACTGCCGCCCCTTCTTGCCCAGGCGGCGCAACCAATCAAAGACATCACCGAAGATAAAATCATGGCCGGATGGGTCCAGGCCATTGAGTGCAAAATTGCGCCGACCCCAATCTAGGTATTTTTTAGAAAGGTCTAAGCTGGTCACACGGGCTCCGCCCAAAGCCGCGCAGACGCTGAAAGCGCAGGTGTAGGCGAAGCAGTTCAACACCTCCGGATTCGCCACCGGAGAATCCATCAGTGGAAAGCCGGAGGCAATGTGACCCGTGAGGAGGCGACGGCGATTGTCCCGTTGATCGAGGAACAAACCCACACTGTAGCCCTGATCGAATCGCATCTCATACCGAACCCCATTTTCGCGAAGCGTGAACGCCTCGGGAGCCTGTTCACCGCGGACCCACCTAGGGCAACTCTCATCGGTGCCCGAGAAACCCACCTTCCGGTTCAGTCGACGGTGGTACAGGTTGACGGCCTTAATACCCCCTCCGACCTCGAGGCTTCTTGGGGCATCCGAATCGCTGTGCAGCAGATGAAAGGGCCCCAAGGCATCCAAGTAGAAGCCACTCCCTCCGGAATCCGAGGCTCCGTGCAAGCATCGATACGCGTCGGTCTCCGAGGGATTAATGACCGCTTGGCGCAAGAGACTCCGCGGGTCGTGATCCCACTGCGGATCCACCGACCAGCTCACCGGATCTCCCGTCCTCGGGTGCTCGAATGCCAGGCGATGGGCAGACAAATGCAGACGAGTGGCAGGGCCGCCTCCATAAAGTGAATCCCCGAGCAATGGCATGCCGCCCTGGGCTGCATGGACCCGAATCTGATGGGTCCGGCCAGTTCGCGGATAAGCCTCCCACTCCGTCCAACCGTTGCCGTGGGCGACTCGATGAAAGCGCGTCTCCGCCGGATCAAGCCCGACAGCCTGGGGACGGGCCACGTAATGATCTCCGGCCCTCACCACGGACCAGTGAGCGATCCAGTCGGTGGCTTGGACGAGCCGGTCCGTGCGCAATCGGTACACCTTCTCCACCCGGCGCTCTTCGAACTGCTGCGTCAGGGACCGATTGGCCAAAGGCGTTTTGCCGAAGACCATCAGTCCAGAGGTTTCCTTGTCGAGGCGATGCAAAATTGACAACTCGGCCCAACGCGGTTCCCGATGGCGCAGCCATTCATACACTCCCTCGCCCGCATACGGACTCGGGGCATGGGTGTTCCAACCCGGCGGCTTATTCACCACCAGCAGATCGTCGTCTTCGAAGACGACACACGGTGGAAGGGCCGTGGAGCGGAGGTCGATCGACACTGGTGTTGATGCCTCCACGCCAGTGGCTACGAATCTCTGTTCCATGAAAGCGGGCTCTCGAATCAGGGTTGGCTGAGTTCAGGTGAACTGCCACTGGCCGGTACTAATGGCGTAGACGCTAATAATACCATTGGTCACCCCATGAGCCACCATGGCATCCCCAATCCGCCCATGTCTCAGGACCAATCCCTGATACAAGGCTGCGCAAACAATGGCCGCCAACCATTGACCCGGATGGCTCAATCCAAAGAGCAGACAAGTTCCGGCGAACGCCATGGGATTCCAGGTCCTCAAGGGTACTTCCAGGAAATCCGGGCGAATAATCATCCGATACAGGAAGGATCGGTAGAACACCTCTTCGATCATGGGTACTAGCACCGAACGCCCCAGCACCCGGATCGCCAGAAATCCCCATCCCAGAGCTGGGTTGTTCTTGAAGAAGGCCAATGGATTCCAAGGCGGATCGACCGGTTGCGGCTCCGGTGGTCGACCGGTCCAGAGAGTCGAGACGCGGTCGTAGAGGTCGGACAGCGACGGGATGAGTCCGTCCATTCCGATCCAAACTATCGCGACCGTGACCCCAACACCGATGGAGGATGCCGTAAAACGCCACTCCATCTCTGGAAGGCGCGCTCGCAGCACCCAAACGAGCCCGGCAACCACCAGGGTCTTGAGGGCATAAAACCAGTATTCTGAACCGGGAAAGAATCTTCCGGCCAAACTTCCAATGAGGAGAAACACCGCAAAGGGCAGCACCCGGGGGAATTCTGGAGTTGTCCAGAACGGCGCAGGTCCTGGAGAGGATTCAGCAGACATCGAGTTCGGATCATCCAATCCGGATCTGCCGGATCAAGCGCCAAGACGGGCTATTCCCGATTGCCCCCGCCAGCGCAGATCTGCACGGTCCCTACCCGATCACACTGCGTTCCGTGAACATCGTCCTCGTCGAACCCGAAATCCCCCCCAACACGGGCAACATCGCCCGATTGTGCGCCGCCACCGGTTCCACCCTCCATCTCATCGAGCCGCTGGGCTTTGAGATCGACGACAAACGACTGGCTCGGGCCGGCATGGATTATTGGAAACTGGTCACCTGGAAACGGTGGTCCACTTGGAACGAGTTCCAGAACCACCTGGCAGCCGGCAGCCGACTCTGGTTCGTTGAACAAGGAGCTCCCCGTCGGTACACCCAAGCCGAATTCGCTCCGGACGATTATCTCGTGTTCGGTCGCGAGACCGCGGGTCTTCCGTTGGCACTGCTTCAAGCCCACCCAAAACACTGGTTGGACATCCCCATGGCCAATCCCGAGGCGCGGTCTCTCAACTTGTCGAACTGTGTGGCGATTGTCCTCTTTGAGGCCCTCAGGCAGGTTTCAAACCGATAAGGTGTTAGACCGATAGTCCCCCTAACGCGGCTGGTAAAACCCATTACTTCTTCGAGGCACCGGTCTTGGTCCACTCTTCGATCTTCTGAACGAAGGCCGAAGGCCCGCCCTTCAGATAACCGACATGGCGGCCGAGCTCCTTGCCGCTCTGATCCACCAGGACGAAGGTCGGATACCCGTCCACGCCGTACTTTTTCTGGAGACCCTCGTTCTGCTT
>CAMDDW010000040.1:0-28919 GCA_945893185.1 Akkermansia muciniphila | reverse complement strand
TCCAGAAACTCCCCGCCTGCAATGGCAAGGTCGCCGTTGGAGGCTTCTGCTGGGGTGGCACCCAAACCTTTCGCTTCGTAAGCCAGCACACCGGAGTGAAGGCCGGCTTTGTGTTCTATGGCTCGGGCACCGAAGACGAACGCGAATTAACCAAGATCCAAGCCCCTGTCTACGGTTTTTATGGCGGCAACGACGCACGAGTTAATGCCACCGTGCCGAAGTCAGAGACGCTCATGAAAAAGGTCGGTAAGGCCTATGAACCGGTCATTTACGAAGGCGCCGGCCATGGCTTCATGCGCGCGGGCGAAGATCCCGCCGGAAGCCCTGAGAACAAGAAAGCCCGGGAAACCGCTTGGAAGCGCCTCAAGCAACTCCTCAAGGGGTTGTAAGCCTGGCTCCAGAGCCTTTTCCGAAAGCAATTCGTGCGCCCGTTTTCCGGCTAAAACCGGCCGCGGGAGGCAGTACCAACTCAACCCTCAGAAGCAAGCACCGAGCGGTAGAAGTTATTCCCCGCCGGATGCGCACAACCTTTGCTTCCGCCCGGAGCCTCCCGGACTCTCAATCCACCCCATGCAAGATCTTCCTGACGAGCGCGGCGGAGCTGCCTCGGAAGAACCCCGGCCCGATTTCAAGCGTTCACGTCGGGTCCGCCCCAAATTGGACATCTCCTCGCTGGATCGCCTGCCCCCGCATTCCACGGAAGGCGAACAGGGAGTCCTTGGCTGCATCCTGCTTTCCCCCAACGAAGCCATGGGGGCGTGTATCGAGACACTCAAGGCGGGTGCGGAAACCTTCTACGACCAGCGGCATCAGTTGATCTACCAGACGCTGGCCAGCATGTATGACAACAAGAATCCCATCGACCTCATCACGGTCCAGCAGAAGCTGAAGGATTCCAACCAACTCGAAGCCGTCGGTGGACTCGCCTACCTCAGCAGTCTTCAGGATGCCGTGCCCAGTGCGGCCAACCTGCCCTATTACCTTGAGATCATCCGCGAAAAACTCGTCCTCCGCCGGATGCTCACGGCCTGCACCTCTGTCGTAGCTCGGGTCTACGAACATCAAGGTGAGGTCAACGCCCTGCTTGACGAAGTTGAACGCGACATCCTTCGCATCAGCGAGGATCGCGAAACGACCACCATCAAGCCGATGAAGGACTTGGTGCGCGGGGCCATCGACATGATCCAGGAGTTCCACCAGCGGGCCGGAGGGCTCACTGGGCTGGCCACGGGTTTTGCCGACTATGACAAGATGACCGGCGGCATGAATGGTGGAGAAATGATCGTCATCGCGGCGCGTCCATCGATGGGCAAAACCTCCATGGTCATGAACATTGCCGAGCATGTCGTCATCAACGAACGACAGCCCGTCGGAGTCTTCAGCCTAGAAATGACCTCCGAATCGTTGGTCATGCGTATGCTGTGCTCCCTGGCTCGGGTCAACGGCCGGTCGATCCGAGAGGGATTCATGGCCGAGCAAGATTTTAAGAAACTCACCGGAGCGGCTGCCAAGATGGCCAAGAGCCCCCTCCACATCGATGACACTCCCGGACTTTCCATCCTCCAGCTCCGGGCTCGGGCCCGACGCATGTGGCAGCAGCACAAGATCAAGCTCATCATCATCGACTACCTCCAGTTGATGCGTTCGGACTCCAAGAAAGCTCAGGACAACCGCCAACAGGAAATCTCCGATATTTCCAACGGTGTTAAGGCTCTGGCCAAGGAATTGAACATTCCAATTATCGTCCTATCCCAGCTCAACCGCGAACTCGAGAAGGACAAGAACCGCAAACCCCGTCTGTCGGATCTTCGTGAATCGGGTGCCATCGAGCAGGACGCGGATGTCGTCGGGCTGCTCTACAAACCAGCGGAAGAAGAGGAAGATGTCTCCGACACACGGCAACCGGTAGAGTCTCATCCGGTCAATCTTCTCATTGCCAAGCAGCGAAATGGTCCCACTGGGGACGTTCGATTGACCTTCTTTAAGAGCTTCACACGGTTCGAGAGTGCGGCGAAGATTGATGTCGAAGACTAACTCGATGATGAAACTCACTAAGAACCGCAGCCTGCGACTGTGTGCCGTTCTCGTGGCCTGCCTCCAATTGGCGGCCGCCGAGGAGACACCCGTCGTCCGAAAGATCATCATCAAGCACGTCGGCCCGGCCGCCGTCAGCGAAGAACTGATCCGGGCCAACATCCGAGTCAAAGAAGGTGAGGCCTATAGCCGGTTCGCAGTCGATGACGACATTAAGAACCTCTACGGGACGTCTTACTTCTTCAACATTCGGGTCACCGAAGACATCACGGCCACAGAGCTGGCCCCCAATGGCACCCGGGTTCCCAAAGAATACACACTCACCTACGTGGTGCAGGGTCGGCCCCTAATTACCGAGATCCGTTTCTCGGGTAACAAGAAGTACTCGGCCTCCAAGCTTCGCAAGAAACTCACTTCGAAGAGCGGCGAGCCGATGGACGAGCGCAAGCTCTTCACTGATGCCCAGGTCATCCTCAAGATGTACCAGAAGGCGGGCCTCCAGCGGACCACGGTCGACTACAAGCCGAGCATCACCGAGTCCCTCGGCCGCGGGATCGTGACCTTCGAGGTGCAGGAATCTCCCAAGGTCAAAATCAAGGAAGTGCTCTTTGAGGACGCTCCCTCGTTCAAGCAGCGCAAGCTACGCAAGGTCATTAAGACCCGCCGTTGGTGGATCTTCTCCTGGATCACCGGTTCCGGTCGCTTCAAGGACGATGTCTTCGAGGAAGACAAGGACAAGCTCCGGGAGTTCTATGCCGACAAGGGCTACATCGACATGGAGCTCAAGGAGCCTCGATTCGAGTACCCCAAGACCAACAATCTCATTCTGCACCTTCCGATCTCGGAAGGACCGCAATACAAGGTCGGGGCCGTCACTTTCGATGGCAACGAGCTCTTCACTCAGCAGCAGATTGTCCAAAATCTTACCTCAAAAGATGGGGAAAAGACCAAGAGAGGCCTTCAACTCAAGGAGGGATCGGTCTTTTCACCGAAGCGGCTCTATAAAGACACCGAGGCCATTGAGAATTTCTACGGAGCACGGGGCTACATCGAATCCCGCGCTAAGCCCGAGCAAATCGCCAATGTCGAGAAAGGAACACTCGACCTGAAGTACAGCATCCAAGAAGGCGACAAGTTCTACGTCGAGAAGATCGAGATCCAGGGCAACGCAAAGACCAAGGACACGGTCATCCGTCGCGAATTGGCCATCACACCGGGTGAGACCTTCGACATGGTGCGGGCCAAGGTGTCTAAGAGTCGCCTTGAGCAGATGCAGTTCTTCAACAAGGTGGAGGCCAAACCGGAACCGACCGATGTCCCCAACCGGAAAAACCTTGTCATCTCCGTCGAGGAAAAGAACACCGGCAACGTCGCCCTAGGTGCCGGTTTCAGTTCAGTGGATTCGGTCATCGGATTCGTCGAAGTTAGTCAGGGGAATTTCGACATCACCAATCCGCCCTATTTCACAGGCGCGGGTCAAAAGGCGCGACTGCGCGCCCAAATGGGTTCCCGTCGTCAGGACTATGTCGCAACCTTCGTCGAACCATGGTTCTTAGGCAAACGACTCTCCCTGAGCGTCGACCTGTACCACCGCGACCTGAACTTCCTTTCCGACAACTACAACCAGCGCCAGACCGGTTCGCGCATTGGGCTCACCCGTCAGTTGCCCAGAAACTTGATCGGCAACGTCAGCTACACGCTCGAGAACATCCAGATACGTTTCTCCGACAGCTACCGGTTCCAACAGCAGAAATTCGGCAGCGCTATCTTGGCTGAAGAGGGCGCTCGCTTGGTGTCCCGCTTCGGAACCTCCCTGGCCCACGACACCCGGAACAACTTCCAAATGCCCACGCGCGGGCACCGGGCCGAGGTGTTGGGTGAACTGGTCGGCGGTCCGTTCGGCGGCGACAGCGATTTCTACAAGCTGGAGGCCCGGGTTTCCCAATACTGGAGTCCGGATCGACTTCTCGACGATGCCGGCGTCGCCAAGGATATCTTCGAGGGGCACATCGTGGAATTCACAGGCCGCGTGGGCGTGGTCGACTATTACGGTGACTCAACCCGTGTCCCCTTGTTCGACCGCTATTTCCTGGGCGGCCTCTACAACCTGCGCGGCTACAAGTTCCGATCCATCGGACCCCGCGAATACTACTCGGGCGAACCGATCGGCGGCAGCACCTACTGGTTCAGTTCCACCGAGTACAGCATCCCCATCATTGAGCGGCTGCGCTTCGCGATATTCTATGACATCGGCATGGTGTATCCAGGTGCCTACAGCTTCGCCCCTGAATCCGCGGCAACCGATGCCATTGGCAATCCCCTAGTCCGCGGCAACACTGGCCTCTACAATGACAACTGGGGTGTCGGAATTCGGCTCAACCTGCCGATCGGCCCCTTGCGTCTCGATTACGGCATCCCCATTACTCGTGGACCCGACACCGGCACCGGTGGCAAGTTCCAGTTTGGCGTTGGCTGGACTCGAGACTTTTGAAAGGTTGCCCAAGTTGGATCTATCCTAGAACGCATGAACCGAACTGCACTCACCATCGCCGCAGCCCTCACTGCCTCCCTGCTCAGCACCACCGCCCTGGCCCAGGGCAAAGTCGGGGTGATCAACCTGACCAAAGTGTTTGACGAATTCTGGAGGACCAAGCAAGCCGACGCCCAGATCAAGGATCGCTTGGCTGAATTCGAAAAAATGGGCCAGTCGATGTACGACGACTACAAGAAGGCCAACGAAGAATTCGGCAAGCAAATCGAGGCAGCCAACGACCCCTCCCTCTCCAAGGAGGAAGCCGACAAGCGCCGCAAAGATCTCGACAAGAAGCGCAAGGACATCATGGAGATGGAGAGCAACATCAAGCAGTTCCAGAGCAACAGCCAACGCGCCTTGATGGAACAACGAGGGCGTGTGCGCGAGTCGATCCTCCGGGATGTTCGGGGGGTGCTCGAAGAGAAGGCCAAAGCCAGTGGTTATGCCACGGTTCTGGATGTTTCAGCCCTATCGGCCAATGGAACCCCGGTGGTCATCTTCACCACATTGGCCGGAGGCGAGAGCGACCTGAGCGAGTTGGTGGCCAAGACGCTCGGCGCCACCGCCCCACCCGACTCCACCAAGAGCGACGCTTCAAAGGTGGACGCGAAGGACGTTAAGAAAGTCGAACCGAACAAGTCCGACAAAAAGTAAATCCTGGACTGAGAATCAGCCCCCTGAGGCGCGGCCCCGAGGCCGCGCCTTTTTTCTATGAACACCGCCATCATCGTGGCTGCCGGAAAAGGAACCCGAATGGGTCCGGGCATCGACAAATTGTTCCTAGAGGTCGCCGGGCTTCCCGTCGTGGCCCACACATGGCGACGCTTCGACCGGCACCCCGACATTCATCACCTTTGCCTGGTGATCCGCCCCGGACTCGAATCAGATTTCGAGGAGTTAGCCCGGAAATTGGCCGTTCAACGTCCCTACACTCTGATTCCGGGCGGGGCCGAGCGACAGGACTCGGTCTGGAACGGCCTGTCCAGCGTCCCCGCGGCAACAAAGATCGTCGCCATCCAGGATGGTGCACGGCCCTGCACAAGTTTCGACACCATTTCTCGCTGCCTCCAGGCCGCTGAACAGACGGGCGCCGCAGTGGCAGCCCAAAGGGCCGTCGATACCTTCAAGGAGGCCGATGCCCAGCAGCGGGTGGCACACCACCTGGACCGTTCACGCCTGTGGGCAGTTCAGACCCCCCAGTGCTTCCGCCTGCCCATCCTTCGAAATGCCTTGGCCGAAGTTCAGGCCCGCAAACTGAGCGTGACGGACGATACCGCGGCTTGCGAACTCATCGGTGCTCCGGTTCAGTTGGTAAACTGTCCCGATCCCAATCCCAAGGTCACCGTTCCCTCCGACTTGGCGATTGTAGCACTTTGGTTGTGACCCACCGCTTGACTTGAGGAGGCCCAGTCCCCACCTTGACCGGCTTAATCGGCTTCGCGCATCGCGCAGCCTCGCTACTATGTCCAAGACGAAAGAGAAGAAGCCCGCAGCCAAGGCCCCTTCCAAGAAGTCGCCCCCGACTCCGGCCAAGTCGGAACGGCCGGCCGTGTCTACCCAGTCCAAAGCCCCAGCCAAAAGCGGGGTGACGGCAAAGCAGACCGCACCCGCAACCGCACCGAAGGTTTCCGTCGGCAAGGCCGCTGCACCTAAGGCTGCTGCTCCTAAAGTCCCGGCGCCTAAGGCCGCTGCACCTAAGGCCGCTGCTCCTAAAGTCCCGGCTCCTAAGGCCGCTGCACCTAAAGCTGCTGCTCCTAAAGTCCCGGCTCCGAAGACTGCTGCACCTAAGGCCGCTGCACCTAAGGCTGCTGCTCCTAAAGTCCCGGCTCCGAAGGCCGCTGCACCTAAGGCTGCTGCTCCTACAACCCCGGCTCCGAAGGCCGCCGCTGAAAAAGCGAACTCCGCCCCATCACTGATGAATGGCAAACTGGCAAAGCCTTCCAAGCCCATCGCGGCTCCGAAGGCCGTTGCTGCTGTGATGGCTCCTACGATCCCGAAGGCTGAAAAAGGAGATCGTCGGCCCAAGAAAGCAGCCAAGAATGAGGAGAACGAGTCGGACATCATAGTACCGAAGGAAACGCCCATGCCCATCGGGCCCACGGCTAGCCAACTCGCTCAGTTGGCTGCTGGCGACGGTGATGGACCTACCCCGAACATCGGCACCATCAAGAACGCCTCCGGTGTGGACATCACCGAGAAGATCAAGGAACTGGTTCGCCAATCTCAAGAGCAAGGCTACCTGACTCACAGCGACATCGGTGACGTTTTGGCCGACACGCCCATGTCCCCGGAGGAGATGGACGAGATCTATATCAAGCTCCGTAACCTCGAAATCGAGATCGTTGATCAAGCCGAGGTAGACCGTCCCAAGGCGGCCGAACAAGAAGAGGAAGAAGACAAGTCGCGGCTCGACATCTTAGACGATCCTGTCCGCATGTACCTCAAGCAGATGGGCCAGGTCCCGCTGCTGACTCGCGAGCAAGAGGTGGAGATCTCCAAGCGAATTGAGGAAAACGAGAACGAGGTCAAGCGAATCATCTATTCCTTCGGCTTCGCCGGCAAAGAGCACATCGCACTGGCCGAAAAGCTCACCTCAGAACCGCCCAAGGAGCGTTTTGACCGGGTCATCGTCGACAAGAAGATCGAGATCCGCGAGGAGCACTTAAAGACGCTCCGCAAGCTTACCAAAGATGTCCGCGGCATCGACCAACAGGTCGACGAATTTTGGCGTGAACTGCTAGATCTGGAGTCCAAGGTAAAGCGGGAGAAAATTATCGCCGAGTTCAAGAAGCTCGACGACAAGCTCCAGAAATCTTTCCCGAAGTTCTACTACAAGCAGAAGGTCATCGAGGAAATGTCTCTGGTGGCGGAGAACATTCACGAGAAGTTCCAGACGTCCGTCCGTTCCATCAAGGAGCTCGAGCCCCAAAAGCGTTCCGCCCAGGCCCAAGCCATTATCCATGCCGAGGAGCGGAAAATCAAAGCGTTGGAGGAATTCGTCCGCATGTCGCTGGACGAATACACGGCCGCCTTCAGTCAGTTGAAGCACTTCGAGCGGAAGGCATTGCAGGCCAAGACCGAGATGGTCGAAGCCAACCTCCGCTTGGTGATCTCCATCGCCAAGAAGTACACGAACCGAGGTCTGTCGTTCCTCGATCTCATTCAAGAGGGCAACATGGGCCTCATGAAGGCGGTCGAGAAGTTCGAGTACCGCCGCGGCTACAAGTTCTCGACCTACGCGACGTGGTGGATCCGCCAAGCCATCACCCGATCCATCGCGGATCAGGCGCGCACGATTCGCATCCCGGTGCACATGATCGAGACGATCAACAAGCTGATGCGCGTGCAGAAGCAGTTGATCCAAGACTTCGGCCGCGAACCTACCCCCGAGGAGATCGCCGACGAGATGCAAATGCCGGTCGAGCGGGTCCGGGCCGTTCTCAAGATGGCCCAGCAGCCCATCTCGCTGCAAAGCCCCGTGGGCGACTCGGACGACACCAACTTCGGTGATTTCATCGAAGACAAGGCCGCCGAGAACCCGTCCGACATGACCAGCTACAGCTTGCTGAAAGCGAAGCTGGCCGACGTGTTAGACTCCCTAACCGAACGCGAGCGCAAGGTACTGGAGCTGCGGTTTGGCCTTTTGGACGGCTACAGCCGCACCCTCGAAGAGGTGGGCAAGCAATTCAAGGTGACCCGCGAGCGCATTCGTCAAATCGAGGCCAAGGCGCTACGTAAGATGCGGCACCCGACGCGTCTCCGGCAGCTCAATGGTTTCTTAGAGGGCGAAGAAGCCATAGTCTGAAGTATGAAATCAAAGCCCCGCCCCTCCGGCGGGGCTTTTGTTTAAATCGACTCATCCCCCCGTTGAAAATGTCCGCCGACCGAATCCCTGAGACCCGGTACCCACTCAGGTTGTCCATGATGACCGGTCTGCTTCTCTGTTTACTCCTGGGTCTGCGACCAGGGTTCGCCAGCGCTCCAGCCTACGTCGGAACCGCCCCAATCGAGATCCGCCGGGAACCCCTCTTCGATGGGCCGGTGCTGCATTGGGAGGTTCAGGTACGCCGAGCCGATCTGGAAAAACTTCGGAAATCGGGTGGTCCCTGGAACCGAGAAAACGATTCGGATGCCTCGGCAACCGTTCGGGCCGGTGGGCAAGTCTGGACCAATGTCGCCATCCATCTCAAAGGGGCGGCCGGAAGCTTTCGTCCCGTGGACGATCTGCCTGCCCTAACCCTGAACTTCGGCAAGTTCCAAGACGGACAAACCTGTGGCGGGCATCGCAAACTCCATCTCAATAATTCGGTTCAGGACGCCTCGCGTCTCGATGAAATATTGGCCTCGGAGATGTTTCTCCAGTCAGACCTGCCGACACCCAGGGCCACTCGGGCCCTCGTCTCCCTGAATGGTCGCTACCTGGGGATTTATGTGCTCAAGGGTGGCTGGGACAAGGCCTTCCTGAAGCAGCATTTCGAGTCGTCGAAGGGCAATTTTTATGACCCTGGATTCACCAAGGACTTGGACACCAATCTTGAGCGAGACTCCGGCGAAGGGGCTCCTGATTGGTCGGACCTCATTGCCCTGCGGGAGTCCCTCGCTGTGCAAGATCCTGCCGAGCGCCTGCAACGAGTATCCCGCCATCTGGACATCGATCGCATCGCCACGCTCGGGGCACTGCAAATCCTGCTGGACGATTGGGATGGCTACCTTCGGAACCGTAACAACTATCGGGTGTACCATGTGCCCGCTTCCGACCGCTTGGTACTCATGCCGCATGGAATGGACCAGCTCTGGAGAAGTCCTCGGGGATCGTTTACCCCCGCTTTGAGCAGCCTCCTCGGCCAACGACTTTTTTCCATCCCAGCCATGGCCGATCAACTGAGTCATCGTATGCGGGAACTGACCAACACCGTGTTTCGACCGCAGTTTGTAGATAGGGTGTTCAGTAACGCG
Source organism: Akkermansia muciniphila (assembly GCA_945893185.1). Lineage (GTDB taxonomy): Bacteria > Verrucomicrobiota > Verrucomicrobiia > Limisphaerales > UBA9464 > SXXZ01. Next base: position 19,396 of record CAMDDW010000040.1, on the reverse strand, counting down.
CAATCCCGACTCCGGGAGAGACTGATTCTAGAGGGCCGCGAAGCCGAACTCCCGCCGGTACAGCGCGCGGTGGACTCCACATTGCAGCGGACCCGGCAGCGGATGGCCGCCTTTGCGGGTCAGCGCTACCAACCACCACAGCCGGGCGAGTTCGACAGCAATGGTCGCATGCGTCTGACAGAATGGTCCCCCTCTTCCCCTGAGCAAGAAGGCCATGCAACTCGGATCGAGGCCGACGAGGGCACCTCGGTCTTTCGCATCACCGCCTCTGCCGCCGAAGGCCAGACGTCACTCCAAAAACGAATTCTGCTGGCTCCCGGCCTCTACCAATGGGAGGCCCGAGTCCGCACTCGATCAGTTTCTGGCTTTGGGGCCTGCCTCGACGTGGAATGGGGGCGCAGAGGGCAACGATTCGAAGAGGGATCTACCTCACTTCAAAGCGTGACCGGCACCACCGACTGGACCCTCCTGAAACGCGAAATTTCGATTCCGACTCGCGGCGAAGGCGGACGCCGTAGACCCGGCGGACCCATGGGAGAAAATGGCCAATCATCGCGAGAGATCATCCTCCATGCCGAACTGCGCGCTGATTCGGGCACCGCAGAATTTGATGCCGATTCCCTCGTACTGCGGAAGCGCTGAGCAATAGAGTGAAAAGTGCTAGCACTTCTCATCGCTTTTTCTAGGCAACAAAAAAGGTCACCCCAAACGAGGTAGCCCTTTATTGATAAGCCGAAAAGAAGAAACCCGATCGATCAGTCCCCCTTGTGCACGGAATGGCAGGCCTTGCAGTTGACGGCCGTCTTGAATCCATCCGGTGCACCGGGCTTTCCGTCGACCAAGGAATCTGCAGCGGCCTTGAGAGCCGTGGTCTTCTCGGTCCAACTAGAAAGGTCGCCCTTTGGGGGGTGGTTGAGAGCTAGTTCCTTGGTCAGAAACGCTATCTTCTTGAAGTCGGCCTCATTGCCCTGCCCCTTGGAGATGCGGGCGCTCAGAGATGTCTTGCCCTTGAATCCGTCTTCCATGATTTGCTCGATCGATAGAGAAGCCTGGGATTTGGAGTGGGTGGCGCATCCGGCCGTGACGGCCACGAGCGTCGCTGCAACGGCAAGGAGATGGATGGAAAAGCGTTTCACGGTGTCTTGATGTTTCGAGCCAATGGAATCCCAAGACCTGCCTGCAGTTCAAGGACGAGATGACTCCGAGGGCACTCCGGAGATCGTGCCTTCGGAAACCCGAGTCACCACGCTGGAAACTTCGCCGGATTGAAGTCGGCTCTGAAGGCGTCTTCCGGAAACCAAACTCTTTGCATCCCGGACCAAGGCTCCCGTCTCGGCATCGAGCGTGAGCGAATAGCCTCGATTCAGGACATTCTGAGGCGACAGCAATCGCAGGCGGGCGAGCAAACTCTCCAGAAGCTGCCGTCGACGCTGTAATTTCCGACCTGGCAGGACCGTCAACGCAGATCGAAGTCGCAGCAACTCCTGCTGACCTGCCCTCACCCGCATGCGAGGGCGCTGTGCCAACATTCGCTGGCGGTGTGTCTCTAAGAGTCGCCCCCAAGTCCGTACCGAACGGGCCGCGACGCGGCGCAGGGATTCTATCGTTTCATCCACCTGCTGGGAACGAGTCTCAAGACGACGCCTCGGGTGCGCCCGGACCCAGCGTCGAACCCAGCCCTCCAGACTATCCCGGGAACGAATCAACCGGCGTTGAGCCAGCACCGCCAATCGGCGCCCGGCCGACTCCACGAATTCACGACTGTCCACCCAATCTTGGGTCAGGATTTCGGCGGCGGCGCTGGGCGTGGCGGCACGGAAATCAGCGACGAAATCGGCGATGGTGAAATCAATCTCATGACCCACCGCAGAAACCACCGGAACTTCCGAGGCGGCAATGGCACGGGCCACCACCTCTTCGTTGAAGCACCAGAGGTCTTCCAGCGACCCACCACCCCGGGTGACAAGGATGACATCCAGCGGATGCCCCAATTGCGAAAAGCGGTTCAGACGGCCGATGGCCGCGGCAATTTCTTGCGCGGCTCCGGCCCCCTGCACGCGCACCGGATCGAGAATTACCTCGGGACAAAACCGTCGTGAAAGCACATGCAGCACGTCTTGAATGGCCGCACCGCTCGGCGAAGTCACCAGCCCGATCCGGGCGGGATATCGGCCAATGGGACGCTTTTGTGACGCATCAAAAAGCCCCTCCGCCGCCAACTTTTCCTTCAACCGCTCGAAGGCGGCTTGCAGCGCCCCCACCCCCTGAACCTCCACCGTGTTGACCCGCAGTTGATAATTGCCGCGGGGCTCATAAACCGTGAGGTCGCCCCCTAAAATAACCTGGGCCCCATCACGGAGGGCCGCTCGTCCCACCCCGCCCTGCCCCCGGAACATCACACAAGCCAACTGGGCTCCGGCATCCTTGAGGACAAAGTACGCGTGGCCAGAACTTTGAAGCCGGAGGTTGGAGACCTCGCCCGCCACCCTCCGATCCGCGAATCCGCTCTCCAACTGTTTCTTCAGCTTCTGGGTCAGCTCGGACACCGACTCGGGCGTCTTCTGGACCGTTTCCTGAAACAGGTCACCAGCAAAGCTCCACTGGGTTTTTGAAACGCGGGACATGGCGAGCAAGTAATTCGGTGAGGCGCTCGAAATTAGTCCAGCAACTCCGAGATGCGGACGATTGATTGAGCGCGTCCGGTCGCCGGATCGATGTCCACCAGGGCTCCCTGGAGACGCACTTGTCCGTTGGCGACGTCAAAACGTTGCGGCAAACCCGTCAAGAACCGCTTCAGGACCGGCTCCACCTGACGCCCCAGAACCGAATCATGCGGACCGGTAAAGCCAGCGTCCGTCAGGTAGGCCGTGCCTCCCGGAAAGACTTGCTCGTCGGCGGTCTGCACGTGGGTATGGGTTCCAATCACCGCCGAAACCGAGCCATCGAGCATACGCCCCATGGCGATCTTCTCCGAGGTCGCCTCACCATGGAAATCAACGAGAATCACTTTGGTGGCCGTTCGCAACCGAGCCACCTCGGACTGGGCGAGCAAGAACGGGTTTTCCATGGGCGGCATGAAGGTCCGCGCTTGAAGGTTCAGCACGGCCACAGGCGGCAAACCGGGTTTGTTCCAGACAATCGATCCATTGCCCGGCACGCCCGGCGGATAATTGGCCGGCCGCAACACCCGGGACTCGGTCGTGAGGAACGAAGCCGTCTCCTTCTGATCCCAGACATGGTCCCCGGTCGTGATAATATCCACGCCGTAGCTGAACAATTCCCCGGCGATGCCTGCGGTAATACCGTTGCCCCCAGCGCTGTTCTCGCCATTGGCGACGACAAAATCGATTCCCTCGCGGTGCACCAAGTCTTCCAGGAGCATTCGGACTGCGCGCCGACCGGGTTCGCCCACGATGTCCCCTAAAAACAAGAGCTTCACTGCGGGTCACCCTGTCGGATTCGGCGCCGCCTAGGAAGCAAACTGTGCTGCCGGCCGGGCCCGAAAAATCCTGCAGGGAGCGGGGCTTGGATTTTGACTAGATCCCCGCGCCGAATTACCGGATCTTCCGATCGCTGCATGTCACTATTCCGCTACGTATTCTGGAAAAGCTATCGGGAAGCGGGTCACCTGGCCGAACAAGCCCAGAAGATCCTAGATCATCAGCGGGATCTCCTGACGCCGGCACGCGTCACCGAGTTGGAAGCATCCATCCGCCATCTGGTAAGCATGCAGAAGAGCGGCACCCGTGATGACATCGCCGCAGCGATGACCCGGTTGGAAGCCACAGCACAGACCTCGCTGCTGGCCTACCCGCACGCCTCCATGCGCGAGAATGTCGAAGGCCTCCTCACCATGGGGATCGTGCTGTTTGCCTTCCGCCAATTCTTTTTTCAGCCCATGGCCATTCCAACGGGCTCAGCTCAACCGACCTTCAGCGGCATCACCTGCGAAGATCTGCGCCACACGGGCCAGTCCGTCCCAAACCTGGCGGTCCAAGCTGTGGAATGGGCACTCTTTGGTTATCACTACTACGAGGTGATCGCCGAGCAGGATGGCGAACTGGGAGGAGTCAGGCCTTCGTCGGGTTCCGGCGGAATCTCCGGCTTCCTGCGCAAGTCTTTCGAGGTCGAGGTCGGACGGGTCACCTACACCGTCAAGACCTCCATGAGCGAGGGACCCAACGACTTCATGCGCCACATGGGCTTGGCCAATGACCAAGGCAGCCTACCCCAGCGCTTCTTCAAACAAGGGGACCCGATCATCCGCTGCCGGGTCAAATCGGGTGATCGCCTGATGGTCGACCGGATCACCTACAATTTCCGGAACCCGAGTCGTGGAGACACCGTGGTGTTCAAGTCGATGCAACATCCGGGAATGACGCACAACACCCACTACATCAAGCGCCTGGTGGCTCTCAATGGCGAGACCGTCCGCATCGGAGACGACCGGCACGTGGTGATCAACGGCCAGCGTCTGGACGCCAACACCCCCGGTTTCGCGGACGTTTACAGCTTCGACCCGGCCAAGCATCCGGTGTCCAGCAGTTACTCCGGTCACGTGAATGGAATCGGCTTCGCCGAAGGCAGTTGGTTCTCGACCCACGAGGCAGAGTACGAACTTTTGCACAGTCGCGACGCCTCGGCTGCGCAGCAGATCACTGCCATTAGTGAGGAAAAATTGAAGATTTGGCGGAGTTTCACCCACGCTGCGACCGCCACCACGGATGACGCGCAGAATAGCCGCTGGGCCCAGCAAAAATCCCGTCTTGAGGCGATGACGCAGAGCACGCCCAATTTCCCCAGTGCCAAGGCCGAGGTGACAGTCCGGCCCGGCCATGTGCTGTGCCTCGGCGACAACACGATGAACAGCTCCGACTCCCGGATGTGGCCGGTTCCAGATTTTCCCCAGGAGCGCATCGTCGGTAAATCCGGTTGGGTCTTCTGGCCCCTAAGCCGTCGTTGGGGTTGGAGCCAGCACTAAGACGTTCTCTCCCACCGAAGCAACGTAAGTCACCGAACCAGTCGGGAAGTTCCTTCATCGACATCAGCGTTGACCGGACTCCTTGAAGCAACACCATCCCCTGTCTGTTTTTTCTCGCGCATGAAGACCCTGCTGTTCGTCTGCACCGGCAATACATGCCGCAGCCCCATGGCTGCCGCTTTGGCTCGCAAGGCCACAGGGGATTCGTCGGAGTGGCAGGTGGTTTCGGCGGGGATCAATGCACTCAATGGTCAGGTGGTGAGCCCGCATTCGGTGAGCGCTCTCCGTCCGATGGGGATAGACATCTCGCAGCACCGGGCCCAAATGCTCACCGGACGACTGGTCCGGGAAGCCGATTACATTTTCGGTCTCACCCGGGGACATGTCGAAGGCATCGTCTCACTGTACCCGGAAGCCGCTGAAAAACTATTCGTCCTCCGCGAGTTCGAGGAGAACGTCAGCGACCTGGACCTCGACATCCAAGACCCCATCGGCGGACCACTGGAGGGCTACCTGGATTGCCGGGACCAGATCCACCATGCTGTCGATGCTGCCATCCGATTCATTCGTGAAGGGGGTACAATCCGACCGAACCTGACCGTGTCTCTTGGCTCAGACCACGCCGGATTCTCCCTCAAGCATAGCTTGGCCCCAGTCCTTTCCAGAATGGGCCTTCATGTGATCGACGAGGGGGCCTACGGACCGGAATCTGCTGACTATCCTGACTACGCTCAGGCGGTGGCCCGCAAGGTGGCATCCGGAGAGGCCGACTTTGGCATCCTTATTTGCTCGACCGGAGTGGGTATTAGCATCGCCGCCAACAAGGTTCCCGGAATCCGCGCTGCATTGGTTCACAACATCGAGGGAACGGCTCTTGCCCGCCAGCACAACGATGCGAATATCCTATGCCTAGGCGCACGATTCACCTCTCCGGAGCTGGCCATTCAAATCGTCGAAAACTTCATCCAAACTTCTTTTGAAGGCGGCCGCCACGAGCGCCGCGTGAACAAGATCGAACCAGACATGTCCACATCACTCGCTTCCGTTGATCCGCAAATCGCCGACATAATACGCCATGAACGTTTGCGCCAACTCGAGAACATCGAGCTCATCGCCAGCGAAAACTTCACCAGCCCGGCCGTTATGGAAGTTCAGAGCAGCGTTCTCACCAACAAATATGCCGAGGGCTACCCAGGCAAGCGGTGGTACGGGGGCTGCGAGTACGTAGACGAAGCAGAAGTCTTGGCCATCAACCGCGCCAAGCAACTCTTCGGAGCCGAGCATGCCAACGTGCAGCCTCATTCCGGCTCTGGAGCCAACATGGCCGTCTATTTCAGCATGCTGAAGCCCGGCGACAAACTGCTGACCATGGACCTAAGCCACGGCGGTCACTTGACCCACGGCAACAAGGCCAATTTCTCCGGCAAGTTCTTCGAGATCGTTCACTACGGCGTCGGCAAGGACAACGAACTCATCGACTACGACCAACTCGCCAGCATGGCGCGCGAGCATCGGCCCAAGATGATCACCGTCGGGGCTTCTGCCTATTCGCGCCGTATTGATTTTCAACGTATGGGCGACATTGCCCGCGAGGTTGGTGCACTGCTTCTGGCAGACATCGCCCACATCGCTGGCCTAGTGGCCGCCGGGGTTCACCCGAGCCCAGTGCCACATGCCGACTTCGTCACCACGACCACCCACAAGACCCTGCGGGGCCCGCGCGGCGGACTTATTCTCTGCAAGGCTCAGTACGCGAAGGCCATCGATTCGCAAGTATTCCCCGGCATCCAAGGCGGCCCTTTAATGCACGTGATCGCTGCCAAGGCCGTGTGCTTCCATGAGGCGCTGCAACCCAGCTTCCAGGGCTACCAACAGCAAATTGTTCGTAATGCGGCAGCCCTGTGCGAGGGCATGAAGCGCAACGGCTTCCGCATCGTCAGTGGCGGAACCGAAAACCACCTAATGCTTGTTGATGTTGGAGCCCGTGGGTTGAGCGGCAAGCAGTGCCAGCTAGCCCTCGACACCGCCGGGATCACGACCAACAAGAACACCATCCCCTTCGAGACCCGATCCCCCTTCGAGGGCAGCGGAGTGCGATTGGGAACCCCAGCGGTCACCACCCGTGGCATGTGCGAACCAGAAATGTTGGCTGTCGCCGACATGATTAGCGAGGTGCTTCTGGATATCGCCACTCCGGCCACCGCGGCGAAGGTGCAAGATCGCGTGAAGGCGCTGACGGCCCGTTTCCCTCTGCCCTATTGAAATACGGGTAATCTGGGAGCGGCCATGGGCGCTCTGCCGGTGGGTGGGCGGTTCTGAACAGACCTTTCCGGGTGACCAACCGCTGGAGCGGAGGTTAGAGTTCAACCCATGATGAACGCCGCCCTCAGACCCGGTGGCACACTGGATGAGCTCGCCAACTTGGCAGCTCAAGTCAGCGTTGCTCCGGCGGCCATAATAGTGCTGGAAGAGCGCCTTGGCTGGATCCCAGCAGGACATACCGGATGCTCTCCGGAGTTCATTGAAGCGATTCTGCCGGTGATCTCTCGGGTCGCTGTCAGCATCCACGACTGGATCGAACTGCGCGATGCCCAGACCCAACTGCCGGACGGATGGCGTTGGCTTTCGTGTCTTCCGATACGCCTCCCTTCCGGCGCAGTGGCCGGCGTGATCGCAGTGCTGGATCGGTCTCCGCGACGACTGAATCCTGGCCAGCGGGCGGGCCTTCAGACGGTTGCTCGGCAAGTCATGGTCCATTTGGAGCTTCGGCGACAAGCCACCGATCTGGCGACCACCACTGAGCAGCACCGCCAAACGGAGACACGCCTGCGTGACAACGAGGCCTACTTCCAAGCCTTAGTAGAATCCCTGCCCCAGAACATCTTCCGTAAAGATCTCAACGGCCGCTTCACCTTCGTGAACGGAGCCTTCTGTCGAACGGTCAAACGCCACAAAAGCCAACTCATCGGCGTCACTGACTTCGACCTGTTTCCCGAGGAGTTGTCTCGCCGCTACGTCGAAGACGACCGCCTAGTCATCAGCACCGGCAACGCTCTCGAAAAGACCGAGGTCAACGTCACTCCCGATGGTCAACGCCATTGGTTCCATGTCATCAAGACCCTGCTGCTCGATGCAAGCGGCCAACCCGTGGGTCTCCAGGGGAGTTTCTGGGAAGTCACCCAAGAAAAGCGGATCGAGGAGCAGTTGGCCCAAGAACGTGATCTGCTTCATGCGCTGCTCGAGCACGCGCCGGATGCCATCTACTTCAAAGACCTTGATTCCCGAATCACCCGAGCCAGCCGTGCGCTGGCCCACCGGGTGGGTATCTCAGACCCGAACCAACTCATCGGGAGGACGGACCATAGCTTCTTCGACCGCCAGTACGCCGATGCCGCCCGGTCCGACGAACTAGCGATCATCCAGACCGGCCAACCCATCCTAGGCCGTCTGGAAAAGGAGAATCTCCCGAATGGCCGGGTCCGTTGGGCATTGACCAGCAAGATGCCCTTGCGGTCTCCGGACGGACAAATCATGGGCACCTTCGGACTTTCCAGGGACATCACGGAACTGCAGACAGCGCGCGAACAGCTCGAACGCACCGAGGCCAATTACCGCGGCCTGGTTCAGAACGCCGTCGACGGCATCTTCCAGACCTCGCCGGATGGACGGTATCTCAACGCCAATCTCGCACTGGCCAAGATGTACGGTTTCGACACCGTCGACGAACTCTTGGCCAGTCGAACCGACATTGAGCACCAACTCTATGTCGATCCGAAGCAGCGCGACCGCTTCGAAGAGTTGCTCAATCGGAACGACAAAATCGACCACTTCGACAGTGAGGTCTATCGCAAGAACGGCCGAAAGATTTGGATCAGCGAGAACGCCCGCGCCGTCCGGGATCCTTCCACAGGAGAGCTCCTGTACTACGAGGGCACGGTGGAGGACATCACAGCCCGGAAGCGGGCCGAGAAGGATTTGAATGAGGCCAATTCTGCGCTGGCTGCAGCCCGGGATGTCGCCATCGAATCGGCACGCGCCAAATCTCAATTCCTGGCGAACACCTCGCATGAGATCCGCACCCCGATGAATGGCATCATCGGATTCGCCCGCCTGCTTCTGGACACGCCTCTCAGCCCAGAGCAGCGCGAATATGCCGACACCGTCCTCCACAGCGCCCAGAACTTACTCAAGGTGCTCAATGACATTCTCGACTTCTCCAAGATCGAGAGCGGCAAACTCGCCTTCGAGAACATCGAATTCGACCTGAGACCCATCGTTGAAGACACCGTCGAATTGCTGGTCGAGATCGCCCAGGCCAAGGGAGTCGAGGTGGCCACGCGAATTGGTCATGGTTTGCCCGCAATGCTCCGGGGAGACCCGGGACGCATCCGGCAAGTGCTCACCAATCTTCTCGGCAACGCCATCAAGTTCACCCAGAAAGGTGAGGTCACCGTTGGCATCGAGGTTCTGGAGATCCAGGGACAACGCTGTCGGATTGCCTGCTGGGTCCGAGATACTGGGATTGGCATCGAACCGGCCGCTCTCGGAAGAATCTTCCAGGAATTTACCCAGGCCGACGGTTCAACCACTCGCCGCTTCGGCGGCACCGGTCTGGGCTTGTCGATCTCCCGCGAGCTAGCCCGCCGGATGGGTGGCGACATCGAAGTGAGCAGTGAGCCGGGTCATGGTTCAACCTTCACCATGACCGGGGTCTTCGAGATCGTCAGTCACGCCCCCTCGACGCCCACTCCGTGCCCCCTGAAACTACTCATTGCTGACGCCCATGCGGCCACCTGCGAGTCCTTTGAGCATGAATTGGGTCGCTGTGGAGCCTTAGTCACCCAAGTGCCCACGGCCGCCGCGGCCATTGATTCCCTGCGACAGGCAGCCGAGGCCGGCCACCCGTTTGATGCTGCGTTCATCGCCCTGCAATTACCGGACATGGACGGCCTGACGGTGGCCCACGACGTGCACTGCATCGCTGCCATTGCATCCGTGCGAATCATCCTAGTAGCGGCGGTCTCCCAGCGCCCGGATCCGAATTTGTTGCGGACGGTGGGAATCGCCGGTCACCTGGTCAAACCCTTCAAGCAATCCCGACTGCGGGAGGCGCTCCGAGCGCTGGCTGCCGAAGAAAGCCTCCTGAGCGGACCCAGCCCTACCAGTTCCATTTCCAGAGCAAACACCCCGACCGGCCGTTCGCTGAGATTACTGCTGGCCGAAGACAATCTCGTGAACCAGAAGCTGGCCGTCACCCAGCTCCGTCGCCTCGGACACAGCGTCGCCGTCGCCTCCAATGGGCGCGAGACGCTGCAGGCCTTGCAACAGTCCCCTTTCGATGCGGTCTTCCTCGACTGTCAAATGCCCGAACTCGACGGCTACGAAACGGCCCGCGAAATCCGCCGTCTGGAGGCCGACCGAAAGTTGGGGAACCGGCCACCCACCTTCGTGATCGCCCTAACAGCCAATGCCATGGCGGGTGACCGGGAGAAATGCCTGGCGGCCGGCATGGACGAATTTCTCACCAAGCCACTCGATCTCGACCAACTGCCGAGTGTCCTAAACCGAGCGGTCGGTGCTCCTCAACCGTCCCCACTCGAGTCTGCTTTATCGACCTCGGCCCTCTCAAGACCGGGCCTACAAACCTCGGAGGCGTCCCGCCCCGACTCGATGCCCATTCTCGATCCCTCCCTGTTGGATTCCTTGAGAACCCTTCGATTCGATGGAGAACCCGACCCGGTCACCGAAATCATCGATCTATTCCTGCGCGACACGCCCTCACGACTTGAGGAGGCAATTGCATCCTTCCATCGGCGGAATGCCACTGGAGTACAAGAGGCCGCACACACCCTGAAGGGCAGCGCGAACAATTTGGGAGCCCGCCGATTGGGAGCCGCCGCTGGACGCCTTGAAAACCAGGCATCCACAGGCCGATGGGACCTCATCGATGAACTCCTCCGAGCCGCCACGACGGAACTCCAGTTGCTAATCCCGGAGCTGGAGAGTCAGCGTTTCCACTGAAATTGGCTGATAGAATCTCAATCCCCTCCACAAACTCACTGCATCATCGCCTCGATCTCCTCGGCCTCGATGGGGATGTCCGCCATCAAATCGACCGGTCCATTTTCCGTGATGAGGACATCGTTCTCCAGACGGACCGCGAAGTCTTCTTCCGGGATGTAGATGGCGGGTTCTACCGTCATGACCCAACCGGCGGCGAAGGGCTGATTCATGTGCCCCAAGTCATGGACATCTAGGCCGATCGGATGCCCATTGCCGTGCATAAACCACTTTTTGACCGGCTTCTTCGAGGGATCGGTGACTTTGACTTTCAGATCCTTCGGCTTCAACAAGCCCAAACCGACACATTCCTGGGCGACAAGATCCTCCGCTTCCGCCTGCCACTGGCTCCATATCTTGCCCGGGGTCAGCCCGGCAATGGAGGCCCGCAACACCCGGAGCACAGCGTCATAGACCTGCCGTTGTCGCCGCGTGAACCGACCGTTGACGGGAATGGTGCGTGTCAGGTCTGAGTTGTAATTGGCGTAACTGGCCGCCACGTCGAGCAACAGCACTTCACCACTTCGACAAACCTGATCGTTGTCGAGGTAGTGGAGCACGCACGAATTCCTGCCGGAACCGATGATCGGATTGTAAGCAAAATTACCGCGGCGGCGGATGAATTCATGGGCGAACTCCGCCTCCACATCACACTCGTTGACGCCCGGTGCCACGAAGCGACACACCCGTTCGAACCCTGCTTTCGTGATGGAGCAGGCGTGGCGGATGAGGTCGACCTCGAGGGGATCCTTCACCACCCGGAGCGTATGGAGCAGCGGTGCCACTCGACGGAAATCGTGCAGCGGATATCGGGAACGCAGGTCGCGGATAAAACGCATGTCCCGCGACTCGACCTCCACCACGGCTCGCTTGTGCTCATTGGTGTTGAGCCAGACCGACTGGGACTCGCACATCAACCGATGGAGAATCCGGGGAAAGTCTGCCATCCAATGCACCGATCGAATGCCGGAGACCTCCATGGCCTGAGGCTTCGTCAACTTGTGCCCCTCCCAGATGGCGATAACTTCGCTAGTCTCACGCAAGAACAGCATCTCCCGCATGCGCTCGTCCTCGGCCGACGGAAAGAGCACCAGGATGGATTCTTCCTGTTCGATGCCGCTGAGGTAGAACAGGTCGGTGTTGGGCACCATCCTCAGTGTACCGTCGGCATTGGTGGGAAGAACGTCATTCGCATTGAGAATGACCATGGCCCCAGGCGGGAGCAGCGCGCGAAGTCGCTTTCGGTTCTGGGCAAACAGGGCGAACGGGATCGGAGCGTGTCTCACGGGCTCCAGATTCTCCCCGCGGGCGGCCTCGTCAACCCTCTGATGTTACCCTTCCCGAGCTCAGGGTGATTGTTCACCCGTACAGACTCTCAACAGAGCGTCCGGAGGGAGGCGTTGAAGGGATTCAGTGATCGAAGCCCCCTCGCCGGGAAAACGGTAGCCAGAATCCAATTCTGCCAAGGGTTGTAACACGAACCGACGAACCTGGGCCCGAGGGTGAGGCAAGACCAATTGCGGCGTGTCGCGGGTTTCACCATCCCAGGCGATGAGGTCCAAATCGAGGGGGCGAGACTCGTTGTGCACTACCTTCGGACGACGCCCGGCCTCGACCTCCACCGATTGCAGAAACGCCAGCAGCGACTCAGGAGTTTCTCCATCTTTAGGGACCAAGATCGCCACCGCATTGGTGAAGGTCGGTGAACCCGGTGGACAGTCTACCGGAGTGCTGGTCCAGAGCGACGAACGCTGCAGGAGCCTGCTCGAACGGTCTTCTAAACGATCCATCGCCCACCGGATGAGGGATGCCGAATCGCCGAGGTTCGACCCAAAAGCGACCACAACCTTTACCGGGATAAAATCCATGCGATGGAGCGGAATAAATGCTGGGGCGGATAGGCTCAGTGCAAGCCTAGGACATCCTGCATGCTGTAAATGCCGGGAGCCTTACCGACAACCCAATCCGATGCTCGAAGCGCCCCTTGGGCAAACGTGTCGCGACTGCTGGCCTTGTGTGTCAGTTCGACCCGCTCCCCCACCGCGGCGAAGAGGACGGTGTGGTCTCCCACCACATCGCCGCCGCGCACCGCGTGGATACCGATTTCCGAGGGCGTGCGGGCGCCGACAATGCCGTGCCGACCGTGGCGCAGCGCGTCTTCCAACTGGACCTTGCGGACATCGCCCAGAATCTCCAACAGGGTGGTCGCCGTCCCGCTGGGCGCGTCCTTCTTGAGCCGGTGATGGGTCTCGATCACTTCAAGGTCGAAGGAAGGGCCAAGAATTTCGGCTGCCTTCCGAGTCAGCCAGAAGAGGGTGTTCACCCCGGTCGAGTAGTTCGAGGCCCAGACCATTGGAATCTGAGTCGCAGCCGACCGGATGGCCGCCTTCTCCGCCTCGCTGTGACCTGTGGTGCCGATGACCAGGGCTTTTCCGTGGGCCGCACACAAGGCAGCCACCTGAGCGGTGGCATCATGGTGCGTGAAGTCGATCACCACATCGGCCTGCGGAAGGACCGCCGCCAAATCATCGCCGACATCCAGCCCTGCAACGACCTGCAATTGCGGATGATCCTTGGCACACGACAGCAGTGCCTGACCCATCCGCCCTTTGGAACCCGTGATGATGATGCGCGTCACGAGCGGAACCCTACTGCGATGTCTTCCGGCGAACAAGAAAGCCGATGCTCACCCTTTTCACTCAAACCGCTCAAGACCGACGGCTCATTGCTTCCGGTGGCCAAAAACCGCGTTCTGGTGTTCTCTAGTCCGACTTCATGGCAATACCCGGAGCCCCCTTGAAACCCATCCCCCACTTTGTGCGATGGGCGGGGCGAATCCTGGGCTGGACCGGGAGCATCGGCCTCGTAGCGATCGGGGTCTCGACCGAGGAGGTGACCACTCGGGGAGCCGGTTGGTTCTTAGGCGGATTCACTCTGACAATCGCCCTGGAAACCCACCGCTGGTTGCCCACCCAGAACACCGTCGCGGCCGCCGGCCTAATTTCATTGGTAGGAGGCATCATGGCGGTCCTTCTGGGCTTGGGCTCTCCAGCAGCCTTGAAACTCAATCTGCTAATCTGGTTTAGCCACCTTCTGGCCAGCCGTGGGCTGACGCGCTACCTGCTCCGCCCCTGGCGCAGTCGCTCCGGTTATGGCGTGGGTGTTCTAATTGGGACGACCGTGTTGTCCGGAGTGTCTATAGGGCTCTCGCTGGCCATCCTCGGCCTTCCCATCTCAATGCCAGGACTCGGACTCCTGTGGGTCGGTGCTGGCATCGCTCTCCTGGCTGCCAGCGTCTGGCTTTTGGTGAAAAAGCCTATTCCCGAGGTGCCGAACCCGTTTCCCGCCGGCTTGTGGCTCATTCTGACCCTGACTCAACTTATGGCTGGAGTGGCCACCGGACACCGTATTGAGGCCGCCTGGGCCGGCACACTGGCTCTCGCCGCGATCCTAGGAATCTACGGAACCCTGCGGACCGCACGACGCCAGGTTCATTGATCCTCGGAGACCGGTGTCTTTGCGCGGACCAAAAGAACCCGCGAAACCCGCATTCCATCCAACTCGCACACCGTCAACTGATGGCTACCGAGAGCCACCGAATCTCCAATCTTAGCAAAGCCGCCCAGTTGTTCGGTCATCCAACCACCGACCGTATGGACCTCCGAGGCCTCCACGGGTTCCTCAACCAACTCCGATAGCTCAAAGAGAGGAAGCGCCCCGTCCAATCGCCATTGGCCATCGCCCAACACCTCGATGCGCGGCTTTTCTTGGTCGAACTCATCTTGGATCTGACCCACCAGTTCCTCGAGGACGTTCTCCAAAGTCACCATGCCGGTGGTGCTGCCGTATTCATCCACCACCACCGCCAGATGAAGGCGACGGTCCAGAAAGAGTTGCAGCAACCGGTCCAAGCGAGCGGTCTCCGGGACATAGATGACCGGCTTGGAACTGGCTTGCAGATCTGAAGCCAACCCTCCCGCACCCCGGCGCAGGTAGATGTCCTTGACGTGCACCACGCCCACCAACCGGTCGAGATCTCCTCCATCGCTCAATGGAAAACGAGAATACCGAGTCTCGTCGGCCAAGCGGAGGCATTCGGCGATGGGACGTCGAATGTCTAGGGCCACGATCTCCCGCCGAGGTCGCATCACTTCCCGCACCCGCCGTCTTCCTAGGTCGAGGGAGTTTTGAACAATTTCACGGGCCAAGACCGAACTCCCGCCGGCAGCCAACGTGGAACCCAGCATCAATCGAAGCTCATCCTCAGAATGCACCTCACCGTGACCCGAGCTCTCGATGCCCAATCGTTGCAATACCCAGAGCGACGTCCAGTTCAGGACCCAAATCAAGGGATAGGTCACCACGTAGAACCAGTGGAGCGGATAGGCCACCCAGATCGACGCGGGCAGAGGGCGTTTAATGGCGATGAATTTTGGGGCCTGCTCTCCCACCACGACATGGAAAAAGGTCACCGCCATGATGCCCACCGAGGCCGAAAGCAAGTGACGTAATTGGGCGGACTTAATTTGAAACCAGCCGAACACCGGTTCTAAAAGTGCAGCAAAGACCGGCTCGGCCACCCATCCCAAAGCGAGGCTCGCCAAGGTAATGCCCAACTGGCAGGCGCTCAGGTAGCCATCGAGATGACCCAGAATATGGCGAACCATCCTGGCCCGTCGGTGCCGTCGCTGAACATACCCTTCCAACTGGGTGTCCCGGACCTTCACCAGAGCGAATTCGGCCGCGACGAAAAACCCATTGAAAGCCACCAGCGACAAGGCCAGTGACAGCTTGCCCACCACTTCGAGGACCGAAGAGGAGTCACTCATGATTGAACCTCTAGAAATAAAGCCCCGAGAACATCCGACAGCGTCACGATCCCCACCTCGACGCCACCGGGTCCGCGGACAATCGCCAAATGCTCTCCCGACCGTTGAAAGGCTCGAAGAGCCTCCTCGATGCGCAGTGAATCCTCTAAGAAAAGAGCTGGCCGCAACCAATCCCGCGCCGTTTTGCGTTGGCCGTCCGGATCCGAATACAGCACGTCCTTGAGGCTCACGATCCCCTCGATCCGACGGCCTGCCCCTCGGCTACTCCATACAGGCATCCGAGTTCGCCCTTCCCGGCGACACAAGTCCCGGATCTCTTCCAATGTGGCCGAGGCGGTGATGGTCTGGACTGAATCCAACGGTTTGGCCACACGGGAGAGCGTGAGGTTCTGGGCATCGATCACGCGGTTGATGAGCGAGCGTTCCGTCTTGGACAACTCACCGGTGCTCGATTGGATCAAGGCCTTCAGTTCATCCCGATTGGCAAAGAGGCGGCTGCTGAGAGCACGGTCACCGGTCACCCAAAGGAGCCCCTGCGCAAATCGCCCCACTAGGAACACCGCGGGCGAGAGCATCCAGTGGATGGCCGCAAAGACCGGCAGCAGGAATAAGCAGAGCTTGTTCGGCATGCGCTGAAACAGGCGCTTAGGCAATAATTCGCAAACCAGGTAGATGGCCAATCCGGTCGCCAGCAGCATCGGCCACAACGTCCATTCGCGGCCCTTGGCCCATCCCTGGAGGTCCTGCCAAATCAGCGCCACTGCCGAAAAATTGGCCACCGTGTTGCCCACGAGAATGGCCCACAAAAAGTCCTCCGGTCGATCCATGTAGGCGAGCAGGCGACGAGCATTGCCACTGCCAGCCCGAGCCCGCTGCCGCACACGGAGTCGGCTCAGGGCAAAGACCCCGGCTTCCATGCCCGAGAGGAAAAAGGACACCAGCAGCCAGCCGGCCACCGAAGTCCAGTGCATCAGCTCGTGGTTCACAGCGCAGCCTCCGTCTCCACGAGCAGTTCCCGGATGCGTCGCTCGTCGGCCTGCTTGACGGTAATCCGGAGCCCCTGATACCGGAACACCTCGCCCGGAGTCGGCACGACATCCGCCAACCACAGCACCAACCCGGCCATGGTCTCCACGTCATCGGGAGGATTCATCGCCGGATATTCGCGCTGAAAATCGTCCAGTCGCATGGCTCCATTGACCCTCCAACGGCCGGGTGCGAGGCACTCGAAGACAAACCCTTGCACCTCCCCGTCCCGACGGATGGGACCGACGACGGACACCAGAATGTCCTGCAAGGTCAGCAAACCGGCGATGCTACCATACTCGTCGAGCACGATCGCCACACCCCGGTGCTGCCGTTGCATAGATTCAAAGAGCTTCAGAAGATTCATGCTCTCGGGCACGAACGACGGAAACTCCATTGCCATGAAAAGGTCGGTGTCCGAATCGAGCAACAGAGTCCGAGTGTTCAGCACACCCACCACATTGTCGGGCGATTCATCGTACAGAGGAATCCAGTGGTGACCTGATTTCCGGGCCTCTGCCACCATTTGGTCCATGGGCAGGTCATCCCGCAGCAGCACCATCCGGGCCCGCGGTTGCATCACATCTCCAGCGGTGCGTTGATCGAGCGAGAGCACCTGCAGCAGAATCTCTTTTTCTCCAGCGCCCAGCGTTCCTTGCTGATGGGCCAACTCAATCAGATCGGCATATTCGTCGTCGGATACACCCGCCTGGATCTTGGCGGACTTGGGCACCAAGCGCTCCACGACACCATCCACCCAGGTTTGCGCAATCTTTCGCACCGGCCGAGTGAGACTCACAAACAGCCATAGGGGTTCAGCGACTCTCAAGGCCCAGACCTCTGGGCTCCGAACGCCCAGTGCTTTGGGAGTCACCTCGCACGTCAGCAACAGCAGGAGCAGACCCAACGCGGCCCACCAGACCCCGGGAATCCCCGGATCGAGCGCCAACCCACTCCCCACGGTCAAGGCCACCAGAAGCGAGTTGGACAGCGTATTGCCCAGAGCGATGGCCGCGAGGACATCGGCCGGGTGCGCCAGAAGGTTACCGACCCGTTCGCTGCCCCTGCGACCGGATTCGACCAGACGACGCGCCCGCCACGACCCCAGTGAAAACAGGGCCGATTCGGCGAGTGCAAAGAAGAAACTCGCAGCAACCAGCGTCAGGAGGACGAGCATCGGTGTAGTGGGCAGTGGAACCGACGGCCTCCATCGACTCCCAAAGTCGCCCCGGATTCAATCCCGGAGGTAGTATGGCCGGGTGAACTCTAATGGGAAAGACCGAAGACTAGGCAGGGGGCACCTTCCCATTCTCGACCAAAACCCCTATCTTTGTCCCATGCGAACCGTCGTGTATCCCGGGAGCTTTGATCCGATCACCAACGGCCACCTCGACGTGGTCCAGCGTGCGGCCAAAATGTTTGACCAAGTGATTCTCGCCGTGGCGAACAATGAAACCAAACACCCACTCTTCAGCCTAGAAGAACGCAAGCGGATGGCGCTCTCGGCCGTCTCGAACCTGAGCAACGTCGTCGTCGAGACCTTAGAGGGACTTCTGGTAGATTACGTGGTCCGCCACAAAGCCTGTGCGGTCGTCCGCGGTCTTCGGGCCGTGAGCGACTTTGAATTCGAATTCCAGTTGGCTCTCATGAACCGAAAACTGAACGAGAATGTGGAGACCGTTTTCCTGATGCCCAAAGATTCCTACTCCTTCCTGAGTTCGCGCCTAGTTAAAGAAGTGGCCCGCCTCAAGGGCGACGTCTCGCCCTTCGTGTCCACCGAAGTCGTGCAGGCACTCCGCCTGAAGCTCAACACCTCCAACGACTGAAGTTCCGGCCCGCCCGGATCCCTACCGCTTCGCCTCCAGATGCTTGAAGAGGTCGCTCAAGATCGGCCACGGCCAACTGCTCGGCGCCTCCTAGGCACCTGTCAGGCAACTTACTACACACCTCCTAGGCACCTCCTAGGCCACTGCTAGGCAACCTACTGCACCCCCTGCTAGGCTCCTGCTAGGCTCCTGCTAGGCTCCTGCTAGGCATCTGCCAGGCTCCTGCTAGGATCCTCCTAGATCGCACCGAAGTCAGACCCTCGGGTTGGATGCTGGAGTCGGTGATCGCGAATCTCAAAAGGGCGGCCTGTTGGATTAATTTTTTATGCAAAAATTTCCCGGAGCATCGCGTCGCTATTGCATCCCCAGAGCGGTATGGGCACTGTCTGGATTGTCAGTCCAACCCATGCACCGGTAGCTCAATTGGATAGAGCTTCTGACTTCGGATCAGAAGGTTGCAGGTTCAAGTCCTGCCCGGTGCACCATCTTTTTGCTGGGGTTTTAAAGGTTTTTCGCCAATCTTGCTCCAACCTGAGTAGCAGACCGAGTAGCAAGCAACTGAGTCAACTCCTGACTCGGACAACCAGAAGAGGGAATGAGCGCGAACCCCACCAAGGCCACAATTTACCGGAAACAAAATCGGTCAGGAACTGTCTCTTTCGTGGTACGCCACG